>DASYAG010000015.1:0-55115 GCA_036501485.1 Acidothermaceae bacterium | reverse complement strand
ATGTCGGCTCGTCGCATCCTGGGGCTGGAGTAGGTCCCAAGGGTTGGGCTGTTCGCCCATTAAAGCGGTACGCGAGCTGGGTTTAGAACGTCGTGAGACAGTTCGGTCCCTATCCGCCGCGCGCGCAGGAGACTTGAGAAGAGCTGTCCCTAGTACGAGAGGACCGGGACGGACGAACCTCTGGTGTGCCAGTTGTACTGCCAAGTGCACTGCTGGTTAGCTACGTTCGGCAGGGATAACCGCTGAAAGCATCTAAGCGGGAAGCTCGCTTCAAGATGAGGTCTCCCACAGGGTTAACCTGGTAAGGCCCCCTGCTAGATCACAGGGTTGATAGGCCGGAGGTGGAAGTGCGGTAACGCATGTAGCCGACCGGTACTAATAGGCCGAGGGCTTGACCACAAATACGCTACGCGTCCACTGTGCGGTTCCTGAGATACGGTCGGGAATTGACTCATATCTCAATAGAGTTACGGCGGTCATAGCGAGAGGGAAACGCCCGGTCCCATTCCGAACCCGGAAGCTAAGCCTTTCTGCGCCGATGGTACTGCGCGGGCCACCGCGTGGGAGAGTAGGACGCCGCCGGACATCTTTCCATTGAGGGTCACCCGTTCGCGGGTGGCCCTCAATGCATTTGTAGCTCGTGCATTTCTAGCTCGCATTTGTAATTCTAAATGTATTTCTCGGAAGGTGCGCATTTCCATGCCAGAGTCGCCTGATCGGCGTCCCGCTCGAGCAGCCGCGAAACCAGCGATCGGCTCACGGACAGGCAAGCCTGCGACGCCCAAATCCTGGCCAGCCAAGTCCGCAGCCGGGAGCGCCCGTGCGGGCACGACCTCTGACACTTCGCGCAGCAGTAAGCCGGCTAACGCGTCGCCGCGGATCGCTCGGCCCCCGACTGGCAAGGCGGCCGCGGGCAAGAGCTGGCCGGCCAGACCCGCGGCCGCCAAGTCGTTCGAGCGGACAGCAGCTCCCCGCGGCACGCCAACTGGATCTCGTGCTGCAAGTCCTCGCACGGATGGCCCCCGTGCAGCAGGTCGCCGTACGGCCGGTCCCCGCACGGACGGTCCCCGCACGGACGGCCCCCGGGCGGCTAGCCCTCGTTCGGCCGGTCCGCGAACGGGCGACTTCGAACAGTCGCGGGAGCGGACCACCGGTCCGCGACGGGAGAATGCTGGTCCGACCGCTGCCCCCCGCGCCAGCGACCGACAGTCGCCGACCCGCGCGAACACCCCGCGCGTAGGTACGGGTGGTCGTCCGGCGGCTCGTGGTGAGAATTCGCCGCCGCGCGGTGCCCCGTATGGCCGCACACCCGATCGAGCCGCGCCGGCGCGCTCGGACGCACCCCCGGTTTCCGAGCGGGAGCGGCCAGCAGGCCCGCCAGCTCGCACGCCTTCTCGAGGCCTGGAGCGCACCGCTTACCAGGAGCGTTCGTCCGCCCGCGGCAAGGCCGGCGTCGACTCGCGGCCCAGTTCGGCACGCCCGCCAGCAGCCCGCGACCGGCAGGCGCCGACCTACCGCGGTGCTCGACCAGACACTGCGCGCACCCCGTACCGAGCTCGGCCTTCCGAGCAGTCGGGCCCGCCTGCACGCATTGAGCGCGGCGTCCGACGCCCCGCAACGATCGATCCGCAAATCCCCGACGACGTCATGCCCGCAGAGTTGCCGCGAGAGGCGCGAGCAGAGTTGCGGACTGTGTCCAAGGAGACCGCCGACCTGGTCGCGCGCCACCTGGTGATGGCTGGTCGGTTGATCGACGATGATCCGAAAGCGGCCTACGCCCACGCCGAGGCCGCTCGAAGGCGGCTCCCGCGAATCGCGGTCGTGCGTGAGGCCGTCGGACTCTGTGCGTACGCGAACGGCGACTGGGCCGAGGCTCTGGCCGAGTTGCGGGCTAGTCGCCGGATCAATGGCTCGGTTGACCACCTGCCGGTCATGGCGGACTGTGAGCGCGGGCTTGGACGACCCGAGCGCGCGTTGGCCCTTGCGGCGAGTCCTGAGGCGCGCGGCCTTGATCGTGCAGGAACCGTCGAGATGCGCATCGTGGCCTCGGGGGCTCGTCGCGACCTCGGACAGCCGGAGGCGGCGGTCGTGAGCCTGCAGGGTGCGGACCTTGATCCGAAGCGTCGCGACCCGTGGTCGGCTCGCCTTTTCTACGCCTACGCCGAGGCATTGCTTGCCGCGCGTCGCCGCGATGAGGCGCGGCAGTGGTTCGTCGCTGCGGCACTTGCGGACGCCGAGGGTGACACCGACGCGCAAGAGCGGATCGACGAGCTCGACGCCCGCTGAGGCCGCCGGTCACGGCATGGCGAGTTGTGCACAGAGCCACCCCGAGCCTGGGTCATCCACAGTGTGGCGACGACGCCGCATCAACGGCGCCTCCGGCCGCGATGCTGCTACCAGCTGGATCGATGGCGGCTGCCAGCCGCGCCGGCTGTGCTCCGAGGGAGGAACCCGATGGCGGCGACAAAGTCAGCGACGTCTGCACCGACCAAATCCGATCGCACCGGCCGGAGCTCTGGTGGTGCAAGCCCGGCCGCGGTGGTCGAAGGGCACAACGAAGTAGTTCTCGGCGGTCGGGTGTCGGGGGAGCCCACCGTCCGGGCCTTGCCAAGTGGCGACGAGCTGGTCAGTTGGCGGCTCGTCGTTGGCCGTGACAATCGCGGCCTCTCGGCCAGCGGTCGACAACTACCGACGGTCGACACGATCGACTGCGTGGCATTCAAGCCAGGCGTCCGACGGACCGCAGCTCTATGGGGCGGCGGTGAGGTGGTCGAGGTCCGCGGCGAACTGCGGCGCCGGTTCTGGCGCGGCGCTCAAGGCGCCGCAAGTCGGTGCGAGGTCGAGGTCTTCGAGATCAAGAAGATCACCGCAGCACCATGATCTGCACCAGCGAGATCACTCCTCGAAGCGGAATGCGCGCATCGCCATGCCGGATCGAGGCTTGGGCAGGAACAACGTCGACTTGCGCGGCATGGCATCGCCGGCTTCGGCGACCGCAACGATTCCAGCGAGCGGAGCGGGCTTGAGGAACAGAGCAATCCCGTCGTCCCGTTCGGCGAGCCGCAAGGCAGCCATCGGGTCGTGCTCGGCCTCGACCTGCCCAGCCGCATCAGACACAGCCAGCAGCGACTCCAAGACGAAGATACTCGCCACACTTGCGTCCAACGCCCACCAGGCCGGCGTCCGATCTGCTGGTTTTGCCGCCGCTAGGCGGACTGCATCGGGATCAAGGAGCAGCGCGAACGAACGACCGTCGGCAACAAGAAATGCGGGTCCGTCATGTTCGGCGAGGAGCGCGAGCGCGTCGGCGACGTTCTCGACGCTCGCATCAAGACGTTCCACCCGGAAAGCGTCGGCGGTAGCCGTAAGTGCTTGTTCCAGGGACACGTTCGGCACGACTCGGTGAATCGCCCGGATGTCGGGAGTAGCAACGCTGGCATCGACGAGCAGCGTGAGCCCGGCGTCCCATGGGCCTGCTCCATCGCCGGCGGCGTGGAGCTCGTCGCGTAGGTAGCCGTAGGTCGTGTACCGGTGGTGCCCATCCGCGATCATCGCGGAGCGACCGGCAAGGTCGGCCGCGATCGCCTCCAACTCAAGCGGGTCGGTGATCGACCAGAGTTCGTGGGTGATCCCATCCGACGTCACCGCGGTAGCAAGCGGATTGCGGGTCACCGCCGACGCGCTGCTCGCCGTTGCCGCCCCGCCGCCGTCGTAGAGCAGAAAGATCGGCTCGGGGTTTGCGCGCATAGCCCGCATCAGAGCCAACCGGTCCTCGACCGGGCCGGTCCGCACATTCTCGTGCGGCAAGATGACGCCACCGTCCAGGGGCTGCATCACCACACCCCCGAGCAGCCCGCGTTGCAGGACGACACCCCCACGGGTTTGCTGGTACACGTAAAGGGCGGGCGTGTCATCGACCAGCAGCGTTTCGTCGTCCAACCACTGTTCGAAGGTCTGCGCGGCCGCGGCGTAACGATCGACTCCTGGGACACCCGGGTCACGCGGCAGGATCAGCCGCACCACGTTGTGCGGATCGGCGGCCTCAAGCGCGGACTGCTGGGCGTCGTCGATGACGTCGTAGGGCGGTGCGATCACCGCGGCGAGATCTGAGACGCTCGGGTTGTAGCGGACTGCGCGAAAGGGGAGCAGCTGCAATGTCCCGGTCGGTGACGCCGTCACGGTGCTCCCTGTTGAGTGCGGGTAGCTGTTGAGTGCAGCAACGAACTGAGTGCGGTTGTGAACGGCGGTGGGAGGCGACGCGGGACGGCGCGGGCCGTCCGGCGGCCTCATGTTAGTGGTCGTGGAGTGAGGAGGCCGCAGTGGAAGAACCAGCGCAGGATGAGGGACCTTACGACTGGTACACGCGCGGGCTTGCGCTGCTTGAAGCGGGCAGTGCGGCGGCCGCCGAGCAGCTGTTGGCGCGGGCCGCAGCCGCCGAGCCGGAATCGCGCAGCGTTCTTGAAGCACTCGGCCGTGCCCAGTTCGACGCGCACCAGTATGCGAAGGCAAAGGCGACGTTCACCCGCATCATCGAGGCCGATCCGACCGATGACTACGGTCAGTTCGCCCTCGGCCTGAGCGCAGCCAGGATCGGGGAATTGCGAACCGCGGTTGAGCATCTCGCGCTAGCTGCTGCGATGCGACCAGATCTGGCCCACTACGGTCGAGAACTGCGGATGGCCCGCGCCCGACTCGAAGGAGCCAAGTGACCCATGCCGCGGGCCGCCGCCTGTTGGGAATCAGCACCCCGCTCGCGACCATCTACGACGTGGCCCTGCTCGACCTTGACGGTGTCGTCTACGTCGGCCCTGACCCGATTCCCAGTGCCGCTCCCGCTTTGGCGAAGGCGCGCGCGGCCGGTATGCGGCTGGCTTTCGTAACCAACAATGCATCGCGCGATCCGGCTGCGGTCGCTGCGCATCTGGTGGCTTTGGGTGTGCCGGCGGAGCCGGAGGAGGTCGTCACGTCATCGCAGGCAGCCGCCACCGTGCTCTCCGAACGCCTCGGCGCAGGCGCGTCGGTGCTCGTGACGGGAAGTGCGGCGCTGCGCAGTGCCGTCGAAGGCGTCGGACTGCGGGTCGTGACGTCGTCCGATGACCGGCCGGACGCCGTTGTGCAGGGGTATTCGCCGGACCTGCGGTACGCCGATCTTGCCGAAGCGGCGCTGGCCGTCCGCGCGGGAGCGCTGTGGGTGGCAACCAACACTGACAGCACACTGCCGAGCGCACGTGGGTTGCTGCCGGGCAACGGCTCGCTCGTTGCGTTGGTCGCAGTGGCAACCGGCCGGCAGCCGATCGTGGCAGGCAAACCCCAACTTCCGATGCATGCAGAAGGTGTCCGTCGTACTGGAGCAAAGAATCCGCTTGTGGTGGGCGACCGACTCGATACTGACATCGAGGGCGCGAACGTCGCAGAGACCGACAGCCTGTTGGTGCTGACGGGCGTGACTGCAGCCGCCGACTTGGTCGACGCACCCGCCGAGCACCGCCCGACGTACCTTGCGCTCGATCTGACAGGTCTGGTCGACACCCAGGCTGATGTCGAGGCCGACGGCTCCGATGTGCGTTGTGGGGGCTGGACGGCGTCGGCTGGCCAGACCGACGGCCGTGCAGCGATCAGCATCGAGGGTGACGGCACGCCGATCGATGGTTTGCGCGCGGTCTTGACGGCGGGGTGGGGCGCGCGCGACGCGGGGGCTACCGAGCTAGATGCGTCGGTTTCGCTTCAGCGGCTCGGCTTTTAGCAGGCTCGGCTTTTGGCAGGCTCGGCTTTTGGCAGGCTCGGATGCTGCGGCTCAGATCATCGTCCGCAGTCGCAACATGTCGGTCAGCGAGGCTTGCAGCTTCACCCGACCCGACAGCCACGCCGAGCCGAGGGACAGCTCGCCGCCCGCGAGCAAGACCAGGTCATCGCTGCTGAGGATCAGTCGGATCTGTGCGGGCGGGCCTTCGTCTGCCGTGATGTCATCGAGGACCCCGTCGTGCAGGTGGCCACGAAAAACGATGCTGAGGTCGGTCACCTCAGCACTGACCGAGCGATCAAGACCCTCGGCACGGTGGTCGCCAGGGCCAGCTAGGCGGGCAGCCAGGTGGGCAATCGCCACCTTGCATTCTTCGGGGCTGGCCACGCGCGTCCTCTCTGCCTGGTTGGCTGGTGGAGCCGCGCCGAGGCTACCTCAGCGACAACGCGGCGACCGGTAACGTGGTCGCGTGACTGACGACAGGTTCGACGATTACGTCGACGAGGAAAGCATCTCTGACTTCGCTGCTGATGACGTTGACGCCGGCGGCAACCTCGAGACTGCCCCGAGCGACGAGGTGGAGGCCGACGGTCGCCCCGATGTCGACGCCGAACTTGAGAGCGCGATCGACCTGCCAGAAGCGGGGGCACTGCCCGACGCTACGGGCGTGTCGAGTGTCGACGCGGCTCTCACGGAACTGGCACCCCTTGATGAGCTGCCGACCAGCGAGCACGTCGCGGTCTATGAGGGCCTGCACCGCCAGCTTCAGGATGCGCTTGCTGACCTCGACGGTTCCTGAGCTGCAGCGGGGCTCGGTTCACAGTGGTCAGACGGGCGCGGTTGGACGCCGAGCTGGTGCGGCGGGGCCTGGCTCGCTCGCGCGGGCAGGCGGCTGAGCTTGTGGTCGCGGGCCGCGTGACGGTCGGCGGACAGGTGGCCACAAAAGCTGCGACGGCCATCGGACCCGACGATCCGCTGCTTGTTACGTCGGACGACGATCAGCCGGGCTACGTCTCACGTGGCGGCTCGAAGCTGGCGGGCGCACTAGCGGCGTTCGAACCGCACGGGCTGCAGGTTGCAGGTCGCCGTTGCCTCGATGCCGGCGCCTCGACCGGAGGGTTCACCGACGTCTTGCTCCGCGCCGGCGCGCAGGCCGTCGTCGCAGTCGACGTCGGCTACGGGCAGCTGGCATGGTCGTTACGCACCGACGAGCGGGTCGAGGTTGTCGACCGTACGAATGTGCGTGACCTGGTGGCGGGCTCGGTCGGTGCGCCGGTCGAGCTGATCGTCGCGGACCTGTCCTTCATCTCACTCACGGTTGTCTTGCCGGCCCTTATCCAGGTCGCCGCACCGGACGCCGACCTCGTGTTGATGGTGAAGCCGCAGTTCGAGGCTGGCCGCGAGAAGGTCGGTTCTGGCGGCGTCGTCCGTGATCCGCAAGTGCGCGCCGATGCAGTCGCCACCGTCGCCCAGGCCGCGCATGTGCTCGGTCTTGGCGTCCGTGGAGTCGTCGCAAGCCCACTGCCTGGGCCAGCCGGCAATGTGGAGTATTTCCTGTGGCTGCAGGCTGGGGCACCACCGCTCGTCGAGAGCGATCTCAGTCGCGCCATCGCGGAGGGACCCTCGTGAGCCGAAGCGTTCTGCTCGTCTGTCACACCGGGCGCGCCGAAGCAGTGATCGCGGCTCGTGATGTCGCACGATTTCTCGGCGACGCCTCCATCGACGTTCGCGTTCTAGAGAGCGAGGCCGCCGATCTCGCGCTTGCCGGTGCTGCGGTCGTGGCGAACGCACCTGACGGGGCGCGCGGTGCGGAAGCGGTGATCGTCCTGGGCGGTGACGGCACACTGCTGCGTGCTGCGGAGGTGGCTCGCGAAGCAGAGGTTCCGCTGCTTGGCATCAATCTCGGCCACATCGGGTTTCTTGCTGAGGCCGAGCCCGCGGACCTTGCCGGAACGGTCCAGCGGATTGCCGATCACGACTATGTGGTCGAAGAGCGACTGACGCTCGATGTCGAGGTGACGGTCGACGGCCAGGTCGTGTGGCAGAACTGGGCATTGAACGAGGCCTCGGTCGAGAAGTCCGACCGCGAACGCATGATGGACGTCGTTATCGAAGTCGATGGCCGGCCGTTGTCGCAGTTCGGTTGCGACGGCGTGGTCATGGCAACGGCGACAGGTTCGACGGCGTACGCGTTCTCGGCTGGCGGCCCCGTCCTGTGGCCTGAGGTGGAGGCACTTCTCGTCGTCCCGCTTAATGCGCATGCCTTGTTCTCACGTCCCGTTGTGGTCACCCCGAAGTCGACACTCGCGGTGGAGGTCCTTGGGATCGAGCCCGTCGGTGTCGTCTGGTGTGACGGTCGGCGCGGAACAAAGCTTGCGCCCGGAGCCAGGGTGCAGACCCGTGGCAGCGAGCGTCGGCTCAAGCTAGCCCGGCTGCATCAGCGTCCGTTTACCGACCGACTAGTTGCCAAGTTCGGCCTCCCTGTGCGCGGATGGCGCGGCGCCGTCCGGCCGCCCGACTAGCATCCGATCGTGCTCGAAGAGCTGCGGATCAGCGGACTCGGCGTCATCGACGACGCCGTGCTCGAACTCTCGCCCGGCCTGACGGTGGTCACCGGTGAGACCGGCGCCGGCAAGACGATGGTGGTCAGCGGTCTTGGCCTGCTCTTTGGGGGCCGCGGCGACGCAGGCCTGGTGCGGGTCGGATCCGCTCGCGCGGCCATTGACGGGCGGTTGCGGGTGGCGCCTGGGCGCGTTGTCGAGATGGTCGACGAGTTGGGTGGCGACCTCGACGATCACACGTTGTTGCTGAGCCGCGTCGTTGGTGCCGACGGGCGATCGCGCGCGCAAGTTGGTGGGCGTTCGGTGCCGGTGGGCACGCTTGCTGAGCTGGCCGATGAACTCATCGCGGTACACGGGCAGACCGATCAGTTGCGGCTTCGCGCGCCGGCCCGGCAGCGCGACGCTATTGATCGGTTCGGCGGAGACGACGTTGCGCAAGCGCTCGGTGGGTATCGAGAGGTCTATCGCAAGTATCTTGATGTCGAGACAACGTTGACGGAACTCACGACGCGCGCGAGAGATCGTGCACGCGAGGCCGACGTACTGCGTTTCGGTCTTGCGGAGATCGAAGCTGCCGCACCGCAGCCTGCTGAAGATGTCGTCTTGGCGTCCGAAGTTGGTCGATTGATGCATGCCGACCTACTTGCGAGTGCGGCTGCATCAGCGCATGGGGGGCTGCTTGGTGATCCAGCGGGCGACGACATCCCTGACGCGATCGGACTCGTTGCCGGCGCCCGAGCCGGGTTGGAGCGGGCTGCCGAGCACGACCCGGCACTGAAAGTCATGGCTGATCGGCTTGCCGAAGCGGGCTACCTGCTATCAGATGTCGCGACCGAGCTCGCTGCGTACGCCGACGACATCGAGGCCGATCCTTCGCGGCTGGCCACTGCTCAAGAACGGCAGTCTGTGCTTGCAGGTTTGGTGCGCAAGTACGCCGCCCCAGGATCGGGCGTTGATGGAGTACTGGCGTGGGCAAGTGACGCGGGCATGCGGCTGGCCGAACTCGACAATGACGACAGTCGGCTGGAAGAGCTCACGATCGAATCGGGGGTGCTGCGTGAATCGATGGTGGCGCTTGCCTGCGAGCTGACCGCCGCGCGCACAACGGCCGCCGAGCGTTTTGCCGAAGCGGTGACTGCGGAGCTACGCGATCTCGCTATGCCACATGCCGCCGTGACCGTCGACGTGCGCACGAGTAGCGAGTACGGAGCACACGGTGCCGACGACGTAGAGGTGTTGTTGGCGCCACATCCCGGCGCACCGCCGCGACCGCTCGCGAAAGGCGCCAGTGGCGGCGAATTGTCGCGCGTCATGCTCGCGGTCGAAGTCGTATTTGCGGGTGCTGATCCGGTGCCCACGTTCGTGTTCGACGAAGTCGATGCGGGAGTTGGCGGCAAGGCCGCAGTCGAGGTCGGACGTCGATTGGCTCGCCTCGCGCGGGTCGCTCAGGTCATCGTCGTCACGCACTTGCCCCAGGTCGCGGCGTTCGCGGACCGGCACTTGCTCGTCGTGAAATCCGACGACGGCATGGTGACCCGCAGCGGGGTCGTCGCCCTCGACGAGACGGGCAGGGTCAACGAGCTGTCCCGAATGCTGGCTGGTCTCGAGGGTTCTTCGTTGGCGCAGGGCCACGCTGGCGAACTGCTGGCCGCCGCGTCGGGATTCAAGCAAGACCTGTAGGCGTTGGCTACCGCTCGGCGCGGTTAACGCGGTCGCGCGGTTACTGTCTGCCACGATGGGCCGGGTGAGACTCGCGACTCTTTGGCGTACCAGGCAGCCCGCGCTCCCCGGAATCACCGCGGTGGCAAGGGTCGACCGGCGCACACGTCAACTCGTCAAGCGGCTGCGGCCCGGCGACATCGCGATCATCGACCACGTCGACATCGACCGGCTCGCGGCGGAGTCGCTGGTCGAATGCGGAGTTGCTGCAGTCGTGAATGCCGCAACGAGTATCAGCGGTCGGTATCCCAACCTCGGACCGGAAATCCTGGTCGCCAACGGCATCCCGCTACTTGATGGTGTTGGAACCGGCGTCCTGGCGGATGTACGCGACGGCGACATCATCCGGCTTTTCGAAGGCTCTCTGTATGCCGGCGATCGCATCGTCGCAACGGGGGAGCAGCAAACGATCGATACGGTGCGGCAGGCGATGGCCGATGCGCGTACGGGGCTGGCCGTACAGCTCGAGGCGTTCGCGGCGAACACCATGGAATACCTGCGCCGCGACCGCGACCTACTCCTCGACGGCGTGGGTGTACCGGAGATCGCTACCGAGCTTGCGGGCAAACAGGTACTCGTTGTCGTGCGCGGTTACAACCACCGCGAAGACCTCACTGCATTGCGCCGCTATATCCGCGCCTACCACCCAGTGCTCATCGGCGTCGATGCCGGCGCAGACGTTCTTCTCGAAAGCGGTTACCGGCCGTCCATGGTGGTGGGCGACCTCGAATCCCTCTCCAACGAGGCCTTGCAGTGCGGCGCCGAAATCGTCGTGCGCACCGATCCCGATGGCCGCGCACCCGATCTTGATCGGATCCACAACCTCGGCCTGACCGCTGTCGAGTTTGCGGCGAGCGGCACAAGCGAGGATGCCGCGCTGCTGTTGGCGGATGCCAAGGGCGCCGCTTTGATCGCTACCGCAGGAACCCACGCGACCCTCGCCGAGTTTCTCGACAAGGGACGCTCCGGCATGGCGAGCACCTTCCTGACGCGACTGCGCGTCGGCGGCAAGCTCGTCGACGCGAAAAGCGTGAACCGGCTCTACCGCAGCCGCCTCTCGACGTCCGTCCTGGTTTGGCTTGCGTTAGTGGTCGTGCTCGCGGCGGCTGTGGTGTCGACGGGTGCGGTCGTCAGAAGTCGCGATCTGAAAGGAAAGCGAGCCGAAGTCAGCCAGCTTCAACAGCAGGTTCAAGCGCTACAGACACACGGCGCGGGGTTGCAGACGCAGGTCGATGCAGGCACCGCCCTTGCGCATGGGATAGAGCCGCTCGCTGTCGCCGCCCGCCTCAGCGGTGAGCCGGTGGTGGTCATAGTCGCGCCGAATGCCCCGAACAGCGTGCTCGATGCGACGGTGAAGAGCCTGGCCGACGCCGGGGCGACTTTGACCGGAGTGATCGACCTGCGCACAAGCTTTGTGGATCCGGCCGACGTGGCGAGTCTCGGAGAGCTGGCGACGTCGTTGGGAGCCACGACCCCGACCCAAAACGTTCCGGCGCAGGCGTCGGCGCTGCTCGCAAGCGCCCTCGTCGGACAGGCTGCGGCGAGCACGTCGACGGGCGGCACCCTTGATGCCGCCAGTACCGAGATCCTCGCCGGGTTGGCGCAGGGCGGATTCATCGCGGTGCCGCAGATGCCGACGCAGCACGCTCGGCTCGCGGTCATCGTCGCCGCCACCCCCGCCACCCCGGCGTCCAGCCAGACCGCTATCGCGTCCCGCAGTGCACTCGTCCAACTCGTCGCTGCGTTCCCGGTCGCGGGAAGCACCACTGTTGTCGCCGGGGCCAGCGGCTCTGCGGCAGACGGCGGGCTGCTTGCCGCGTTGCGCAGGGGCGCAACCGCTGCGGGTGGTTCGAGCGTCAGCACCACCGCTGTCAGCACGGTCGACGACGCCGATGGACCCGCCGGCACGATCGCGGTGATCATGGCCCTCCAGGCCGAGCAGGCCCAACCCGGCAACCCGGCCGCGGTCGGTCACTACGGCAACGGTCCCGGCGCGCGGGCCGTGCTGCCCGCCCCGCCACCCACTTAAGCTGTTACCCTGAGAGCCCGTGGGCAGTGCACCTGCCAGAGACCACGGGAGTCATGAATTGGCAACGCCGCAGCAGACCAGGCATGTGTTCGTCACCGGGGGCGTCGCCTCGTCGCTGGGTAAGGGCCTCACGGCATCGAGCCTCGGCAACCTGCTGAAAGCGCGCGGGTTGCGAGTGACGATGCAAAAACTCGACCCGTATCTGAACGTCGATCCCGGCACAATGAATCCGTTCCAGCATGGCGAGGTCTTCGTCACCGACGACGGTGCCGAAACCGACCTCGACATCGGCCATTACGAGCGGTTCCTCGACACCGACCTGCACGGGTCCGCGAACGTGACCACTGGTCAGATTTACTCGACGGTGATTGCGAAAGAGCGCCGCGGCGAGTATCTCGGTGACACGGTCCAGGTGATTCCGCACATCACGAACGAGATCAAGTCGCGGATCCGGCAAATGAGCGGCCCCGACGTCGACATCGTGATCACCGAGGTTGGTGGCACGGTTGGCGACATTGAGTCGCTGCCTTTCCTCGAGGCGGCTCGGCAAGTCAGGCACGAAGTCGGTCGTGACAACGTGTTCTTCCTTCACGTGTCGCTGGTTCCCTACATCGGCCCCAGCGGCGAGCTGAAGACAAAGCCGACGCAGCACTCGGTCGCTGCGCTGCGCCAGGTCGGTATCCAGCCGGACGCCGTGGTGTGCCGAGCCGACCGGCCGATCCCTCAGAACGTCAAACGCAAAATCAGCCTGATGTGCGACGTCGATGAAGAAGCCGTCATCGCGGCAGTTGATGCGCCGAGCATCTACGACATCCCGAAGGTGCTGCACGCAGAGGGCCTTGACGCCTACGTCGTGCGCCGACTCGGGTTGCCTTTCCGCGACGTCGACTGGACAGCGTGGGACGAGCTCCTGCGCCGCGTGCACCACCCTGCACACGAGGTGACGATCGCGCTTGTAGGTAAGTACATCGACCTGCCCGACGCTTATCTCTCGGTGACCGAGGCACTGCGCGCAGGCGGATTTGCCAACGATGCCAGGGTAAATATCCGTTGGGTGACGTCCGACGACTGCTCGACACCGGAGGGCGCCGCGAAGGCGTTGCAAGGAGTCGACGGTGTCGTCATCCCAGGCGGCTTTGGAGTGCGGGGGATTGAAGGCAAGCTCGGGGCCATCCAATATGCGCGCGAGAATTTGCTGCCGACGCTGGGTTTGTGTCTCGGCCTGCAATGCCTCGTCATCGAGTCAGCACGAAATGTCGCCGGGCTGTCGGGTGCGAACTCGGCAGAGTTCGACGCCGCAACCCCGCATCCCGTCATTGCAACGATGGCCGACCAGCGCGACGTTGTTGCAGGCGAGCGTGACATGGGCGGCACGATGCGTCTTGGCCTATACCCGGCTGATCTGCTCGCCGGTTCCATCGTTCGTGAGATGTACGGCGAGGTGCGTGTCAACGAACGCCACCGGCACCGCTACGAAGTCAACAATGACTACCGCGGGCAGCTCGAAGAAGCCGGCTTGATCGTCTCGGGCACGTCGCCCGACGGCCGCCTCGTAGAATTCGTCGAGTTGCCTCGCGAGGTGCATCCGTATTTCGTTGCCACGCAGGCACACCCGGAGCTTCGGTCGCGGCCAGCCCGATCGCACCCGCTGTTTCGCGGTCTGGTCGCTGCTGCCCTTGCCCGTGCGGCCGGTGGGTCGCCCGTCGACCTGCGGGCAGAGCCCGTCGGCACCGCATGACCGATAGCACCCCGGTCGATCCTGTAGGTGCTGTCGATCCGCCACTTGCGGACGTAGCTGCTCATCGTGACGTCGTCCGCTCGACGAAGCGTTTCGATGGCCGCGTGTGGGATATCCGCACCGATGTTGTCGACCTCGGTGACGGCGAGCAAGTCGAGCGCGATCTCGTTGTGCATCCAGGCGCCGTTGGCATCATCGTGGTCGACGACGACGAACAGGTCCTGCTGGTACGTCAGTACCGCCACCCCGTATCTGCCTTCCTGTGGGAGCCGCCCGCGGGGTTGCTCGATATCGCGGGCGAGGATCCACTTGCGGCCGCGCGGCGAGAGTTGTTCGAAGAGGCTGGCTATCGCGCTGCTCGCTGGTCGGTGTTGCTCGATGTCTTCATGTCGCCAGGCGGCTCGAGTGAATCGGTCCGGCTCTTTTTGGCCCAGGGACTTACTCCGGTTGGCGATGCCGAACGCTTTCTCGGCGAAGGCGAGGAGCGCACGATGATCACCCGATGGGTGCCGTTAGCACAGGTGCAAGCCGGTTTGTTCTCTGGCGACTTGCACAGTCCGCTGACCGTGATGGGGATTCTCGCGGTGACTCGGGTGCTGGTCGACGGCGACGCTTCGACGCGGCCGATCGACTCCCCGTGGTTTCGCGGCGGCGCAGTTCCGAGTTGACCGGCACGCGGCGTCTCGAGCCATAGACTCCTGCTGGCGACGGCGATCCCGCGCCACCGATCGGGCGTCAACGAAGCCGCTCGCCGGTCGACCCGGAAGGCAGCCAGCCGTGAAGATCGGCGTGCCGCGCGAAGTCAAGAATCACGAGTACCGCGTTGCGATTACCCCTGCAGGCGTGCACGAGCTGGTTCGAAACGGCCACGAGGTGGTCGTCGAGCAATCCGCGGGTGTCGGCTCCTCGATTCCCGACGACGACTTTGTTGCCGCTGGCGCTGAGATTCTCGCGACCGCCGACGAAGTCTGGGGTTCCGCCGACCTGATCTTGAAGGTCAAGGAGCCTATCGAGCAGGAATACCACCGGATGCGCAAGGACCAGGTGCTGTTCACCTACCTGCACCTCGCGGCGTCCCGCGAATGCACTGATGCCCTTCTTGAATCTGGCACGACTGCAGTTGCCTACGAGACGGTGCAACTACCTGACCGCTCGCTGCCCCTGCTCGCGCCGATGTCCGAGGTCGCCGGGCGCATGGCGCCGCAGGTCGGCGCACGTTGCCTCGAGCGCGAGGCGGGCGGCCGCGGCATCCTCATGGGCGGAGTTTCTGGCGTCTACGCCGCAAAAGTTGTGGTGCTCGGCGCCGGCGTAGCCGGTATGAATGCAGCTGCCATTTCCCTTGGCATGCAGGCGGAGGTTCTGGTGCTCGACAACAACATCGAACGACTTCGCCAGGCCGACCGGATCTATCAGGGCCATTTGCAGACGGTCGCCTCGAACTCCTACGAAATCGAGAAAGCCTGTATCGACGCCGACCTGGTAATCGGGGCGGTGCTTGTCGTTGGTGCGAAGGCGCCGAAACTCATTCGCGACGAACTCGTGGCACGGATGAAGCCAGGCGCTGTCTTGGTGGACATCGCCATCGATCAGGGTGGCTGCTTCGAATCGTCGCGGCCGACAACTCACGATGCGCCGACCTACAAGGTCTTCGACACGCTCTTCTACTGCGTAGCCAACATGCCGGGTGCGGTTCCGCACACGTCGACCTACGCGCTAACCAACGTCACCTTGCCCTATGCCCTGGCGATCGCGAATCTCGGCTGGCTAGACGCGTGCCGGGCTGATCCGGCACTGGGCCTCGGTGTGAACGTCCACGATGGAGCGATCGTCAGCGCGCCAGTCGCGCAAGCGCACGGACTTGCGCACCGCAGCCTCGACGAGGTCCTAGCCTGAGGTCGTGACGTCTGGGCAGGAGCGCGAGGGGGATGTCGCGCGTCTCGTCCGTACCTACCTCGACCATCTCGTGGTCGAGCGGGGCTTGGCCAAGAACACCCTCAGCAGCTACCGCCGTGATCTGCGCCGCTATCTCGACTTCCTGGCGCAGCAGCAGCGCGACGACCTGGGCCAGGTCACCGAGGAGGACGTTGCGGCGTTCCTCGCCGCCCTTCGGCTAGGCGACTCGGAACATCCGCCGCTCAGCGCCAGTTCGGCAGGCCGGACCATCGTGGCCGTCAGGGGTTTTCACCGCTTCGCCGTTCGTGAAGGCAACGTCGACGCCGACACGGCAGGCGCGATCAGGCCTCCGACACCAGCACGTCGACTGCCGAAGGCCATCGCGGTCGAGGACGTCGAGCGATTACTCGAAGCGGCCGGCGCCGACGGTACTCCTCGCGCGCAGCGAGACCGGGCGTTGCTCGAAGTGCTCTACGGCACCGGTGCGCGCATTTCGGAAGCTGTCGGTCTCGACATCGACGACGTCGATCTGGACGCCGGGATGGTGCGGCTTTTCGGGAAGGGTTCCAAGGACAGGATGGTCCCGCTAGGGAGCTACGCTAAGGCTGCACTTGAGCGTTATCTGGCCTTGGGCCGACCGACTCTTGCTGTGGGAGCGCCCGCGTCTAGAACGCCCCGAGATTCACGGGCTGCCGTCTTTCTCAACGCCAGAGGAGGCCGGTTGTCGCGGCAAAGCGCCTGGACCGTTTTGCGCACCGCGGCGACGCGCGCCGGGCTGACGGCAGGGATATCGCCGCACACGCTGCGACACTCGTTCGCCACCCACCTCCTCGATGGAGGCGCGGACGTCCGAGTTGTCCAGGAATTGCTGGGTCACGCGTCGGTCACGACCACGCAGATCTACACGATGGTGACGGTCGAGCGACTACGCGAGGTGTACGCGTCAGCGCATCCGCGAGCTCGGGCGTGATGATTCTTGAGGCTGCTGGTACTGCTGAGGCTGTCGCGCCGCACGGGACAGAATCGTTTGTCCAGATGCTGGCTAACCCCTAGTCTTCTCGACTCGTCGGCACGACGATGTGTCTTTGGATCGGCTCATCGTCAGAGAGGTACAGCGATATATGGCTAAGTCGACAATCCCAGGGGACTCCGAGTCCGCCGACGCCCTCCGGGCACGGCTCGACCCGCGGACTCCTGCTGGGTCGGCTAGCGACGACGAGGCGGCGCTCGAGCTGCCTCTCGGAGGGGCACAGCGGGGCGCCAAGCCTGGGCTCGACGCGGCCGGCCGACCAATGCCGGTCTTCCCTGATCCGCCGCCGCTCGATCATCACGGCCCGGCGTGGGTGCTGGCCATGTGCAACCAAAAGGGCGGCGTGGGCAAGACCACGAGCACCATCAACCTCGGTGCCGCTCTCGCCGAATGGGGACGCCGCGTGCTCCTCGTCGACTTTGACCCGCAGGGTGCGTTGTCTGTCGGCCTCGGCGTCAACCCGCACGATCTTGACCGCACGATCTACAACGTGTTGATCGAGCGCGACGTCGCCGTCGACGACGTGCTGCTCAAGACCAACACGCCGGGGATGGATCTGCTGCCGAGCAACATCGATCTGTCTGCCGCCGAGATCCAGCTGGTGAACGAGGTGGCCCGCGAGCAAGTGCTCGCCCGCGCGCTTGCACCGGTCCTGCCCGACTACGACATCGTTCTCATCGACTGCCAGCCGTCGCTCGGACTGCTGACGCTGAATGCGCTGACCGCAGCGCACAGCGTGATCATCCCGCTCGAGTGTGAGTTCTTCGCCCTTCGAGGCGTCGCACTGTTGATGCAGACTGTGGACAAGGTGAAGCAAAGGTTGAACCCTCAGCTTGAGGTTGAGGGTATTTTGGCAACAATGTTCGATCCCCGCACGCTCCACAGCCGCGAGGTCCTGTCGCGCGTCGTGGAGGCTTTCTCTGACAAGGTCTTCCATACGGTGATCGCCCGCACGGTGCGATTCCCCGAGACAACGGTGGTCGGTGAGCCGATTACTACGTATGCGTCCAGTTCGGTCGGCGCCCGGGCCTACCGCGAGCTTGCGAAAGAGGTGCTCGCCAGATGAACCGCCGCCCACGTCTGCCCGGAGCGGATGAGCTGTTCCGCTCGACCGGCGGATCCCGCGCCCTCTCGAACGGGGCACACTCCAACGGGGCCCAGGCGGCCTTGGCTGAGGTCGAGGCGCCCGAGTCCGACGGCGCACCGTTTAGCTCCCTTGGGCGGGCCAGGCGCCCAGCGGACGGCCGCCGGGCGGATGCTGACCTCTCCGCGATGGCGGTTGCGCCGGTCGCCGACGATTGGGACGGCGATGCCAACCCACCGCCGCGCCCAGTTCGGATCGCACGGCGTGCGGCCGAGGCACGGCCGACCGGCCGTGAGCGCCACGACGAAAAGATCACGGTGTACTGCTCGCCGGAGGAACTGCTCCAAATCGAGCACGCCCGACTGACATTGCGGGGGTCGCACAGTTTGGCGGTCGACCGCGGCCGCATCGTTCGCGAGGCAATCGCGGTGGTGCTGGCCGACCTCGAGTCCAAGGGCGAGCAGAGCATCCTGGTCCGCCGGCTGCGCGGACGCTGATCGTCGGTGCTCTATGCCTTGCGGTACCCCTTCTCCTTCGGCGTCCTGATTGTCACGTTCGTCGTCGGTGTGACCGTCCGGGGGCTCGTCCAGCAACTCGTTTCGGGGGAGCGCCGCCCAAAATGGGTGCGAGCCAACACGAAGCGCCGACGATCGACCTGGCTCCGGCCGTATGTCGATGTCTACGGCGCGATCGCCGCATTGCTTGGCGGCGTTGGCTGGGGAGCGCCGGTCGACACGAGCGACCCTCGGCATCGGTCGAAGGGACGCCGGGTCGCCCAACTTCTGCTCGGGCCGATCGTCCTCGCCGGGCTTGGAACCGGGCTCCTGCTGGCGTTCCGCGCCTGGACCCACGCGGGCAGTCTCAACTCTGCGCAAAACGCCGGCGTCCGGTCCCAGTTCAGTCTCTACGCGGTTTCGACAGGGCAGTCGTTCGCCGGTGTGTCCGGCCACGTGCTGACTGGCAGCGTGCCCGGCCACCTGCACTCGCACGTCCGATATGCCATTCCGTTCGGGGAGGTGGCGCTCTTGCTTGCCGGGGTGGAGTTGCTGGCGATGGGCGTCCTTGCGATCTTGCCGATTCCACCGCTGGACGGCGGCCGTCTGTTGTTCGCCCTCACTCCCAGATCAGGCGGCTGGCAGCGGGTCCGCTACCGGCTCGATGAAGAGAACTGGGGCTTGCTCATCCTGTTGTTTTGCTCGTTCCCGGTGATCTTTAGGCGGGTCCTTTTGATCTCGATCCTGGGCGCGATCGTCAACCCGTTGGTAAGACTGATCGCGTGAGTGTCGAAACGAACGAGGCGGCGCCGGTCGGGGCCGGACCGAACGACCACCGCTTCTCGTCCGAGCCCCGGACAGGCTTCGATGTGCACCTAGGCGTGTTCGACGGTCCGTTCGACCTCCTGCTCGGCCTGATTGCCAAGCATGAACTCGACATCACCGCCGTCTCGCTGTCGACGGTGACCGACGAGTTCATCGCGTTCATTAGAGCGATGGGTCCCGTCTGGGACCTCGACCGGGCGAGTGAGTTCTTGGTCATCGCCGCCACGCTGGTCGACCTAAAGGCCGCGCGACTGCTGCCGGCGGCAGAAGTCGAGGACGAGGACGACCTCGCGCTGCTCGAGGCGCGCGACCTGCTGTTCGCGCGACTGCTGCAATACCGCGCCTACAAGGAGGTCTCGGCCATCTTCGCCGCCATGTTCGCGGCCGAAAGTCGCCGCTACCCCCGGGCAGTCGGGCCAGAGCCCCGGTTTGCGGCGCTGCTTCCCGAGGTACTCCTCGGCCTAGGTCCTCAGCAGTTTGCGGAGCTCGCGGGGCGTGCGATGACCCCACGACCACCCGCCGTCGTGTCGATCGCCCATCTCCACAGCCCCACGGTGAGCGTGCGCGAGCAGGTGGCGATCCTTCGTGACCGCCTGCGCCGTTCCGGCGCCGCCACGTTTCGATCGCTGACGGCCGACTGCACAGCAACGGTCGAGGTCGTCGCGCGATTTCTGGCCCTGCTCGACCTCTTCAAGGAGGGCTGTATCGCGTTCGAGCAGGTGACAGCGCTAGGGGATCTGTTGGTCCGGTGGACCCTGCAGGACGACGGCGATGCCACCGAAAACGCTTCCAACTTCGACGGCGAGCCGGCTGACGTGGTCGTGCCTGACGCGGTCGATCCGACGCCCTCGGTCGTAGACGGCTAGTCTCGCCGGGTGCCGAGGATCGGCGCAACGCGACTGGGGCAGGTGCTGTGACGATCGAGTTCGAGGGCGAAGACGAGGTATCGCAGCGCGGCCACCTCGCCGGACTCCAGTTACGCGGTGCGCTGGAAGCCGTTCTCCTGGTCGTTGACGAGCCGGCGGACCCGACCGTTCTGGCTCAGGTACTGACCACCCCAGAGCCCGAGATCGTCGCGATGTTGCGCGCGCTGCAAGCTGAGTATGACGACGCCGGGAGGGGCTTCGAGCTCCGAGAAATCGCAGGTGGCTGGCGCCTGTACACCCGTGCGGACTTCGCGCCTTACGTCGAGCGATTCGTCCTGGAAGGACAGCAGGCGCGGCTGACCCAGGCGGCACTAGAGACGCTCGCCGTGGTCGCGTACCGACAGCCGGTGAGCCGCACCCGGGTCAGCGCGGTGCGGGGTGTCAACGTCGACGGCGTGATCCGGACACTGGTGAGTAGGGGCCTCGTCGAGGAGGCCGGTGCCGACCATGAGTCGGGCGCGATTTTGTACCGGACATCGCCGTACTTTCTTGAACGGCTCGGCCTGGATGATCTGACGGAGCTACCGAACTTGGCTGACTTTCTTCCTGAGTCTACGACGATTGATGCACTAGAAGACGAACTCTCAAGTGAAGGTTGAGATGCCAAGCTCGGATATAGGGCAGTCAGAGATCCGCCTTCAAAAGGTCCTCGCCGCTGCTGGATTGGGCAGCCGGCGGGCGTGCGAGGAGATGATCGCCCAAGGGCGGGTCGAGGTCGATGGGCAGCTGGTTCTCGAGCAGGGCAGGCGGGTCGACCCGGAAAACGCCGTCATCAAGGTCGACGGCATGCGCGTCACCACCCGCACCTCTGCGGTCTACCTGGCATTGAACAAGCCGCGCGGGATGGTCAGCACGATGTCGGATCCGCAGGGCCGTCCATGCCTGGCCGATCTTGTGGGCAATCGTGAGCAGCGGCTCTTCCACGTGGGGCGCCTGGACGCTGACAGCGAGGGGCTCATCCTGCTGACGAACGACGGCGAGCTCGGTCACCGGCTGACGCACCCCTCCTTCGGCGTCCCCAAGACCTACTTCGCAGAAGTTGTGGGCGCGGTTCCGCGCGACCTGGGCAAGACATTGAAGGCCGGCGTCGAGCTCGAGGACGGCCTGGTGCAGGTCGATTCGTTCCGGGTCATAGGCCGGTCTGGTGCCCGGGTCATGGTCGAGGTCGTCCTGCACGAAGGTCGAAACCACGTCGTCCGGCGCTTGCTCGCAGCGGTCGATCACCCCGTTCAGCGGCTCATCAGAACCGCGGTTGGGCCGGTCCGGCTCGGGGATTTACGCCCCGGCCGCAGCCGCCCATTGAACAGCCACGAGGTTGCCGAACTGTTCGCTGCCGTCGATCTTTAGACAGCTTTAGCTCCAGTCGGTCCAGTAGTCGCTGTCGCGGTAAAGTGAAGTATCGGTAAGTCGATAAATGGTTTCAAGTACGTGTCGCCTAGTGCGCGGTTGCCTCACCAATTCTTTCGGGGCCGCCCTGGTCGCGCGGCGATCGGCGTCTGTGCAGGTCAGGTGAGCGTAGAGAGTCGACTTATTGCTAAGTCACTCAGCGTCGTGGGTCGCCGGTGATCATCGTCGACGGGCGTTCGCCCGGATTGCTTTGTCGATAGGGCGGCATTACGACTGACCGACACACCGTTCTAGCGCTTTGAGGCGATGTCACTAGCTCGCTATGGTGACCTCCGGGTCGGCCAACGCATGAGGAGCAAACCGTGGCGGTTCGCGCTGTTCGAGGCGCCATTCAGGTTGACGCCGACCAGCCGGAGTTGATCTTTGAAGGGGTGCGCGAGATGTTGGCCGCGGTGCTCGATCGCAACCAGCTCGACTCGCAGGACGTAATCAGCATCTTCTTCACCGCGACGACAGACTTGACCTCCTGCTTCCCGGCCGCAGGTGCCCGCGAAATTGGGTTCTCCGACGTCCCGCTGCTGTGCGCGAGCGAGATCGCCGTCCCCGGGGCGATGCCACGCACATTGCGGCTGCTTGCCCACGTCGAGACGCCGCTGCCCCGCTCGGACATTAGGCACGCGTTTCTTGGCGCGGCGGCCGCATTGCGTGACGACCTCCCGCAATGAGCGTGGGGGATTCAGACGCAGCCGGCGACCGGGATCCGGAGCCCTATGGCATCCATCGGGTGCTGATCGTCGGCGCCGGACTGATCGGGACCTCGATCGGACTCGCCCTGCGGCAACAGTTCGTGGACGTTGCGCTGGAAGACCATGCACCGGGCCGTCTCGCGTTGGCAACAGAACTGGGCGCGGGGCGCGCCTCGGTTGTGGGCGAGCGTTTTGACGTCGCTGTGGTGGCGGTCCCGCCAGCAGGGGTTGCTGGTGAGTTGCTACGTCTACAACGTCTCGATCTCGCTCGGACGTATACAGATGTCGCCTCGGCAAAGGCTGAACCTCAGCAGGAAGCTGAGACTGCTGGCGTAGATATGTCGACATACGTCGGCGGCCATCCCGTCGCGGGTCGCGAGCGCTCGGGCCCAGCAGCCGCGCACGCCGATCTCTTCGTGGGCCGGCCCTGGGTCATCACGAGCACGCGCGCGGCCACCAAGCAGGCAGTCGCCGATGTCGCTGCCCTTGCTCGCGCCTGCGGCGCGGTTCCGGTGCCGATGACGGCCGACGATCACGATGCCGCCCTGGCCACGGTGTCTCATCTCCCGCACCTCGTGGCGTCCCTTCTCGCCGCTCAACTCGTCGGGTCCGACGAGGCGACTGTTGCCCTGGGGGGCACCGGGCTCCACGACACGACACGCGTCGCAGCGGGGGATCCGGATCTGTGGACGCAGATCCTGCTCGCGAACGCCGACCATCTGGCCGCCGCACTGTCGGGCTTCGCCAGCGATGTGCAGCGCACGGTCGCGGACCTGCAGCGCATCGCCAGCGGCGACCGAGCCGCGGCCACAGCGCTCACCGAGACGCTGCGCCGTGGTGCTGCTGGGCGCGCCAGGGTGCCGGTGAAACGGGGGCAACCTGCAGCTGGGTTCGTGACCGTCCCCATCGTGGTGCGCGACGCGCCGGGTGAGCTCGCGTCGGTGCTGCGGACCCTGGGGGATGCCGGGATCAACCTCGAGGACGTGCGAGTCGAGCACGAGCCTGGCCGTGCACGCGGTGTCGTGGAGCTCGATGTGCGCGACGACGCCGCAGCCAAGCTAGTCGCGGTAATGCAGGCAGCCGGCTGGGAGGTTTACTCCTAGCTCGAGGCGAGTCCAACCGGTTCGCGACGTCTTCGGACGCGTCCTTGCTGGTCAGAGCGTCGTCGCTGTGGCGGCTATCATGGCTGGTGTGCCTCGTCTCGAGCCGGTCTCGAGTCGCACGACCGAACCTTGTCGCCCCACGGCTACGCGGGAGCGGCGCCCGCGGTTACGGCAGCCGCGAACACTTTGGAGACAGACGATGCTCGCCGATGAGGCGCCAGGCCTACCATCCGGATCAGCCAGCGCCGCAACCTTGGTGGTCGCTATTGACGGCCCGTCGGGCTCCGGAAAATCGACGGTTGCCCGACGCGTGGCAGCGGACATGCAGCTTCGCTACCTCGATACTGGCGCCATCTACAGAGGGCTGACCTGGGCGGTCCTCGACAAGGGCGTCGATCCCGACGACGTCGATGCCGTGTTGGCAGTGGCAAGCACGGCGCAGATCCGAGTCTCGACCGACCCGCACGCACAGGCAGTATCCGTTGACGGGCGCGATGTCGGTGCAGCAATCCGAGGGCCCGCGGTCACGCGCGCTGTCAGTGCAGTCAGTGCGATCCCGCAGGTGCGTGAGCGATTGGTTGCACTGCAACGGGCAATCATTGGCGCCGGCGGAATCGTCGTCGAGGGCCGTGACATCGGAACAGTCGTCGCACCAGATGCGCTGGTGAAGATCTTCCTCACGGCCTCGGCGGAAACGCGGGCGGCACGTCGTTCTGCGGACGCCGATTCGTTGGTAGATAACCGCGATGTCAGCAGTGTCCAGGCAGATCTGGCGCGGCGCGACACATTGGATTCAACCCGAGCTGCTTCGCCTTTGACTATGGCGTCGGACGCAGTACAACTCGACTCAACGTCGATGGATGAGGACGCGGTAGTCGCACGGGTTCTCGACCTGGTTGG
Source organism: Acidothermaceae bacterium (assembly GCA_036501485.1). Classification (GTDB taxonomy): domain Bacteria; phylum Actinomycetota; class Actinomycetes; order Acidothermales; family Acidothermaceae; genus PALSA-607. The sequence continues at coordinate 30,980 of DASYAG010000015.1, read as the reverse complement.
GCAGCGTTCGCGCGAACTTGCGAGTTCGTCGCGTGAAGCGGGGGGTGCGGACCGATGAAGCCTGACAACACCAACCACACGACGGCCGTCGGCAATGTATCGACAGACAGTGCAACGACGGGCAGCCAGCTCGCCGACGGTGAGTTGTCTGATGGTGAGACGTGGGACAGCGAAGCCGACTGGGTCGGCCTCGATGACGCAGACGACGACGCGGAAGCCGATGTCGACGGTGTAGGCATCGATGACTACGTAGCACCCGCCGTCCCGATCGTCGCCATCGTCGGCCGGCCCAACGTCGGAAAATCGACGCTGGTCAACCGAATCCTCGGTCGGCGTGAGGCGGTCGTCGAAGACGTCCCTGGGGTTACGCGTGACCGCGTGATGTACGACGCGAACTGGCGTGGGCGCGCGTTCACAGTCGTCGACACTGGGGGATGGGAACCAGCTGCACTCGGACTTCAGGCGCAGGTCTCGGCGCAGGCTGAGATCGGTGCATTCGCAGCGCAGGTCGTCGTCATGGTGGTCGATGCGACTGTGGGTGCGACTGACACAGATGAAGCAGTCGCACGGGTGCTGCGCAAGGCGCGCAAGCCCGTCGTGCTTGTTGCTAACAAGGTAGACACCGCGCGCAACGAGTCCGACGCTTCGAGCCTTTGGTCGCTGGGTCTCGGCGAGCCATATGCCGTCAGCGCCTTGCACGGGCGCGGCAGCGGTGAGTTGCTTGATGCAATCTTCGAAGCATTACCAGAGCCGCCGCCCGAAGACGGTGTTCGCGGCGGTGGTCCGCGTCGCGTTGCACTGCTGGGCCGCCCGAATGTCGGCAAGTCAAGCCTGCTGAACAAGGTGTCGGGTGAAGATCGCGCTGTCGTTGACTCCGTTGCCGGAACGACGCGCGACCCAGTCGACTCCCTCGTGACGTTAGGCGGAGTTACGTGGCGTTTCATCGACACAGCAGGCATTCGACGACGCGTCCGCGAAGCAAGTGGTGCCGAGTACTACTCAAGCTTGCGAACCGCGACGGCGTTGCGTGAGGCGGAAGTTGCCGTCGTCCTGCTTGATTCGAGTGAACCCCTCGCAGAGCAAGACCTGCGCATCATCGAGATGGTGGTCGAGGCAGGGCGCGCGTTGGTTCTCGCATTCAACAAGTGGGATCTCGTCGATGAGGATCGGCACGACCTGCTCGAGAAGGAGATCGATCGCCAGTTGCACCATGTGGCGTGGGCGCCGCGCGTCAACCTGTCCGCGAAGACTGGCCGCGCGATCGACAAACTCACCCCGGCAATCGAACTCGCCCTCGACGGTTGGTCGCAACGAGTTGCGACAAGCAAGCTCAACGCGTGGCTCAGTGGGTTGATTGCCGCGACGCCGCCACCCGTACGAGGTGGTCGACAACCGAAGGTCTTGTTCGCAACGCAAGCCGGTACGCAACCGCCCCGCTTTGTGCTTTTCTCCTCGGGCTTTCTCGAGGCGACGTATCGCCGATTCATCGAACGGCGATTGCGTGAGGATTTCGGATTTCCTGGTACACCGGTCGAAGTCGCGGTGCGCGTTAAGGAGTCCCGCAAGGGCCGACCGCGCGGTGTACGCAACCGCGCTGGCCGCACCTCGTAACACGCATTAAGCGCAGCCGAGAAGGCGAGCGCTGTTGGTGCGATATCGTCGGGCCTGCTCGGGGAACCGAGCGCCGGGATGTGGCGCAGCTTGGTAGCGCACTTGACTGGGGGTCAAGGGGCCGCAGGTTCAAATCCTGTCATCCCGACGTATAACCGCAGGTCAGAGGCCATATGGCCGGCTCGGCAGCTGGCCTCAAACCTGCGGACGAACGCCTGCGACGACATCCTCGGTCTCTGCGATCTCTACTCGGTTTCGGCCGCGCTCTTTCGCGAGGTAGCACGCCTGATCGGCACGCCGGAGCAATGACTCCGAACTCGTGGCGTGGAACGGCATGATCGCGATGCCGAAACTCGCCGTAAACGGTTCGAGCAGATGTGGTACTTCTTCCCCGGCGAGCGCCTCGCGCAGCTTTTCGGCCAGCACATGCGCGCCCTCGACATCGGTATTGGGGGCCAGGACGAGGAACTCTTCACCGCCGCTTCGGGCCGCAAAGTCGCTCTCGCGCAAATGCTCGCGAAGGCATTCACCCACGGCCGACAGAGCGGCGTCGCCCGCCGCGTGTCCATAACGGTCGTTGATGTTCTTGAAGCGATCCAGGTCGAACACAATCGCGGCTAAGGGCTGTGCAGTGCGCCCCGAGTGCGCTGCCATCCGTGTGAGCGTGTCGTTCATGGCTCGGCGGTTTGGCAGGCCCGTGAGTGCGTCCGTCGATGCACGATTCTCCGCAATCGCGATCGTCTTGAGGTTGGCCAGCACGGGCGCCGCTCGCGCGACGCTGTCGGTGACACTGCGCGACTCGGATTCGTCGAGGGCACGAGAATTCCTGATCAGCACAGTGCCGATCACCTTGCCACTAACAAGAAGTGGCTGACACGTGGTTGTTCCGGCGAGCCTGCTACAGATGGTGCACGACATGAGTTCGTCGTGATCGGTGCCGTCCTGGTGCGAACGGCCGAGCCGGATTGCAAGGCAGGAACGCGGTTCTGCCGACGCGAGGCAACCGGCTAACACAGAATCGGGCTCGAGTTCTGTCGTGGCGATAAGTCGATTGTCAGAGTTGTTGCGTGCAAGCACCACGACGTCGGCACCGCCGATTGATCGCTGCAGATGTCGCTGAACCAAAGAGTGCGCCTCGTCCTCGCTGTCGACAGCTTGGATGAGATCGGCGAACACGGCCTGCCGGCGCCTGTATGCGACCTCGGTCTCCACCTGGCCGATCCGGACGCGCGCACCGCGCCGAAGCATCACGAAGCCGACCAGTGCAAGTACGGCGCCGAGGGTTACGACTAGCGCGGTCCAGATCAATCCGGTACGGCGCAGTAGCGCGTTGCGACGTTGGTTCAGACTCTCGCGGAGGGCAGCGTTGGCTGCCCGGAAGCTGTCCATCTGCTGCTTGCCAGCGAGTTGGTCCTGGGTCGCATCTGGCGGCGTAACGCTGTTGAGACCGCGCGCCGCGACGATTGAGGTCGCCCATTTCTCCCAGCCGACGGCAATGGCGTCTTCCTGCACTGCCAGCCGCGCTGTCGTTGCATCCCCGGCGGCCGCACGGCTTACCAGCAATCTTTGCTGCGCGTAGTTCGTTTGCCCGCTCAGGTAGGGCTGGAGAAATACCGGATCGCCCGTGTAGAGATAGCCCCGAACCCCGGTCTCCTGGTCCAACATCGCCGTCAACGCGAGAACGGCGCTGTCGCTGTTCGCGCCCGCCCGCAACGCTTCACTGCGCTGAAGTGTGAAGGCGCCAAGAAGCACCCCAGTCACAACTGTGATGGCGATCAGCAGATAACTGACCCCGCGCGCGGCAGACGACACGGGCACCTATCGAGAGCCACCCGCCGATCATGAGAGTAATGCTCCGCCGGGGTCCGTCGATTGCGCCGACGGCGCATGAGGCGCTAAGCCAAATGGCCCATCCAGATATGCCCCAACGCCGCTCATCGAGTCGTAAACCGGTACACGAGGGGAACATCGTGAGCCGCCGCCGCGAAGGATTGGCCCGGAAGGTTGGGTCTGAACCATAAAGGCGTACCCCCATCCCGCCCGATAGCAACGGGGACGCACGTACCGCGGGGCCGGTCGGTGCGCATGAACAGGGAGAGCTATGAAGAAGAGGTTCGCGCTGCTGACGCTGTGCGCCGCGTTCGCCGTGAGCGCCTGTGGCGCATCCCACAAGGCGAAGCCGCCCGGCACGGACGTGAACTTCAAGCCCGAGTTCACCTCGGTCGGCTTCAGCGCGTTCTCCGAAGAACTGGCCAAGAAGACGAACGACCTGCCGGCGCTTGAGCAACTCTCTTCGGACACTGCGACCCTGGCGGCCATAGAGGACACCTCATTCTCCGACGCAGACAACCAGGATGTGCCGAGATTCACCGCCGACTGTCTGCAGCTAAAGCCGCTCGGCGCTCAATGGAATGCGGATCTCGCAAGTATCACGAAAAACTTCCCAGGCATTCTCGCTCCGGGTGCGTTGGACCCCACTGACGCCGAAACCACGCTGGCCGAATTGCTCGCCGGATGCGCCCCGTTCATGGGCTCGCCCTCGCCTGCTCCCGTCGGCTAGGCCCCACCGCGCAGCCTCCCGAGGGGTTTGGCCGCAGGGCCTGAGGGAACTAGTCCAGCAGCGGTAGGTGCGATTATGTCAATCTCCACCACCTCAACCGGACTACGTTCCGAGAACAGGCGGGGAGTGAACGACATGACTGATGCAGCCCAAAACAGCCAAGCACTACGAGATTCCGTACGTGCAGGTTCGGAGCTCCTCGAAGCCCAAGCCGCAGGCGCGTCGGCGACCGTCTTGGCCGAGCTCGTCAAAGTCCGCAGCTGCGCTGATGCCCGGGTCGATTCTTTGCGCCGCAGGGTCGGTTAGCGAGGCGTCCGGCTGGCGTACCGTCACCCGCCTAAGCTGAACTGAACAAGGGCGGACGGCGGGCCGCGGAAGGACGTCGGGTGAGCTTCGGGTCTCGGGTGAGCGGCGCGTGACGGTGGAACAAGCGGCATCGGATCGCGTTTTGACCGTGCCCAACGCTTTGAGCTTTCTGCGACTCCTCGGCGTCCCATTGTTCCTCTGGCTGGCACTCGGCCCGAAAGCTGACGGCTGGGCCATCGTGGTCCTTGCCATCAGCAGCTTTACGGACTGGCTCGACGGCAAGCTTGCCCGGCTGCTGCACCAGACCAGCCGACTCGGACAGCTCCTCGACCCCGCGGCCGATCGTCTCTACATATTCGCGACCGTGCTTGCGCTATCGCTGCGCCACATCATGCCGTGGTGGCTGGCTGGTGTGCTCGTCGTCCGCGACATCGTTCTGGCCGGGCTTCTGCCCTTCCTAAAGAGACATGGGTATGGGCCGTTGCCGGTTCACTACCTGGGCAAGGCGGCAACGTTCAACCTGCTGTACGCCCTGCCGCTGTTGCTTCTGGGCGATGGACACGAGACCGTCAATCACGTGGCAAGGATCATCGGCTGGGCGTTCGCCATCTGGGGCACCGCGCTGTATTGGTGGGCTGGCGGCCTCTACGCGATTCAGGTCCGGCAACTCGTGCGCGCCGACCGGTCTGGCGTGCCGCCATCGTTGCCGGGTGGCCTTGATCAGGTCGAAGGGGCCGCCGTATGAGTACCGGCGCCCACCAGGGTTCCCCCGCGGGTGTCGGCATGAAGGCGGTCGTGATGGCGGGCGGCGAAGGCACCCGCCTGCGGCCCATGACCGCGAACCAACCCAAGCCACTGTTGCCCGTCGTGAACCGCCCGATCATGGAACATGTGCTGCGGCTGTTACGCAGGCACGGCTTCACCGACACCGTCGTCACCGTACAGTTCCTCGCGTCGTTGATCCGAAACTACTTCGGGGACGGCGATGAGCTCGGCATGAATCTTCAGTACGCCACAGAGGAGAAACCTCTTGGCACTGCGGGCAGCGTGAAGAACGCCGAAGCGGCATTGCGTGACAGTCGGTTCGTCGTCATCTCCGGCGACGCGCTCACCGACATCGACCTGACGGCGATGGCGCGGTTCCACGAAGCCAATAACGCACTGGTGACCGTTGCGCTGAAGCGAGTGCCGAACCCGCTCGAGTTCGGCATCGTGAACACCGCCGACGACGGCCGCATCGAGCGCTTCCTCGAGAAGCCGACGTGGGGCCAGGTGTTCTCCGACACCGCGAACACGGGCATCTACATCATGGAGCCAGAGATCTTCAAGTACGTCGCGGCCGGCGAATCCGTCGACTGGTCGCAAGACGTCTTCCCGAAGTTGCTTGATCTCGGTGCACCTGTTTTCGGCTACGTGGCAGATGCGTACTGGGAAGATGTCGGCACGCTGGAGAGCCTTCTCCAGGTGCAGGCCGATGTGCTGAACCGGCAAGTCGACATCGACATCGAGGGTTTCGAAATGATGCCGGGCGTCTGGGTGTGCGAGGGTGCCGAGGTTGATCCCGAAGCGATCCTGAAAGGCCCGCTGTATATCGGCGATTACGCGAAGGTCGAAGGCGGCGCCGAGCTGCGCGAGTACACAGTTCTTGGGAGCAACGTCGTTGTGAAGAGCGGCGCGTTCTTGCATCGCGCCGTGGTGCACGACAACGTGTTCGTGGGGCCGCAGGTGAATCTGCGCGGCTGCATCATCGGCAAGAACACCGACATCATGCGTGCCGCGCGGATCGAAGAGGGTGCCGTTGTCGGCGACGAATGTGTTGTCGAGGAAGAGGCCTACATCTCAGCTGGCGTGAAGGTCTATCCGTTCAAGACCATCGAAGCCGGTGCTCTCGTGAACACCAGCGTGATCTGGGAGTCGCGAGGTCAGCGCAACCTGTTCGGCCCACGCGGAGTCTCGGGACTCGTCAACGTCGAGATCACGCCCGAACTCGCCGTCCGCTTGGCTTCTGCTTATGCGACGACGCTCAAGAAGGGCGACGTCGTTACGACCTCGCGTGACGTGTCGCGGGCAGCCCGGGCATTGAAGCGAGCGGTGATCAGCGCGTTGACGGCCAGCGCGATCAACGTGCGCGACCTTGAAGCCGCACCGGCACCGGTCAGCCGCTTCGAGATCGCCCACAGCGACTCGGCCGGCGGCATCATGATCCGGACCACACCGGGTGATGCACAAAGCGTTGACATCAGCTTCCTCGATGAACGTGGGGCCGACCTGTCTCAGGGGGCCCGCCGCAAGCTCGAGCGGGTGTTCTCCCGCCAGGAGTTCCGGCGGGCGTTCCCCGGTGAAATCGCCGACCTGACAAACCCGTCGCGCACACTCGAGGACTACTCCCAAGAGGTGATGCGATGTGTCGACACGACAGGCGTGCTTGATGCTGGCCTGAAGGTCGTCATCGACACGGCCGGTGGCACCGCTGCCTTGGTGCTGCCGACGTTGCTCGGCCGCATCGGTATCGATGTGCTGACGGTTAACAACCGACTCGACGAAGCGTCTCCGACCGAGACTGTCGCCGAGCACATGCGGGCACTCGAGCGCCTCGGTGAGCTCGTTGCATCGTCGCGAGCCGCGTTCGGCGTCCGATTCGATCCTGTCGGTGAGCGGATATCGCTCGTCGACGAGCGGGGCGTCATCGTGCACGACGATCGTGCGCTGCTGGTCTTGATGGACCTCGTGGCTGCCGAGCTCCACTCCGGCAGCATCGCGATACCGATCACGACAACGCGCATCGCCGAAGACGTCGCCCGGTTCCATCACGTGACCACACGGTGGGCTCCGACGTCTCCGGACGAGCTGACGAAAGCCGCCGGATTCGAGGACGCGATCTTCGCGGGCGACGGCAGGGGCGGTTACGTCATTCCCGAGTTCAACACCGCGATCGACGGCATCGCCGCGTTCGTCCGCCTCACGGGGCTCGTCGCGCGCACGAAGCTGACGCTGAGTCAGATCGACGCCCGTATCCCGCAAGCGCACGTGCTCCGCCGCTCGGTGCCCACACCGTGGGCCGCGAAGGGCATGGTCATGCGCTCGGTGGTCGAAGCCGCGGGTGATCGTGAGCTGGACACCACCGACGGCGTTCGCGTCGTTGAAGATGATGGACGCTGGGTTCTCGTACTGCCCGATCCGGCGGAGGCGACCACCCACCTATGGGCAGAGGGCCCGGACGCAGATTCGGCGACCGAGCTGCTCGAGGAGTGGGCCAGCGTTGTCGAGGGGGCTGGCACCTGACCAGCAGCTCACCGGGGGAGCCAGCACGCCGACCCGATGCATCGATGTCCATCCTGGTTGATCTGATGGCAAACGCCGTCGACGAGGGATATGCAACAGCCGCCGCCCGCCGCGGCACCCAACCGGTACCAACCGCCGTCCGATCGACGCCTGTGGCAGGTAAGCCGATGGGGTTGCGCGGTCGCGCCGCAATCGGCGCAGCGGTAGCCCTCGCTCTGGCGGGTGCGCTGTTCGCCACCGCCGCAGTTGCGACCCATCGAGGAAACGCGGCGGCCAACCGTGACCGGAAGCAACTGGTCGCGCAGGTGACCTCGCAAACGTCCGCTACCGATGCGCTAGAGCGTCAGGTGTCGACGCTTTCGACTCAGGTGAGCAGCGCGCGCACCTCCGCGCTGTCGCTCACCGACCGCGGCGCCAGCCTGCTCTCACAGATCAAGGAGCTCGAACCTGTCGACGGTGCTGTTCCGGTCGTCGGCACCGGCGTCCGTGTCACTCTCGATGATGCGCCGGGCTCTCACGCCGCAGGTAGCGACGGTTCGGGCGTGATCGTCGACAGCGACCTGCGGTCAGCGGTCAACGGCCTCTTCGTCGCCGGCGCCCAGGCGGTCAGCATCAACGGTCAGCGACTGACCGCGCAGACGGCGATCAGGGAGGCTGGTGGGGCAATCTTGGTCGACTTCCGACCGCTCTCACCCCCGTACACGATCGATGCGATCGGCCCGTCGACGCTCGGATCCACGTTTAGCAGTAGCGAGACTGGCCAGCTGTTCGTGACCGACCATCAGCTCTACGGCCTGGGCTTCACAGTCGACGACCACCAACGCCTTACGCTTCCCTCGGCGGCCAACGTGGTCGTCCACTACGCGAAGCCGTTGGGATCGCCGTGATCGCAGCCATCGCCCTCGCCGTCGGGGTTGTGCTCGGTGTCATCTTGCATCCGACCGTGCCGGTGGGATTGCAGCCTTACCTGCCCATCGCGGTGGTGGCGGCCCTTGACGCGGTGTTCGGCGCGATCCGCGCGATCCTCGACGGGATCTTCGACGACAAGGTGTTCGTCGTGTCGTTCATCGCGAACGTTTTGGTCGCTGCGCTGATCGTCTTTCTCGGTGATCAACTCGGGGTCGGCAGCCAACTCTCGACGGCCGTGGTCGTCGTCCTCGGCATTCGCATCTTCTCCAACGCCGCGGCCATCCGTCGCCATCTGTTCCGCGCATGACCGAAGACCAGGAGCCTCGCAAGAGCGGCTTGGGGCTGCTGGTTGATGCTGGGCGTCCTCGAGCCACTCGCGCTCAGCTGATTGGGGCCTTGCTGTGTGGGCTGCTCGGATTCGCGTTGGTGACGCAAGTGCACAGCGCGACCGGCCTTGGGTTCACTACCGCGCGCCAGTCTGACCTTGTTGACATCCTCGACAGCCTCTCGTCGCGCTCGGACCAGCTGCGCGCGCAGATCGCGGCCGAACAGACCTCGTTGGCCAAGCTGACGGGCGGCACGGACCAGACCGAGGCGGCTCTGGAAGAGGCGCAGCAACGCGCGGCGACCTTGCAGATCCTGGCGGGCACCGCGGCCGCGACTGGGCCGGGTATCGACTTGCAGATCACCGACCCGCAGCACCAAGTCGCGGCCGACGACCTCCTCGAGGCGTTGGAGGAACTGCGCGACGCGGGGGCCGAGGCGATCCAGATCACTGGAAGCGCGGCGGCGGGTACGACCGGCACCACGACTGGCGGAACAACTGGCGGAACAACTGGCGGCACCGCGGGGCCAGCCAGCGCGCGTGCGACGGCGGCGCCGGGAGCATCCGGCCATGTCGTGCGGCTGGTCGCAAGCAGTTTCTTCGTCGACGCACCTGACCGCAGCGGGATCCTTGTCGATGGCGTGTTGTTGGCGCCGCCGTACGACATCGTCGCCATCGGCGACCCGCATACGATGAGCACTGCGATGGGAATCCCCGGTGGGGTTCTCGACACGCTCACCGCCAAGGGCGCACGGGGCACGGTGATCACGCATGACACGGTCGAGGTCACTGCGTTGCACCAGGTCGCGGCTCCTCAGTACGCTCGCCCGGCGCCAGCGGCCGCATCGGCTGGCTGATCGCTCGTGCACCGCACGCCCCCAAAGTGCACGCCCCTGAAATGCACCGCCTGGAGGACCTCTTGATTCCCGACGACCTGCACTACACAGCCGAGCACGAGTGGGTGAAGGTCGTCGCTGACGGCGTTCGCGTCGGAATCACGGATCACGCCCAGGAAGCGCTGGGCGACATTGTCTTCGTGACGTTGCCTGCACCGGGCACCCAGGTCGTCAGTGGTCAGACGCTGGGCGAGGTCGAGTCGACCAAGAGCGTCTCGGACATTTACGCACCGATCTCCGGCGAGGTGCTTGCGAAAAACGACGCGTTGGACGCGCGGCCCGAACTGGTCAACGCAGACCCGTATGGTGAAGGCTGGATGATCGAGATCCGCCCCAGCGAACCGGCGGACGTCGATAGGTTGCTCGATAGCGCGGCTTACGGGGCACTAGTTACGGCTGGCTAGCGTCAGACAAGTTGACCGCCGCCCGTAGCGCGCATAGGTTGCCCTGACCGTCAACCTCTACCTGACGGTCGCGCCCTGTTCTAGTTAGTCGAGCCGAGTTAGTCCGAACCGAGTTAGTCGAACTAAGCAGTCGAACTGAGCACACCAAACCCGAGGGGAGGGACGCACCCGATGCCGACGATCTTTTGTACCAACTGCGGGCACGAGAATCCCGACGACTCACGGTTTTGTGCGAGCTGCGGCAACGCGCTCTCACGGCCGGGACACCCGGTGAGCTCGGAGCGTCAATCCGACTCAACCACCACGATCTCGATCTCCGGCCTCGAGGTACTCGAGCCGTCGCCCGACGACGAGGGCTTGGCCGACCAGGCCGCCATCGAAGGGTTGCCGCCCGGCGCAGGTCTTCTCGTGGTTCGCCGCGGACCGAACGCCGGCAGCCGCTTTCTGCTCGACGCCGACGTCACGACAGCCGGCCGGCACCCGGAGAGTGACATCTTCCTTGACGATGTGACGGTCTCGCGTCGCCATGCCGAGTTCCGCAAGACTGCGGACGGCTTCTTCGTGCGCGATGTCGGCAGCCTGAATGGTACGTACGTCAACCGCGAGCGCATCGACGACTCCGCGTTGCAGGGCAGCGATGAAGTGCAGATCGGCAAGTTCCGGTTGGTGTTCTTGACCGGGCACCGGCCCGGCGATGCTGCGGCACAGTGACGGTCCCCGCCATGAGCGCTCGATCCACATCTCGCGCGTCACTGTCGATCGGTGAGGTGCTGACCCAGCTCCGGGCGGACTTTCCCGACGTCACGATCTCGAAGATCCGGTTTCTTGAGTCTGAAGGGTTGGTCGAACCTGACCGGACGTCGGCTGGCTACCGGAAGTTCTCCCACGCCGACGTGCACCGCCTTCGGTATGTACTGACCGCCCAACGCGATCACTACCTGCCACTGCGGGTCATCAAGGACCATCTTGATGCGCTCGACCGCGGACTCGAGCCGGCCGATCACGCGAACGCCGGCCCCCGTGTTCCGATGGCACTGATCGCGACCGACGGACTGCCTGGTCCAGAAGCCTTTGGTACCGATCCGGCCGAGGTTCGGTTGTCGCGCAAGGAGTTGCTCGAAGCAGCCGAGCTAGACGAAGCCGCACTCCAACAACTCGAGCAGTACGGCCTGGTCGCCACCCGCCCAGGCAGCAACCACTACGACGGAACCTCGCTGGTTGTGGCGCGCACAGTTGCCGAGATGTCGCGGTTCGGGATCGAGCCTCGTCACCTTCGCTCGTTCAAGGCGGCCGCCGACCGCGAGGTTGGCTTGGTCGAGCAGGTCGTGACCCCGCTCGTGCGGCAGCGCAACCCGGAGGCAAAGGCACGTGCCGAGGAAGTGGCGCGCGAACTCGCGGCGCTCTCCGTACGCCTTCATGCAACCCTGGTGAAGGCCGGGTTGCGGCCGGGTCTTAGCCGCTAGCGCGGTGTAGCGTGAGGCGCAGGCGGCAGGCGACTGCCGCAAACTCGTGAGGCAGGGCGGTCACCGTGAACGAACTGCACGTGGTGGGCGTTCGGGTTGAGCTGCCGACGAACCAGCCGATCGTGTTGCTTCGCGAAGTCGAGGGTGAGCGGTACCTTCCGATCTGGATCGGTGCCGTTGAGGCAACCGCTATTGCCTTCGCCCAACAAGGCGTGGTGCCCCCGCGCCCGTTGACCCACGACTTGATGCGCGACGTCCTTGCCGCGCTTGGTGCGAAGCTGCGTGCCGTCCGGATCACCGAGATGCGCGACAACGTCTTCTACGCCGAACTCGTCTTCGACGACGGTCGCGAGGTTAGTGCCCGCCCAAGTGACGCGATCGCGCTGGCGCTGCGCACCGGCGCGTCGATCTTCGGGTCGGAGGCGGTGCTCGAGGAAGCCGGCATCGAGATTGCCGACGAGCACGAAGCCGAGGACGAAGTCGAGAAGTTCCGCGAGTTTCTCGACACGATTTCTCCCGAGGATTTCGATACCAGCCAGGGCTGATCACGGTACTACACACAGTTTTGCGCGGAGATCTGACCCTCGACCAAAGGTTGAGGGTTGGGAGTTCACGGCAGATGCTCGTGGTTCCGCGCGTCGCGTTGACTCGGGCAGGGCACGTCCATAGCGTGACAGTTTCCGGCACTGACATGGTGCCGTTCCGTACCGGCATCGTGGCGGTCCGGCAGTGGCATAAGGAGGACGCCAGGTGGCGAACAACGGTGAGCCCCCAACGGCAGGGTCGGCGGCTCCTACTGCTCAGCCGGTTCCGACCGCTCCGCTGACACCACTACAGCCGAGTAACTCGAGTCGGCAAGGCTCGTTGTTTACCGACGACTTTCCGGTGCCTGACGACGGTGTCGGCTACCGTGGGCCGGTCGCCTGCGCGGCAGCCGGTATTACCTACCGGCAACTTGACTACTGGGCGCGCACCGGACTAGTCGAACCGACGGTTCGCCCGGCCGCAGGCTCAGGCTCGCAACGCCTTTACGGGTTCCGCGACATCTTGGTTTTGAAGGTCGTCAAGCGACTGCTCGACACCGGCGTCTCGCTGCAGAACATTAGGGCCGCCGTCCAGCACCTGCGCGAGCGCGGCATCGATGACCTCGCGCAGATCACCCTCATGAGCGACGGTGCGAGCGTCTACGAGTGCACCTCTGCCGACGAGGTCATCGACCTCGTACAAGGCGGCCAAGGAGTGTTCGGCATCGCGGTCGGCCGAGTCGTCCGTGAGGTCGAGGGATCGCTCGCGGTCCTGCCCGGCGAGCGTCCCGACGCCGACAATGGCGGCCCGGTCGACTCCTCAGCCGCCGAGGACGAACTCGCCCGCCGCCGCGCGCGCCGAATCGGCTAGCTCCACCACACGACCGCGTCGCCTGCGCTAACGTGGAGCCGCCGACGACCCCTTGCGGGAGAGTTCTCACGCTGCCAGCGTGAGGCGCCGAAGGAGCAACCTCCCCGGAATCTCTCAGGCCCAGCGACCGTGCGGGTGAGGCGACTCTGGAAAGAACGTGCCCAGTGGCACGTCACCGAAGGTGAAAGCCGGCGCTCCACGCGGCGAAGCTCTCAGGTGCCCACGACAGAGGGGGAGTCCGATCCGGCGTCCGGAGGCTCCCGTGAACTCGTCCCATCCCGCTGCTGACCGCGGTTCTGCTGACCCTGTTTCACGGTCGCTACGCGCTCTCGAATCCAGCCGCACGTTCGCCGACAGGCACATCGGGCCGGACGCCGATGAGCAGGCGAAGATGTTGGCCGTCGTTGGCTACGGCTCGCTGGAAGAGCTTGCTGCACAGGCGATCCCCGCCTCGATCGCCGATAAGCCTCATCGGGAATCCTTGATCCCGCCGGCCGCGACCGAGGTTGAAGTCACCGAGGAGCTCCGCGCGTTGGCCGCGCAGAACACCGTGCTCACGTCCATGATCGGGCTTGGCTACTACGGCACGCACACGCCGGCAGTCATTCGCCGAAACGTCCTGGAGAATCCGGCCTGGTACACGGCGTACACGCCATACCAGCCGGAGATCTCCCAGGGACGCCTCGAGGCGCTGCTCAACTTCCAGACCGTGATCAGTGACCTCACCGCGCTTCCGGTCGCCGGTGCATCGCTGCTGGACGAACCGACAGCCGCCGCAGAGGCGATGGCGCTGTGCCGCCGCAACTCCTCGTCGTCCAGCAATCGCTTCTACGTCGACGCCGACGTGCTGCCGCAAACCGTCGCCGTGATCCGCACCCGCGCACTCCCGATGGGTCTTGAGGTTGTCGTCGCCGATCTCGCGAACGGCGTACCGGACGACGGTTGCTTCGGCGTGTTGATCCAAGACCCAGGTACCAGCGGACGGCTGCGAGATCACGCCGCGCTCGCCGAGCAGGCGCACGCGGCCGGCGCGCTGGTCGTCGCCGCGACCGATCTGCTCGCCTTGACGTTGCTGCGCCCGCCGGGGGAGTGGGGTGCGGATATAGCGGTTGGTTCGAGCCAGCGGTTCGGCGTTCCGCTGTGGTTCGGCGGTCCGCACGCGGGATTCATCGCTGTGCGTGAGGCGCTCGCACGCTCGTTGCCTGGACGACTGGTCGGCCAATCCATCGACGCCGACGGTCGGCCCGCGTACCGGCTTGCCTTGCAAACGCGCGAGCAACACATTAGGCGTGAGAAGGCCACGAGCAACATCTGCACCGCGCAAGTGCTGCTTGCGGTCACTGCCGCGATGTACGCGGTTTACCACGGACCCGACGGCCTGACCGACATCGCTGCGCGCGTGCACCGCAGCGCGTTGGTGCTCGCAGAGGGTCTGCGCCGTGGTGGCGTCGTTCTAGCTACGGACCTGTTCTTCGACACCGTGCAGGTGAGCGTTCCGGATCGCGCTATTGCCGTCGTCGACGCCGCGCGCGAGCGCGACATCAACATTAGGTTGATCGACGCCGACACGGTCAGCATTGCGTGCGATGAGACGACCCAGCGGCAGCACCTCGCTGCATTGTGGGCCGCCTTCGGGGTCGACCTGAATGTCGATGATGTCGACTCGATCGACGACGGCGTGCACGATAAGTTTCCCAGCCCGGTGCGACGGACGTCAGATTTCCTTCGCCACCAGGTTTTTCACCAGCATCGTTCCGAGACGTCGATGCTGCGATATCTGCGCAGCTTGTCCGACAAGGACGTTGCGCTCGACCGGTCGATGATCCCGCTCGGCTCGTGCACGATGAAGTTGAACGCGACGACCGAGATGGAACCAATCAGCTGGCCTGAGTTCGCGCAGCTGCATCCGTTTGCGCCGATCGAGCAAGCGGAGGGTTACCTCACCCTCATCAGACAGCTCGAGTCGTGGCTCGCAGACGTCACTGGATACGACGCGGTCTCACTGCAGCCCAATGCTGGGTCACAGGGCGAGTTCGCCGGTCTGCTGGCGATCCGGTCCTTCCACGATGCCGCGGGCAACACCGAGCGCGACGTCTGCTTGATCCCCGCATCTGCGCACGGAACCAACGCCGCGAGCGCAGCGATGGCCGGCATGCGGGTGGTTGTCGTTGCGTGCGACGACGCCGGAAACGTCGACTTGGGTGATCTGCACAGCAAGATCGAGACCCACGCGGCGAAGCTTGCGGCGATCATGATCACCTACCCGTCGACGCACGGTGTCTTCGAGTCGACCGTCGGCGACGTGTGTGCAGCGGTTCATGACGCCGGTGGTCAGGTCTACGTCGACGGCGCGAATCTCAACGCCCTCGTGGGTCTCGCTAGGCCGGGCAAGTTCGGCGCCGACGTCTCACATCTGAACCTGCACAAGACCTTCTGCATCCCGCACGGTGGCGGCGGTCCTGGCGTCGGCCCGGTCGCCGTCCGGGCGCACCTCGCGCCGTACCTGCCCAACCACCCGCTGTCACCGATTGCCGGACCGGCGACAGGCCCTGGTCCTATTAGCGGCGCGCCATTCGGTTCGGCGGGCGTGCTGCCGATTCCGTGGGCTTACATCAGGCTCATGGGGTTGCCCGGCCTGACGAGGGCCACCCAAGTCGCGATTCTGTCGGCCAACTACCTAGCCCGGCGGCTCGCGCCGTCCTACCCGATTCTCTATACCGGGCACGGCGGTCTTGTTGCTCACGAGTGCATCATCGATCTGCGTCCGATCACGAAGGAGAGCGGTGTCACTGTCGACGACGTCGCGAAGCGGCTCATCGACTACGGCTTCCACGCGCCGACTATGTCGTTCCCGGTGGCCGGCACTCTCATGATCGAACCGACAGAGTCAGAAGGTCTCGACGAGCTTGATCGCTTTGTCGACGCCATGGTCTCGATTAGGGCGGAGATCGCGAAGGTCGCGTCGGGGGAGTGGGACCGCGTTGACAATCCCTTGCACCACGCACCGCATACGGCTGCGTCGATGACCGGCCCGTGGGAGCACGGTTACTCCCGTGCAGTCGCGGCGTACCCAGTACAGGCTTTGCTGCAAGGGAAATACTGGTCGCCGGTCGCGCGCATCGACGGTGCGTACGGCGATCGCAACCTGGTCTGCAGCTGTCCGGCTCCGTCTGCGTACGAGTCCTGATAACGGGACGGCGGGTTAGGTTCGGCCTTCACGCTGCTGCGCGTCGCGCAACAGGTCGCGGCCGAACAACGGCTCCTCGGGGTCGACTGGCCGTGGCATCCAATCCGCGTGTTGCACGGTGAAACCCGCCGCTCGAGCGGCGTCGACGACCGAAGGATCGTCGTCAACGAGCATCTCGACGGCCGACTCGCGACGAAGGCGGCGCAGTTCGTGCAGCTTCACGACGGCGCTCGGGCGCCGGTCGCCTTCTGGTCGCATCATGAGTCGCCCAGCCGGCAACTGTTGCTCATCGAGCCAGGATTGCGTCGCCTTGCGAAGGCGATCCGGTCGTCCGGTCAGATAGACGATCTCGTGAGTCGCCGCAGCTCGTTTCGCGAACTCGGCCCCGACTTCGAGCACCTGATCGTCCTTGGCGGCGGCGAAGAAGGCGTCCCAGTTTTTCGGCCGCGTCGCAAGGTAGTGCAGTCGGTGCCTGACGTCGGCGAGAACGCCATCAATGTCGAAGACGACGACCGGTGATCCCACGCCGGCAATCTAGCGCGTGTCACAGCAGCGAGAGTTGATCTGCGACAGGCGCAACTGGTTCGGGGGATGGCGGCCCGGTGTGCCGGATCCGTCTGGCCTCGACGGGCTCATGAGAGCCGATGCCGGCGACGCGAGCGAGCTCACGAACCTGGCCGCACACGTCGTCCTGATAAGTCTTTGCAGCGTAGGAAGACGTCCGGTACAGCGTGCGGTACCGGGGGACCAGGGTGGGATGCGTTGCTTCAAGCCAGCCCATGAACCACTCGCGGGCGCCGGGTCGCAAATGCAGCACGATCGGGGTCACCGACTGCGCACCGGCGGCAGCGATGGCGGTCACCGTGCGCGAGAGTTCCTCGGGGGAGTCGGACAGCCCGGGCAGGATCGGGGCCATGAGGACGTCGCACCTGATGCCGGCCGCATTCAATGTGCGGCACACACCGAGGCGGGCCTTCGGGCTCGGCGTTCCAGGTTCGACCTCGCGCCAAAGCACCTCGTCGACGAAGCCCACGGATACGGCCGTTGAAACGTCCGTGACCTCCGCCGCGCGCTCGAGCAGCGGCAGATCGCGCAGGATGAGCGAGCCCTTCGTGAGGATCGAGAACGGGTTCGACGCCTCTGTCAGGGCTGTGAGGATGCCGGGCATCAGTCGGTAGCGGCCCTCGGCCCGCTGATAGCAATCGACGTTCGTGCCCATCGCGACGTGGTGGCCGCCCCATGACGGCTTCGCTAGCTCGCTGCGCACCAGGCTCGGAGCGTTCACTTTGACCACGACCTTGGTGTCGAAGTCGAGGCCGGCGCCGAGATCGAGATACGTGTGGGTGTTGCGCGCAAAGCAATACCGGCAGGCGTGCGAGCAGCCGCGGTAGGGGTTGATGGTCCAGCCGAAGGGCAGCCGTGACGCGCTCGGCACCTTGTTGAGAATCGACTTCGCGTGCACTTCGAAAAAGGTCATGCCGGCGAATTGCGGCGAGTCGAAGGTGCGGATCACGGCCGGTCGGGCGAACAGCGTCCCCGCGCTGGAATCCAGCCGTTGCGACTCCCAGCGCATCCGTGCCCCCTTCGCTCGACGACTTAACTCCGAGCTATTAGAACATACGTTCGAACGACTTGGTGGGGTCCGTCAGGGTTGGGTGGGGCGGAACGAGTGAACCGAGCGCGAGGGTCATGACGAACGATCAGGAAGCCCGGCTAGTTCCACCTGCTTTGGGAGCGTGAGCGAGTGACGGTCAGCTCCCTCACCCGGGATTTCGTCCACATCATCCGGATTCCGGAAGCGGTACAACCGCGCGATCAGCCGTCCGAGACGCGCCCGGTGCTGCCGTATGTGAGACTCCTGGCTGTGGCAGGCTCGCAGCGCGGTGCAGCGTACGAAACGTACGATGACGCCAGCCTGGGCAAGCTCATAGCGAGTCACGACCCGGCCGCGCTCGAAGAGCTCTACGACCGCCACGGCGGCGCCTGCTACGGCTTGGCCCGCCGGGTCGTCACGGATGATCAACTCGCGCAGGACGTCGTCCAGGAGGTCTTTCTGGCGATCTGGCGGGGAGCCGCGACCTACGACGGATCGAGAGGGACACTGAGTACCTGGCTGTACGCCCTCACCCACCACAAGTCGGTCGATGCGGTGAGGCGCTCGCAACGCCACAGCGGCCGCCGTGCCTCCGAGGACGCGTTGATCACCGAGCCTGATCCGTCGCCAGCGGTCGATGAGCAGGCGTTGGCGTCGCTGCGCCGCGACCAAGTGCGAGCGGCTTTGGCCGATCTCCCAGAGCCGCAACGACGGGCGCTGATGCTCGCCTATTTCGGCGGCTATTCGCAATCGGAGATCGCCGCGATGACCGGTATTCCGCTCGGGACCGTCAAGACGCGCACGCTTGCGGCACTGCGCCGCCTGCGGCTGGTCCTCGATGACGCCCACGTGCACACCCCACTCCCGGACGGGGAGGGATCGTGATATCCATGCCCGACGAGCACGAGGAGTGGTCGGAACTCGCGGTTGGCCATGCTCTGTCATCCCTAGACGAGACGGACGAGGCCATGTACCTCGAACACGCGGCGTCATGTGAGACCTGTCGCGAGCTCGAACGCGAGTTCAGCGAAACGCTGGCTGACCTTGCGCTGGCGGCACCAGATGTTGCCCCGCCAGCGACGTTGAAGGCGTCCATCATGGCCGCGATCGGCGCCGACGCGGCATCCGTTGCTGCCGTAATCCCGCTCGACAGGCAGCGTGACTCGGTGTGGGCTCACGTTCGGAAGATGCCGTTGTGGATCGGGGGAGTCGCGGCGGCCGTCGTGGCCATCGCGTTGGTAGCGGTCTTCGTCGTGGCGCCAGGGCACAAGCAGGCCTCGATCGCAGCAAGGTGTGCCGCGGTCAACTGCCCGACCATCACGCTGACCGGAGGCGGGCAGTCGGTCGCCGCGGTGATGGTGCTCGACAACACCGCCTACATCGACCCGCACGGGTTGCCGGCGACACCTAAGGGCGACGTGTACGTCCTGTGGGCGCTGTCGACAGGAAAGACTCCTGTGGGCGTCGGCGCCTTGCACACCGTGCCGACCTCAGGACCGGTGCCAGCCGGAACCTTCACGACGCCGATAGGCAACGTCAGCGGCTTTGCCGTGACGGAGGAACCGGGTAACGCCATCCCGGCCGCTCCGTCAGAACATCTGCTCGCGCAAGGTTCGCGCGTCTAAAAGACGTTCGCGGCGATCAGCGCCCCGACGGCGATCAACACAACGCCGGACACCCAGTCGGCCCGGCCCTGCATCCTCGCGCCGAGAGTCCGGCCGATCTCAAGACCCGCAAGGCTCAGGCCGACGCTCACAACTGCGAACACAATCAACGACGCCACCAGCGGAGACTTCGTGACGCCGAGCCCGAACCCGATGACGAGATTGTCGATCGACAATGCGAGCCCTGACATCACCAGCGCGCCTGAACCTTGCCCGACTCTTTGCAGCGGGTCGTGGTCGTCGACTGCAGCGACTTCAGCGACACTGCGCCGCGCCTCGACGAGCGACCACAACCCGGCCGCTGCGAGCAGGCCGCCGCCGACGTAGCGGGTCGCCTGCCCGAGACCGTGCGCAGAGCTGTGTCCGATGAGCAGGCCGATGAGAGGCATCGCCGCTTCGAAGAAACCGAAGATCACCGCGACCCGCACCCGGGTGCGGGCATCGACGCCGGCCATGCCTATCGCGATCGCGGCGGCGAAGTTGTCGAGGCCGACGGCAAATGCGCTCAGCACCAGCGCGAGCACGATCACGGCGCGAGCCTACCGACGGCAGGGCGAAATGCAGGTGTGCGCAAATGTCCGACCCGGCCTCGGGCACAATCGAGTCCAGCGGCATCTTCAGCGGCTGTCGATTTCGGGCCCAGCCAATCGTCGTCCGGATGTCAGGCTCGTCGGAGTGCAACCGATCGCGAAGGAATACCCATGGCGCAATACCTGATCTTGATCTACGAGAGCGAAGAGGGATATGCGAAAGCTTCTCCCGAAGAGTTGCGCGCCGTGACGACGGCGCATACGCGTTTCGCGGAGCAGATCCCGGCCTTGGGCGGCACGATGCTCGGCGGCAATGCTCTGCAGCCGACGACAACGGCGACGTCGATCCGCGAAGACATCGTGACCGATGGTCCGTTCGTGGAGACGAAGGAAGCGCTCGGTGGCTACTACCTGATCGAGGCGGCCGACCTCGACCAAGCGCTGGCGATTTCCAAACTGTGCCCGGCTGGATTTGGTGGCGTTGAAGTCCGTCCGATCTGGGATCTTTCCGGCGGGTGAGCACCTCCTCCGACGAGGTACATCGAGCAATCGCGGACGCGCACCGTCGCGAGTGGGCATTCGTGCTCGCCGCGACGGCGCGTGTTGCCGGCGACATCGACCTTGCCGAGGAGTGCGTGCAGGACGCCTACGTGTCAGCGCTGGATGCCTGGACCCGCGACGGCATCCCCAGCAACCCGGCCGCGTGGCTCACGACCGCGGCTCGCCACCGCGCCGTGGACATCCACCGCCGCAATCAAACCCTGCGCGGGAAGTTGCCGCTGCTCGTCGAACCCGACGTTGTCCCGGCCGACGTGGAGGACGTTCAGCTGATTCCCGACGACCGGCTCCGGTTGGTCTTCACTTGCTGCCACCCGGCCCTGGGTCGGGAGGCGCAGGTGGCGTTGACACTGCGGTTGGTGTGCGGACTGACGACAGCTGAGATTGCACAGGTCTTCTTGGTGCCGGAGCCAACGATGGCGGCCCGAGTGACACGTGCGAAGAAGAAGATCGCACTCGCGCATATCCCTTATCGAGTACCGGATTCCGCGGAGCTGCCGGACCGTCTCGATGCGGTGCTGACCGTCGTCCATCTGCTCTATACAACGGGTCACACCGCGCCCGCGGGGGAGCAGCTCGTCAGAGCTGATCTAGTGGATCGGTCGCTCGGATTGGCGCGGATGCTGCTCGTACTGATGCCCGACGAGCGCGAGGTACGCGGCCTACTCGCGTTGATTCTGTTGACCGATGCACGCCGATCGACCCGGGTCGACACCGCGGGCCGAATGCTGTTGCTCGAGGAGCAAGATCGCACCCAGTGGGACCGTGCGCAGGTCACCGAAGGGCTCGCGCTCGTGGTCAACGCATTGCGCGGCGGGGGAGCCGGTCGCTTTGCTGTGCAGGCGGCGATCGCGGCCGTGCACACAGAGGCGCCCACCTACGCGGACACGGATTGGCGGCAGGTGCTCGAGCTCTACGACGAGCTCCTTCGGCGCTGGCCGTCGCCCGTGGTCGCACTGAACCGCTGCGTCGCCGTGTTGATGGTCGACGGCCCGCAGGCCGCACTCGACGAAGTCGACGCACTCGATGCGTCCGGACGACTGGCCGAGTATCGATACTTGCCGGCAACCCGCGGCGATCTGTTGCGTCGACTCGATCGATTCAGCGAAGCTGCGCAGGCCTACCGGTCAGCCATCGCGCTCACAGACAACGACCTCGAGCGCGCGTTCCTGGCCGGCCGGCTGAGCGACGTCGTGGAGCTCAGTCGATCCACCAGCTGACCTAGAAGCTGAACGTGATCAACGACTTGTGGCTGGAGGGGCTGGTGAACGCGCCGCCCAGGAAGAGCGTGTGCGTGCTCTGGTCAACGTAGATGGCCTGCACGCCGTTGTTACCGCCGTCCGCGTTCCCCTGGTTGCCGGTGATCCCGGGATCCCACGTCGTCAGGTGCCCGTTAGAGAGCTCCAGCTGCGTAGCGAAGTACGGGTACGGGGTGGTGGTGTTCGCGACGTTGCGGTGGTAGCCCGCGATGACAGTCGAGCCGACGAGGCCGATGCCCTGGCAGTCACCGATTGTCGACGTCGACCACACCCGAGCGCCAGTAGTGGCGTTCATCAAGATGGCCTCGTTCGATGCATCGCCGGGAGGCGCGTGACCACCGCTGCCGACGAGGATCTCGCCAGTGTTCGGGCCAACGGACATCGAAATGATTTCCTCTCCGCTGTACTGTCCGTACTCGCCGACCCCGCTGTCGGCGCGAAGGTGCGCGTTGAACGCGGTGACCAAGGATCCAGAACTGGGGTTGATCTCGACAAGACCGTGCTGAGTGGTGCCGTTGTACGTCTCGAATAGCCCGCCGGCATACAACGTTCCGTTGGTGGCGAGCAGGGAGTGCACGTCACCGCCGCTCGTCGACTTCGACCAGATCGTGGAGCCCGCCGACGATGACACGGCGCGCACGGCGCCGAAGCTGCCGCCCATGTAGACGGTGCTACCCGCAGCGGCGAGGGCACGAACCGTTGCGCCCGGACCCGGGTTCCATGAGGTCACACCAAACGTTGCCGACAGCGCGGCCGCGTGCGAGCGACTCTGGCCACCGAACGAGCCGAAGTCGCCGCCGACGTAGGTGACACCGTTCAGGCTGGTGATCGAGCGAACGTAAGAGCTCGCGTTGCCGGCATAAAGAATCGCCCCAGTGGACTCAGAGACGATCGCGAAGTTCTTCGCACTGTGCGAAACGCCGTCTGGGGTGATGACGGCGGAGAAGTTGCCGCCGAAGGCGATCTCGCCGACCGCTGCGCCCTCGACCTTCGTGATCGCCAGGAGGTCGCCATTGGTCCGGTCGAAGGACCGGGGACCGCTGATCGTGGTAGTCGGGGAGACCGGCGTGATGCTCGGTCGAACGGCCTGGGTCGCGCGTGTGCCGTTGGTCGCGACTGTCGTGGGGCAGTCGGCGGACGCAGGCAGATCGTTCATGGCCTTCGGTGCGTTGATCGCGTTGCAGGCCGTCGCTCTGGTGGCCGCTGTGGCAACGCCCGGCGCAGCCAGGAGCAAACCGCCGACACTGACAGAGATGGCAACAGCAGAAATAGCCTTGCGCATGGCGTCCCCCCCGGGGCAAAACTTCCCTTGACGCGGTCCCCCCATAGAGACCGGTGAATCCGTATCTGCGGGCATACTTCCGAAAAGTGTCGGACTTCGCAACAACCTCGGAGGCTCGTGGGGACGGCGTGAACAGTGAGCAGAAAAGCTACCCAAGTACGATTGGCGGCGGCCTGGGGAGGGGTCGCTCGTGGGGACGCCTGAACGTCGCTATCCCGACTACATGACATAATGTCACTTATCGGCACTCGCTCAACGGCAGAACATCAGTAGCCGTAGGCAAAGGGACAGACCCCGAACATGGCTGAGGCGCCACCGCCTTCAACGGTGACGCCTCACAAACCAAACCTCATCGCAGAGGTGCCCTTCGGCGTTTGCATTCTATCGAAGCAGTGTGCCGATAACCAGCGAACAGCCGTGGCGCGCCTCCCAAATCTTGGGAGTCATTGTGCTGCCGAACTTCATTATCGATCTCATCATCGCGGCCCTTTCAATGGGCGCGATCGCGCTCTGTGTAGTTGTCCTCTACGCCGCTTTCCGACCTGAATCCAAACCGCTGCCGCCGGACCCGCGGACGCCGGCGGTCAACCTGGTCGATCCTCGCGACCTGGTTGACAACCCCGACGCCCTTGACGACCGGGTGCTCCAGTGTGCCCACTGCGGCCACGTTGCCACTGGCGAGACGACGTTAGCCGCCATCGCTGACGATCAGGCGCACTTTCGAGCCGAGCACGCCCTGAGGCTCGCGCTCGAGGCGGCGTCGTGAGCGGCACCCAGGTCCCAGGCGTGCAGACGCGGAAGCGGAGCGCTCGTTCGGTTCGATCGAACGGGGCCGGCCCCAGCTGGTCGCCGTACACGGCCAAGGTCCGGGCGAAGTGCGCCGACTGCCTGCTCGAGCTCAACCGAGACGCGCGCCGCCCAGCCGCCCGACTCGCCCAGCGCCGGCTACGAGCACCGAAGGGCGTCGACCTGCTGGTTTGCTACCAGCACGCCGCAGACCGCGGTGACGCCGTGCGGCCGCGAAAGCGGGCCGGATGAGCGGCCAGGGCGGCGTGCTGACGTTCTCATCTGCCGTGTCGGCCTTCACCGGCGAGCCGTTCGTGCTGACCACCTGGGGTCACGAGTCGGGGCAGATGACGCCCGACGAGGCGATCGCGTGCGGCATGGACGCGATCGAAGCGGCGGTTGCGGCGAAGCACGATGCGGCGATTGCCGCGGTGCTGAAGAGGCTCGGCTTCGAGCCTCAAGAGATCGCCGCGACGATCGTCGGGCTACGCATCGAGCTCAAGGCGCAGCGATGAGGGCGCAGGAGGCGCACGAGCTCGTCGCCGCGCTCCCCGGGCGGCACCGCGGTGACGGCCGCGGCGCCGGCGCAGGGCTGCGCCAGTCCGAGCGGGAGCTGCTCAGGCTCCTGTTGAGGTTGACCCGCGATGACGCCGGCGTTGTGCCGTGGCCGCGAGCAACCAAATGGCTCGCCGGCCAGACGGGTTACTCACGCCGGTCGATCGAGTACGCCCGGCAGCGGCTCGTGCACCTCGAGCTCGTCGAGGTGCTTCACCAAGGGTCTGGAGATGACAACGGCAGCCTCTACCGGGTCGCTGTGGAGCGGATCCGGCCTGTCGACGCCGTTCAAGATCATCTTCTCCCCGCGGCGGTGCCCGTTCACCCCCCTGAAAAAGCTGTACCGCTCGCGGCGGCCGGGTCGCAACAGTTGCGGCCGGGGGTCGAAACGGTGTCGACCCCCCCTCGCAACGGTTGCGACCCCTACGTGCGCGCGCGTCGTTCTTCTGGCTTTACCGGTAGTACCAAGAACCCCCCTAACCCCCCGGCTTCGCCAGGGGGGACGACCTCGACGACGACGTGCACCCACGGCCGTGCAGCGTGCCGGCCGTGCGGCA
The DNA here is from genome assembly GCA_036501485.1 of Acidothermaceae bacterium. Taxonomy (GTDB): domain Bacteria; phylum Actinomycetota; class Actinomycetes; order Acidothermales; family Acidothermaceae; genus PALSA-607. The sequence continues at coordinate 5,857 of DASYAG010000015.1, read as the reverse complement.
CGACGCCCCGGCAACTCGAGAAGGCAGCGAGAGCCGCGGCGGCGTTGGCAACCGCCAACGAGCTCAAAGCGCAGCAGGACGCCGCCCGGGCACAACGAGCCGCCGACGAGGCCGCTCGGCTCGCGGACGCGGCCGACGGCCGCTCGAAGGGCTACCAGTGGGCGATCGACCACCTCGCCGAGCAGGGCGTGGCCGGCTTCGGCGTGTCCAAAAACCAATCCGAACAGGAGGAAGCATCATGAGCACAACCCCGTGGGGCGTCGATCTGTCGCCGACCTACAACCCGACCGTCGATGCGCAGGCGATCAAGGACGCCGGCGCCAGCTACGCGATTCTCAAGGTCTCGGAAGGAGTGGGATGGCCCGCACTCGGCACCCCCGAGTTCGACTGGCTGCCCCGCGTTGCGGCTGACATCCAACGCGTCGGCCTCCAGCTGCGCACCTACCACCTCGCGACTCCCTCGACCGCTGAGGACGCGCAAGCCGAGGCCGCCTGGTACGACAAGCACGCCGGTCTCATCGGCGTGGGTGCGTCGATCGCCTACGACCTCGAGACCGTCCCCGATTCCCCCGGCCGCGCAGGCAGCTTCGCGTGCTACCGGATCTGGGCGACCACCGTCCGCGATTGGCACCCTGAGGCGCTGACCGAGCTCTACTGCAACCGCGACGTGCTCGGCCAACTCGAGCCGTTCATGGTGCCCTCGACCCCGCTGTGGATCGCGATCCCTGGCTGGTCGCCCGGCATGGGTTTGCCGTGGCCCAACGTCATCACCCGCATTCAGATCGGGCAGCGCACCTTCCCCGGCACCGCCGGCGACGTCGACGTCAACATCGACCGGCACGCGACCCTCGGCGACCTGGCCGAGGCCGTCGGCAAGACCAAGCCCACTCCCAAACCGCCGGCACCGCCGGCTCCCCCAACCGACTGGAGCATTCCTGTGCGCAACATCGACCTCCGCAACGCCGACAAGACACCGATCACCGGCGCCTCGATCGAGTCGCTGCAAACGCTGCTCGTGTTGGCCCTCGGCCCGATCATCAAAGTCGACGGCATCGGCGGCCCGGCAACCAAGGCTGCGTTGCTGACCTTCCAAGAACGCAAGGGCATCGCGACCGACCCGCTCGGCGTCGCCGGACAAGCAACGTGGGGTGTGCTGTGCAGCAAATAACCCTCAGCCGCGGTGAAGCCAGAGTGCTCGCGGCCGCGGCCGCGCTTGGCGCGATCGAGCAAGGTCAAACCGAGCCGGACAAGTTCGACGAGGCTGAGAGGCTACGCCGCGACTCCCTCGCGATCCTGCAGGGCAGCGGCAAATCCCCGCAGTACGTGCTCGAGCTCGCAGTGCGCATCACGCAAGAAGCGAGCGAGTGATGGCGCGCGTAGCCGAAGTGCTGCTCGACTACCTGCCACGAATCGAAGCAGCTGCCCGCGAGCTCGCCGACGCCCACGAGCAAGTCAAAGCGGCGACGCAGCGACGCAACCAACTCATCATTGACGCCGTCGACGCCGGCGTTTCGCAACGCGCAGTAGCCAAGGCCGCCGGCGTCGGCCAACCGCGCATCATCGGCATCCTCGGCACACCACTCGAAACGGAGCACGACGATGACAGCGAAACCTGAGCCCGGCGTCTTCATGTGGAAGGGCAGCACGATCCGCACCATCGGCGAGTTGACCGACGCCGTCGCAACGATCACGAGTCGCGAAGAAGGTGTGGAGTTCATGGCCGCCTACTTCGCGGTCAACGTGCACGCCGCCGAAAACGTCGGCTACGTCGCCGGTTACCACGACGCTGAGACAAGGCACCGCATCCACGAGTTCACCGACACCGCACACCCGATCTTCGGCCGCGGCGACCCGACGCCCGAGGAAGCGTTCGACGCCGGCCGACGCGTCGTCGAGCAGGACCGTTGGAAGTGACCGACCCGGCCGACATGGACGTTTGCAGCCCCGAGTGGCTCGCACTTCGCACCGACGACGAAGTACGGCTACTCATCCAAGGTTCGGCGCACGTGCTCGACCTCGAACTTTTCCGTGCCGCTGTGCTCGAAGCGAAGCGGCGCGGCTTGTAGCGTTGTTGGTGTTCGGCCCTCGTCATCTCCCCCGTTGGCGAGGGCCGACGGCAATTCAGGGCACTGAACGCGCATTCACCCCGCCGAATTCCTTGTACTGAGCGGGAATTCCGCAATTAGTTCACCCCGGTGAATGACTCCAGCTATGGGTTCACCCCGGCGAAAAAGCTGTCATGCCGCGCCGTCCGACTGCTGGTGTGGCCGTGCGGGGCACCTGTCCCGCCGGTCACACCGTCGACGCGACCAGCTCACCGAACCGGGTGACCTGGGAAGGCGTCTGCACCCACGCCGGGTGCGGCCTGAAGGTGACTGGCAGGCGCGTGCCCAGCGAACGCGTCCCCGCTAAGACCGCGCCGGCAGCCCCGCCGACCAAGACCGCGGCCGCCGGCCCGGGCGCCCGCAAGCTCATCGTGACGAGGACCCCAGATGCCACCAAGCGACCAAGACCCGCTCGAGCCCCCGCTGCCCCCGCCGAACCCGTTCGAGCCGGCGAGTCCGGTGACGTTCGCCGGCCGGGACCCGATGGCGACCCCCCTGTCGCCGTCAAGCCCGTCGAAGGGCCGCACCACGCGACCAAGCAAGCCCGCGACCGCGGCGGCAAGTGGCGTGAAAGCCTCGCCGTCAAGCTCCACCGCGGCAAGCAACGCGAGCGCGGCGACGACGGAGAAGACCTCTTCGACGGCATCTACTGACCGCGACGCCAGAGCTTTCCCGGCGCTCGATGCGTCGAAGTTCCAACGCGTCTTCCGCGAGCTCGTCGGCGCGTTCGGCAACGTCGCGAACGAGAAGCTGACCCGCGACGACCTCGCACGCGATCGCGGCCTGTGGCTGACCGACAGCGACGACCAGGCCGATATCGGTGACCCGGTCGGCGCGATCGCCGTGCGCCACCTCGGCATGGCGAAGCTGAAGAACGTCGAAGACCTTGAGGACCTGGTGCAGCTCGCCGCGGCCAGCGTCGCGTACGTCTCCGCGAACGTGCGGAAGCTCTTCGAGATTTCGCGCGAGCGCCGGCTCATCCGACTGCGCGCCCACGTCCACGCCAACCCGCAAGCGGAAGAGGCCACGTCGTGATCAACCTCGATCTACTCATGCAAAAGCCACCCAGCAAGCGGTGGGCCGCGGTGTACGTGATCGCCACCGCCGGCGGCTTCCTGCTCAGCTCGTATGCGGCCGAGATCGCGAACAAGCTCGCACCTGGCCCCAAGATCCTCGTCGCCGGTGGCTCGATGACCAGTGATGGTGACGAGAGCGGGGACGTCCGGCTGCTCAACCAGTCGGACGCCCCCGCAGACCTCGACGACGACGGCACGCACCCGTACAACACCATCAGGTCTCTCGATATCGAGGTACGTGGCATCGCTGCCGAGCCCGATGCCGAGACCATCTTCGATCGCATTCGCCGCGACGTGGACGCCGACCGATGACCACCCAGCACGCATACCGACGCGGATACCTGCGCTTCAACACCAAGCGCAAGCTCGGCGCAGCCTTCAAAGTGTTCGCCCAGTTCGCGCTCGTCGGCGCATCGGCCGGCATGTGGACGTTGTTCGCTATCGAGGACTACCAGCGGCTCAACAAGCTGAAGGCGGAGCGCGCTGAGACGATCAACCGCTGGCACAACATCGACTTCCTCGAGAAGCACCCGCGCTGCATCGCCCTCGGTCCTGACGATGGCCCTGATGCCATGACGCGGCAGTGCCTGTACTTCGCGGGCCACGAGAACGTCGACCACGACTTCGGCTTCGGCGCCGCGGCCGCGGGCTAACTCATGGCGCTGGAGATTGTGGAGTCGGACGACACCGGTCCGATCGAGATCGACCCGGAGGTGCCGAGCATCATTTCGATGTTCGGCAAGAAGCAGTCCGGTAAGTCGACAGTGAACCGGGCGATCTACAAGTCGTGGCTCGGCGACAAGATCTGCATCGACGTCAACGGCGACGCACGGCCCGGCGGCGGCGAAAGCGGCCTCGAGGGAGTCGAGCAGCTGCACCTCCCGCTGCCGGCGATGATGCCACCGCGGGACGACAACAAGCCGCGCAACCTGTACTGGCGCGCAGACCCCACGTCGGCCACGTATCAAGACGACCTCGACCGAGCGCTCCGGCTCGTGCTGTTCCCCAAAGACCAAGCCGCGATGGTCTGGGCCGGCGAGGTTGGCGAGTTCTGCAAAGGCGGCGGCCGCACCGGCCCTTACCTCCGCCTCCTGCTACGGCAAAACGCCCACTACGGCGCGACGGCACTGATGGACGACCCGCGCCCGGTCAACACCAACCGGCTCATCATCGGCCAGGCCGACCACGCCGGGACGTTCCGGATGCCCGACCCCGAAGACCGCCGCTATTTCGCATCCGTCGCCGGCATTGACCCCAAAGACTTCGAGGCGGCCCATGACGAGCTCATCGCCCGCGGGCCGTACTGGTGGCTGCACTACGCCAACGCCACCGACACTCTCTACCTGCACCCACCGCTTCAGATCCCGCAGCCGACCAATGCATGACGGCATCTCAAAACAGCGGATCGAAGATCCCGACGATTCGTTCGATCTCGGCGACGAGGCCGAGCAACGCTCCTATTGGCACCGCACGACCCTCGCCGAACGCTATTCCGATGGCGAGTGTCTGATCGAACTTCACCTCTATGTCGGCCGTCGGCGGCTCGACGATCAGACCGAAAAGTACGGCTTGGTCTACCGGAAGTCCGATGTAGTTGTGAGCGCGGATGCGGATCGAAGTGATGTTGTCGAGCGCCGTGACCACGTTCTCGGTGACGGGCGGGATCTCGGTCATGACGGTGGCGCAGGGGTGCAATATCCGGTGCTTGTCCGTGTCGTTCAGAGCAGCCAGAACCTCAAGCGGATCGGACCCAACGATGGGGTACAGCTTCCTTCTGTTGCCTGGCTGAAGGTCGGCGATCCTGTCCCGAACGTCGTCCGTGACACCGACGAGGTACTTCCCGCGCCCATCGGACAGCGCACTCTTGTATTTCGCGGCGTCGCTGTAGATGGGGAACTGAAGCCAGTTCCGGTCGGGCGGCGTGACGCCGTTGTTGATGACGAGCTGGTAGACAAGGTGGTCGAGCGCAGATCGCAGATTGTGGGCGAGCTCGCCGAGGATGATCGCCCACCTGTCTGGGGGCGCGGGGAGCCGGACGCGGTAGAAGTGCTCGCCGGTCTCTCGGTTGTGCTCGTGGACGATTTCGTGCTGCTGACTCTCGACCCAGACCTTGGCTTGATGCTCAAGGGTTGTTCGATGGTCATCCGCTCGCTTGATCTTGAGCCGTACCCCGTTCAGGTCGCCGGGCACGTCAAGCGCTCGAAGTAAGGTTGCGCATGTCGGCCTCTCCACGGTCGGCCACGGCCCCGGGGCGCGTCAACGCCCGCGGGGCTTTCTGCTGCGCAGCTTAGTGCGCGTCCAGACAATTTCAGCGGGGTGAAGTTCTCCAGATCGCTATGGCGAGCGCGGTGCTGGGCCGATGCTGTTCCTCGAACGAGCGGCTGTCTTCCGCCCGGTTGTGATTCGGAAGACAGCCGTTTCGCATCGGGCGGAAGCACCGCTCCCCGACTCGTGGGAGCGCTGATGAACTTCAAGAACATCGCGACGATTGTGGTCGTCGCCGGCCTTACCAACATCGCGATCGACGCGTACAAGGCCAAGAAGCGCTGATGCGCCGCGGTCATCGCCGGGCGGCCTTTTGGGTCGCGGTCGGCGGGGTCTCAATCCTCGCGAACGCCAGCGTGCTCATCGCCGCTGACCGGCTCCCCCAAATCAAAGGCCTGCAGACGTTTGCGG
>DASYAG010000014.1:0-5946 GCA_036501485.1 Acidothermaceae bacterium | reverse complement strand
CCGCTTGCCACCGTCGCGCTGAGGTGCGCGATCCCGTCGTCGAGCGAGACGTCGCGACGCTCGACGAGACCGTCGGTGTAGAGCATCAGTGTCGAGCCGGGTGGCAGCACCACCGACGCTTGCGGACGAGGTTTCTTGCGGTGCACCGCCAACGGCACCGAGCGGGCATCCGTGATCAGCGTCGGAGCTGCCTGCGGCGCAGCCAGCACCGCGGGCAGATGGCCGGCGCAACTGTAGGAGAATTCGCCGGAATTGGTGTCGAGAATCGCGAGAAAGACGGTGGTGCAGAACGCATTCGGGATCAATTCGGCCACCGAGTCGAGCTCTTCGAGCAGCCGCGCGGGCTCTGCGCCGGTAAGCAGCAGCGCACGCGCGGACGCGCGAAGCTGACCCATCACCGCCGCGGCGGAGAGGCCGCGGCCTACACAGTCGCCCACGATGATGCCAATTCGTTGATCGCCCACCCGCAGCACGTCGTACCAGTCGCCGCCGATTTCCAGAGGTGGGACTGCGGGCTCGTAACGAACCGCGAAACCCGGCGGAAGCTCGGTGGGCGCCAGCATCGCGTGCTGCAAGGTCAGCGACGTCTCGCGAGCTGCCTCGAATTGCCGCACGTGCTGGATCGCCAGCCCGAGGTGGCCGACGAGCACGGTGACCAATAGACGGTCCTCCGCGCTGACCCGCCGGGGGACCCGAAGCTCCAGCCACAGTGCGACGTCGCCCGCGCCGGTCAGGACGGCGACGATGCCGCTAGATTGGCCTGGGGTATCAGGGGTTTCGACGGGTTGAACGGTCAGCGGTAGTTGACGGCGAGCTTGCTGAAAGATCTCCCGCAGCGGCTCGTCGAGCTGCCGCCAATCCGACGGGGTCTTGTCGTCGGCCACCTGGATGGCGGGCTCGGCGCCGCTTGTCGGCCATACCGCGGCCACCACCCGGTGAACGTCGAGCGCAAGCCGGCACTCGTCGAGGGTGATCGAGAGTACCTCCGACAAGCTCTTGGCGACGCTGACCGCCGTCGCCAACCGCAGCACCGCACTTTCCCTCGCGGCAAAAGCTCTTTCGGCGGTGATGTCCCGAAGCGTTCCCACGTAGACGTCGCCGTCCGCGGCATCGGCGTTGACCCGGTTGATATTCGCCGCCACCCACACCAGGCGGCCGTCGTGATGCCGGATCGGGGTCTCGTACTGGACCCGGTTCTGTTCGCTTATCCGGGATTGTTGTGAGAGCGGGGCCTTTTCGTCGACCAACCACGGATACGGCCATCGGTAGGGGAGGCCGTGCGCCGGGTAGCCGGTGAGTTTGGTGAAAGCGTCGTTGACTTCGATGACGGCCCCGGTGCGATCGGCGACGAAGAATCCCTCCTGCAGGGAATTCACCACCGCGTTGCGGAACTCGTCGCGATCGGCGAGATCCTCGGCGCGGGCCCGCTGCTCCTCGTAACGCTTTGTGCCGTCCAGGAATCCGCGCGTCGCGACGTCGAGCGGGGCCAGCGTCTGCAACAGGAAGGCCAGCGCCACCGCCGCGTCGAAGCCGGGAAGCTCCACCATCAGCCGGCGGACAAGCTCAGAGTGTTTCTCGACGATCTCCAGCACGCTGATGTCGTCGTGCAGTGCGCGGCGCCCGATCTCATGACCGACCGCGAGGTCTTTCTCGTTGCGGGTCTCCAGGTAACTACGCAGCGCGGCCGCGTACGCAGTGTGGAAATCGTCGTGTGTCATCCGCGCCGCTCGCCCGTCATCCCGACGCGCCTCGGTGACGCGCGGCGAGCACCAGCGCATCGTCGTTGTCCTTGGCGTGGCTGTGTAGAATCTGGTCGGCGATCGCCAGAGCCGGAGCGGCGAAGTCGATGTCGTCCAGGTAATCTTCGACGATGCCGTCGCTGGCGATGACAAGGAGGTCACCGGGACGGATCGGGACTTCTTGCGGTGCAAGCGTTTCGGGTACCCGGTAACCCACGATCCCGCCGATAAGGCGTGCCGATGAGCGCACCTCGACACCGGCTGGATGCTTGGCAACCAGGTCGGCGGCCACATTGCCGATCCCGATCCAGCTGAGCATGTCGGCACGAAAATCGATACGCGCCAAGGTCATCGTCGCTCCTCTGGTGCCCGTCAGGGCGCGGTGACAGCGCTGCACCATGACGTCGAGCGGCTCAGCACAGGCCTTCCGGAGGACGTCCACGCCGCAGTTCGCCGCTTCAGCGGCCTCCGCGCCGTGGCCGAGACCGTCCAGCACGCCGATCAGGGCGCCGGTACCGTTCACGTCGACCGCGATGAGACGGTCGCCGGAGACGTTTTCGCCCGGCCGCGGGCGCGACTTGGCCGCCCATTCGATCGGCCCCAGCCAACCATGCTCAGCCATTGTTCGGAATCCACTTCCACATCTCGATGACTGTCCCGTGGCCTGGTGTGGAATCCACGACCATGCGGTCCATCAGCCGGCGCGCGCCGGGCAGTCCGAGTCCCAGGCCGCGGCCGGTCGAGTAGCCGTCCTCCATGGCCCTTTCGATGTTGGCGATGCCCGGGCCGTCGTCTTCGGCTCGGACCACCAGTGCTTGTCGTCCCTCGCGATCTTGTACGGCGACCCGAATTGCTCCAAAACCGGCGTAGCTGGTGATGTTGCGAGCGACTTCTGAGATCGCCGTGGCGATCATCGTGACATCGGTCAACGAGAAACCCAGCTCACGGGCTAACTTATGACCCGCCTGCCGTGCCGCGACGATGTCGTCGGGGTTGCCGACATCGACGACGACGTCATCCGACACCGTCGCGTCCGATCGGTTTCCCAAGCCCCAGTCGTCTATTCAGCAGCGCCAGCCCCTCCTCGAGGTCCAGCGCGGTGTACATGTCGTCGAACATCAACCCCAGCTGCACCATGGCAAACGCCACCTCAGGCTGCAGGCCGACAATGACCGTGTCCGCGCCGCGGAGTCGGGTCATGTGCGCAATCGTGCGCAGCGACCGCGCGGCGAAGGAGTCCATCACGTCGATTGCGGTGACATCGACGATGATGCCCTGCGCTCGGAAGCGGCTGACCTGCTCCATCAGATCTTGCCGGAGGCGTTCCGTGTCGGAGTCGGTCAGCGCCGCCTGCACCGAGGCAATGAGGATTGCGCCCTGCTTCAGGATCGGTACTGGCATGGCGCGCTCACGTTAGCTCTCAAAGAAATACCGTCTATCCGCCCGTATCGCCGGTGCGGGTGACCTCGTAGCCCAGCAGACGCTCGGCTTCTTCGATTCCACCCTGCAGGTCGCCGACCGCATTCATCTTGGAAAGGTCCAGCCCGATCGTCACCAGGGTGAGCGCGATCTCCGAGGACAGGCCGGTGATGATCACGCTGGCACCCATCAAGCCGGACGCGTCGACGGTCTGCACGAGGTGGTTGGCCACAGTGGAGTCGATGGTGGGCACACCGGTGATGTCGATGACGACGACCTTCGCCCGGTTGGCGCGGATGGCCCGCAATAGCTGCTCGGTGACCTGCCGGGCGCGCTGGTTGTCGAGCACGCCGATGATCGGCAAGATCAGTAGCTGTTCGCGCACCTGGAGCACCGGCGTGGACAGCTCGCGGATGGCCTCCTGCTGCTGCCGGATGATGCGCTCGCGTTCCTGCACGAAGCCGACGGCGACGGTGTTGGCGATCCGGTTGGCGGCAGGTTCGTAGGCGTCGAGCACCCGGTTGAGTAGGTCGAAGTCCGTCTGGTACTTCTCGAACAGCGAACGCGCCAGCACGTCGCGCAGCAGCAACACGATGCCGACGACCTCATTTGTCTCGACGCCTCGCGGAATGATGCGCTCGGACAAGTCGCGCGCGTAGTCCTGCAGCGCCTCGACGCTACCGGTCTCGAGCACCTCGACGTAGCTGTCGTACACCGTCGTTGCCTCGGAGAAGATCTCCTCCGGCGACATCGCCGTGAGCAGTTCGGCTTCGGTGATCCTGCGGGCCCATTCCTCGCGCAAAGCCGTTCGATTTTGCCTTAGGTGCTGCACCAGCTGTGGCAGCAAACCCTCACTCGAGATCGCCGGCGTCTGATTGACGACGCCCGCTACCGAAAAATCTGTCGACTGATCCGACATTGAACCTCCCGGCTCTCCGTGTTGGCGACGAGTTCCGCGCCTCAGACTAACCGAGCCTCGCGGTGACGGCCGTTGAAGTAATATTTCTGCGAATTTGCCAGGCGGCGAGGGTCGGCACCGGATCCGCCAGGAGCGACAAGACTTCAGATGAAGGATGGCCGTGTCAGCTCGGGATCCGATCACTACCTCCGTCGTGCACCGCGACGGTGTCGCCATGGTTAGCATCGGCGGCGAAATCGATTTGAGCACCGCCCCTGCCTTCGAAGCGGTGATCGCGGAAGCACTCGAAGAAGATCCGCGAGTTCTCGTGATTGATCTTTCCGAGGTGACCTTCATGGCGTCGGTCGGACTGCGGATACTGGCGGGCACCCAGGAAAGGGTCGGCAAATCGATTCAGATCGCGGTGGTGGCCGACAATGCGGCGGCGAGCAGACCGATGCAGCTAACCGGTCTGGACAATCTCATTTCGTTGTACCCGACGGTGGATGAGGCGTTGACCGCGCTGGGCCAGGCCGCCTGCGACTAGCGGCTACGGACGTAGCACCTGGCGCGCGATCGCGTACTTGTGCACCTCGGTCGGGCCGTCGTACAGCCGGAAGGCTCGCATGTCGGAGAAGATCATCCCGACCGGTGTCTCGTCGGAAATGCCGATGCCACCGAGGATTTGGACACAGCGGTCGGCGACCTTGAACAGCTCCTCGGACACATAAGCCTTGACCATCGAGCTCTCGTGTCTGCCGGTGCCCCGATCGCCACTGTCCAGCGTCCAGCACGCCCACCAGATCCCGAGCCGGCATTGCTGCAAAGCGATCTCGTTGTCGGCGATCATGAAGCTGACGCCCTGATGTTCACCGAGCGTCTTGCCGAACGCGGTGCGCTCGCGGGCGTGCCGCACCGCGATCGACTGCGCGCGCGAGGCGGCTCCGAGCCAGCGCATGCAATGCGTCAGCCGGGCCGGCGCCAGCCGCATCTGTGCGTAGCGCAAGGCCTGGCCGACCTCGCCGAGCACTGCCGAGGCGGGTAGCCGCAGATCGTTGAACCGCACGACGCCATGGCCTTCGACGTAGTTGCGATCCATCGTGTTCATCACTCGCTCGATCTCGATGCCCGGGGTCGCACCGTCGCAGAGGAACAACGTCGGCCCGTCAGGGCACCTCGGGTTCGGCGCGACGCGGGCCATGATGATCCAGGTCCGGGCGCCGTTGGCTCCAGTGATCAACCACTTGTGGCCGTTGATGACGTAGTCGTTACCGTCGAATTCCGCCATCGTGGCCAGCTGGTTGGGATCTGAACCGGCGCCGCCGGGTTCGGTCATCGCGAACACCGACCGCTGTCGTCCGTCGATCACCGGGACAAGGAATTCGTCGATCTGCTCGGGGTTGGCGACCTTGCCCAGCAGGAACATGTTGCCCTCGTCGGGCGCGGCACAGTTGAGCGCGATCGGGCCCAGCGTCGACCAGCCGGCCGCCTCGAACAGCACGGCCTGCTCGCGGTGCGACGGCTCGCGGCCACCAAAACGCTTGGGCGCCTGGAATGTCAGCAGCCCCGCGTCGCGGGCCAGCTCGACCAATTCGGTGCGCAGTGCGTCGTCGGGACCGTGCCGGGTCAGGCGGGAGTCGGTCTCGTAGGGCACGATCTTGTCGCTGACGAACGCGCGGATTTCGTCGCGCAGCGCCGCGGTGTCGGCGGGTATGTCGAAATCGATCACGCGGTTTCCATCAGTGTCAGCGCCTGCTCGAACAGTCGCACCGTGGCCTCGTGGAGCAGGTCGCCGACCTCCTTCGGGGCCTTGCCGGCGCTGGCCCTGGCGTTCGTGCCCTCCAGCACGATGCCGAGTTTGAAGCAGGCCAGCACGGTGTACCAGGTGAC
>DASYAG010000013.1:0-2544 GCA_036501485.1 Acidothermaceae bacterium | reverse complement strand
CCGCGCCGATCGGTGTGGCGATGTCGCCGGACAAGTCCAGTCCTTCCGAGTAGACGAGCCGGTGGGCATGCCGGAGTTCGCAGCCCAGCCCGATCGCGAAGGTTTTACCGGGCTGACCATACCGTGATGCGCGCCGCTCGACGGTGCGGGCCACCCACATGTAATTGCGTCCGTCGGGCATCTGAGCGATCTGGACCAAGATCTTGCCCGGGTTGGCGAACGTCTCGTAGACGTTCCAGAGCGGGCAGGTGCCGCCCGCCGACGAGAAGTGAAAACCCGTGGCGGACTGGCGTTTCGACATGTTGCCGGCGCGGTCGACGCGCACGAACGACAGGGGCACGCCGCGCATCGACGGCCGCTGCAGGGTGGACAGCCGGTGGGCGATGGTCTCGTAGCTCACCGCGTAGAACGCCGACAGTCGCTCGACGTCGTATCGGAAGTTCCCGGCGATTTCATGGAACTGCCGGTACGGCAGCACCGTCGCGGCGGCGAAGTAGTTGGCCAGCCCCAGTCGGGCCAGCTTGCGGGACTCGTCGCTGGTGAAGCTGCCCTCAGCGACCAGACCGTCGATGAGCGCCCCGTACTCCAGGTAGGCCAACTCTGCGGCGAGCTTGAACGCGTACTGGCCCGACGGCAGGTGTCCGGCGATTTCCAGTGTCCGCGTCTCCGGGTCGAAGCGGTGAAGGACGTTGTCGCCCAGATCGATTCGCTTGATGCGGACATCGTGCACCGACGTCAGCCGGTCGGACAGGTCGCGCACCAGATCGGCGCGGTGCATGCGCATCCGCACCGTGAGCTCCTCAGCCGCCGTGTCCAGCTCGTGCAGGTAGTTCTGTCGCTCATAGAAGTAGTCGCGCACCTCTTCGTGCGGCATGGTGATCGACCCGCTGCCGCTACCGTCGGAGAAGCGGTCCTCGGTGGCGGCCGCCAGCTGTGTGGTCGTGAGCCGGTACCGCCGGTGCAGATTGACCAGAGCCCGGGCCAACGCCGGGTGCGAGCTCACGACGTCGGCCAGCTCCGACTGGTCCACCTCGATACCGAGGTCGTGGTCGAGCGTGACCTCGCGTAGCTCGGCAAGCAGCCGGGTGTCGTCCTGCGAGGCAAAGAACGTCGCGTCGACGCCGAACACCTCGGTGATCCGCAGTAGCACCGCGACCGTCAGCGGCCGCACGTCGTGCTCGATCTGGTTGAGATAGCTCGGCGAGATGTCCAGCATCTGGGCCAGCGCGGCCTGGCTGAATCCGCGCTCGCTGCGCAGCTGCCGAACCCGCGAGCCAACGAATGTCTTGGCCATCGGGCCAGCGTACCCCTTGCGAAGGCGGTGTTAGCAAGATTTGCACGATGGTCTGGATTCGCACCGCGTCGTGGTCGTTTGGCATCATCCATGAGTGGGGAGGTTTTAGCCGGGCCACGCGGTCTCACGCGGCGGGGTCCGGCGGGGAGGAGTAGCGGAGAGTGAAGCCGTGAGCCTGGACAAAGTGATGATGCCGGTGCCCGACGGCCATCCGGACGTGTTCGACCTGGAGTGGCCGCTGCGCGTCGCCGACATCGACCGCGACGGGCGGCTGCGCTGCGATGCCGCAGCCCGCCACATCGTGGACATCGGCCAGGATCAATTGCGCGAGATGGGGTTCGAGGAAACGCATCCACTCTGGATTGTGCGCCGGACGATGATCGACCTGGTCCGTCCGATCGAGTTCGGCGATATGTTGCGAATGCGGCGGTGGTGTTCGGGAACGTCGAACCGGTGGTGTGACATGCGGGTCCGCATCGACGGTCGCAAGGGCGGCTTGTTGGAGTCTGAGGCGTTTTGGATCAACTTCAACCGGGACACTCAGACACCGGCACGCATCTCCGACGACTTTCTGGACGGCCTAAGGAAAACCACCGATGTCGACCGGTTGCGGTGGAAGGCATATCTGAAGCCCGGCAGTCGCGAGGACGCCGCGGAGATCCACGAGTTTCCGGTTCGATTCACCGACATCGACTTCTTCGACCACATGAACAACTCCGTGTACTGGAGCGTCGTCGAGGACTACCTCGCGTCGTACCCGGAGCTGCTGAAGGCGCCATTGCGAGTGACCATCGAGCACGATGCTGCGGTCGCGTTGGACGACAAGTTGGAGATTATCGCGCACGTGCACCCGGCCGGCTCGACCGATCGCTTCGGTGCCGAGCTGGCTGATCGCACTGTTAGAACGCTCACATTTGCCGTCGGCGTCGAGATCAAAGCCCTCGCGGCGATCTTCCCGCTTTAACCGTACGAGCGTTATGCAAACGCTGGTCCTGACCTGCGAATTTAAGTTACCGGCTGGTAGAAACTGAACCGGTTCAGTTCACACCTATCTTCGCAACCTTTGCAAAAAGCGCCCGATCCCTAGCCAAAATTGGCACGAAAATGGGTGGACCAGCGCTGCTGACCTGTGCCATCTTCGTGTTAGCAAATCAGCAACGATGCTGGGGGCCTTAGCAAGCCTGGAAATTCAGGGTCCTCAGATCACAACCTTTGAGGAGCAGTGCTATGTCGAGCGTTGGCACGCCGAA
>DASYAG010000012.1:0-77945 GCA_036501485.1 Acidothermaceae bacterium | reverse complement strand
CGAGTATCCCGGGACGTTGATCAAGATCGAGCTGAGCAACGGAGTCCCGCCGTTCACCCCGCCGCCGGCATCGTCGGAGCCGCCTGCTTCATCGGAGCCGCCGAGCTCGCAGCCGCCGGGTTCGACTTCGCCGTCCCCGATCACCATCACCGGGCCGACCGCAACGCCGAGCGTCACACCGAGCCCGACCGCCACCGCGACGCACTAGTCCTGAGGTACTAGCCCGCGAGCTGGCGCTTCACCTCGGCGGCCACCCGCCCGCCGTCCGCCCGGCCTGCGACCAGCGGATTCACGACCTTCATGACCGCACCCATCGCCTGCGGGCCGCTCGCCCCCGAGGAGGCCACGGCCTGCGTCACGAGGTCTCGCAACTCGTCGTCCGACAACTGCGCCGGCAGGTAGGCGGCGATGATCTCGCCTTCCGCACGCTCGCGATCGGCCAGCTCCGGCCGGTTGCCGGCCGCGAACGCCTCGGCCGCCTCGCGCCGCTTCTTGCCCTCGCGAGTAAGGACCTTCAGGACCTCGTCGTCGGACAGCTGACGGACTGCCGTACCTGACACTTCCTCGTTGGTGATAGCAGACAAGACCATCCGCAACGTCGCCGTGCGCAGCTCGTCGCGAGCCTTGATGGAAGTCGTGAGGTCGTCGTGCAGCTGGGTCTTGAGGGGCATATCGGCAGTCTCTCACCGCTGCGTCTGCGAAACTTGTCGCTATGCGCCGACTCACCGCCGTCCCGCTTGGTGCGCTTGCCCTTGGCAGTGCCGCCATCGGATACGCGTCAGGCATCGAACGGCGCTCGCCACGGCTGCGCCGGTTCGAGGTGCCGGTGCTGCCGCCGGGATCCTCTCCGCTGCGAGTGCTGCACTTTTCCGACGCACACCTAACGCCCGGACAGACGTGGAAGCGGGATTGGATCCACTCGCTCGCTGCCCTGGAGCCCGACCTCGTGATCAATACCGGCGACAGCATCGCGCACGTTGGTGCGGTGCCGGTCTTTCTCGATGCCCTCGGACCGCTGTTGGAAAAGCCTGGCGCGTTCGTTTTCGGATCGAACGACTACGCGGCGCCGGTGTTCAAAAATCCTGCGCGATACCTCTTCCCCGATGACGGCGCGCGGCCGAAGGGCGTCGAGTTGCCGTGGCGTGCGCTTCGAGAAGCGATGCTGGACGCCGGTTGGCTCGACTTGTCGAACGCCCGCGGGTACGTCAAAGCTGATGGCCGGCAGGTCGAGCTGGTTGGCGTGGATGACCCGCACATCGGCAAGGATCGGTACGACGTCGTTGCCGGCAACGCCGACCCTGATGTGCCGCTGACTCTTGGGGTGACACATTCACCGGAACCACGGGTGCTGTCTCGGATGGCGGCCGACGGTTGCGGGCTGATCCTCGCTGGGCACACCCACGGCGGCCAGCTACGGGTACCGCTATATGGGGCGCTGGTCACGAACTGCGGCCTTGATCGCGGCCGGGCTCGCGGTCTCTCGCGGTATGACGGCACTTGGTTGCACGTCTCGGCAGGGCTCGGCACCTCCCCGTACGCTCCGGTGCGGTTCGCCTGCCCGCCGGAGGCGACGTTGCTGACGCTGGTCGCCATTCATTGATCGGCTAGACTCCCAGAGTTGCAGTGTTCCATCGGGGTGTAGCGCAGCTTGGCAGCGCGCTGCGTTCGGGACGCAGAGGCCGTGGGTTCAAATCCCGCCACCCCGACAAAATGAACGACCGCGCGATTGCGTATTAAGCCAGCGCCGCCAGGCTCCTCACAACTTCAGGTTCGGGCCTAACTCGACGCTCCGACTCCTCGCAGATACAGCACATTTCGCGGCGTGGACGCTGCCTCTCTGAGGAACGCACCTGCATGTGTGCGGAGTGGAATGGGGACGTGTTGTGTTGGACCGGCACCGGCGCATGTCAGTACGTTGCGCGGCCACCGCTGATGTCGTAGACCGCCCCGGTGGAGAAGGTCAGCTTGTCGGACGAAAGCCACGCCACAAGCTCGGCAACCTCTTCAGGTTGGCCCAGCCTCTTCATCGGAATCAGGTTCGTCATGTAGGCGAGTACCTCTGGGGTGTTACTCGCATTCATGGGAGTCGCGAACACCGCCGGCGCTATTGCGTTCACCAAGACACCGCTCGTCGCGAGTTCCTTGCCGAGCGACTTCGTCATCGCGATCACGGCGCCCTTTGACGCTGAGTAGGCCGACAGATTCGGGTTGCCGTCCTTACCGGCCATGCTCGCGAAGTTCACGATGCGACCCCATCCGGCTGCACGCATGCCCGGGACGAATGCATGGCACATGTTGAACGTGCCAAGTACGTTGACGGCGAAGACCGCATTCCATTCCTGGTGGTCGATCTCCCACAACGGCTTGTTCGGCCCGACGATGCCAGCACTGTTCACGAGAATGTCGACAGGCCCGATCAGGTCAGCGGCGGACGCAACGGCAGCTGGATCAGAGACATCAACGACGAAGTCGGCATCCGCGTGGATGTCCATCGTGATGACCTTCACACCGTCGCTCGCGAGTCTCGCCGCGCATGCGGCTCCGAGTCCACTCAGTGCGCCGGTGACGAGCGCTGACCGTGTCATAGTGGGCAAACTTACAGCTACCCATGAGATCGAAGGACAGGTCATGCGAGCGTTGGTGATCTCCGCCCCCGGAGTTGCTTCGGTCGTCGACGTCGCGCCACCAGTCGCCGGACCAGGGGAAGTGGTCGTCGACGTTGAACGCGTCGGCGTGTGCGGCACTGATGTCGAGTTCTACACCGGCGAAATGCCTTACCTGCACAACGGAATCTCGTCCTATCCCGTGCGGCTCGGACACGAGTGGTGCGGCACGGTCTCGGCTGTCGGCGAAGGTGTCGCCAGTTCGTGGATCGGCAAGCGAACGACCGGCGACACGCAAATTGGCTGCGGTCAGTGTTATCTCTGCCTACACGGTCGGCAGCACGCGTGCGAAACCCGCTCGGAGGTTGGCTTACGCGGCCGGTATCCGGGGGCTCTCGCCGAGCAACTGCTCGCGCCGGCGTCCTCGCTTTACGCATTGCCTGACCAGGTCGATGCAACGGCAGGTGCGATGGTCGAACCCGGCGCGAACGCGTTGCGTGCCGCCTGGGGTGCGGCCGTTGAGCCAGGAACCCCAGTACTCGTTCTGGGTGCAGGAACCATCGGGTTGCTCGCCGCTCAGTTCGCGGTGTCGCAGGGTGGCGAAGTCACGGTGGCGGACCGTTCTGAACGGTCGCTGAGCTTCGCAGAGTCCCTCGGCGGCTTCGCCGTCTACAACATCGAGCAGCTGCCGAGCGTGCCGTATGACGCCGTGATCGATGCATCAAACGACCCACTGCTGCCTGCCCTCGCAGTTGAGCTCGTCCAGCCGGGTGGGCGAGCAGTATTCATCGGCCTCGCCGGGTCACCAAGCATGCTCGACACTCGAGCGATGGTGTTCAAGGACGTCACGGCCGTGGCTGTCCTGAGCGGCTCACCCGGAATCGCAGCGACGATCGAGCAATACGCGTCCGGCGCGGTTGATCCACGGCCACTCGTCGCTGCAACGATCGGTCTCGACGAGGTGCCTGCACTGTTCGCGGGCAACCTAACCGCGGGAGCTGGCTTAGGCCCGAAGGTGCATATCGACCCTCGCGCTTAGAGATGTCGCGGTCAGTGGGATTCGCGTGAGACCTTATCGCCGCTGGAACCAACGAGAAAGTCGAGATCTGCACCGAAATTGGCTTGCTGAACTGTCTGCACGTAGAGCTGCTCCCACCCTCGCGCCGGCCGCGCATACGCGCTGACGGTTGCCTCGTCTGGCAGTCGTGCACCCAACTCGGTGGCATCGATCTCGATGTCGAGACGCCGAGCGACAACGTCGAGCACGATCACATCGCCGGTGCGGACCAGCGAGAGCGGTCCACCTGCCGCCGCCTCGGGCGTCACGTGCAACACGACGGTGCCATACGCCGTCCCGCTCATACGTCCGTCGCAGATGCGGACCATGTCGCGCACACCCTGCTGCAACAGTCTCTTTGGCAGCGGCAGATTTGCGACCTCGGGCATGCCGGGGTAACCCTTCGGACCACACCCCCGCAGAATCAACACCGAGTCAGCATCGACGTCCAACTCGGGATCGTCGATGCGTGCGTGCATGTCCTCGACCGAGTCGAACACCAGTGCCCGACCGCGATGCTGCATGAGGTGCGGTGAGGCGGCGGATGGCTTGATCACCGCGCCGTCTGGTGCCAGGTTTCCATACAGGATAGCGATTCCGGCGTGCGGCTGCAGCGGCTCGCTTCGCGGACGGATGACCTCGCGATCCCAGATCTGCGCATCGCCGAGGTAGTCGACGAGCGGCTTGCCGGTGACCGTTAGCGCGGCTGGGTCGAGCAGGTCTTGGACCTCGCGAAGCACCGCATGCAAGCCGCCGGCCCGGAAGAGGTCTTCCATGAGGAAGCGACCCGCAGGTTGCAGGTCGACAAGTAGCGGGACGGCGGAGCCAACCGAATCGAAGTCGTCTTGGTGCAGGTCAATACCCAGCCTGCCGGCGATCGCCAGGAGGTGCACCACGGCATTCGTCGAGCCGCCTATCGCGGCCAGTGCGACGATCGCATTCAAGAATGATCCGCGGGTCAGCAGGCTCGATGGAGTCCGTCCCGCGGCAACCATCTCGACAGCGAGCCGTCCGGTCGCGTGCGCATTTTCGAGTAGCCGGCTGTCCGCCGCCGGGGTGCCCGCCAAGCCAGGCAGCACCATGCCCAACGCTTCCGTGATCAGTCCCATCGTCGATGCGGTTCCCATGGTGTTGCAGTGCCCGCGGCTACGGATCATCGACGACTCGGACTTGATGAACTGCTCGTTCGACAACGTGCCGGCGCGAACCTCTTCGGACAAGCGCCATACGTCGGTGCCACAGCCGAGTGCTGCTCCCCGAAACGTGCCGGTGAGCATCGGGCCACCCGGAATCACCACTGCCGGCAGGTCGACCGAGGCCGCGGCCATCAGCAACGCAGGAATCGTCTTGTCACAACCACCCAACAGCACGACGCCGTCGATCGGGTTCGCGCGGAGCATCTCCTCCGTCGCCATCGCCGCCATGTTGCGCCACAACATCGCGGTCGGCCGCACCAGCGTTTCACCGAGCGACACCACCGGCAGGTTGAGTGGGATGCCGCCCGCCTCATAGACGCCCTGCTTGACGCTCTCTGCGACCTCGTTCAAGTGCGCGTTACAAGGAGTGAGATCGGACGCCGAGTTGGCGATCGCGATGTGCGGACGGCCATCGAAGGCGTGCGCAGGGAGCCCTCTGCGCATCCATGCACGGTGGATATACGCATTGCGACTAGTGCCGCCGTACCACTGCGCGCTGCGCTGCTCAACCAAGGTGGCTCTGCCTTCAGTTTGGCCAGTGTCAGGGAGGCACTTTCTGTGTCCTCGATCGTAGACGGGCGCCCAACAGGTGCGGCCGGTGGTTGCTTATGATCGAAGCAGGATCGCTGATCCGGAGGCTGTGCTGTCGGCGATACGAAGTTACCTGCGGCGACTGCTCGACGAACTGCAGTCGCTGCTGAATGACGTCGGTGCGGCTTGGCAATCCGGCCGCCGCCCGTGGCTGGCGACCCTGGCCTGCCTGCTCATCGCGGGCGTCTACGGGGCCTGGCATGAGCCGCAGAGTCACGAAGCACTGGTCAGGGTGGGCGACGCATACGCGGGGCAGCCCCTGAACGTCGAGCTGGTCCGAGTCCCGGCGTCTGTCTTTCTCCCGACCTTCGACCTGCCGTGGTGGGCCGCGGTGATCCAGGTCGCCGCCGTCTTGGGCATCGCCGAACTGCTGCTCGGGCGGCCTGGTCTGACCCTCGTCGGCGGTCTCGCCCAGTTCGCCAGCACGATGCTCGCTCGGGTCATGATCATCTATGGCGCCGCGGTTCACATCGGTCTGCCGCTCAACCAAGCCGGCATCCTCGACACTGGCCCATCGGGGATTACGACCGCGATCGGCGCATGGCTGCTGGCCCGTCGACATGCCTACGCAACGCTGGCGCTGCTCATGGTCGCACTCACAGTTGCTGCCTTCGTTCAGCCGAACATCGACGGTCGAGAGCATGAAACGGCGATGTTCGTAGGAATCATCGCGGCCGTATTGCAGTCACGTATCGGCGCGCGGCTGCCGCAGCGAGTTCGCGAGGGCGGTGCGTCGTCGAGTCAGTCATGACATGTCGAGAACGAGACCGCTCCAAGAGAAGTCATGCGCGCCTTGGCCCGCCCCGTCATAAGGGTCGTAACACTCGCGGAGGCCCGACAGGGAAACCATTTCCCTCGTACGACGAGCGAGCTCGTGCGCGACGTCGTCATAGCCGTGAGTGCGCAGCCCGCCGCACAAATACCAGTTCAGGTTGACCCAAGAGGAGCCTCGGAAGATCGCCTCGGTCGCGAAGTGCGGGTCAAAGGTGGGCTCGGTCGCGGCGACACTCGGGACTGGATACGGAAGCCAGAATTCATCCTCGTTCGTGAGGTGAGCCACGAGACGTGCTGCCACATCGGAGGGAAGGTCTTCCAGGATGAGCGGGAAGAGGCTGCTCGCCGTCAGTATCTTCGCTTGCGTTCGCGGAAGATCAGAGCCATGCGTGGGCTTCAGGTGGGTGTCATAGAACGCGCCAGTGGATTCGTCCCAGCAGTCGCGCAGCAGTGCGGCCGTCGTGCTTGCGGCGATCTGCTGCCACTGCGCTGCGGCATCGCTGCGACCTCCCTCCCGCAGGAGACGGGCGAGCGCTCGAGACGAGTTGGCGTAGATACTGTTGACCATCACGTCTTGCCAGGCGAAGAGCCCGCGTCGGCCGAGATCCTCGTCTGGGTCACGGTCGGCGCCGTAGGCCGCAAAGAGTTCTCGCATCGCCGCGTGCCACCGCACGGGGACTCCGTTGTCCTGCACGCCGGCGATGCCGAGCAGGACGTCGTACTTCGGACTCATGTCGAGACCTGACTCGTCGGGCTGAAACGTCGAAACCAGGCCCGTGTTCGTAGCGTCGCGCCGAGTGTGCCACCACGACATGACATCGACGAGGTTCGGAAGGACTTGCTCGAGCCAACGCTCATCGCGGCTCGCTTGCCAGACGCGTTCCACCGCGAGCGGCAGGACCGGCGGTTGTGTCGTCAGTGTGTGCCAACCCGCGGAGTCGACCACGATGGTGAACTCCTCAGCTGCCCGGGTGCGGAATTCCTCCTGCCACAACACCATGTGCGGCAAGAAGCCGGACGGTTGTTTGGCGGCCAAGAGGGTGCTGATCTCCGCTTGGGCTCGCGCCGGGTCGTAACGCGCCAACGCAATTGCGTGGAACGCGGAATCCCAGTTCCACTGAAACGGATAGGTCTGCGTCGACGGGCACGTGTAGTCATACGCAATCGGAGGCAGTTGCGCGGTTCCCACGCGACGGTTCGCATCAAGCACCGGCCACACCATCGCGTTCACGTCCGGCGGATGCGTCACGTCGCGAACACTACCGAGCCGCAGGGCGCGGTTAGGCTTCGATCTCGAACTTGTCGACGTTCACCCAGACGTAGCGCGAGCTGGGATTTGCTTCGCCCAGCACGGTGAGCACGCAGACATGCTCGCCACGCGGAAGAGCCTCGCTCTGCCAAGCGAGGCCACCTTGTTCGCGCTCGGGCGCGTACTGGTCGATGACGGCCGGCTCGTGCCCGTCGACGGCCAACGAAGCCTTGCCATGGTTGGCCGCCACGACGCCATAGAACCTGATGCGGGTGCCGACGAATCGAACCGTGCAAGTGTCGTCAGGCATGCTCGAGTGCGCGTTCGAGCCGTCCGACTCGAGGTTAGCGGCCGCATGACCCCAGGTTCCTTCGAAGTTGCACTGGTTGATCCCGTTGCCCATTACTTCGTTGGGTACGACCGTCACCCCGTTCGCCGTGGTCACACCTCGCGTCGGCCCAGTTTCGACGTCCACACTTGTGTCTTCGACGTGATCGAAACGAAAGCGCTCGACAAGCGCGTGCAGGGTCTGTTCGATGGTCGCGACTTCCGCCGCAACTGTGCGCGCCTTGGCTCCTGCGTACGCGCCGAGCCGCACCGCGTTCGTCAGCGACCGCACGCTCGAAGCCAGAGCAACTGACTGATCCGCCGCATCCGCAGTGCTGCGCGCGATGGCTTGCGTCGTCGACGTTTGCTGCTCAACTGCAGCCGCGATCGAGTGTTGCCGAGTGCTCATGCCGTAGATCGTTTCGCTGACGCTGAGCATCGACGAGCCCGCGTGTTCGGATCCCTCGTCGATCTCGCGCATCGTCGCGGCGACGTTGCCGGTCGCCGATGCAGTCTGCTCTGCCAGAAGTTTGACCTCACTCGCAACCACTGCGAATCCACGGCCGTGCTCACCTGCGCGCGCTGCCTCGATCGTTGCGTTCAAGGCCAGCAAATGTGTTTGGCGGGCCACTCCGTTGATAAGGCGAAGGACCTCCTCGACGCGCTTCGATGCTCCGCGCAGGTCCTCGACACTCCTGCCCGCAACCGTGATCTGCTCGACGCCGGATTGGCCAAGACCTGACGCGTCGATCGCGTGCGCAGCGACTTCGCGCATGGTGGCCGTCGTTTCCTCGGTGGCGCTCGCGATGAACTGGATGCTCTGCGAAACCTCAGCCGCCGCGCGGGCCGCAGCAGCGACCTCGACGACCGTGCCCTCCGACGCGTTCATCATCGACCAGGCAACGTCGTTCATGGTCTGCCAGCCCCCGGCGAGCAGGCCTGCACAGCGGTCGGCCGCGGAAACCAAGCCGCGCATCTGGGAAACGATGTCGCGCACCGCGATCTCGAGCTCGCGGAGTTGCCCCTCGGACGTGACCTCTGCACGCACTCGCAGGTCTCCCGCGACGATCTTTTGCAAATCGCCGATCACGACGTCGATCGAGGCGTTGCGGCGGCCACGGACCACGCCGGATGCCAGCCCGCATAGCGCACTGATCAGCACGACGGCGAAGAGGCCCGCCAGCCACGACACCGAGTGAAGAGCACCCGTGATCGCCAACACGATGAGCGCCGCCGCCGTCGCCACGGCAGGAATCAGGTAGTCGCTGACCCGGACGGCGATGGCGAAAACGGGCACGTCGTGCGACGCCGAGGCATCGGACGCGGCGCGTGAAAGCGGCATCGATGGCTCCAGGTCGGGGGGCGGACTTCCCCCGGTTAATCGACCGGATTCATCCCGGGTTGAGCCTCAACCGTGCTCTGCGTCCCTGAGAGACCATTGCGCACCCGCGCCCCCAGACGCTAGAACCGGATGACAATCGCGCACGAGCCCGAGAGCGAGCACCCATGAGCGGCGTCGAGTTGACACCGATTGACCCAGCCGAGCGGGCGAGGTCCTACGCCACTCTTGTTCTCGCGTTCGTCACTGACCCGGCCATACGCTGGCTATATCCCGACGCGGATCAGTACCTCACACACTTCCCGCGATTTCTCGCAGCATTCGGCGGCCGAGCGTTCGACGAAAAGACTGCGTGGCGACTCCGCGATTTCTCCTCAGTTGCCCTGTGGCTGCCGCCCGGAGCAGAACCCGACGGCGACGAGATCGTGGCCGTACTGACCGAGAGCGTCGCGACCGCCAAACACGAGGAGCTTTTTTCAGTTTTCGAGCAGATGGATGCCACCCATCCGACTTACCCGCATTGGTACTTGCCCTGGTTCGGCGTCGATCCGGCTCGGCAGGGTCAGGGCGTCGGCAGTGTGCTTATGACGCAATGCCTCATAGCAGTCGATGCGGACAAGCTGCCCGCCTATCTCGAAACCCCGAACCCACGCAACATTTCGTTCTACGAACGTCACGGTTTCGAAGTCGTCGCACGAACACAGGTGGGCGATGCGCCTGTCATCACCATGATGTTGCGACCCGCTCGCTGAGGCGCTAACGGTCCCGCAATACGCTCTGCGGAACGATCGCCTTGGCGGCACTTGACGTGCTCCACGACAGCTTCGCCGTCGCCGACTGCGTGCCGACTTGATACTCCACCTTGATGGCGTAGGACGTGCCCGCAGTGAGTGCGATCTTCCCGGTATTAGTGGCGAGATTGTGTAGCGTCCAGTTGCTCACCAGCTCCACCCCGTTCACCCACAGCCGCACCCCGCCGGCAACGTCGGTGTAGAACGTGTAACTAGCGGACGTCGTGGGCTTGATCTCGCCGGTCCACCGCGCCGAGAAATTGTCGACGGGCACGCGAGAATCCGGCGAGCCTGTTCCCCAACTGAAGTTCAACGTGTCGTCGAGCCGCACGACGGCGGTTGTCGTGAGAGTGGTGCCACTGAAGTAGGTCGCGGTCAGACCTGCGGATGCAGACTTCATGACCGTGCTGGGAACCACGGCCTTCGTGACACTCGGCCCCGACCAGAGTAGTTGCGCGGTTGCGGTTCCGGTTGTATCGAAATATTCAAGGCGCATGTTGTAAGCGGTGCCCGCGGTCAAGGCGAACGTCGTGCTCTGGTTGTTCGCCCCCGCCGTCCAGTGATTGATGATGAGCTTGTCGTTGATGTAGAGACGGATGCCACCGTCGGCTTGCGTGTAGAACGTGTACGTGCCCGACTTCGCCGGCGTGAGCTGACCAGTCCAGCGGGCACTGAAGTTGTCGACGCCGATGCCCGATATCGGAGAGCCGATACCCCACGAGAAGTTCACCGTCGGATCGGCACGAGTGACGGCGGCGCCGCTCAATGCGGTGTTGGCGAAGTATTCACCAGCCCAGCCAGATCCGGCCGGCGCAGCGGCAGCCTGCGTGGTGACTGTTGCGGTCTTAGCAGGGCTGACATTGCCAGCAGCGTCAACTGCCGTGACCGAGTAGGTGTAACTTGTGGCCGCCGCAAGGCCGGTATCGGAAAATGTCAGGGCCGCCGACTTGCTGATCTGCACACCACCGCGAGTCAGCACGTAGGCCGTCACACCGACGTTGTCTGTAGCGGCAGTCCACGTGAGATTGACCTGGCTCGACGACGCAGCCACCGCAGTCAGACTCCCGGGCGCAGTTGGCGGCGTGGTATCCCCCACAGTCACCGTGACCGTCCTGGCAGGCCCGACATTGCCAGCAGCGTCGACCGCGGCAACCGCGTACGTGTAACTGGTTCCCAACGTGAGACCCGTATCGCTATAGGTCAGGCCGGCCAGCTGCTTAATCTGAACGCCATTGCGACTCAACACATAACCGGTCACACCGACGTCGTCCGTGGCCGCAGTCCATGTGAGATTCACCGCGTTCGGTGCGGCGACCACGGCGGTCAAGCTCGCCGGGGCAGTTGGCGGCGTGAGATCCGCCGTCGTGGTCGTGGCGGTCACAGCAGGGCCAACGTTGCCGGCAGCATCGACCGCGGCAACTGTGTACGTGTAGCTGACTCCCAACGAGAGACCGGTATCGCTGTAGGTCAGGCCGGTCAGCTGCTTGATCTGAACCCCATTGCGACTCAACATATAACCGGTCACACCGACGTCGTCAGTCGCCGCAGCCCAGGTGAGGTTCACTTGGCTAGACGATGCAGCCACCGCTGTCAGACTCGCGGGTGCGGTCGGCGGCGTGACGTCGGGGACGGCAATCGTGACCGTCGCGGCAGGGCCGAGGTTTCCCGCAGCGTCAGTGGCGGCAAGTGCGTAGGTGTAGCTGATTCCAGCTGCGAGACCAGAGTCGGTGAACGTCAAACCCGTCGGCAGGCTGATTTGCACGCCGTTGCGGCTCAACACATAGCCCGTCACACCGACGTTGTCAGTGGCTGGAGTCCAGGTCAGCGTGACCTGAGTGGGCGATGCGGCCGCGGTGAAGCTGCCCGGAGCCGTCGGTGGCGTTCCATCGGGAGTTGTCGCGGTGCTGGGATCGCTAGCAGGCCCGACGTTGCCCGCGCCATCAGTCGCGTAAACCGTGTAGGAGTAGGACGTGAGCTCGGTCAGCCCGGTATCGCTGTAGGTGGTCGAGGTTGACGAACCGACTTGCGTTCCGTCGCGGTACACGAGGTATTTGGTCACGCCGTTATCGTCGGTCGCGGCGCCCCACGTGAGGCCAACCGATGTGGCGCTCGTGGCAGTGGCGATCACATCGCTTGGCGCGGACGGCGGCGTGACATCCGCATTCGTCGTCGTGACTGTGATGGGTTCGGAATCCGCGCTGTTACCCGACGTGTCAAAGGCGCGCGACTGCACAGTGTGCTGACCATCGGGAACCGTCGTGCTGTTCCACGACAAGGTGTAGGGAGCCGACGTTGTGTCGCCAACGACCGAACCGTCGACGAGGAAGCTGACGTGCGCAACGGCGGTGTCGTCGTCAGCGGTTGCTGTAAGCGGCACTGTTCCCGAGACTGTGTCGCCATCATTGGGGGCGGTCACAGCTGTGGTCGGCGCTGTCTTGTCCGGTGATCCACCGACGGACGGCGCACAGTTGTCGCCGAAAGCGACGGGCACACAGGTCGGATCGGCAACGAACATGACACTGTCGACCGCCAGTCCTGAACTGTCGCCGATCAGTTGCAGTGTGTGCGTTCCCGCCGCCAGCGACACACTTACTGTCGAGCTCGGATCACCGTTCTCGTAATCGGCCCAGGTCCATTGGCCGGCCGGCATGGTCGCGCCGCCGATGTTGATCGGACACCCGCCATCAACCTGGACCGCGTAGGACGTGCTGCCGGAATCTGCCGGATTCACGCGCGACCACAGCTGATACGTGCCGTCCGCGGGAACGGTCACCGTCATCGTGTCCATGCCGGACCGGATATCGGGTGCGGGACACCCGCTCTGTGCGGAGGCTCCGACGCTCGTCAAGGTCTCCCAGTCGGTGGCGTTCACGCCACCAGTCGGGCGGAGCCGCGCGACCATTGCCGCAGTATTCGGCATTGAGATCCCAAGCCGGTTCGCATACTCGTTGTAGGCGATTTCCCAGCCAAACATGTAGCTACTGCCGCCTGTGCCGTCACCACCCTGGCCTGAGTGCGAGCCAGGTTGGCCGCCGCACGGACTTGCCGGCCAGACATGCGTGGTGAGGTATTGAGTGTCGTACGCCGCGGCGTACTCGTAGGCATCGGTGATGCGCTGCTTCTGCTCGCCATACAGATCGACGCCTTGCAATCGAGCAGTCTCGGCGGCGTTCACCATCGCACCTAGACCCTCCATAGGGTGCGACATGTCGCGGCAGGTTTCCTGGGTCATGCCGTCGTGATAGGTGAACCCGGCTGGCACAGTGCAGTTGGTCTGGTTCGTTCCGAGGCCGAGCCAGTAGCAGGTCAGCGCCGCCGGGTTGCTGTAGTTGCCGCCCGGCGGGGCGATCGGCTGGCCATCAGCGTTGTTGTCGGTACTCAGATAGATGTAAGCGGGCACTCGAGCGCGCCACATCGCCACCCCTGAGTTGAAGACGCTTCGGTTGTCGGTGAACACACCGATGTTGATAAGGCCATCGGCCATCGACAGTTCCCAATTCCCGTTCGACTGGGGGTCGCCGGCGATGAGGGTCGGCACGTAGACGTTGTTGAGCATGTTGGTGAACGCGGCGACGTTGAGAACCTGGTCGCCCGGGCCAGACGCAAAGGTGTAGCGCAAGATCTCGGCAGCCCGAGGAAACACTTCAGCCGACCAAGCCAGCTCGAGGCGCGCCTGGTTGCCGTTCGCCTTCGTGAGCTTCGCCGACCAGGCGTTCATGATGGCGATCGAGGCATCGGCATACTTCGCGCGATCCGGCGCGGCGCTGTAGGAGTAGAGCAAGGCAAGCGTGTAGGCCGCGATAGCGTCTTGCACGACGTTCGTGCAGCTCTTCGGTGTCGCGCTGCAGTCGACGGTGGCGTAGGGGCCCCCCGCGTAGCTGAGATTTGTGTAGAACGGATTCACCGCAGCGAGCGCCGGCGTCCACGGACTCGCGCTTTCGGCGATCTCGTTCTCGACGAAGTCGAGCTGAGAGGGATCGACCAGAATCCCCGGGTGCACGAACCCAGCGCTGTCAGGTTTGGGCGCGTTGAACTGCACCGCCTGCCCGTCCGTGGCGGTGGGATCGGTGATCACCGTTGCAGGGCTGCCGAGTTCACCTTGGGCCGCGGGGAAGCTCACCTGGTCGGCGGCGACACTTCCGCGCGGGAGCACGACAAGGCCGGCGAAGACGACTGCGGCAACGACAAACAGGACCCGAAGCCCAAAGCCCCCACGGCCGCCGGCGGATCTGTGTCGACTCACTTTCCCCATCGTGATGGCGGTCACAGTACAGCCTTCAGGGGCCTCCGCACCCGCTTGCACGGGCCTGCGCGGGCGTGCCGGGGCTCGCCGTCTCGTGCTCCCACCGACGCTGACGTACGGTGGCACGATGAACCCGCAGCCGGCTTCCGAGACCGCGACCTGGTCGAACATCGGTCCGGTGAAGCACGGCTACCCGCCGCCGCGCCTCTCTGTCGGTGCGGTTACGACCGCCTATTGCGGAGCCGAGTTGATCGTCGAAGGTGAGTGCTCCGACCGGCCGCCTCAGGATGCATGCGCGATGTGCGCGCTGGCCTGGGAGAACAGCAAGAGGCCGGGACGTCGATGGGCTCGCGCCTTCGGTATCGGCCGCGGCGTTTCGCGTCCGCAAAATCCCGAATGACCGCTGCGACGGACTCCCCGTCCGAAACGCGGTGGAAAGCACGCTTCCACGCCGCGCGCATGACGCTGCCCGAGTGGGCACTTCAACACCCCGACCATTGCGTCTTCGTCAGTAACGCCAGCGGGACGTTCGAGATCTACACCTGGGACCGCACCACCGGAGCAACCCATCAGGTCACCGATCGCGCGACCGGGACCACTCTGGGCACGATCGACCCAACCGGCGAGTGGATCTGGTGGTTCGACGACCGTGACGGCGACGAGTTCGGTGTGTGGCGCAAGATTCCGTTCGACTACCACCTCACTAGCGGCGGCTCAGCCCCGGAGGCCGTGCCCGGCCTCGCGCCGTCTTATCCGAGCGGACTCTCCCTAGGCCCCGACGGTCTCGCGATCATCGGTCGCTCGACAGACGACGGCGCGGCTATCTACGCAACATTGCCCGACGCCGACGCGCGACTGCTCTACTCGCACGCCCAGCACGCGAGCGTCATCGCGCTCTCCCGCGACGCCGCGCTCGTCGCGATCGAACACAGCGAGCACGGCGACACTCGCCACCCGGCGCTGCGGGTTCTCAAAGTGGCGGACGGCGCAGCTGTGGCCGATCTCTACGACGGTCCTGGCCGTGGTCTCGAAGGAGTCGCCTTCGCGCCCGTCGCTGGCGACTCGCGATTGATCTGTCGGCACGAGCGTCTCGGACGGTGGATGCCGTTCATTTGGGACGTCAACTCCGGCGCCGAACAAACCCTCGCGTTCGACCTGCCAGGCGACGTTTCCGCACATTGGTTCGCCGACGCGTCTGCGCTACTCGTCCTGCAGGAGTACGAGGCGCGTAGTTCGCTGTATCGCTACGACCTCGCCACCGAATCACTACACCCCATCGAAATTCCTGCCGGAACAATCGCAGGAGCCACGGCGCGACCTGATGGCGTCGTGGAGTTCATCTGGTCGTCGGGTGCCGAGCCGCCCGCGGTCCGCGATTCGCAGGGACACGTCGTGATCCGCCCACCCGGCGAGGTTGCACCCGAATCCGTGGCGGTCTCCGATGCGTGGGTTGAAGGCCCGGGTGGGCCTATCCACGCGCTCGTCTCCAAGCCGATCGACACCGTCGTGCTTGATGGCGCACCTGCCGTCCCATTGCCGACGGTGTTCATCGTGCACGGCGGCCCGACCGCGCACGACACTGACGCGTTCTTCCCTGGAGTCGCGGCGTGGGTCGACTCGGGCTTCGTCGTCATCCGGGTCAACTACCGCGGTTCGACCGGTTACGGCTCCGCGTGGCGCGACGCGATCGAACATCGCGTCGGACTCACCGAACTCGAGGATCTTCTTGCCGTACGGGATTGGGCAGTGGAGTCGGGCCTTTCCGACCCGTCGCGCATCGTCCTCGCAGGCGGATCATGGGGCGGCTACCTCACGCTGCTCGGCGTCGGACTCACCCCCGACGCCTGGTCAGTTGGTGTCGCAGGAGTACCGGTCGCCGACTACGTCGCCGCCTACGAAGATGAAATGGAAGGGCTGCGCGCGTTCGACCGCTCACTCTTCGGGGGGACCCCCGAAGAGGTGCCCGATCGTTATACGCAGTCGTCACCGATTACCTACGTGGACGACGTAAAAGCACCCGTCTTCATCTCGGCGGGCGCAAACGACCCGCGCTGCCCGATCCGGCAAATCGAAAATTACTTGGACCGCCTACGCGACCGCGGAGCCGACTTCTCGGTCTACCGCTTCGACGCCGGCCACGGCTCGCTCGTAGTCGACGAACGCATCCGCCAAACCGAAGCCCAACTCAACTTCGCCCTCACCCACCTCGGAATGGACTAACGGCCAGCCAGCCACGGGATCGGTCGGCCGTCCAGGAACTCTCCCGCCGATGCTTTGCTCTGCTCCACTACAGGAGCAGAGCAGTTCTGGTGCGGTATGGGAGCAGAGCAGCTCTGGTGCGCTACAGCGGCAGAGCAGCTCTGGTGCGGTACAGGAGCAGAGCAAAGCGCTCCCTGGAGCGATGCGCCGGCTGTCCACAAGCGCGCTTCGGTAAGCACCACGCACCGGAGACAGTGTCGCTGGGTGCGAATCTAGGTAACGCTGTCTCGTGAGCGAATTTCCTGCAGATCGTTACCTCCGGGCTGCGCGTGCCATCGCCGATCTGAGCCAACGCGAGCTCGCGATGCGCGCTGGCGTACCGCATCACGTCGTCACCAAGACGGAACTAACCCCGCAATGTGCGCGGGTGGAGCAATTCGCGCGCCTCCTCGAAGCAGTGGGGCTGCATCTCATCGTGGTTGATGACAATGGACGCGAAGTCCACCCGGAGAGCATCGAACAGGCGAAGCGTGTTGACCGCGGGCATCGGCGATTTCCTGCGCACCTAGATGTACGCGAGGGGAAAGAAGACTGGTGGGGCGACGGATGGCCGATGTTTGCTGGCAAGACTCCCGCTTACACCTTTGACCGGAGCCGCTGGTACCGAGATTGGCGGCGCGAAAGAACCGCTCGCGAACTCGAACGCACGGTTACGGCGGCTCCCGAACGAGCGTTACCGCGCAGCGAGGTCAGCGGCGACGAGTTCGGCGATTTGCACGGCGTTGAGCGCCGCGCCCTTGCGGAGATTGTCGTTGCTGACGAACAGCGCGAGCCCGCGCGACCCGTCGACCCCGGGGTCTTGGCGGACGCGTCCGACGAAACTGGGGTCGGCTCCGGCGGCTTGCAGCGGAGTGGGGATCGCGGTCAGTTCAACGCCGGGGGCGTCGGCGAGCAACTCCAACGCCCGCGCGACGGGCAAGGCGCGTGAGAACTCGGCGTTGATCGACAGCGAGTGTCCGGTGAACACCGGCACGCGCACGCAGGTGCCCGACACGAGCAGCGCCGGGATGCCCAGGATCTTGCGGCTCTCGTTGCGAAGCTTCTGCTCTTCGTCGGTCTCGAACGACCCGTCGTCGACAATCGAGCCCGCCAGCGGCAGCACGTTGAACGCGACCGGTCGCACGAACTTCACCGGCGTCGGGAACTCGACCGCCGATCCGTCGTGCGTGAGCTCGGAGGCGCGGTCGTACACCTGACGCACTTGCTTGTCGAGTTCGTCTACGCCGGAGAGTCCTGCGCCGGACACCGCTTGATACGTGCTGACGACAAGGCGAATCAGGCCTGCTTCGTCGTGCAGCGGCTTCAGCACCGGCATCGCGGCCATCGTTGTGCAGTTCGGGTTCGCGATGATTCGCCTGCGCGCCGATTGCACTTCGAGTGGGTTGACTTCACTCACGATCAGCGGGACCTCGGGGTCCATCCGCCACGCGGAGGAGTTGTCGATCACCATCACGCCAGCAGCGGCAAACTTCGGTGCGAGCAAACGCGAGGTTGCCGCGCCCGCGGAGAACAGCGCGATGTCGAGACCTGACGGGTCAGCTAATTCCGCGTCCTCGACGGTGATGTCGACGCCAGCCCACGGCAACTTCGTGCCGGCCGAGCGAGCGGAAGCGAAGAACCGGAGCTCCGACAGCGGGAAGCCGCGTTCAGCGAGTACGCGCCGCATCATCGCGCCGACCTGGCCGGTCGCTCCGACGACGCCTACGCGATACGAGCGGCCTGAGCTGCCACTCATCGCCCGGTCCCTCCGTAAACGGTGGCCACGTCGTCACGGGAATCGAGCTCGAATGCACTGTGCACTGCGGCGACCGCAATCGGCAGCTCGTCCTCGCGCACAACGACAGAGATGCGAATCTGCGACGTTGAGATCATCTCGACGTTGATCCCGGCGTCCGCCAATGCGGTGAGAAAGCGTGCGGTCACACCGGGATGCGTCCGCATTCCTGCACCAACGAGCGAGACCTTGCCGATCTGGTCGTCGGACTGCAGCGACTCGAACCCGATCTGTGCTTGCGCGCGCGACAAGGCGGCGACTGCTGCAGGCAGATCGGTGCTGGGCAGCGTGAACGTAATGTCGGTGAGTCCCGTCGCGACAGACGACACGTTCTGCACGATCATGTCGATGTTCACGCCCGCGTCGGCGACCACGGTGAAGATCTGCGCGGCCTCACCCGGCTTGTCCGGCACCCCGACCACGGTGATCTTCGCTTCGCCGCGCTCGTGCGCGACGCCGGAGATGATGGGGGCTTCCATAGCTTCCTCCGGAGGTATCTGGACGATCCACGTCCCGGTCTTCGTCGAGAACGACGATCGGACGTGGATCGGTAGTGCATAACGCCGGGCGTACTCGACACATCGCAGGTGCAGGATCTTGGCGCCCGCCGCGGCCATCTCGAGCATCTCTTCGTAGGAGATCCGGTCGATGCGTCGCGCGGTCGGCACAATCCGCGGATCCGCGGTGAACACCCCATCGACGTCCGTGTAAATCTCGCAAACGTCGGCACCCAGCGCGACCGCCAGCGCGACCGCCGTGGTGTCAGACCCGCCGCGACCCAAAGTTGTGACGTCCTTGGTGTCTTGCGAGACGCCCTGGAAGCCGGCGACGATCGCGATGTCGCCCTGGTCGAGCGCCTCGCGGATCCGGCCCGGCGCAACGTCGATGATCTGCGCCCTGCCGTGCGTGGAATCGGTGATCACGCCGGCCTGGCTGCCGGTGAAGGACCGGGCCTTCATCCCGAGGTTCGCGATCGCCATCGCCAGCAGCGCCATCGAGATGCGCTCACCGGCGGTGAGCAGCATGTCGAGCTCGCGCGCGGGCGGCAGCGGCGACACTTGCGCGGCGAGGTCGAGAAGCTTGTCGGTGTCGTCACCCATCGCGGAAACGACCACGCACACGTCG
This sequence comes from Acidothermaceae bacterium, assembly GCA_036501485.1. Classification (GTDB taxonomy): domain Bacteria; phylum Actinomycetota; class Actinomycetes; order Acidothermales; family Acidothermaceae; genus PALSA-607. The sequence goes on along the minus strand of DASYAG010000012.1, from coordinate 58,617 downwards.
TGACCGTCCTTGCGGGTCGCGACGATCCGCTGCGCGACCTTCTTGATGCGCTCAGCGTCGGCGACGGACGAGCCACCGTATTTTTGGACGACGACGCCCACGAGCAAGCAACTCCTTGGCAGGGATGACCGAGGGCAAGTCTACCGGGGCCCGTTAGCCTGACCCTGTGGATTTCGTCCGGGGCGAGGCGGTAGGCACGCGCGGAAGATCTTCCGGGCGGCCCAATGTCGCGATTCTCGCGGTCAGTTTTGGCACGGTTTTGGCGCTCGCTTCTGGGTGCAGCAGCCATTCGCATGCCGCACCACCCCCGCCGTCCCTGCTGGCGTCCTCTTCTGGTCCGACCGCCGCAGCGCAGCTGGCTGCGATCGCCGCCATCGCCCGTGCCGCGCAATACACCGGGACCTACTCCGCCGACAGCTCTGACAATCCGCCGCGGGCGAGCACCATCAAGGCCTACCGCACCCCGACGAGCACCCGGCTCGACGTCAGCGAGGCCGACGGGCGCGTGGTGATCCAGGTCGACCCGACTGGCACCTATACCTGCAACCTGCCAACCGCCGGGACGCCGACCTGCCTGACGCTGGCAGGGCCGGGCGACCCGGTGCCGGCGAACGTCAACCCATCGGGGCAGGCCCTGTTCACCACGACGCTCGACACGTTGGCGCAAGGTGTCGACCTGACCGTCTCCCTCGAGGCACCGCGGCCGGCGGCGAACGGAATCCCCGCATCGTCCTGCTTCGCACTGATCGCTGCGCCCGACGGGGTATCGCCCGGCACGTACTGCTTCAGCTCGGCCGGCGTGCTGACCCGCGCGCAGTTCCGCTCGAACGTGCTCGAACTGACTGCCCTGACGACCGCACCCGTACAGAGCGAGTTCGCGCTCCCCGCGTCTCCGTCACCGATCAGTTCGGCCGCCGCAAGTAGCGCGCCCGCATCGAGCGGCGCACCGCTGAGTGCGGGACCACTGAGCCCAGCGAGCCCTGCAACCAGCAGCTAAGTGCGTTACCCGCCCGCGTCACCGGCACCCATGAACGCGTGCGTCGACTGCACAGCGACTCGGCATTGCGCGGGAGCCGATGCAAGCTCTGGGTCCATCGGAACGCTGACCTGCCACGATCCGGTTCCGCCAACTGGCACCGTCTTTTCGGAGCCGACGTCGGCGAGCTGGGTTCCGGTTGGGGTCGTCGGACCCGGGCCGGAGTACACGTACAGCTCGACCACATCACCGACCCGCACATTGCTTTCGGCATAGAAGTCGCGGTTGAACGTGCCCGTTGCGGTCGCCACACCACCGGTGATCGTGCACGACGTCGGTACCAACACGGCCGGGTTCTCCCCGGCAGACGACAACGACACCGAGGTCTGCACCGGAATGGTGATCGACGGCCCGGCAGGTGCGGCGGCAGACGAAACCGCAACCGTCGCGGACGGCGGAGCAAGCGCGCCGGCCGACGCCGTCGACACTGATGACGTCGACGCTGATGAAGCGGACGCGGCCGACGGCGAAGGTGAGGTCGTCGGTGCGGCGGGCAGCGAAGCCTTCCTGCTACCCGCGTGTTTGCCGAAGAGGAAGGCCCCGACGCACAGCCCAATCAGGACAACCGTGCCGACAGCGGCAAACGCTCGCTGGTTAGACCTGCTCATCGACGCGACGTTGCCGCTGACCTAGCCGGCCAGCCCCTCGACGTCCAGCCTGGCATGGGCAACGACGGATTGAAGGGCGCGCAGAGCTGCTCCGGCATGGGTGCCCCAGTGGGACACGTAGGAGAACTGCCACCACCACAGCGCCTCGATCGGACGGCCGGCCCGGTAGTGCTGCAGGCCGTGCAACAGATCGCCGGTGACGTCGGCGAGGTCGTCGGAGAGCACGAAGTTGGCGGCGCTCGGCGGCGTCTCGTAGGGATCGAACACTTCGACGTAGCGGTCAATAGGCGCGAGCAGCGCGGCGAGGCGCTCGCGCAACTCGTCGATGTCGGGGTCGGGGCCCGCGTCGGGCTCCCAACGCTCAGTCGGGACGACGTCACCAATCGCCCCGAGCCGGCCGCCCGCCAACAGCAGCTGCGAAACCTCGAGGAGCAACATCGAGACGGCACCACCCGGCTCGGCGCCGCGGGCGACCTCGCGCACCGCTATGACGAAGCTCTCGACCTGGTCGGCGATCTCGGCAGCGAAATCGCTGAGATCGTCCGACGGGCCTTCGACCACCAGCTCAGACATCGATCTGTCTCCTCCCCTCGAACGCACGACCGAGCGTGACTTCGTCGGCATACTCCAGGTCGCCGCCGACCGGCAGCCCACTCGCTAACCTGGTTACCCGCAATCCCATCGGCTTCACCAACCGCGCCAAGTAGGTTGCGGTGGCTTCGCCTTCGAGGTTGGGGTCGGTCGCGAGGATCAGCTCGGTTACGGTCCCATCGGCGAGCCTAGTCATGAGCTCACGCACCCGAAGGTCATCAGGGCCGATGCCTTCGATCGGACTGATCGCGCCGCCTAGCACGTGGTAGCGGCCCCGGAACTCGCGCGTCTTCTCGACCGCCACGACGTCCTTGGATTCTTCGACGACGCAGATCACCGTGAGGTCGCGGCGCGGGTCGCGGCAGATCCGGCACTGCTTCTCCTCGGCGACGTTGCCGCAGATCTCGCAGAACCTGACCTTTTCCTTGACCTCGAGCAGGACCTGAGCGAGCCGCTTGACGTCGACCGCGTCGGCCGCGAGCAGGTAGAACGCGATGCGTTGCGCGCTCTTCGGACCGACGTTCGGAAGCTTGCCCAGCTCATCGATCAGGTCTTGGACGACACCTTCGTACACGTTCTACAGTCCGAGCCCGGGAAGGCCGCCGGGCTGGCCGCCGAAGCCGCCGAGCCCCTGCGCGAGCGGGCCGAGCTTGGCGGCCTGCAACGCGGACGCTCGTCCGGTCGCGGCGCGGACGGCCGCCAGAATCAGGTCGGCCAACGTCTCGGTATCGGCTGGATCGACGGCTTTGGGGTCGATGCGCAAGTCAACGAGTTCGCCCGCCCCCGTGACCGTCGCGCTGACCAGCCCACCGCCCGCGTCACCGACGACGCGCTCGCGCGCCAGGTCCTCTTGGGCGGACATCAGCTGCTGCTGCATCTGGGATGCCTGCTGGAGGAGTTCTTGCATGCTCGGTAAGTCGCCTGACGTCATGCGTACCCTCCTGCGTCGTGCGTCGGATCTGCGTGGACCTGAGGTCGGTGTCGAGCCTACGCGGCAGCGGTGACGTTGCCGGGCTCGCAACCCGGCGTGGCAGCATGAGGTATGGCCCGACGGACTAGCACCGCCCGCCGCACCCAGATCGTCATCGCGATCGCCGCGTTCTCGGCGCTCGCGGCCTGCACGTCCTCGAGCAAGCCGGCCGACCTGAATTCGACGACGGGAAGTGCAGCGGCTAGCTCGGCAGCCGTTGGCTCGGCGGCGGCAGGATCCGGAGCCGCGAGTTCACCTGCAACGTCGTCGGTAGCCGTCCAAGCGTCGGCCGCCGCGTCCTCGGCGGCCGAACCAGAGAGCTCGGCAGCGCAGCCGGCGGTCCGGTCGGCCATCTCGCCTGTCCCCGCGCTGCCGTCACCGACCTCAACGCCGACGCCCATCACCCCAAAGGTCAGCCCCTCGCCGTCCGGCCCGACGAGTTCTCCCGGCCAGCGAAACGGCTCACCGAAGCCACCCGTGGGGGTCCCGGTCCCGACGGCCACCGCAGCAGCGGCGCTGACCGGGCAGAAACTCACGGGCAAGGTCATCGTTCTGGACCCGGGGCACAACCTGAACAACAGTTCGTCGATCAACAACAACGTCTACGCGGGCAACGGCGTCTACAAGGCGTGCGACACCACGGGCACGGCGACGGATGCGGGGTACCCCGAGCACGCATTCACGTGGGACGTCGCGAATCGCGCGGCCGCCATCTTGCGGGCCAAGGGCGCAACGGTCATTTTGACCCGACCCAACGACTCGAGCATCGGGCCCTGCATCACGACCCGCGCGCAGATCGGTAACAACGCCCACGCGAATGCCTTCGTTGCAATACATGCGGACGGCGGACCAGCGGGCGGTCACGGATTCTTCGTGATGCAACCACCGCCGAATAACCCGAACGTGAATCCGGGTGGCGCGCCGCAGTCACGCATTCTTGCGACCGTCATGCACGACACGTTCCACGCAGTAACGGGAATTCCGTACTCGACCTACATCGCGAACGGCTATTACCCCAACACGACAACCACCGGTACGATCAACCTCTCGCATGGTCCGGTCATCACGATCGAATGTCTCAACATGAGAAATAGCGGGGACGCCGCCATCGCCACCAACCCGACGGATCGCCAGGCGATTGCGACTGGAATCGCCGCCGGACTGACAGCCTTCCTCACCAGGTGACCGAGACAGAGACCGAAAACCTGACGCCCTGGCATCGGTATGTGCGGGCGCCATTGCGCACGTTCTCCAGCAGCGAGACCAGCGGTGCAGCGATCCTGCTCGCCAGCACGCTAGCGGCGCTGATCTGGGTCAATCTCAACGCGCGCTCGTACAACACGGTCTGGGACACGACCTTCGCGATCCGATTCGGCCACGGGACGGTGAATCAGGACTTGCGCGGCTGGGTGAATACCGGCCTTATGACGTTCTTCTTCCTCGTCGTCGGTCTCGAGGCGCGCAGGGAATTTGATATCGGCGAACTGCGTGAACGCAAGCGCGTAACGCTCCCATTACTTGCCGGCGTCACCGGCATGATCGTGCCGGTCGGCATTTACCTTGCGTTCAACGGTGGCCGCAACAGTGCGCACGGGTGGGGCACAGTGATGTCGACCGACACGGCATTCGCCCTCGGGATGCTGGCGCTGGTCGGCCCGCGCTTTCCGGACCGGCTGAGAGCGTTCATGCTCACCGTCGTCGTCGTCGACGACATCGTCGCGTTGCTCGTCATCGCGACCTTTTACACCAAGCATTTGCGCTGGATGCCGCTCATCATTGCGCTCGGACTATTCGCCTGCACGCTGGCGATTCGCGCATTCAAGCCGCCGTACCGCATGCAGTTGTACGCAGTGTTCGGTGCGGCTATTTGGCTCGCGCTTTTCAAGTCTGGGGTCGACCCGGTCGTCGTCGGACTCGTGCTAGGCCTACTTACGTATGCCTACTCTGCGAGCAGACCAGCGCTCGACCTCGCCACTGAAGGTTTCCGGCAGTTTCGGGAGCAGCCAACGGCGCAACTCGCCCGCCAAGCGCAGGCCAGCGTCGAGGCCGCGATCTCCCCGAACGACCGGCTGCGGCAACGGTTCAGTCCATGGACCACCTACATCATCGTCCCGCTATTCGCGCTCGCCAATGCGGGCATTCCGATCAGTCGGCACTTCGTATCGACGGCGTACAAATCCCCAATCACACTCGGAATCGTCGTCGGCTACGTACTCGGAAAGCCCGTCGGCATCGCCGGCATGTCGTGGCTGGTCACGGCGATCACGCACCGCAAGTTGCGGCCACCCGTCGGCTGGGCGGCCGTTGCCGGCGCGGGTTCGATTGCCGGCATCGGATTCACCGTCTCACTGCTCATCGCATCCCTCGCGTTCACCGGCACGCAGCTGCAAGAAGCAAAGGCCGGGGTGCTGACTGCGGCAGTGCTCGCCTCACTGCTGACCTGGATCCTCTTCCGAGTCACCGAACGGCTGCCCGCGCGACAACGGATCGTCGCGTTGCTCGGCCGGTCGGAGGCGATCGTCGACCTCGCCGACCCGGTCGACGTGGAGCGCGATCACATCCGTGGCCCGCACGAGTCCCTCGTGACATTGCTCGAGTACGGCGACCTCGAATGTCCTTACTGCGGGCAAGCCGAGCCAATCGTGCGCGAGTTGCTGGCGGAGTTCGGCGACATCCGCTACGTATGGCGGCACTTGCCCCTCACGGAGGTGCATCCCAATGCGCAACTCGCCGCCGAGGCCACCGAAGCCGCCGAGGACCAGGGCAAGTTCTGGGAGATGCATGACCTGCTGTTCCAGCATCAGGATGCACTCGGCCTCAGGGACCTGATCCGATACGCGGGCGAGCTCGGCCTCGACGTCGATCGCTTCACCGACGACGTCAAACACCATGTCGGCGCCGCTCGGGTCGCCAGCGACGTCGACAGCGCCGACCTCAGCAAGGTGTCGGGCACGCCCACGTTCTTCGTCAACGGCATTCGCCACCACGGCGCCTACGACATCGCGTCGCTCAAGGTGGCGGTCAAGGCCGCTGGCGCCCGCGCGACGATCGCCCAGCGCGACTAGTCCGAGCCGAACGGGTGAAAGATCGCGCCCAGGTGGAGGTAACGACCGTTTCCGCCATGCGGCACGGGCCTTCGCACTTACCGTTGAAGCGTGGGGAAATCCGAAGCGATCGTCAGCACGGACAAGCTCTCCGAAGTGCTGTGCCGCCACAACCTTGTCGCCCGCTACGTTCGCCAGCAGGCCTACGAGCAGGGTGTCGCTGACACGCTCGAACTCTTGGCGAAGCGCGACCGCCGCTCTCCCTATGCCTCACGTGGACTTCGTGCGGAGGCCGCCCGTCTCGGCGCGGCACTCGACGAGGCCGCGCTGAAACACCGCTGAGGGCCAGCCGAGCGGACGTCGATCAGCTGAGCTCGTGCGCGAGGCCCTCGCGCCATGACGGATACGCAGGCTTCCAACTCAAGTCCGCCTTCGCCCGAGCGTTCGACGTGGGCGGCGCCTCGACGGTCAGCAACGCGACGCCATCGCCGGCTATCAGCTTCGCCAGCCAAACGGGTGCGTGCCGCGGGGGCTTGGCACCCAGCATCGATGCCATGGCCGGAACCCACTCGCGCAGAGCGGCGGGCTCATCGTCAACGATGTCGTAGTGACCTTCGCCGCGAGTAAGCGCAGCCAGCGTGGCGCTCGCGGCGTCATCGATGTGCAGGAACTGGAAAATGGTGTCACCCGATCCGACGATTGGCAGCAGTCGCCGACGGATCATCGCGGTCTGTTCCCCGTCTCGACCCAGCGACGTGCCAGGTCCGTAGAACCCGCCATAACTGAGCACAACGCCACCACGATCGAGCATGGAATCCTCGAGTGACCGCATTGCTTCGCGGCCAGCAACGAGACCCGCTGGGGCGTCACTGTTCAAGCGCGGTGCGCGTGCGAATGCCAACGCGCAGAAGCCCTGGGCAACGAAGCGCGTGACGCCAACATCCCACGCACCGTCGAGCAGGTTCTTCGTACCCACCGTGCGCAGCTGGTTCGTGACCGCAAATGCCTTGCCCAAGTTGCGTGAGCTCTTGCCTAGGTTGGCCAGCGCGGTCGCTTGGTGCACGATGGCGTCCGGCTTTGCGTCGGCGATCGCGCGCCTCGTCGCAGCGGCATCAAGCAGGTCGAGTTGCACCGCATCTGCACCGAGCTTCGTGAGCTGGTCGAGCTTGGTAGGGGTCGTCGTCGTGCCGGTGACTTGATGTCCGGTAGAGATCAACAAGGGCACCAATCGACGTCCGATTGCACCGCTTGCGCCTGCAAGAAAAACCCTCATGGGATGCCTCCAATTTTGTCGTCCTGCTCCTGAGACGAGGCGGTCGTCGGTCCTGTGACAACGCCATTTCTCCAAGGGCCCTGTCACTCGCGGGCCGACGAGATCGTCTTACGGTGGTAGAGAGGGAGGCAGACCATGTCGGACGACGATGAGCTGGCGCGCACCTACACGGAGCTGCGTCCGTTGCTCTTCTCGATCGCCTACCGCATGCTCGGCAGCGTGAGCGACGCTGAGGACGTCGTGCAGGAATCATTCGTGCGTTACCGACGGGCGATCGACGACGGCGTAGTGGTCGATTCGACGCGCCCTTACCTGGCATCGATCGCGTCGCGGCTCTCACTCGACCACCTGAAATCTGCGCGGGTGCAACGCGAGACCTACGTCGGGATGTGGTTGCCAGAACCGCTACTTACCGATCCGATGCCGGACGTCTCAGCACACGCCGAGATCGCCGACTCGTTGTCGACGGCATTCCTCGTTCTACTCGAGACTCTTTCGCCGACCGAGCGCGCGGTCTTCTTGCTGCGCGATGTGTTCGCGTATGAGTTCGACGAGATCGCCTCCGTTGTCGGCAAAAGCACCGAGAATTGCCGTCAGCTGCTTGTGCGTGCCCGCAAGCACATCGATGAGCGACGTCCCCGTTACGAAGCCTCGCGCGAGCAAAAGCGTGAGCTTGCCGACCGCTTCTTTGCCGCCGTCGAGTCGGGCGACGTGGCCGGCTTGCAGGCGATGCTCGCCGCTGACGTCACGTTCACCGGGGACGGCGGCGGCAAGGCGCCTGCCGCGGCTCGCGCGATCGTCGGCATCGACAAGGTCGGCCGCTTCATGGTCGCCCTGGTCGCCTTCGGCGCCGAGATGGGCATGGTGCTGACCGCGCTCGACATCAATGACGAGCCGGGCATGATGTTCACGACACACGACGGACTCGTCCTCGGCGTGCTCAGTCTCGACATCGCCGACGGCCAGGTGCAGGCGCTGCACGCGGTGGTCAATCCCGACAAGCTCCAACATCTCGGCCCGGTAGGAGACCTGCGCACGCTCGTCGAGGAGACGCGCGTCCGCGGCGGCGAGCCGCCACAAACCTGACAGCGAGCTGTGGCAAGGCCCAGCGGAGCGCGGGCAGTTAGGGTCGACTGACACTCATCCAGCGCCCCGGGAGCCGCAACTCAGATGTCCGACCATGTCAGCGCTCACGAACCCGCACTCGACGAAGCGACCCGACCTCGTGCCCCACGTCACGACGACGCAGTCGGGACGGCGGCAGGCCGGGCTTCGGCGCAAATGCTCGCCGGCGTGCACGAGCATCTGCGCTCCGAACTCGAGCAGATCCGTGATGTGGTCGCCGAGGTAGCAGTCGGGAGGTCGAGTGCTGCCACCGCCCGATCGTTGATCAACGAGATGTCGATGCGGCAGAACTACTGGTCGCTCGGAGCCTTCTGCGCGACCTATTGCCGAGTGCTGACGATCCATCACGCGATCGAAGACGCGAACCTGTTCGTCGATCTCAAGTCACGCGATTCAGAACTCGGGCCCGTGATCGAACGGCTAAGTGAGGAACACGAAGTTGTGGCCGCGGTGCTGAGTCGGCTCGACGCGGCGCTGGTCGCCATGGTTGACGACGAGGAGCATCTCAGCAGGGTGCAGGACGAGGTCGATCGGCTCGCCGAGATCCTGTTGTCGCACCTCGCCTATGAAGAGCAAGAACTCCTCGGCCCGATCGCCAGGCTGGGCATCGGCATCTAGCCCGACTTGTCGGCCGGAGGAAACTACGACGTGATGTCTGCCGTCGTGATTCGCGACCACGCCGCCGCGGTGAAGATCGCGAAGTAGGCCAGCGGAATCAACATGCCGTGCAACAGCTGACTCGTGTTGACCTGGGTACGCAGCAGGCTGGCAAAGTCGAGCCAGTGATGCGTGAGCAGGATGCCGCGGATGCCGCCCAACTGTGGAACAGCGTCGAGCACGGTAAAAATAATGGCGAGCACCACGGTGGCAGCCATCGCGCCGACCGGTACCTCTGTGAGCGTCGAGAAGAACAGCGCGATGCCCGCGAGACCGAGTAGGTCGACGAATACGTATGCGGCGACTCCGAGCGATCGCAGCAACCCGTTGCTCACCGACACGGTGTCACCCGACAGAAGCGTCATGCCGTGGGTACCGAATAGAGACACCCCGAGCACGATGCCGATCGCGGTCACTAGCGCAATGCCAGCGACGATGAAAGCGATCACCCCCGCGGTCTTCACCGCCAGCAACCGAGTCCGCGAAACAGGCACCGTGAGCAAGTAGCGAAGCGTCCCCGTGTTCGCCTCGCCCGCGACCGCATCGCCAGCGACGACGGCAACCGCAACCGGCAAGAAGACCGGCAGGCAAAGCGTCAAAGCTGCGAACGCGAGGAATAACCCGTTGCTCGTGATCTGACCGATAAACGCCGGCCCCTGGCCCCCGCGAGGAGAACTGATCTTGACCGCAACGCCGATAAAGATCGGGACCGCGCCGAGCACGGCAAGGATGGCGAGATTGCGCCGGCGCCGAAAGCTGATCGCGATCTCGCTGGCGAATTGCCGAAAGAAAACCCCGTGATACCGAGGTAACGCGGGAGCCTGCAGCCCTACCGCGAGTTCAGCGGACGACATCGAAACCCTCCCCGGTCAGTTTCACGAAAAGATCCTCGAGAAGCGGCCGCTCAACGCGCAAACCCCGCACCGCGACGTCGCCTCGAACTAATGCCGCATTGATGACGTCGGGAGTCCGGTCACCCATCGTCACCAACAAGTGATCGGCCGATTGGTCCGAGACCGCCACGCCCATTGCTGCGAGCACTCCGAGGGCACGTTCGACGTCCGGCGTCTCGATGCGCAGCAACGCGGCGGCAACCCCGAGCACCTGATCGAGCTGGCCCTGTTGCAATAACTTGCCAGCACTCATGATGCCGACGTGCGTAGCGACCTGCTCGATCTCGGCGAGCAGGTGGCTCGACACCAGCACGGTGGTCCCGTCGGCGGCGAGCTCGCGAATGAGCCCGCGCACCTCACGAGTGCCCTGTGGGTCGAGGCCATTCGTCGGCTCATCGAGAATCAGCAGATCGCGCGGCCGCAGCAACGCGGCGGCAAGTCCGAGCCGCTGTTTCATGCCCAGGGAGTATCGGCGGTACGTCTTCTTCGCAGCCGCCGACAGTCCCACTCGTTCGAGTGCAGAACCAATGCGCGAGGCGGACGTCGATGGGTCGGTGCTTGCGTCGTAAGCGTCGAGTCGTCGCAAGTTGTCGTGACCGGTGAGGTAGGGGTGGAACGCCGGGCCCTCGACCAAGGTGCCGACCCGGCTCAACACGTCGCCGGCTGCGGCCGGCATCGTGCCGCCGAGCAGTTCGACAGTGCCGGCGTGCGGCGACATCAGGCCGAGCAGCAGGCGGATCGTCGTCGTCTTTCCCGAACCGTTCGGACCCAGGAACCCATACACCGCACCGCGCGGCACCGCGAGGTCGACCGCGTTGACGGCGATGTGCGAGCCGAACCGGCGAGTGAGGCCATGCGTCGCGATGGCGAGCGACGTGTCGCTCGGGGTCGATGTCAACGCCGTCGCGACCGCGGTCACAGGCCCTGTCCGCTCGACGCGACCTTCTCGATGTTCGCCGCACTCACCGGTCCGATGTAGGCCGTGCCGTCATTCGCGATGTAGATCGTCAGGAGTGCCGTCGTGATCACCTCACCGCCAGGAACCTGGGTCGCGATGTCATCGAGTGGCGAGTCGCGTCGGAAGGTGACCTGCGGCCCACTCGACGACGCCGGCGCACTTGACGACGCCGCCCCGCTGGAGGGCGGCGGCCCGTCCGATGACAGCGGCCCGTTCGCCGACAATGCCGACACTGCGTTGGTGATCTTGACGACCTCCGTCCAGCCCTTGCCAAGCTCGGTGACCTTCCGGGCCGGCGTCACGTTGGTGGAGTCGTCGCCCGGCGTGACGATGGTCTGCTGCGGGCCACCGGGGGCAGTGCCATGAATGCGGGTGTGGATGACGAGATTGCTGTTGCCGAACGGGGTGTCGTCGAAGCTGTCGCCAAACGGGGCCGTGTCTTGCTCGATGCTCGCGCCGGCGGGCGGCACGAACTCGAAGATCGACGTGTTCGGCACGTTGAAGCTGACACTGGTGAACCCGACCTGAAACGCCGGGCTGCTGGCGCCGGCCGCGAAGATCTGCACGCGCAGCGGAACTGACGTTGCAGCGTCGATCGCGATCTGCACGCTGCCGATGAGCGAGCGCGTGTCCTTAGGCGACAGTTGCAGTTGGTAAGCGGCGCGACCGGCTACTCGCGCGGTGCGATCGACAACAACCGCAGTCGTCGGGTCGATCGCAGCAAGCGCCTTCTCGGCGGCTGCCTGCGGGTCGAGCGACGGCGCAGCGCTGGCGATCGAGGAGTCGACCTGGTCAGACTCATCCGGGGTCAGCGTCTTGTGCGTGACCGTTCGAGTGCTGGAGTCGTAGCTCCACAGGTCGGTGCCGTTGTGAATGAGATCGTCCTCGGACAGTTGCCCGAGCAACGCAAACCGCTGCTGATTCTCGCCGGCGTACCAGACGTTCATCGTGTTCGAGCCCGTCACCAACGACTCGAGCGACAGGCCCGAGCCGCCAGCGGAACCAAGCAACCCGGAGATGTCCGGGAGGCCCAGTTTCGCCGTCTCGACGACCGTGCCGGAAAGGCCAGCGGGCGAGGCGTTCTCCACTGAGACGAGCAGCTGAGCAGCTGTCTTGGCGGCCAGCTTGGGCTGACCCGATGCGCTAGCAGCGGCAGTAGTAGCAACGGAAGCAATGGCGATGGCGGCGGCGATACCGGCCGGCAGTAGCCAGCGGAGGCGGCGCGAAGCGAGGCGTGTCATGTGATCACTATCGGTGGCCACCCGCCGTCCCGCATCTTTGTGGCCCTCGGCGCTCAGCATCGTCACAGCTTCGGGTGCTGTGGCATCGTGACGCCTATGCGATTGCTGATCGTCGAGGACGAACACCGCATGGCCGCCGCGATGCAACGCGGGTTGGTGCATGCGGGGTTCACCGTCGATGTCGCTGGTGACGGGATCAGCGGGCTCGAGATGGCGACCGCAGTTTGCTACGACGTGATCGTGCTCGATGTAATGCTGCCAGGGCTCTCCGGGTACGAAGTAACACGCCAATTAAGAGCACGAGAAATATGGACGCCGATCCTGCTCGCGTCCGCGAAAGACGGCGACTACGACCAAGCCGACGGCCTCGACCTGGGTGCTGACGACTACCTCACAAAACCGTTCTCGTTCGTCGTTTTGCTCGCGCGCATTCGAGCGTTGCTGCGTCGGGGCGCAGCTGGTCCGCGACCCTCGGTACTTCTGGCCGCTGACCTAACCCTTGACCCGGCCGCTCGAACGGTGAGCAAGGGCGGTAAGCAGATCGACCTGACTGCGCGTGAGTTCGCGATGCTCGAATACCTGATGCGCCAACACCCGCTCCCCGTCACCAAAGCGGAGCTGCTCGAGCACGTATGGAGTGACGCAACGACCGAAGCGAATGCGGTCGAGGTCTATGCCGGTTACCTGCGCCGCAAGCTGGGCCGCGATGTCGTGCAAACCGTTCGAGGTGCCGGTTACCGGTTGCGCGCAACGTGAACCCATTGAAGTGGTGGGCTCGGCGAACGTTGCGGCTGCGCGTTACCGCAACGGCGACGTTGGTGCTTGCGATCGGGCTCATCCTCGGCACGACCGTACTCAGCTCATTGTTCTTTCACAGCAGGGTAAAAGTGGTTGACCAGACCGTGCACGCCGAGCTCGCGACTGTCACGCAATTGGTGACCGCCGATTCGCTGCCCGCTCCACTGCCGTCGGCGCCCGGCGGCACCGCGTTCGCGCAGGTTCTCGATGCCGCTGACACGGTGCTCGCCGCGACGACATCTGCTAGCACGGTGTTGCCGCTGCTCCCCGTCGCACAGTTCACGCATCGTCTCGGTCACGCGTTTACGACAACCGCAAGCTCACTTGGCACGACGCCACTACGCGTCGAGGCTCAGACGGCCACGCTGCATGGCGTGCCGGTAACGGTGCTTGTCGCCGTCCCGTTCGCCGATGTCACGTCGGCGCTCGATGCATTGCGAACTGTCGTCTTGATCGTCGTGCCGCTCGTGCTACTCGCCGCGGCTGCCGCAACGTGGCTCGCAGTCGGGTCTGCATTGCGCCCTGTCGACGACATGCGCGCAGCTGCCGACGCGGTTGACGTCAACGCAAGTAACACCGCGCCGCAGCTTGCCGAGCCTCCGAGCGGTGACGAGCTGCGACGTCTCGGGCAGACCCTGAACCGGATGCTTCGCCGACTGCACGTCGCCGGTGAGCAGCAACGCAGCTTCATCGCTGACGCCGCACACGAGCTGCGATCACCGATCGCCTCGGTGCAGACCCAACTCGAGGTTGCGCTCGCCACCGACACCGCACCGTCTGAGTGGCTCACTGTCGCACGCGACGTACTTGCCGACGTCCAACGCCTCAGTCGGCTTGCCGACGATCTGCTCTTGCTGGCGCGCCTCGACAGCCGGCCGCCCAAGCTCGACGCGGCGGTCGACATCGGCCACCTCGCGTGTCCCGGCGGCGCGTCCATTCTCGTCTCAGGTGACGCGACGGCGCTGTCGCGCATGCTCGAGAACCTCACCTCGAATGCGGGCCGCTACGCCACCCAGGTCTCGGTGCACGCGACGGCGGTCGGTGGTGAGGTCGTGATCACGGTGGACGACGACGGGCCGGGCATTACGCCAGCTGACCGCGAGCGCGTCTTCGAGCGGTGGGTGCGGCTCGACGCGGGCCGAAGCAGTGACGACGGCGGATCCGGCCTGGGGCTGGCAATTTCCCGCTCGATCGCGCACGCTCATGGGGGTGGCATAACCCTCGATGAAAGTCCACTCGGCGGACTCCGCGCGGTGGTTAGCCTGCCGTTACGGGATTCAGGTCGAGCAACTTGATGACCGCGTTGGCCGCGGCTCGCCCCGCGCGCGTCGCGCCGATCGTGCTCGACGACGGTCCGTACCCGACCAGGTGCAGCCGCGGTTCGTTCGCTAACTGAGTGCCGAGCATGCGAATACCGCCGCCAGGCTCACGAATCTCCAGTGGCGAAAGGTGCCCGAGCGAGGCGCGGAACCCGGTACACCACAAGATGACATCGGCTTTGATCACGGTGTCGTCATTGCCGTCGGCGCCGCGCCACACCACGGCGTCGGTCGTGATGTAGTCGAACATCGGCAGCCGGTTCAGGACGCCACGCGCTTTCGCATCGGCGACCTCCGGCGTGAGGCCGAGACCTGTCACACTCACAACGCTCTGCGGCGGCAGGCCGTCGCGGACGCGCTGCTCGACGAGGGCCACCGCGGCACGGCCGGCCTCCTCGGTGAACGGCCCTTCGCGCCACACCGGCTCGCGACGGGTCACCCACGTCGTAGTTGTCACCTTCGAGATCTCCGCGAGCAGCTGCACCGCGGAGTTGCCACCGCCGACGACCACGACATGCTTGCCGGCAAACTCGTCGGCGCTGCGGTAGTCGACGGTGTGCAGTTGGCGCCCCTTGAACGTTTCCATGCCGGGATAGTGCGGCCAAAAGGGGTTCGACCAGGTGCCGGTCGCGCTGATTGACTGCCCTCGCATGCCACGTGCCCTCATCAGTGACGACATCGAGCAGGTTGTCGTCGCCTCGGCTTACGTGCGCGACGTGCACCGGTCGGTGCACGGGCAACGCAAACCGCTTTTCATATTCAGCGTAGTAATTTCCAACGATCTCGGACGCCGGTTTGCTCGCGTCGACCTCACCTAACGCCCATCCGGGCAACGGATGGATCCGGTGTGCGGTGCCGAACTTCAGCGATGGCCACCTGTGCTGCCACGCCCCGCCCGCTTCGCGATTCGCGTCGAGGACGACGTAACCGGTTTCCGGCTCCAAGCCTGCGCGGTTCAGGAAGTAGGCAGCCGACAACCCCGCCTGCCCTGCTCCGATCACCACAACACCGACGTCCACAATGCAACTCAACGCCAGATCCCGAATGCCGATTCCGGCGCTAGGTGCTTGCCAGGCGCTGCTTGTCGATGAGAACGGCGATGCCGTCGAGGATGCGCTCGAGCCCGAACTCGAACTCGGCGTCCAAGCCGGGATCCTCGAAATTCTCGTCCTCCAGCGCCCCTGAGACCACCGCCGAGTAGAGCGACGGGAAGTGCGCCTGGTCGACGAGCCGTGCAAGCTGGCGGCCGTAGTTCTCGGGCGGCTGGCCGCTGGCCACGATTTTCGCGACGATGTCCATCGTCAGCGTCTCCTCGTTGCGGACGAACCCGCTCACGAGCAGGACGACCGACACTTTCTGCTGTTCGGTCAGCGAGGTGTTACGCAGGCAGCTCAACGCCGCCTCGAACCACCGAAGATTGTTCGGTCCGAGCGGCGGGCCGCTGATTGGCACCCGCAACGCCCACGGGTGCGCACGGTAGGCATCGCGAATTCCCTCAGCCCACAGTCGCAGGCCCTTACGCCACCGCACGTTTTTGAAGACTGCGGGCGGTCGGCCGAGTCCCGAGTCGACCATCAGTTCGAGCAGATCGTCCTTCGACGGCAGGTAGCGATAGAGCGCCATCGTCGACGATCCGACCTCGGCTGCGACTCGGGCCATCGACACCGCGCCAAGTCCCTCGAGCCCGGCAACTGCAATACCCGCCGCGACAATGCGCTCCAGCGTTAGCGCGCGCTTCGGACCCTTGCCCGATCGATCGCGCAGACCCCACGCGAGTTCGATGCTTGCCGGCAGGACCGCATCGGCCGGAATCGCTGGCAGTACGGGGTCGGCCATCGCCTCCGCCTCATCAGGATGTTTGACGAGATCCTACTTCCGCGTATACCGTACGCGGTACTGCGTAGGCTCTACGCAGAAGATGGGCGATCAAGGAGCGGAACTTGAACGAGTTGGCAATCGAAGCAGTCGACCTCGTGCACTCCTACGGCGATCATTGGGTGCTGGACGGCATAGGCCTCGCCGTCGGACGCGGCACCGTCTTTGCACTGCTTGGCCCGAATGGCGCTGGGAAGACCACGATCATCCGCATCCTCGCGACGGTCATCAAAGCGGACGCCGGACGCGCGCGCGTCGCCGGCTTCGACGTCGAAGGGGAGCGCCACGATGTGCGGAAGCGGATCAGCCTGACCGGTCAATACGCGGCGCTCGACGAGCTGCAGACCGGCCGCGAGAACCTCGTGATGATGGGTCGGCTAAGGCAGCTGGATCGGCAGACAACGCGTGCCCAAGCAGCCGTGTTGCTCGAACGATTCGATCTCGCCGAGGCAGCGGACCGGCGGGTCGGCACCTACTCCGGTGGCATGCGGCGCCGCCTCGATCTCGCCGCAGGACTCGTCACCAACCCGGAGGTTGTGTTCCTCGACGAGCCGACGACGGGTCTCGATCCGCGCGGCCGCCAAGAGGTATGGGACGTCATTACCGGCCTGTCCGACGCCGGTACAACGATCCTCCTCACAACGCAATACCTCGAAGAAGCCGACCGGCTCGCACATCGACTCGCGGTGATCAATCACGGTCGGATTGTCGCCGAGGGCAGCGCCGACGATTTAAAACAGCGGGTCGCGAGCAAGCGACTCGACCTCGTGCTCGTCGACGACACGACGTATCTCGCGGTCGCTGCTGAACTCGGTCGGCAAGTGATTCACATGCACCGGCCGACATCCACCCTCGGCGTTGCGACGAACGGCGCGGCCCCCGACGTCCGCGCTGTCCTTGATCGCGTGGACCCGTCGCGCGATCGCATCGCGAGCTTCGCGGTGCACACGGCTTCGCTCGACGACGTATTCATGACGCTGACCGGCCACGACCTGGAGCCCACAAATGTCTGATCTCGCACTTACCCGTGACGTCCCGACGATGGTCGGGCGCGACCTGCGGATGTCGGTTCGCAACGTCGATGGATTCATCACCGCGATCGCGCTTCCGGTGATGCTCCTGCTGATGTTCGTCTACCTGTTCGGCGGCGCGATCAACACCGGGACCACTTACGTCGACTACGTAGTCCCTGGCGTGCTGCTCGTCTGTGCCGGATTCGGCGCCGCGACGACCGCCATGAGCGTCGCGCGCGACCTCGAGAGCAGCATCGTCGATCGGTTCCGCTCGATGGATGTGCGGGGCGAATCCTGGCTCGCCGGCCATGTCGTCGCGAGCGTCGCCCGCAACCTCTTCTCGACAGTGCTCGTGTTCGCGGTCGCTTTTGCCATCGGCTTTCGGTCTCACGCCGACGCGCTGCACTGGCTGGTCGCCCTCGCGGTGCTGTCAGCATTCGTGGTGGCGCTGTCTTTCCTCGCTGCCGCTATCGGCACTCTCGCGATGTCCTCCGAGTCAGCGAATGGGATGAGCTTCGCAATCAGCTTCCTGGCATACCCCAGCAGCGCGTTCGTGCCGCTCCCGACCATGCCGTCGTGGCTGCAGGACTTCGCACGCAACCAGCCGGAGACCTTGGTGATCGATGCAATACGAGACCTGCTAAACGGGACGCCGGCGGGATCCGCCGTATGGATCGCGTTGCTGTGGAGTGTCGGTATCGCTCTTGCCTCGATCATCGTTGGGGGCATCTTTTATCGCCGGCGGACGGCTCGATAGATCGCTCGCGATACCGTCGCATCGTGAAGCCCGATGTCGTCTTGGTCACTGGTAGGCAAATGCCCAAGCCCGATCCTGAGATTCATCTGCTGGTTGCTGCATTGGAACGGCAATCGATCGACGTCGTCATTGCGCCATGGGACCACACAACCGACTGGGCATCAGTACCGCTCGTTGTGATCCGCAGTCCGTGGGACTACTCCAACGCCCATGAAGAATTCTTGTCGTGGGCACGCGGCGTCGCTGCAATTAGTCGAGTGGTCAATCCACTCGAGGTGCTGGAGTGGAACAGCCACAAGAGCTATCTGCTTGACCTCGCGTCGGCCGGCGTATCAACGGTTGTCACAACGCTGGTGCGTCGAGGCGCCTCCGATGCCGCGCAGGCTGGCGCGCTCGCTGTCTATCCAGGCGAGCTCGTCATCAAGCCCGCGGTTTCAGTCGGCGCAATCGGCGCGCTCAGGGCAGCGTCGTCCTCGCCCGAGGCCGCGGCGCATCTAGCCGAGCTCGCGACGGCCGGCGACGTTCTTGTGCAGCCGTTGGCTCATTCAGTACTCGACGGCGGCGAATCATCGCTCATCTACCTCGGCGGACGGTTCAGCCACGCAATTCGCAAGATCCCCGCCGCGGGTGATTACCGAGTCCAGGAACACCACGGCGGCTCGGTTGTGCCGCACCAGCCGAGTGAAGACGAGCTCGCGGTTGCCGCGGCGACACTAGCGTCGGCGCCTGCTGCGACTGCCTACGCGCGCGTCGACCTCGTCGACATCGCCGGTTCGCCGGCAGTCATGGAGCTAGAAGCCATCGAGCCCCAACTGTTCCTCGACCGCGACCCCGGAGCGGCATCTCGTTTCGCCACGCACATCGCCACACTGCTGCGTTGATCCGGGAGACGGAGCACTAATTCGCATGCTTTGCTCTGCTGCACATACGTAGCAGACCTGCACTGCTCCACATACGTAGCAGACCTGCACTGCTCCACATACGCAGCAGAGCAAAGCGCGGCTTGAAGAGGTCCGGGGTCCAGCGCATGTGCTTGCGCGCGCGGAGCAACAACGGTCGAACAGGCGGGTGCGCTACGGGGTCTCGTTGTCACCGATGACGGTCGCGCCGAGGTGACGTTGCAGCAACGCGAGGCCGGACGTGCCGTCGTCCGCGTCGTCGTCGTCGGGGTTGGGCTCGTCGAGCACGATCTCGGCAGGTGCGTCAGCCACCGCAGCGCGCCGCACGCGAGGTTCCTTCGGCTCGACAGCCGCGGCGCGGGCGGCAGCGGTGCGCGATGGCGCACGATCCGCAGCCATGGATTCACTCGGCGTTGGTAGTGGAGGCGGCGGCTTGGTAGCAGATTCGCCATCGGCGGATGCAGCAGCGGTGGCTGCAGGTCCGGACAGCGTCGTCTCGATCCGCCAATCGACGCCGAGCACTTCTTTGAGCGCCACCTGCAGGATGTCGACGTTGTCACCGGTGTTGAACTGCCGCTCGACTGGTCCACTCGCGAACCCGACAACCAGCACATTCGCGCGCACGTCGACGACCTGCGCCGGACCAGAGAGCAACAACGCGTGGGTCCGTCGCTTCAGTCGCTTCGCGACTTCAAGTACGTCATCCCAAATGCGCCGAACTGCGGCCGCGTCGAGGTCGCCCGCTGCAAGCGGGGACGACGCTGGGATTGCTCCAGGCGGCGAAACAGCGGGCTCGAACGGCGAACTACCGAAAGATGCGGCGCTGTCGAACGACGCCGCGCCGTCGAGAGATTCAGGGTCGGACGGCGGGGCAGCAACTGCAGGCGGAGTGGCCGAGGTCGGCGCCGGTTCGGCAGGCGGGACGGCTCGAGTCGGCGCGGAAACCGCGGCGGCACGCGAGACTGTCGGCGCTGCAACAACTTCAGAATCTCCGGCGATCGCGAACCGGCGCTCAAGTCTTTCGAGCCGCACCAACAAACTCGCCTCGTCGTCACCGACGGCGGGCAGTAACACTCGCGCGCAAATGAGCTCGAGCAACAACCGCGGTGCGGTCGCGCCCCGCATCTCGGTGAGGCCGGTGTTCACGATGTCGGCCGCACGTGTGAGCTGCACGCGACCGAGTTGCGCCGACTGCCGACTCATTCGCTCGAGCACATCGACGGGCACGTCGAGGAGACCTTTCTCGCCGGCGTCCGGTACTGCATTGAGCACGATCAGATCGCGCAATCGCTCAAGCAGATCCTCGGCGAACCGTCGTGGATCGTGACCGGCCTCGACCACCCGATCGACGATCTCGAGTACCGCGCCGCCATCGCCGGCGCCGAACGCGTCGACCACGTCGTCGAGCAAGCTCGCGTCGGTGTAACCGAGCAGCGCGACCGCATCGGAATAGGTGACGCCATCAGCCGAAGCACCCGCGACAAGCTGGTCGAGTACGGACTGTGCGTCGCGCACCGATCCGGCGCCCGCGCGCACCACCAACCCCAGCGCAGCCGGCTCGATGGTGACGCCCTCGGCCACGCAGATGCGCGCCAGGTTCTCGCGCAAAGCCCCAGGCGGCACCAGCCGGAACGGATAGTGATGGGTGCGCGATCGAATCGTGCCGATGACTTTCTCGGGCTCGGTCGTCGCGAAGATGAACTTCAGATGCGGCGGCGGCTCCTCGACCAGCTTGAGCAGCGCGTTGAAGCCGGCAGTGGTCACCATGTGCGCTTCGTCGATGATGTAGATCTTGAAACGCGCCTGGATCGGTGCGTAGAACGAGCGCTCCCGCAGATCGCGCGCGTCGTCGACCCCACCGTGCGAAGCAGCGTCGATCTCGATCACGTCAATGCTGCCAGGGCCGGACGGCGCAAGTGCGACGCACGATTCGCACACCCCGCAAGGGGTCGGCGTAGGGCCTTGCTCGCAGTTCAACGACCGCGCCAGGATCCGCGCCGAGGACGTCTTGCCACATCCGCGCGGGCCAGAGAACAGGTACGCGTGATGCACCCTGTCATTACGCAGCGCCTGCTGGAGCGGCTCGGTGACGTGCTCTTGGCCGATGACCTCGGCGAACGTACTCGGGCGGTACTTGCGGTAGAGCGCGAGACTCATGCGCCACCTCCGCGGTCACCGAACGAACAAGAGCCAAAACAGGCGACCCCCCGCGCACCCGCCAGGGCCCGCTTACCCTTGCTGCCTTCCGGCCCTGGGGGGGTTCGTGGGATGGACGCCACGCGAGGGGTCTGCGCCCGAGTGTAATGGCGGACGCCGACACCGCGCGTGGGCTATCCACGGGATAGCCTGCTCGGCGGAGGATTCGCATAGTGGCCGAGTGCGCACGCTTGGAAAGCGTGTAGGGGGCAACTCCTCGCGGGTTCAAATCCCGCATCCTCCGCCACCAGGTCGGCTCGACCCACAACTACCGAATCCCGGAACCCCGACGTTCGTTTATCCACACCGACATCAGCGTCGGCTCCAGCGCCTGGTGCACAACCTCAGCCAGGTCACTGCGGACCGAATCCAGGTTCACGGTGTCTTTCAGCCGGCCGGCGAACGCGGACACCATCTGGTCGGCGTCATATCGAGCCCGGTTGAAACGCCGATCCACCTTGAGTTGAACCCGCCGACGCAGCGGGCTGAACAGGGAGGCCGCAACCAGCGTGGATCCGGCGACCGCGACCGGGGTGTGCAACGGCAGCACTCGGGTCGCCACGAGCACGAGCCCGACGTACACCGCAAGCAACGTCCCGGTGACGACCGCATAGGACAATGTGCGGGATACCAGTCGGTCGATGTCGTAGAGCCGATATCGCAACACGGCCACGACGCATGCTGCCGGGATCCCGGTCACCGGGGTGAGCACGCACAGGATCCACAAAAGGTTGCCGATCCACTTTGGCCCGCCGCTGCCACCGAAAATCACGCCGAGTAGCAGCAGCGCGATCAGGCCCAAGGTCAGTGCACCGACGTAGCCGAGCCATTCCAGTTGCTTGCGCCGCTCGGCACTTGCAGCCCGGCGACGCGCGAACACTGATCTCACCGCAGTCAGCGCCGCTGCCACGATCAGCAGCACGGCCACCGCGACAAAGGCTGCGCCCCAGCCGTGCTGCGGAATGATCCCGACCGGGTTGGGGTAACTGGCGTGCGCCTGTGGGTTGTCGAGGACGTCGGTTAGGCCACCGCTGACGACCTGACCGGTCTGCATCTGGCTCAGCAATAGGGCGACCAACACGACACCGAAAGCTAGCCGAACCGGCCGCCAGCGAGGCGAAGGAAGCTGGCCGTCCGGAAACAATAGGAGCAAGAAGAGCACCGCAAAGATGGCCAGACCGGCGAGCAACACGGAACACCACCCGATGGCCTTCACTACGGGCAGTGCTCCTGGTGCGGTGACGAGGCCGTACACCGCGTACTGCTCAGCACACAATTCTCCGGCGAGCAGGAATCCGATCATGGCGAGCAGCCAGCCGATGGCGTTGCCTGGCACTCGTCGACTGAGTAACAGACCGGTACCCGCATACAACACGACCGCGGCCGCGAGGACGACTTCGAAACCCAGCTGCGCCGGGCTGAGATCGCCAGCGTTCAAGCCCAGCAGGACGAGTGCAACCACCAGCACGACGACGGTTCCCCCGGCTAGAACAAGGGGCATCCGCCGCGTCACATCGCGGCCCAGAGGCAGGGTCTCACTCACGCAGACACGCTAAGGCAAAGGCCGTTCCGAAAACGTTACGTCCCGTTGACTAATCGAGGAAGCCGTAGTTCGGTAACAGGTACTGCTTGCCGGAGTTGCCGCCGGCGAGGTCAGTCGTGTGGTTGCCAATGTTCGCGATGATGCCGTAGCCCGCCGCCGTCCACTTGGCTCTGCATGCGGTCTTCGATGCTTGCGTCGAGCTTGCTTTCGGGTCGCGGAAGCACAACTGATCGACGTGGTAGCCGGCCTTGGTGAGTTGCTCCAGAGTGCCGCCGCTGTCGGCCGATCGGCCGGTCGCGAACAAGACCTTGTAACCATCGGCGACGGCGACGATCGCCGGCTTCGCTGCGGTGTGCTTCTTGCTGTCTATATAGGTAGTGCCACCCTTCAGGGCGGTGCTGGCTGCGGCCAGCCAGGTCGACTTGTTCGGCACAGTTGTTGCCGACACCGCACTCGCCGCGCCAATCGCCCCAGTCATGAACACCGCTACCGCGCCTGCCACCGCAGCCAGTTTTCTTCTCATGAGAGCAGGGTGGGTCGGTGACGACGAGAAATAACGCGAAACCCGACATGTTGGACAAAAGTTCAAAACCGCATTGACCGGCGTTCGACCATTGGTCACGCCTTGTACGAAAAAGCATTTGGGGCCAGGTGGCACCATCGTGGACGTGCCCACATTGCTCGCACACGTGCTCGCGTTCGCCGGCGCAGCGCTACTCCTCTCGATGGCACCCGGACCCGCAACCGCGACGCTGCTACGCCAGACCATTAAGTACGGACGGCGACGCGGCGTGGCCACAGTCGCCGGCGTCCAGTCGGGCGTGCTCTTTTGGGGTGTGACGGCGTCGGCCGGACTCAGCGCATTGCTCGCCGCGTCGACCGTGGCCTACGACGTCCTGCGTATCGCCGGCGCGATCGTGCTGCTGAGCCTCGGCGTCCAGGCGCTACTTCGGTCCCGCAAAGAACATCAGGACACCGAGTTGGACGCCGGGGTGGTGAACGTCGGGTTGGACGCCGGGGTGGTGGACGTCGGGTCGAGCCCGTCGCCGTCGATCGCCGGTCGCGGCGGGTGGAGTGCGTACCGAGCCGGTCTGGTGACGAACCTGGCCAACCCGAAGGCAGGCGTCTTCGCGATCTCCTTCTTGCCCCAGTTCATCCCGCACGGGTATCCGGTACTGCCGACAGGGCTGCTGCTGGCCGCCGTTTGGGTGATTTGCGACGGCACCTGGTACCTGACGCTGACGGCGATCGTCCACGGAGCCCGCCGGATGTTCGCCCGCAGCGTGGTCCGGCAGCGACTCGAGGCGCTCTCAGGCGTGGCGCTGGTCGGCTTCGGCGTCCGGCTTGCCCTGGAGTCGCGTTGATCCGCCGGTGTAGAGGCCGTCGGCGATAGTCAAGGTTCCTTCAAAACCTCCTCAAGCCAGCCTCAAGCTATCCATGATCAGATCACCCGCGACCCATGGTCATGGGCGAATTGACCTGCTACCGTAATCCGCGGTCGAGGTTCCAGGTACGTGTTCTCACGCCCGCGGAACGTCAGCGCGGGCCTTTCGTTTCTTAGTCGACAGTGTCGTCTGTGAAGCGAAATGCCCACGCCGGCCCGGTGACCGCGAGGTGCGGGGACCGAATCCTGGTTAGGGAGAGCACGTGACGCAAGGTGTAGTGAAGTGGTTCAACGCTGAGAAGGGCTTCGGCTTCATCGCCGTCGAGGGCGGCGCAGACGTCTTCGTCCACTACTCAGCCATCCAGTCCGACGGCTACCGCAGCCTCGAAGAGAACCAGAAAGTCGACTTCGACATCACGCAGGGCCCGAAGGGCCCGCAGGCGGAGAACGTCCGCCCCGTCTAAGTTCGCAGCGTCCGGGTGGTCCACGCCGATTGGTGTGGCCACCCGTTCGTGTTTCGTAATGACCTGCAGCGCCACCGGGACCATCGCCGCAAGCGCATCATAGATAGATGAACCGCCCGTGGGATGAAGACGAGCGGCCGCCACCTCCCCCGCCCGACATTCCCCCTGAGGTCGATGGCGCCGGCAAGCCCATCGGCCGCCGCATCGTGCTCGGCATGCTCGGCCTAGGCGCCGTCGGTGTCATCTTCGGTAAGCAGCTCGAGAATGTCCAAAGCGACGTACTGGATCCGGTTGTCCGCAACGACCCGACCGGACTGTCGAACCTGCTGCCGGCCGTCGACAGATTCCGCTACTACAACGTCGCTTCCTCCGAGCCGCAGCGGACCATCGCTGATTACCAGCTCAAGGTCGACGGTCTGGTCGATCGGCCGATGACGTTGAGCTACGCCGATCTGCAGGCCATGCCGCAGACCAACCTCGTCAAGGACTTCCAGTGCGTGACCGGCTGGCGGGTGCCGCAGGTGCACTGGTCAGGCGTTGCGTTGCCCGACCTGCTCAACCACGTCGGCGTCAAGACCGGCGCCACGGCACTCGAGTTCACCTCGTTCGACGGCGTCTACACCGAAAGCCTCACCCTGGTGCAGGCGCAGCGGCGCGACATCATCGTCGCGCTGACCATGCTCGGCGCGCCCGTCACCCGTGACCACGGCGGACCGGTCCGGCTCTACGTCGCCCCCATGTATGGCTACAAGTCGTGCAAGTGGCTGGGCGGCATCACGCTGGCCAACAAAGTAACGCCGGGCTATTGGGAAGACGAGGGCTACGACGTCGACGCATGGGTAGGCAAATCGAACGGCCGCGACGACGATGCGCCGACGAGCTGATGAGCTGATGACGACGAGCTGCCCATGACGCCACCGCGCTTACCCGCTGAGCTGCTCCGCTTCACCCGCGGCGAGCGTTGGGTGCATCGCGCGACAGCGATCCTGATGGGCATTTGCCTCGCGACAGCCGCAATCTTGTACGTCGACGTGCTTTCGCAGCTCTTCGGCAACCGCTCGATTATCGAGTGGATCCACGTCGTCGCCGGCATTTGCTTGCCGATCCCCATCATCTTCGGCCTGCTATCAAAGGCTTTTCGTGCAGACGCGGGTCGCCTCAACCGGTTCACCCGCAACGACTGGAAGTGGCTGCGGTCGCGTCAACGTCGTGACGGCGCGATCCCGGTTGGCAAGTTCAACGCCGGCCAGAAGCTCAACGCGAACTTTCAGATCGGCGCAATCTTGACGATGCTCGGCACCGGACTCATCATGCGCTTCGCGAACTTCTGGCCGGTGTCGCTTCGTACTGGTGCGACGTTCGTACATGACTGGATGTCGTACGCAATTCTCGCCATCGTGCTAGGTCACATGTACATGGCCAACCGCGATCCGTATGCGCTGCGCGGCATGCGCACCGGATACGTCTCAACTTCTTGGGCGCAGCGTGAACACAAGGCTTGGGCCTTGCGCGAAATCGAGCGAGCGAAGGCGACGAAGGGCAACTGATCGACGTCGGCCATGATGGGCTTTATGCCGTTCACACCAGGCCCATCGGACGTCGAAGCTTACGGCCCGGTGTGTCCGGTCGAGGTCGTGCACCCGGTGATGATGCACCGCTGGGACACGTTGACGTTCTTGCATTGGGCATATGAGCCAGACGTGGTGGCACGACTGTTACCTGCCGGGCTCACGCTCGATACGTTCGATGGAAAGGCATGGGTCGGGCTCGTCCCGTTCAACATGTTCGTGAGCCTGCCGCACACGCCTTCGCTGCCATGGGCATCGCGGTTTTGCGAAACCAACGTGCGCACCTACGTGATCGACGAGTACGGCCGGGCGGGCATCTGGTTCTTCTCTCTTGATACATCGCGACTCGGTGCGGTATTGACCGCGCGCGCGACTTTTCGGCTGCCGTACATGTGGTCGCGCATGTCATTGGAGCGTTCCGGCGACGTCGTGACTTACTCATGCTCGCGTCGGTGGCCGGGTCCACGCGGCGCAAGTAGCAACGTGACCATCGACATCGGGCCGCCGTTCAAACCAAGCGAACTCACCCAGCGCGACCATTTCCTGACGGCCAGATGGAGGTTGTTCAGCATCACCGGGCCGGGGATGTTCCGCGGCTTCTCCGCGTCGGCTCATTCGCGGGCTGGTGCTGGCAGTTGGCGGCGGTATGGCATCGCGCAACACCATCCATGGGTGCTGCACCGCGCGACGGCTCGATACGTCGATGACGGATTGGTCGCCGCGGCCGGCTTGCCGCAGCCCGTCGGCGAGCCGTTGGTGCACTACTCACCCGGGGTCGACGTCCGGATCGGACCGCCGCACCGGCTCCGATGAGTGTTTCGATGAGCCTGCAGCGCGGTTATTGCGTAGCGCTCGCGGTCGTCCCAGGCTTACTGTTCGCGAATCACCGAGTGAAAGAGGAGGTGGCCGCTATGAACGTCTTCGTCGTTGTGCGCGCCGTCCTCTCGCTCGGTATCGCCTGACGCTGTACCGAGCGCCCACCTCACTTCGCAGGAGCGCTCGACCATGCCTTTCGACTCATCTTCCGACGACGCCTCGGCAACCGACGACGCCTCAGAGGGCGTCGGCTCTTCGCTCTCGGTACTCGGCTGGGACGACACCCGTGCCGCCGAACTCGCTTCGCTGTCATCGATGCGCGGCCTCGAACTGACGCCCGCTCGTGTCGCGCGCGTCGACCGCGGCGCATTGACCGTGCTCACCGGGTCTGCGTCCACGCGGGTGCGCCCGTCGGGCCGACTGTTCGAGCCCGACCCGGCGGAGCCTGGGGAGCCGGTCGGCACCCCGGCCGTCGGTGATTGGGTTGCACTCGACGGCACCGTCGCCGTCGCCGTCCTGAGTCGCCGATCGTCGTTCGAACGGTCGATCAGCGGTCGCGCGACCGTCGCACAGGTGGTGGCCGCGAACGTCGACACAGTGTTCATCGTGGCGCCGCTCGTCGGGCGATCGCGCCCTCGGCTTTTGCAGCGCTGCCTCGCGTTAGCGTGGCAATCGGGTGCCACACCCGTCGTCCTGCTGACAAAGGCCGACATCGCTGTCGACGTTCCCCAGCGAATCGCGGATGCCCGTGCCGACGCGGTGGGCGCTGACGTTTTCGCGGTGAGCTCCGCGACCGGCGAAGGCCTCGATGCGCTCGCCGGTTATCTGGGGTCGGGGCAAACCGTGGCGATGATCGGACCATCGGGCGCCGGCAAGTCGACGCTCACAAATGCCTTAGGCGCAGGCACATTCGTGTTGCAGACCGGCGCGGTTCGCGACGACGGGAAAGGTCGCCACACCACGACAGCGCGCGAGCTGGTGGTCTTGCCGTCGGGCGCCGTGGCCATCGATACACCAGGACTTCGCGGCCTCGCGCTATGGGAAGCAGAGGAGGGCATCGGTGCCGCGTTCGCCGACATTGTCGAGTTCGCGGACGATTGCCGATTCGCCGATTGCGCGCATCACGGCGAGCCCGGATGTGCAGTCGGCCGGGCGATTGCCGAAGGCGACCTCGACGCCACGCGGTTCGATGACTACGAGAAGTTACTGCGCGAACAGCGACGTCTGGAGACGCGTCGCGATGGGCGGGCACGTGCGCTCGAACACGCCCGGGCCAAGGTTTTCTACGAGGCCGTCAAACGACAGCCACATCGCTAGCTGCTACCTGCTACCCGCTAGACCAACGCGCGGAGTTCGTGCGACTTCGCGGCGACGACGTTGGCAGCCTCGCGTAGCCCGATGAGTGCTGACGATGACGATTCGGCTGCTCGCGCAACGGCCGAGACCCGGGCGCCGATCTCTGCTGCCGTCATGCTCTGCTCCTCGACCGCGCTTGCGATCGTGGTCTGCTCTGAATCCATCATCTCGATGGCATGCACGATTTCGTCGAGTGCTGCCGCGGCCGCCGCGGTGTCCGCCTGGATAGCAGCAACCGTGCTCGTGATGTCTTCGGTGGCTTCGGCGCTGCGTCGGGCGAGCGTCTTCACTTCGCTCGCGACCACCGCGAATCCTCGACCTGCCTGACCCGCTCGGGCGGCTTCGATCGTCGCGTTTAAGGCAAGCAAGTTGGTCTGTCCAGCGATGGAGCCGATCAGCCGACTGACTGCACCGATGCGGTCACTCGACTCACTGAGGCGAGCTACAAGGTCGGTCGCCGACTGTGCAGAACGCACCGCGCCGGCAGTGTTTCCGACGGCCGTGGCCGCACTGCTGGCGATCTCCTGAATGCTGTCGGTCAGCTGGTCGGATCCGGTCGCGACTGCATACGCCTGTTCCGACACCTCGATGACGGCGTTCGCCAACATGTCGGCGAAAACGGTGAACGACTCGGCGGTCGAGAGGAGTTCGGTCGCGACCTTCGTGACGACCTGGCCACCCTCGCGCGCTTGGGTTCGGTCGGCCCAGCTAGCGACGAATCCGCCGGCGATGCGGTCGACCGTTACGTCAGCGTGTGCCTGACCCGATCTCGTCTTAGCCACGACGGGCACGGTGAGCGGGTAGTGCCCAGACCGTGAACCGGCGAGAGCAGTGCGGACGGCGTCGAGCAGGGCCTCGCCGTAAGTGGCGCCTATCCGTTCGTCGAGTTCGCGGGACGCCGCGTTCTGGTACACAACCGTCGCCTGCTCGTCGATCACGATGACGCAGTTCGGCGCCTTCTCCAGGATCTCGAACGCGTCGAACTGTTCGAGCGCAGCGCGGCCAGGCGACATCGGCGCACGGCTACGTCTGGATCGCATGCCGCTCCATCGGCCGGCGTGGGCGAGCGCTGAGCCAAAAGGGTGAGCCAACCTGCGCTGACGGCTGCTGCTGACCGCCCGTCGCGCTAGGCGAACCGTCACTTCAACAGGTGCGCTCACCTATTGAGGCGACCCGACACCCCCCTTACGTGATCAACCGACAGTGGAGCGGAGCGATCATCAAGCCGCGGCGGGCGGGACGTCGGGTGGGAACTCGTCCGGCGTGGGAGTGGGCCTTGGGTTGGTGGCTGCATTGGGGTCCGAGCGGTAGCGAGCGAACGCCGGGACGGCCAGCCCGAGCAAGATGACGCCGACCACGCACGCCAAGCCCCCGCTCACTGCACTGAACACCGGACTCGTGAGTGCGGCCACTCCACCGGCCTCGAGGTCGCCCAGTCGCGGCCCTCCGGTGACCACCACGATGTTGACCGCGCTCAGTCGCCCGAGCAACGCATCGGGCACGTTCTGAAGCAGCATCGTGCCTCGGAAGACCGCGCTCACCATGTCCGCGCCACCCGCGACGGCGAGCAGTGTCGCGCCAAGCAGCAGTGAACGACTCACGCTGAAGCCCGCGATCGACCCGCCCCACACGACGATCGACACCAGCACGGCCAGTCCTTGCCGCCGCACCCGAGCGAGTGGTCCCGAGAACGCGGCGCCAAGGAGTCCGCCGATCGCGGGTGCCGCGTAGAGGACGCCGACCGTCCGCGCGCCACCACCGAAGTGCGTCGCCGCCAACGCCGGGAAGACCGCCCGTGGCATCCCGAAAATCATCGCGTTCAGGTCGACCAGGAACACCATCGCGATCACGCGATGCTTGCGAGCCCAGCGCAATCCCTCGGCAACAGCGGCAAATCCGGGAGGCGCACCGCCACCTTGCGGTGGCATCGGGCGCAACTTCACGACGGCGTAAACAGCAATAGTGAACGTCGCAGCGTCGGTCGCGTACGCAGCCTTAAGACCCGCTGCCGCGATGACAACGCCCGCAAGCAGCGGACCAATCGTGCCGCTCAACTGAAACGACAGCTGGTTCAGTGCTTGGGCGGCCGGAATGCGGTCGGACGGTAACAGGCGCGGGGCGAAAGTGGATCGCGCCGGCTGATCGATCGCAAAAAGTGCTCCCTGCAAGGCAATTACGACGTAGAGCAGCCACAGTTGCCGAAGGTTGAGTGCTGCTTGCAACGCAAATACAAACGAGAGAAGCGCGAGACCCGAGCTGGTGAGCAGCACCAACTTTCGCCGGTCAACCGCGTCCGCCAGCGAGCCACCGAGTAGCCCAACGACGATAAGTGGGATCGCCACGGTGAGCCCGATTGCGCCGACCGCGAATGACGAATGCGTCATCGCGTACACCTGCACCGGCACCGCCACGTTGGTCATCTGGTTGCCTGTCGCCGACAGGCCCTGGCCAAGCCAGAGCCGTCGGTACTCCGCCGATTCGCGCAGCGGCCGCAGGTCAGCAAGCAGCCTCTTGCGCTCGGCGTTCAGCCCACCCGGTGACTTCCCTGCTCCCCGCTCACCGTCGTCCGTCTCGTCAGCGGTCAGCCGAACCAGCCCTGCCGGCTATCGCACGCTCGATGAGTTGGACCGTCGCGAGCGGATCGTCGACCTCGATCACCAACCGCTCGAAGTGTTCGTGCTCGAGGTCGATGACGACGGCGTTGTCACCACGGTGGACATCCCAAAAAATGAGTTCGCCGTGCTGGTGGAACGTGCCGGCCGTTAAGACCCCAGGCACGTTGCTGCCGGGTCCGCGCCAACCTTTTGACTCGTGCACGATCGCCGGATCGGCTGCGGCGCCGCGCACGTGGGCCAACGGAATGTCGAGCTGGCTCTTCATGCTCCACAGCTTGTCGAGCCCGTGCATGACAACCGTCATGACGTCACCGTCGATGCTGACGCTCGCCGCCACGGGTCCTCCTCCAACGCAGGCCGGCCGGTTAGTCTCGGCGCGTGAACAACCCGAGACCACCATTGGTCATCACCGAATTATCTACCGCTCGCCTCGAGCTTCGTCCGTTGGATCCCACCGTCGACGCCACCGATCTTTTCGAGATGGACGCCGATCCGCTGGTGCATCAGTACATGTACGGGTCGTCGCCGAGTCACTCGATCGAGCAATTGCAGCGTCGTCTGGCCGCCGACCTCGACCAGAATGGCGGCATGACCTGGGCGGTACGCCTGCACGACGACCCGACCGTACTCGGCACGATCGGCATCTTCGCCGACCAAGGCAGCACCACCCGCGGGTTGGGTTGGAGCTTGCGACGAAGTCATTGGGGTCAGGGACTCATGAGCGAAGCGGCGCGCGCAATCGTGCCGTTTCTACTCGCACAGCCAGGCGTCGATGGCCTCGAGGCATGGGCCGACTCCCGCAACATCGGCTCGCTCAAGGTCGCCATGCATGCGGGCCTGGCCGAACGCGCCCGCTTGCCTCGGTCGTACAACGACCGCGTGGGTCAGACCGTGGTGATGGCGGTTGCCGCTAACCCTGTCGACCCGACGGTATTCACCATCACGGCCGCACTCGAGGTTCACGACGTCGAGGGCACCGCGCAGTTGTTGTGCGGCGTCCTCGGAATGCATATCGCCTGGATGTACGGCGAACCGGTCACCATCGGCGAGGTCGCGGTTGCGCCCTGGTCTGGTAGCGCGGGCATCCAGCTGCGGCGCCGCCACGGCGAGGTTCGAGCGAATGAGGTGACGTTCGAGGTCGGCGTCTGGATCGACGACATTCACGCCCGGGTAGTAGCGGCCGGGCTGGAAGTCACCGAAGCGCCCGGAGATCGCCCATGGGGACGCCGCGACTTCACCTTCACCCTGCCCGAGGGCCACCGCATCGGCGTCTCCGGCGCCACAACCCCGGCCAACTGGGAGCCGTGAAACCATGGAGGACATGTCTGTCATCGACGAACTGCTCGACAACAACCGCCGGTATGCCGAGACCTTCGTCGGCATGGTGCCCATTCGCCCGGCGAAGCGCCTCGCGGTAGTCGCGTGCATGGATTCACGCATCGACGTCCACGCGCTTCTTGGTTTACAGGTCGGCGACGCCCACATCATCCGCAACGGTGGCGGCGTGATCAGCCCGGACGTGATCCGCTCACTCACGATCAGCCAGCGCGTAACAGGCACCCGCGAGATCGTCCTGATCCACCACACCGACTGCGCAAACCTCGGCCTCGACGAGATGAAGTTCAAGGCAGAACTGCAGGCAGAGGTGGGATTCAAGCCCGACTGGTCGTTCGACTCGTTCACCGATCTCGAGGAGGATTTGCGGCAGTCGGTGCTACGGCTGCGGTCGAATCCCTTCATCGCCTACACCGACAAGATCCGCGGCTTCATCTTCGACGTCGCTACAGGCAAGCTCGCCGAAGTCGTCTAGCTCGCCGAGAAGATGTCGTTGCAGAGCACGCCTTCTTTGGCCGCGTAGGCGGCGGAGTCGGCGGGCGCGATCTTCTCGAACGGGTCCGTGCCGGTGTACGGAATCGTGGTCTCGGGGGGGTCGGCTGGCGAGATGACGCAGCTAGTTGAACCCTTGTGCGCCTCGAGCCATGGCGTGTTCGTCCCTGGGATCGGCGCGAACCACTGCGCCTGGTCGCCAACACCCGGAACCGGCGTGGTCCCAGGGCCGTTCACCGGGTTTTGGTAGTACTTCTGGTTCGGGTCGTTTGCGTAGATGTCGATCTTGAGGTCGCCGCCGTAGAACGAGCACTCGCCGGGGTTGTCCACGACCGGGGTGACCGGCGCCTTCATCAAGGCCTGGACGTCGGCCGGCTTGATCGCCGCGCACTGCTTCGACGAGTCGAGCGGACCGCCCTTCCCGGTCGCGCCGGCGAGCGCGGCCGCCGCCCCAGGCGGCACCGAAACACCCGCGGCAGCCGCTGCGGCAGCGATCGAAGCGGCGGCCCCCGTAGCGCCGCCGGCTCCAGATGATGCCTTCGAGCTCTTGCTGCACCCGGTCAAGAGACACGCCGTTGTCGCCATCAGGGCGATACCGACCAAGCTTGCGCTGCGTGAATTCGTCGACATCGTGACTCCCTGAGTAGCTCAAACGGCCCTTGTCCGGCACAGTCCACCGGCCACCCGTAACGTCCCGGTAATTCGCCCGAACGCAGAGCGCCTACGATTCGTCAGTGCGGATCGACGTGCTCGGCCAGGTGGCCGTCAGCAATGGCGACGGCGTCATCAGTGGGCAGGCACTGGGCGGCCGCCGGGCCCGGGTCGCACTGGTCGCCCTCGCGCTTTCACAGCAGGCGATCCCCGCAGACCGGCTCGCATCGATGATCTGGGCCGACGATCTGCCCGCGACTTGGCAGGTCGCGTTGCGCGGCGTCGTGCGCGGCCTGCGCACTGTGCTCGCCCCGATCGGCGGTGACGATCAGCACGTCGTCAGCACCGCGCCGTCCGGCTATCAGCTTGCGCCTGGCATCGACATCGACGTCCGGCTCGCCGAACAGGCGATCAGGCGGGCTGCCGAATTGCTCGCCGACGGCCGCGCCGCAGCTGCGCTCGAGCTGGTCGAATCCATCTCCGATCAGACCGGAGATCAACTGCTTCCAGGCGAGGACGTCGAGTGGCTCGCGCCGCATCGCATCGCCGCCGACGCGACGGCTGCGCGCGCGCTCGAACTGACCGTCGACGCAGCCGGCCGGGTTGGCGACCATCACACGGCCATCGCGGCCGCCCGCCGAGCTGTGACCAAAAGTCCGCTCGACGAGCGCGCACATCGTTCGCTGATCCGCGCTCTCGACGCGTCGGGCGATCGCGCCGGCGCCGTGCAGGCTTACGAGCAATGTCGCGCTGAGCTCGCCGAGCAGCTCGGCATTGACCCCGCCGGGGAGACTGTCGAGGTCTATCTAGCGGCGCTGCGCGACCAGAGTGCGTCGTCGGCCGCTCGTCTGCCCGTCATGACATCGACGTTCATCGCACGCGATCGCGAGGTCGCGCAACTCGATGCGGCCCTTTCGCAACCCGGTCTCGTCACCGTCGCGGGTCGAGGTGGCGTCGGCAAATCTCGCCTTGCGGTTCGAGTCGCGGCCGCGCGGCGTGACTTCGTCGGCGGCCGGTTGTGGGTGTCACTCGCACCGGTCGCCCAAGATGCCCTGGTCGCCTCGACCGTCGCGTTGGAGGTCGGTGTCGCACTTGGCACCGACGATGCAACCGCCGTGCTGGCTGAACATTTGGCGCCGCTCGGGCGAGTCTTGCTGGTGCTCGACGGCTGCGAGATCGTGGTCGACGGCGTCGCATCATTGGCCAGCGCACTACTCGCCAGTTGCCCGCACCTCACGCTCGTCGTGACCAGTCGCGTGCCGCTCTCACTTGAGGGCGAACGAGTCGTCACCGTCGAACCGCTCGACGCACCAACGGGCGACGACCCCGCCGCATTACTGGCCAGTGCGCAGGTGCGCATCCTGATCGACCGCGTGCATGACAGCGGCGGCGACTTGCAGGTCGACGAACGGCTCGCGCCGCATGTGGCCTTGCTGCTCGGCCAATGCGGCGGCCTGCCGTTGGCACTTGAATTGGTCGCCGCGCAGCTGTCGGCGATGCCGGTTGGCGACTTGCTCGACCATCTCTCCGACGTGCTCGTCGACGGGGAGGATCGGCTGCGCCGCGTCGTCCGCGGTAGCTACGCCTTGCTCGACGACGACGAAGCCGCGGTGTATCGGCGCCTCGCGGTTCTCGACGGTCCGGTGGGGTTGCCGCTGATCCGCGCGGTGGTGTCCGGCGGTCCGATCGCACCGGTTCGGGTGGTCCGCATCTTGCGTGAGCTCACTGCACGAGGGCTGCTCGCCGTTGACCGCACCGGTGCGCGATGGCGCTATCACCAGGACGACGACCTGCATCGCTTTGCGCGCGAACTGCTCGTCGAACGTGGCGAGGAGAGTGCTGCGTTCGATCGGCTTGCCGACGCAGTGCGCGCCGCGTTGCCCGACGACGCCCGGGTTTCGCCCGCCGGCTACCGCGAAGCGATCACCGACATGCTCGGTTCAGTTCGGTCGCTGTTCGGCGCGGCGATGCAAGGAAGCACCGACCGCGACCGATGCCTCGAACTCGCCTTCCGCCTGCATCGCTACTGGGCCGCCACGAACGTGGCCGAGGGCCGCTACTGGCTGTCCCGATTGCTTGGCGACGGCGCCGAAAGCGAATGGACGCCGTATGCCACTTACGCAATGGGCTACCTCGACTACTGGTCGGGCGATACCGCGAACGCGATCAGCGAACTCGAAACTGTGGTGCGACTACTTGAGGCCGTCGAGTCTCCGTACACCGCGCATTCGCTGATTTATCTGGCCGGCCTACTCGATGACCTCGACCGCGGAGCCGAAGCACTCGACTATGTGCGTCGCGCGATTGGTGCCGCGCAGCCCTTCAGCACTGACCTCCAAGTGACGGCCGCGATGGGCATGGGCAGCGTGCTGTCCGAACGCGGTGCACCCGAGGCCGCCCGCTACGCGGCCGACGCGATTGCGCTGTGCCGAGCTGGCGGTTCGCTTGAGCAGTTGGCCGCCGCTATGCCGACCGCGGCGATGGTCTGTTACCAAGTGGGCGCGCTTGACGAGTCGCGCGCGTATGTCGCAGAGGCTCGTCCGATGCACGCCGACAGCCGCCGCATCGCGCGAGTCGTGCTGCTGTCCACGTCCGCCGGAATTTCGCTGGCCGACGGTGACCTCGACGCCGCGGTCGACTTCGGGGAGGCGGCCGACCAGGAGGCAACCGAGCTAGGCGTCGAACGGGAAGTGCCGCTGATCCGGTCGATTCTTGCGCGGGCGCTGCTTGCCAGGGGCGACATCGCGGCGGCTGCGGACCGGACCCTCGCCGCCCTCGACGCCGCCTTCTCGATCACCTTCGAGTTTCCCCTGGCGATCTGCCTCGAGACCGCCGCCCTCGTCTTGACCGCCGCCGGGACTGCTTCCGGCGACCTCGCCACGCTTCTCGCCACCGCCGCCGTCATCAGGGAGCGGGGCGACCGGCCTGCTCCCGCGCCGCTTGCTGCTGCCGTCGTCGCTTTGCGGGCGGAGTTGCGCAGCGAGCTGGTCGGCGTCACGGCTTTGAGTGCGGCGGACGGCGGTGGGCTCGCCGTCGCGCTGCTTTCCGCCGTGCTGCCCCGACCCGCCCCGCGTCGACACGACTGACCTCCGAGCGCCGATGTAACGGGCTCGCACTCCATCGCGCACGCGTAACAGCCAGGTAATGGCAGCCTCAATGCGCGCCGCCTCGACTCCTCACAGATTCAGGTTCCTGAGCTCGCGCAAGCCTCGACTCCTCACGGATGCAGGTTTCTGGCGCCTTGGGACCTGTATCTGTGAGGAGTCGAGCTGCATCGGTGAGGAATCGCCACCGCGCCCCAATCAGGTCGGTCGCTGGGCGTGGCTGTCAGGCGGCGGCAACGGCCGCCGCGGATTCGGTGCGGCGAAGGCGAGCCACGTCGACGAACGCCAGCGCCGCGAGCACCATGACGATGACGCCGTACTCGCGGGCTGTCGTGAGCACCCCAAGGTGCTCGACGAGGAATCCCGCACCCACGGCCGGCAAGCCCATCGCGAGGTAGCAGACGACGTAGATCGCGGAGAGCACACCGGCCCGCTCATGTAATGCGGCGAGCGGCAACACGCTGCGCAGGGCGCCCTGGAAGCCAGCACCGAATCCGACGCCGGCGACCACGGTGCCGACGAAGAAGCCAGCGGCCGATGCGTGGTTGATGGCCAGCAACGTCATGCCGACGCCGATCACGAGCGACGAGGTTCCGAGCAGCATGACTGTCCGCGCCTTCATGCCGCGGATGACGAACAACGTGACTGCCGCGCTGGCCGCGAGGGCGAATAGTGACAACCCGCCGAGCACCACCGAGTTCGAGCCGGTGACAACGTGCACCAGCGTCGGGCCGAGCGATCCGTAGAAACCGGCGAGCGCCCACACCGCAACGAGAGCGGGTGCGACGAACAGCAAAGGACGACGAGCGCCCCGCGGGACGGCGAGTTGTGGACGCAGTGACGCGAGCGCTCCCGCCTTGCGGGTGGCCGTCTCCCGCATCAGCACAACGCCGAGACCCTGCAGTGCGAAGATGCCAATCAGCGCCAGGTAAACCAGGTGGGTGGGCGAGGGCAGGAACTGCACGAGCAAGGCAGAACCCAGCGCCCCGCTCGCGGTGCCCGACACCGCACCCACGCCGTTCGCGATGGTGCCCTTGGCGCGATCGATGTCGAGCAACCCGGCACCCAACGCGCCGATCGCCGCACCCGTCGAAATCCCTTGGACCACCCGGGCGACCAGCAACGCAGTCACGCTGCCCGCGGTGGCGAAGATGATCAGCGAAGCGACTTGAACGGCGATCGCCGTCAGCAGCACG
The DNA here is from genome assembly GCA_036501485.1 of Acidothermaceae bacterium. Lineage (GTDB taxonomy): Bacteria > Actinomycetota > Actinomycetes > Acidothermales > Acidothermaceae > PALSA-607. The sequence continues at coordinate 20,840 of DASYAG010000012.1, read as the reverse complement.
GGCCGGCGTCCGATGTGGTCAGACAATGATCCGACCGTTAGCAGCGCGCCGAGAACGGCCAGCGCGTAGACGCCGAAGACGACGGTGATCGCGATCGGCGAAAAGCCCCACTCGCTTTGGTAGACGCGATAGAGCGGCGTAGGTGCACTCGAAGCTCCGAGCAGCGAGACCAGCATCGAGACCTGCAGGTAGAACGCGACGGTGCTCGGGAGCCGGCGGCGAAGGCGCGCCCGTGGCTCGCGGCTTTCGACGCTGGATGGAGTTGCAGCCGCGACGGTGGTCGCGTTCGTGGCTGTCGGGCTGCTGGTCATGGTTGCCATCGGAGCTTCTTTCGCCTGCGGGAGCAGTGGTGCTGTTCCCACATTTTGATTAGACAGGTCTGTGCAGATAGTGACAGTAGACAGACCGGTCTGTTATTGTCAAGCCATGGCTCCCACAGCGACACCTAGCGCGACCGTCCGTTCGAGAGTGACCGCCGCGACGACGCCCGTTTCCGACCGCCTGTCGGCCCGCGATCGGCTACTCGCGGCAGCCGACGAGTTGTTCTACGAAGAGGGCGTGCACACGGTCGGCATCGACCGGATCATCGAGCGGGCTGGTGTCGCCAAGGCGTCGCTCTACAACACATTCGGCAGCAAGGACGAGCTGGTCCGCGCCTACCTCGAGGGCCGCCACACCGCACGGCAGGCGCGGGTCACCCGCTTCATCGCGGGTTACACGGCGCCTCGCGAGCGCCTGCTCGGGGTGTTCGATGCGTTAGCCAGCTTCATCGCCGAGCCAGGCTTTCGCGGTTGCGCGTTCGTGAACGCAAGCGCCGAGAGCCTTCCTGGTGGCGCAGTAGAAACCGTCAGCGACGAGTCGCGTGCCTGGACCCGAGCACTGTTCGCCGAACTGGCGGAGGCGGCAGGAGTCGCTGACGCTACGGGACTCGCGGCCCAACTCGTCCTGCTCTACGACGGAGCAATGGTCGGCGCTCGAATGGACCGAACCGCGGCTACTGCATTGGCTGCCCGGGCCGTTGCCGAGACGCTCCTCGACGCCGCGCTGTAGCTAGAACCGCGCTGTAGCTAGAACCGCGCGGTAGCCACGACTACGACAGGGATGTCGGGACCGACTGCGCGACCAGGGGTGCAATAACCGGCGCAACGACGACTCCGTCGCGGCCGGTTGCCTTCGCACCATAGAGCGCGCGGTCGGCCCGCTGCAGCAGCTGCTCGGCGTCCAGATCGGACTCTTGCATGTGCGCGACGCCGAAGCTCGCGGTCACCTGGACATCTGGGCCGACGAAATCCAGCGTGCGCAGCGCCGTTCGCAATCGCTCCGCCACCACCCGAGCGTCGTCATCAGTCGCGTCCGGCAGCAGTACAAGGAATTCTTCGCCGCCGATGCGCGCGACCATGTCACTCGGTCGGATCGCCGTGCGGACCGCAAGACCGACAGCCCGCAGGACAGCGTCTCCCGCCGCGTGGCCGTGTTCGTCGTTGACTCGCTTGAAGAAGTCGAGGTCGAACGCCACGAGCGCCAGCGCGGTGTGCATCCGGCGGCCGCGGGCGAACATCGCGTTCAAGGAGTCCTGGGCGCTGCGCCGGTTCGGCAGCCCGGTCAGGTGGTCGTAGGCGGCGTTGAACTCGGCGGTCGCCTTCAGCCGCCTGAACGACCCGAGCATCGCGGCCAATACGACGCCCGCCGCAAGTACACCCAAGCCGCGGCCGGCGTACCAGCCGACTGTGAACCGGGCGTGAGAGTGGTCGCTGATGATCAGGTCGCAGAGGCAGCCCACGATCGCAACGACCGCCCAACGCTCGGGCCCGGCCGCGCCACGAATACCGCGCACGCAAAAGAACAGGCTGATGATGACCAACGGCACACCGACCGGCGCGGTCGCGTTGGTGAACTGCACTCCGTGAATCAGTACCGGAAGGTGGTGGATATTGGCCGCCAAGGTGGCAATCGTGGCGCTCGCGACGGCGATCGTGGCCGCGGCCGCGCCCGCAAGTAGTGGTCGCCTGCGAGGCCGGATCGTCTCGATGGCGTTCGGCCCAAGCCATGGTCCCCAGGCCGCACCAAGCAAGATCGGGAATCCGGCATGCCAGCAGACGAACATGTAGGCAGCCATCGACGGCGACATGTCCAGCGGCGGGTGCCTCGAGAGGATTCCGGGAAACGCGAATACGTACCCGCCCATCAGCGCCAACGACCACAGGTAGGCGCAGGCCATGACCAGGAACCGGCGGTCGCCGGTGTCGAGGAAGTTCCCAGCCAGCAGCCACGCGCTCAAGATGTCGAAGCAAGCGATGGCCGAAAGAGTCATGGGCAAGAAGCTCATACCTGGTCCGAGCTGGTGACCAGCCCAGGGCAGCACCGCGAGCGTCGCGGCGACCACGGCGACGGACGCAACGAGGGGTGCGGGCTGCGTCGCGCGCAGTCCAGGGCGGCCCATGAGTGTGTTATCGGCGATCCAAGCCAACTCAAAAGGATAAATTTCCGACACCTCTGAGCGCGAGCGATCGGCCGGCCACACAGAAATAGGTATCTCCTTAGGTCGATCTAAGGAGATCTCCTCATGTGCTTCCGGCCGGCCGGTTCGATCCTGGGACAGGACGCTCTCGTCTTGTCCACATCGGGCCATCTCGACCGGAGGATTCGCCATGCCGCTGTTCATGGACGTACATAACAAGGTTGACGGGCTGACCGCAGAGGCGGTGGCCGGTGCCCACGCCCGCGATCTCGAGGTCCAGGACGCGCATGGCGTCAACTACCTGCAGTACTGGTTCGACGAAGGTTCAGGCAAGGTGTTCTGCCTCGTCGACGCCCCGAACGCAGACGCAGCCCACGCCTGTCACAAAGAAGCTCACGGCCTGGTTGCCGACGAGATCACCGAAGTTCAGGCCGGGGCGTAGGAGTCAGGTATGTGGAACACTTTGGCTGTGGCCGAGCAAGGGTCCAGTGGTGCCTTCATCGGTCGGGTCGCCGAACTCGACCGCCTGGAGTCGGCGCTGGCTGGGCTCCCCGAACACGGCGCTGCAACGGTCATGCTCGGCGGGGATGCCGGCATGGGAAAGTCCCGCCTGATCGAAGAATTCTGCGCGCGGGCACGCAGCCGTGGCAGCCTCGTCGCGATCGGCGCCTGCACGCCCGCCGAGGGTGGCGGACTCCCCTACGGTCCAGTTGTCGGTGTGTTGAGAGACGTCGCACGCCAGCTGCCGGCGGGTGACGTCGCTGCGGTGCTCGGCTTCGCGCAACGGTCGCTCGGGTTGGCTGCTCCGATCGACAGTGACGCAGATGAGGCGCCCACGAGTGGGCTGGTCAAGACGAAAATGTTCGAGGCGCTGTTGCAAAGCGTCGAGACATTGGCGGCGCGAGCGTCGGTGGTGCTCGTTTTCGAAGACCTGCAGTGGGCCGACTCCGCCAGCATCGAAGTGATCGACTTCCTGACCCGCAACCTCCACGACAACCCCGTATTGCTCGTCGCCACTTACCGAGCTGATGAGGTCGAACGAGGCGGTGCGCTTCGCCGTTTGCTCGCCGAGCTCGGCCGGCACAACCGGGTGTCGCAAGTCGAAATATCCGGTCTCGACCGTGTCGAGATCGCGAGACTCCTCGCCGACATCGTCGGCGGAGCTCCCGACTGGACCCTTGTCGACGCCGTCTTGACGCGTTCGGGCGGCAACCCGTTCTTCGCCGAAGAATTGGCGGCGGCACGGCACGCAAAAGCTCTCCCGACAGTGCTCCGCAATGTCGTCATGATGCGGATCGAGCGCCTCTCCTCACAGGCATCGCACGTGGTCGGGCTCGCGGCCACGGTGGGCGCGTCGGTGCATTACCGGTTGCTGTCCGCCGCCGCCCGGATCGGCGCCGACGAGCTCGACACCGCAGTTGCGGAAGCAATCGAGCAAAAGGTTCTCGTGGCAGACGAAGACGAGAATTCCTTCCGCTTCCGCCACGCGCTCTTGCGAGAGGCCGCCTACGAGGCGCAACTGCCGGGCGAGCGAGCGCGGCTGCACGGTGCCGTCGCGCAAGCGCTGACCGACCATCCCGAACTCGGAGCAGCCGGCCCTGGGTATGCAGTCATGGAGTTGGCCGAGCACTGGTGGGCTGCCAACGATTGGCCCAAGGCGCTGCGCGCATCCGTCACCGCCGCCGATGCCGCGGCCGCAGTCATTGCTATGCCCGAGGCTTATGCCTACTACGAGCGGGCGCTGTCGTCAGGCGAAAGGCTCCCGATCGATTCCGACGCCTGGCAGGGAATTGACCGCATCGATCTAGACATGAAGGCCGCAGATGCCGGCTACATGAGCGGTGAGACCCAGCGGGCTGTCGACCTCGTGCGACGAGCACTGGGCGCATTGGACGCCGACACTGACCCACGGCGTGCAGCTATCTGTTACACGATGCTCGGGCGCAACGCATGGGCTATTGGCGACTCACAGCTGGCTCTCGACTCGCTGCACCAGGCAGCCACGCTTTTGCCCGCCGATGCTCCCTCGCTCGAGTTGGCCGGCATCCTCGCGGAGGAAGCTCGCAGCCTCATGCTCATGTCGCATTTCGACCGGGGCGAAGCGAAGGCCCGCGAGGCTATCGCGACCGCCCGCGCCGTCGGTGCGCGCATGGAAGAAGGACATGCGCTCAACACGCTTGGTTGCATTCTCGGCGACCGCGGCGACACCGACCAAGGGCTCGCACTTGTGCGCGAATCGCTGGCGATCGCCGAGGAGCTGGGCAATCCCGACCAGCTCTACCGTGCCTACAACAATCTCGCTCATGTCCTGGGCACAGCCGGACGACTCGAAGAAGCCGCTGCTTTGGTCTTCGAAGGTGACAGCAAGGACGACAAGTTCATCGGCATCCGACTTGGCGCCGCCGGCCAGAACAGCGCAGAGTCACTCATCCGCCTCGGCCGTTTGGACGAAGCAGACGACCTCCTGCAACGAATCACCCGCGGCAGCGGAAACTGTGTTTTCGGGCCGTTCGCCGTGCGCGCGATGATTGCGATCCGGCGAGGCTCGCTCGACGATGCCACCGCGCTGCTCGTTACCGCCGAGGAGATGTCCGGCGGCCTCGATACCGTCAACGTGCAGGGGTGGTTGCACACGTTGCGGGCCGAGATCAACCTCGAACGCGGCGAACCACAGGCCGCGCTTGAGGATGTCGACCGCGCGCTCACCACGGCCGTCGGCGTCGAGGAGGACATGCTCCTCGTCGAGATGCACAGCTTGGGATTGCGGGCGATCGCCGATGACCTAGAGGTTTCTCGAGCCCGGCAAAGGCGGATCGATCTCGACAAGGTGCAGCGGTTGGCGAGCGGGATGCTCGGCGAGGTAGACAGCCTCATGCTGGCTCGCGCCGCGCGTGGATTTGCACCGACCCCCATCATCACCGCATTCGTCGCCCTGTGTCGCGCCGAAGCCAGCCGCCTCACGGAGCCCGACGCCGATCTATGGCGAGAAGCGGCGGCGCTCTGGGATATCACGCAGGAGGCGTATCCGGCCGCCTACTGCCGCTGGCGTGAGGCCGAAGTCCTGCTCAACGGGCGACTCGATCGCAAACGTGCCGTCGCGAGCGCTCAAGCTGCGTGGCGCTGCGCGGTCGCTATGGGCGCACCACTGTTCCGCGAACGGATGGAGCGCTTAGCCGAGCGTGCGCGCATAGTGCTCGCGCCCGCTGAGCCCGTCTCGGCCGCGACGACTCGCTCGGTGGCCGACGATCTAGGACTCACACCTCGAGAGGTCGAGGTACTGGGGCAGCTGGCCAGGGGTCGAACCGATCGCCAGATAGCCGAAGAACTCTTTATCAGCAAGAAAACGGCGAGCGTGCACGTGTCGAACCTGCTGCGCAAGCTCGACGCCTCAAGCCGCATCGAAGCCGCGGAGATCGGCCAACGCACCTTGCTCGTCTGACGTCGTTCGGACCGAATTTCGCCAACAGGCGTGGGTGGTCGCAATGTGGAACACTTTGGCCGTGGCCGAGCAGGGCTCCAGCGGTGCATTCATCGGTCGGGTTGCCGAACTCGACCGGCTGGATTCAGCGCTCGCTGCTCTGCCGGAGCGGGGCGCCGCAACAGTCTTGGTGGGCGGAGACGCTGGCATGGGTAAGTCCCGCCTGATCGAGGAATTCTGCTCGCGTGCGAGAGCCCGTGGCGCTCTCGTCGCAGCCGGGACGTGCACCCCCACCGAGGGTGGGGGACTTCCGTACGGTCCGGTCGTCGGCGTGCTGCGCGACGTCGCGCGTCAGCTACCGGCGGCTGACGTCGCCGGTGTGCTGGGCTTTGCGCAACGGTCTCTTGGGCTGGCGAACGATGCCGACGACGCGCCGCACGAGATCGGGCTGGTCAAGACGAAGCTGTTCGAGGCCCTGCTCCAGAGCGTCGGAGCGATGACTGCGCGGACGTCGGTCGTGCTGGTATTCGAAGATCTGCAATGGGCCGATTCCGCGAGCATCGAAGTCATCGATTTCTTGACTCGCAACCTCGGCGACCGGCCAGCACTTCTCCTTGCCAGCTATCGATCCGACGAGGTCGAGGGCGGCGGCGCACCGCGTCGCCTGCTCGGCGAGCTCGGCCGGCACCACCGCGTCTCCCAACTCGAACTGTCTGGTCTCAGCCGCCCTGACGTCGCGGCTATGCTCGCCGAGATCGTAGGCGGGCCGCCCGACTGGACGCTCGTCGACGCGGTGCTGGCCCGGTCCGGAGGCAACCCGTTCTTCGCCGAGGAGTTAGCGGCGGCTCGACACGCGAAGGCGCTACCCGTGGCCTTGCGAAACGTCGCCATGATGCGGATCGAACGGCTGTCTGCGCCGGCACGACAAATCGCCGCAGTCGCGGCGACAGCAGGCGATTCGATTCATCATCGCCTGCTGTCCGATGCCGCCCGACTCGACCCAGATGAGCTGGACGCCGCGCTGGCAGACGCAGTCGAACTCAAGGTCCTCGTGGCAGATCGAGAAGAGAACTCCTTCCGGTTCCGCCATGCACTTCTTCGAGAAGCGGTTGATGAGTCGCTGCTGCCGGGCGAGCGGACCCGCTTACATCGCGCGGTCGCACAAGCGTTGATGCAGCATCCCGAACTAGGTGCTGCCGGGCCGGGCCATGCAGCCATGGAGCTCGCGGACCATTGGTGGGAAGCCGGCGATTGGCCCGAGTCGTTAAGGGCGTCCATAGCCGCGGCCGACGCCGCGGTAGCCGTCATCGCGATGCCCCAGGCACACGGCTACTACGAGCGCGCGCTGGTGGCCGCTGATCACATCCCGACGGACTCGCCATCGTGGCTTGGGCTTGACCGCACCGACCTCCTCATGAAAGCCGCCGATGCGGCCTATGCCAGCGGTGAAGTCCGGCGGTCGATCGATCTTGCGCAAGAAGCACTTAGCGCCTTGGACGCCGACCTTGACCCCCGGCGATCAGCCGTCTGCTACACGATGCTCTTCCGCCACGCGTGGGGCGTGGACGACTCTCGCGTGGCGTTCGATGCCTTAGACCGGGCCGCTGCACTGTTGCCTCCGGACGTCCCGTCGGTCGAGCTGGCTGGGGTTCTCGCCGAGCAGGCACGGCGTTTCATGCGCGCGGAGGACTACGACCAGGCGATGGCGACAGCCCGCGAAGCGATCGCCGTCGCGCGCGCTGTTGACGCGCGCGTCGCTGAAGGCAACGCCACCAACACGCTTGGCGTGTGCATGTTCGAGCAAGGCGAGATCGAGCAGGGCTTGGCGCTGGTCCGGCGGTCGCTCGTCATTGCGACCGAGGTCGCGAATTCCAACCAACTCGACCGCGCCTACAACAACCTGATGTATGTCTTCAACCAAGCGGCCCGACTTGAAGAAGCGGCGGATCTCGTCTTCGCGAACGACGACGGCAGCGACCTCACTGTGGGGGTAAGACTCAGCTCCGCCGGGCAGGACAGCGCAGAAGCTCTCATTCGCCTTGGCCGGCTAGACGAGGCCGAAGATCTCTTGCAGCAACTCCCGGAGCGCGGAACCGGCAGCTGCGCGTTCGGCCCGTACGGCGTTCGCACGATGCTTGCCGTCCGCCGCGGTCGCCTCGACCAGGCCAACACCCTGCTGGCGATGGCCGAGTCGGCGTCAGGCGGCCTCGACTCGATGGAGGAAAACGCGTGGTTCCACATCTTGCGGGCCGAACTTCTCCTCGAGCGCGGCGAGCCGCGAGCGGCGATCGAAGAGGTCGAACGCGCGTTGACCCTCGCGGTGGGCGCCTCCGACGTCCTTTACAAGCTCGAGATTCAAGCACTCGGATTGCGCGGCATTGCCGACGACCTCGATGACGCCCGCGCGAAGCAACGACGGGTCGACCTCGACAAGGTGCAGCGGCAAGCCACCGGCTTGCTCGATGAAGTCGACGCACTCGTGGCGGCCCGAAGAGCGCGCGGAGACCAGGTGTTTCCACGCATGCTTGCGCTCGTCGCACTCAGCCATGCGGAGGCGAATCGAGTGAGCGGGCACGATCCTGAGCTGTGGCGAGCGGCTGCCGATTCGTGGGACACCGCGCACGAGCCACTCACCGCCGCCTACTGCCGCTGGCGGGAAGCCTAATATCTACTAGGCGCGCGACTCGACCGACGCCGCGCGGTCGAGAGCGCACAACTCGCGTGGCAGGCAGCCACGGAGGCGGGCTCGCCCTTGCTGCGTGCACGCGTCGAGCGACTTGCTGAGCGAGCTCGCATCACGCTGGTTACAGCCACGCCTGCCCTCGCCGAAACGACGCATTCCGCAGCCGAGGATCTCGGGCTCACACCGCGCGAGGTCGAGGTGCTCGCGCAGCTAGCCAAGGGCCGAACCGATCGCCAGATAGCCGAAGAACTCTTCATCAGCAAGAAAACGGCGAGCGTGCACGTGTCGAACCTGCTGCGCAAACTAGACGCCTCGAGTCGCATCGAAGCCGCCGAGATCGGTCAACGCGCCCTGCTCGTGTAGTTATCGGCGGCGCAGGCGCTTGTCGGTGATCGCCGGCGACGTCACGAACATGGTGTCGTCAGGGTTGATGTCGGTACCCGGCGCGACGATCTCGTCGATCCGGTCGAGGATGTCGTCGGTCAGCTCGACGTCGGCCCCTGCGAGTAGGTCACTGAGATGGGACGGCGTGCGGGGTCCGATCAGCACGGCCGTGACGGCTGGGTGTGAACGGACGAATGCGATCGCCAGATGTGTGAGCGGCATGCCGGCGTCAGCAGCAAGCTTCGTGAGTGCGTCGACGGCCTCGAGCTTCGCTTTGTTGGCCGGCACGGAAAGGTCGAACGCTCGCGGCGCGCGCGCACTGCGGTTGCCTTGCGTCGGGTCGGCTCGACCAGAAAGCCAGCCGCTGCTCAATGGCGCGTACGTCAAGACGCCCATGCCGTAGCGCTGTGCTGTTGGCAGCATTGCTGCCTCGATGCCTCTAGAGAAGATCGAGTAGCGCGGTTGCTCAGTGCGAAAGCGCTGATGACCGCGCTTCTCTGCCACCCACTGCGCCTCCACGATCCGCTCGACCGGAAAGGTCGAGGAACCAATCGCGCGGACCTTCCCTGACCGCACCAGATCAGATAGCGCCCCGAGCGTCTCGTCGATGTCGGTCAGTGGATCGAAGCGGTGCATCTGATACAGATCGATGTGATCGGTGTCGAGCCGCCGCAGGCTGTTCTCGACGGCCCGCTTGATCCATCTTGGCGAGCCGCCCTGCGTGTTCGGGTCGTCGCCGCGAGGTAAGCCGAACTTGGTGGCCAGCACCACGTCGTCCCGCCTGCCTTTTAGCGCTTTCCCGACGATCTCCTCGGACTCGCCCCCGGAGTAGACATCGGCGGTGTCGACCAGGTTGACGCCCGCATCGAGGGCGGTGTGGATCATGGCGATCGACTCGTCATGGTCGGTGTTGCCCATGGCGCCGAACATCATCGCGCCAAGCGCGATGTCGCTGACGGAAATGCCTGTCCCACCAAGTACGCGCAGCTTCATCTGAACTCCTCACGACGGCATTACCTGAACGTTACGTCGGTCCGTTGTGCTGGCCTTCATGGGATCGAATCCATCGAAGTCCGGCCTCGCCCTCGACGAGCCTTTCGACGCCCCGCCGTCCGGCATGACCCGCCGTTCGTTCCTCACGGCGGTCAATGCGCTCGCACTCGTCGCCGTCCTCGAGGCGTGCACGGGCAAGCATCACCCGGCGGCCGCCCGCGCATCGGCGACGGGTTCGGCCAGCAGTTCGGCGACCTCTTTCCCGTCGTCTCCAGCAGCGAGCGCCGCAACCGCCGACTTCTTGGCTGTGCTCCGCCAAGCAGTTCAGGCAAGCCCCGATTTCCTGCAACAGGCCGCAGCGAAAGCGGTGGCCTCAAAAGACATCAACACGATTGCCGCCTTCGTGCGCGACCGGATCTCGGTCATCCCGGCGTGGAACCAGGGTGATGACTCAGTTTGGTCGAAGCGTTGGGGTTCTCGCGTCACACTGCGCGGCGGCGCCGGGACACTGCGGGATCGAGCCGATCTGCTGGTCGAGTTGCTCACCGCGGCCGGCTTAAGCGCGACCGTGATGCAGGCGGACCTGCCATCGGTAATCGATCTACCCACGCTCTACCAGGTGCGCGCGACCGACTTCGAACCCGACGCGCAGCTGTACGACAAGGCCGTCGCGCTGTTACCCGCCGGAACCGAGTTGCCGACCTATCCGGCGGCGTCGTCGTCCGCCGACAGCCCGGCGCAAGCGGCTGCGAAGGCGCTGGCGGCCGCCATCCCGACGTCCGTGCAGAGTGCGACGATCCGCAAGGATCTGCTACCGAAGTCCGTCCCGCTGGTTGCCGTCTCCATGACACCGAGCGGCCCGTCTCCGAGTGCAGCTTCGCCAAGCGCGGCCCAGCAATACGTGTTCGCGCTCGGAGATCTCACGCCGACGACCGCGGCACCGTCTGGTCTGACGACCGTGAACGCCGAGACGCCGACTCCACAGGTCAGCGTGACGATCTCGGCGTTGACAAACCCCGCGCCCGGATCAACGACGCCGCACGGCGAGGTTGTCGAGCTGGTAACCGGGACATGGCTGGCGGAGGAGGTGTTCGGCCGGCAGGTGCTGCTGAACTTCGTCCCGCCGAGTGGCGCGATCGGCTTCCTGACCGGCGACCCGGCAGATCAGTCGGTGCGCGTACCCCTGCTGCATGTGCAAAGCGAGTTGGCTGCCTACGCGCCGCCGCCGATCGCAGCGTCGAGCCCGCCGGCGTCGACCACATCATTCGGGACGACGGCAAGCTCCACGTCGAGCACGGCCCCTCAGGTGTTCACCGGGCCGCCCATCACACTGCAAGGCGACGTCTTGTCGCCCCCTAGCGGAAGTAGCGCCGACGCGACAGTGGCGATTGGCGCGTACGGACCGATGACCACACTGTCGGCCAGCCAGCAGAAGGCCGCGATCGCGTCCGTCACGACCATGAAGGTGACGGCGAACGCGTCGACGTTTCCCGAAGTCGAACTCGACGTCGCCGTGACTGATAGCGCCGGCAATTCCGTTGACGGTCTTGACGCGGCAGCGTTCACCATCACCGACAACGGCACGCCGGCTTCGTCGATCGCGTTGATGTCAAACGCGGCGAGCGACAACAGGCCGCGGATCCTCGTCATCTACGACACCACCGGAAGTGTCGCAGAGACGTGGCCCTCCGCAGCAGCCAAAGCTGCGTTCGAACAGTCCCTTGCGACAACGCTCGTTTCGGCCGCTCAGCAGACACCCTTCGACGTCCAAATCCTGGGTTTGAACACCGCACCGAGCCCTGATCCCACCAAGTGGGCAGCTCCCGATCAGGCGACCCTGCTCACGTCGATGAGCAATGCCGGCGGCGAGTACTCAGTGGTCTGGGGAGCCCTGAGCGGAGGCGGGCTCGACCAGGGCGTGGTCGCCGCGTTGATGGTGAGCGACTTTCAAAGCAACGGCGAAACGGCAGCCGATATCGCGACGGCACAACGACGAATCGCGGCGGCTCACATCCCGATCTTTTGCTTGACCATCGGCAAGCCTGACGCGACCGCAGTGTCGACGATCATCAAGCTATCGGGGGGCACTCAGATCGACCCCCTCGCATCGACGACGTCATCGGCTCTTGCTGCGTTGATCAAGCCTCTCGTCGCTGCCCGAACGCAGAACACCTACCGATTGCGCTACACCGCGCCGATCGGCGGTTCAGCAACGCACTCGGTCACCCTGAAGCTCGCAGGTCGCAGTACGCCAACAGGGACAGCCACGTACACGGCCCCGGCAACTCCAGCGACGCCCTGGTCGTTCGCCGGCCTCTACGTACGGATCAGCGTCGGAGCTTACGACTCGGGAGTCCGTCATCTGGCCGGCATCAATCTTGACGGCAGCAACTATCCGATCCAGGCCCTGGACGACGCAGCCGCTGCCACCGAAACACGAGCGGCGATCTGCGGGCTGACCACGATTGCGTTCGAGCCGGGAACTGTCAGTGCCGCCGCGATCCTCGATGATCTCATCGCATCAGCCCAGTCGGCGCGGCCAGTCCTGGCGCTGACGAAAACGGCCACGCCGCAGGACGTCATCAACGCTGCCAGCAAGAACGGCGTGCGACGGGTGCCGACGGTACTGGCATCACTGTTCTCACCTGGGTTGGCGAAAGACTCAGCTGCCGTACCGACGATGCGTGTCGCGATCCTGCAGGAACGCGCCAACGCGCTCGATGGCGTCGACATCCGCTTCGACCTGCCACCGAGGCTGAACACGATCGAGCCGCTCGGGACCGATCCCGTCGCAGCATTTGGTACGGCTCTTGCGCTATCCGGCACCGCCGCCGCAGCGGAGGCAGCGAGCTTCGACGCGTCGGCGTTCAGCAGCCTCGCCGGTCGACCGCTGACCTTCCTGCCGGCCGGCACCCGCGCGCCATGGGACACCTTCATGAATGCGCTGCCGGCAGCACAACAGCCGGCCTGGGAGGGCGTGCTCAATACGACCTACTACTCCTCGACGCAGCATGCGCTCGTGCCAACGGGCGCTCCGACCGGAGCGTTCTGGGTCGTCGACTCCACCACCGGCGCCGCGACCGCCGTCCTGCTTGACGGCTCGGGCGGTGCGTTGACCGACGATGCGTGCAGTGCGGGCGAGGCGTGGCTGGCCCAGTTTCTCAATCTTGCTGGCGCGATCCTCACCTTGGTCGCCTTGATTTGCATCGCGAATGCGCCGCCTACAAACGCAGGCATTTATTACTGCCTCGGCAAGACGGCGTCCGCGGATTTCCAAATCGTCAACGTCATCTTCGCGGCCCTCAGTGCTGGCGCGGCCGGCGCCTATGGGAACTGGGCCGGAGTTTCGGCAGCGCTCGCAGGCCTTGCCATGGCGTTCGTCCCATTCGGTGCCGAAGTCGCCCCTGGTGCATCGGTGGAAGTAGTCGGGTTGGCAGGAGGCGAGCAGGTATGGAAAATCGGCGCCACGTTGGGCCTCGGCTACCTCGGGCTCACCGACTGCGACTACCCTGCGCCAGCCCCGCCAGCCCCGGCAGCACCGCCCGCGCCGACCGATGACGGCGACACGGGGGGCGACACGGGAGGCACGTACGTCCAACCTGTTCCGGTGTGTCCGGTCGACGACTCAGAGGGCGGGACCTGCTAGCCCGCTTGGTGGAGGTTCCCGATCATGATCTTCGCCATCGCAGCGTCGGGCGCGTAGTTGTCCTTGAATTCGGCTGAGGTCAGGCCGGAGACCTCGATGCACGTGTTGCCGAGCTTGACGTCCATGCCAATCTCGAATCCGAACGCATCGTCACCAACGCCCGTCACCTTGGTCCCTGGACCTTGGGAATCTTCCAACTCGGTGTAGCAACCGGCGAGTGAGATCACCTTCGTTGTCAGGTCCTGAATGTCGATGGGATCGGAAGAGCCGTTGTTCACGTAGTCGCAGGTGTCGAGGCCGGCCTCAAAATGCTGCGGCTTGGCAGCTCCGTACGTCACGCCGTTGATCGCCGACGCCTGTGCGGATGTCATGAGCGAGCACACGTCAAGGGATCCTCCGCCGCCGGCAGCAGGCGCGGGCGCAGTAGAAGCAGCTGAGGTGGCTGCAGGACTGGCGCTTGCGGCCGGCGCACTCGACGCAGCCGACTGGGTCGCCGTTGACGTCGACGGCGTTGCGGGCGTAGTCGTGGACTCGGAAGACTCGATGACAGTGGACGTCGCGACACCTGCGGTGGGAGCGGGGGTCGTCGTGGCGGCCTTCGACTTCGTTGACGGGTTGCATGCAGCCGACGCCAACGCGACGATCGCGATGGCTGCCGCTGTTGATAGCACTCGGACCTGCATGGCTGCTCCCCGCTCTGACGATTGCGATGTTTCGGCGAGGGACTCCCGCCACATCGAAGCTAGGTGCGCGACCTCGCCGTGGAATCGGGGCAAACCCTCGATCAGGGCGAGGCGCCCGAGGGCCGGGCGTACGCTGGCCGCGCGCCCGCTTCACCTGCCGCCTTGATACCCGCGCCCCGGGGAGACCGATGTCCGAGTCGGAGCAACTGCCGTCGGGGCGACCGGGGGGCGCTGATCTCGCGGATCTCATCGGCCGTGCGTCAGAGCGCGATGCGATCCTGGCGGTGCTCGACTCGTCGGCCGACCGCACCGCCGCGATCCTCTTGACCGGTGACGCGGGGATCGGCAAGACCGCGATCTGGGAGACGATCGTCGCGCAGCAACGCGCGGCCGGCGATCACGTATTGATCTCTCGAGCCACGTCAGCCGAGGCCCGGTTGCCATGGGTCGCGATGACTGACCTGATGCGCACGATGCCTTCGACGGCGCTCGGGTCATTGCCAGACGTGCAACGGCGAGCGCTCGAGGTCGTGTCGCTGCAGACCGGGTCGATACATGCCTCGGAGACACTCGACGAGCGCATGGTCGGAACAGCCTTGCTGTCGGCGTTGCAGTCGGCGTCGAACACGGCGCCCGTACTGCTGGCTATCGACGACCTGCCCTACCTCGACACCGCCAGCGCATCGGCAGTGGCGTTCGCGCTGCGGCGAATCGAAGGTCGACATCCGGTGCGGTTACTCGCGACGATTCGCGACCACGATGCTCGACTGCCGGTGTTACAGGGTTTGCCCAGCGACAGATGCTCCGTCATTTCGATCGGGCCGTTGACGCTCGGCGCACTGTTCGATCTGCTGCAGACCCGCCGCGGAATCCGGCTCGCTCGGCCGATCCTGCTTCGGGTGTACGAAACGTCGGGAGGCAATCCGCTCTACGCGTTGGAGCTGGCCCGCGCGCTCGACCAGCTCGAGATCAGCCCCAAGGCCGGCACTCCACTGCCGGTACCGGCCGGCCTCAACGCGTTGGTCGATGCGCGCGTGCGTGATTTACCGGACGACGTCGCAGCCGTCGTCGCCGCGACTGCGGCCGCATGGCGTTTCACCGCCGATGACCGCGACGCCGACGCGATCGAACACGCTGTAGCAGCAGGCATGGTCGTCGTAGACGAGCCCCTGGTGATTGGTGCGCCCCCGGTAGTTAGAGCCGCACATCCGTTGTTGAGTGCGGCCGCCTACAACGGGCTCACGTCGACGCGACGTCGACAGCTGCACGCACGGCTTGCTGCTGCAGCCGATGATCCCGTGGAGCGCGTGCGGCATGCTGCGCTTGCGGCGACTGAGCCGCAGGCTGCTCTAGCTGCGGATCTCGACGTCGGTGTCACCGCGGCGATCGCCGCCGGCGTCCCCGATATTGCTGTTGGTCTTGCGCAGTTGTCTTTGGAGCACACCACCGACGCGGCGTTGCGCCCTGCTCGGCTCGATCAGCTCGCCGATGCGCAGCTGCGTTCGGGCGACAGCTCGGGCGCGTGGCAATCGCAATCCGAGGCGATCACGATGACCGCACCGGGTGCGGCACGTGCGCGGCGTCGCATCAGGCTGGCGGAGATCGCCACCGAGGCGACGAGCTGGGCGGACGCCGAACGCGAGCTTCAGGTGGCCATCGCAGAGGCCGCAGACGACCCGCTGGTTTTGGCCGAAGCGTTGCTGACGGTTGCGGCCGTGACCGATGACATCGACCTTTCCGAATCCTCCGCGCAACAGGCCGTCGATCTCCTTGTGGCGCAGGAAAATCCAGACCCGATGATCCTGTCGGGTGCGCTTGCTCAGCTCGCGGGCGCACGTTTTCGCGCAGGCCGCGGACTTGACCACGAGCTGTTCGCGCGCGCGATCGACATCGAGCGGGCGCATCCGTCACGGCGACTGTCCGATCGGGCCGACTCGAGCTACGCAGCACTGTTGAAGTACGCCGACGACATCGACGCCGCCGAGAGTCGGTTACTTGCACTGCTCGAAGAGGCGCGCGCGACGGGCGACCTCTCGTCGATCACTTACGCGCTCGGGCATCTCGTGCCGATCTACCTGTGGCGCGGGCAACTCGCGCACGGCCGGGCCTACGCCGACGAGCACTTCGGGGTCGCGATCCAAGGTGAACTTCAGAGTCAGGAAACTCAAGCGCGCTACAACCTCGGCTTGACCATGGCGTATCAGGGTCAGCTCGACGAGGCCTCCCGGATTCTGCTCGGCGTGCTCGACGCTGAGCGCACCAACCCGTGGATGGTGCATCGCGTGCACGCCGTCCTCGGGTTCGTTGCGTTGTCCCGAAACGACGCGATGGGCGCAGTCGAACACACCGACGCATGGCATCAAGCCCTGACAGAAATGCATTTCGGCGAGCCTGGCTACAGTCGCTCGCACCTCGACCACGTGTGCGCGTTGGTCGAAGCAGGTCGGACGGCGGATGCCGCGACGTTTTGCGACGAGCTCTCCGAACAGGCGGAGCGATCCGGTCGCAAGTCGGCTGCCGCCGTTGTGTTGACCGGCCGCGCCATGATCGAAGCACACGCGGGACGCACGAGTGCTGCGCTGGCACTTTCGGCGGCCGCACTGTCGTGGTACGACACTTCGCAGTTGCGATTCGATCGCGCGCGCACGTTGCTAATCGCCGGGCGAATCAGCCGCCGCGCGAAGGCGAAATCCGATGCGCGCACATTGTTGACGGAAGCTGAGCGCGAGTTCGCCTCTTTCGGTGCAACCGCGTGGCAAGCGCAAGCGGCAGCGGAGTTGGCGCGCGTCAACGTGCGACCGTCCGCGCCCGCTGAGCTGACCGAAACCGAGCGGCTGGTCGCCCAGCTCGCGGCGTCGGGACTCAGTAACAAGGAGGTCGCCGACCGTACGTTCCTTGCGGTCAAGACCGTGGAAGCGAACTTGGCGCGCGTGTATCGCAAGCTCGGCATTCGTTCGCGGGCGGAGTTGGGAGCGCGGATGGGCTCGAGCGCTCAGTAGGCCTGCGGATGCCGCTCGGCCGAGACCAGCCGGTCACATCGCAAATCGGCGCGGCGCGCGAGCTCACGGACCGCAGCCTCGTCGTCCGCCCTGAACTCGAAGAAGACGACCTCATCGGCCGGGATCAGAGTGCTCGCGACGAACGTCGCATCGTCGTCGCCTAGTTCCGTGAGTCGGCGCGCGACGGCGTCGACGTCGACAGCCGTCACCCCCGGCCAATACCGCTCCACCAGAAATCCGGCCATGTCCGCCACCGTAAGTGCGCCCTACGCGCGGCGCTAGATGCGTCGCCCTGATCGAGGGTTTGCCCGGATTCCCCGTGGAGCGCGCAAACCTAACGTCGACGACATGTTCACAAAGCTAATTGCGACCCCGGCATCGATGGTCGAATGCGGACCCTAACGTGCCGCGATCACGGCAGCAGGCCACCGTCGACCCAGGCCTCGAACAAGGTGACCTGGCTGGGTGGCCACGCGCCGTCGCACGGCATCGAGCCGTCCTTGAGTCGCGCTGCGATCGCAGTCGCGTGAGAGGCGACGTCGTCGCGCGACCACAGGTCGAAGGCCCTGCTCATTGACGAGCGGTCACTTGCTCGGAACAGCGGCTTGATGTCAGCTTCGAAACTGACCGTTGACGAGGTCTGGGTCATGAGCGGCCTTTCTGGTTCGACGCGTTCCAGAAATCCTCTGATCGGTCTGCGACCACTTCAAGAGTTTCGGACTGACAAACCTCGACTGGGCGCCGGCGTCGGTCGTCGGGTGCCCACTCCGCGCAGCGCCTGGACCTTCAGCGTCTTCACCATGCGCGGCGTCGTACCGGTACGAGTCGCTATTTCGGAATCGGTGTAGCCGCCGAAATACGCCAACTCGAGTACCTGGCGCAGCACGGCCTCGAGTGTCTGGGGACCCCGGAGCAGGTCGGTGTCAGTGACGTCGCTCGCCAGCTGCCGCTGCCGCCGAAGGACGGAAACCGCTCTGCTGCGAGTCGCCCGGAGCAGCCATATGTAGATCGAACCTCGTGCCAGGTCGCAGACGGCCTCGCCCGACCACACCGCCACGAATAAGTCCCGAACGATCGTGCCCGCCAGCTGCTCGTCGGCGACCATTCGGTGGGCGAGTCGATAGCAGCTGGCGCCGTAAGCGTCGTAAAGGTCTTCGACCGCGCCGGCATCTCGAGGCTCAATCGGCACAACGCCAAGCCCCCTCGACGCGCGGCGAGTCATTCGCTAAGTTGGACAGACTCTAGACATACTATGGACACGACGTCAAACGTCGCCCCGTGCTGGAGGTGTGTGCCGCTATCGACTCATCCGGAAATCTGGATCTTGAGCTCGTCCAGATCGGTGACCTCGCACGCCGCGTCGGCGTCCGGGTCGACACGTTGCGCGCCTGGGAGCGTCGCTACGGATTGCTTCGTCCAAGCCGCTCCGCGGGCGGTTTCCGGCTGTACTCCAGCGATGACGAGTCCGTCGTTCGGTCGATGCTGGCCGAGATCGACCGCGGCTACCCGGCGTCCCAGGCAGCGAAGCTAGCGCTCGCAAGGTCGGCGACACGCGACAGCCAGGCGCAGCAAGTGGACACGGCCGGGACGCCCGACGACTCCGGGCGCCTTGAATCGCTGCGCACCCAACTCAGCGAGGCACTACGGCGCTACGACGGATCGCGCGCGCAGGAGCTCCTCGACACCGTGCTCGCCGAGTTCAGTCTCAACGCCGTACTTCGCGACGTGGTCTTGCGGTGTCTTAGCGATATCGGCGACGCGTGGGCGCGCGGCGACATGACGGTTGCCGAGGAACACTTCGCCAGCCAGCTGATCCGTGAGCGGCTGCTCGCGTTGGCGCGGGACTGGGATCGCGGCCGTGGCCCTCGCGCGGTGCTCGCTTGTCCGTCCGGAGAGCGGCATGACATCGGTCTGATCTGCTTTGGCATCGTGCTGTCCCGCAACGGCTGGCGCATCACGTTTCTCGGGTCAGACACTCCGATCGACGCACTCACCGGAGCAGTCTCCGCACTCGAGCCCGACCTTGTGGTGATGGCCGCCACGCTGGAGGAGTGGTTCGTTTCCATGACGTCGCAGTTGCGCGCTCTAGCCGCGGAACGTGTCGTGGTCATTGCGGGCTCGGGCGCTACGGCGCGGGTAGCGCGAGCTACCGGTGCGACCGTGCTCCACGATGGCCCCGTCGAGGCCGCCCTACAGATCGCAAACCGCACGCCCTGACCTCAGTCGTCGGCCACTTTCGGTACCACGGCCGTGCCCAGGAGCTCGATGCCACGTAACAGGTCCGCATGGCTGAGCAACGGATTCGTCATCTGCAACGAGACGCGGTCGACGCCGCCAAGTTGCTCCGACACCCGACGGAGCTTGGTCACGATGGTGTCGGGGTCGCCCATAAAGAACGCACCGTCAGGGCCGCTCGTAGCGTCGAACTGCGCACGCGTCGGCGGGGCGAACCCTCGCTCTTTCGACGCCGAAGTGAACATCTTGTGCCAACCCGGATAGATCGTGTCGGCGGCCGTCCGGACGCTGTCGGCCACGAAGCCGAAGACGTGCAGACCCACCTGCAGCTGTTCGGGGGCGTGCCCTGCCTCGGCGCCAGCGCGTCGGTACAGATCGACGAGCGGGCCGAATCTGCGCGGTTCGCCGCCGATGATCGCGACCATGAGCGGCAGCCCGAGTAGGCCCGCCCGCACGAACGATTCAGGTGTTCCGCCGACGCCGACCCAGATGGGCAGCGGGTTTTGCACCGGACGTGGATACACACCCTGACCAGTAAGAGCCGGACGATGTTGCCCAGACCACGTGACGTGAACGTCGTCGCGAATCTTCAGCAGGAGATCGAGTTTCTCCGAAAAAAGTGTGTCGTAATCGTTGAGGTCAAGCCCGAACAACGGGAACGCCTCGATGAATGAGCCGCGCCCGACGATGAGGTCGACGCGACCCTTCGAAATGAGGTCGAGCGTCGCGAACTGCTGGAAGACCCGCACGGGGTCTGCGGCGCTGAGCACAGTCACAGCACTGCCGAGCCGGATGCGCGTCGTGCGCGCTGCAGCAGCACCGAGGATCACCGGCGGCGCGGAGTCGTAGTACTCCTCGCGGTGGTGCTCGCCAATCCCGAAGGAGTAGACGCCGGTCGCGTCGGCGAGCGCGATCTCCTCCAGGAGATGTTCGATCCGCTCCTCCGGCCCGATCTGACGGCCGGACGACGGATCGGTCACGGTCGAGACGAAGCTGTCGATGCCAACGTGCATCGTGTCCTCCAGTCAGTCGAGATCGAACGCCCAACCACCCGTCGTCCCGCTAGGTGAACCGTCACTTCAGCAGGCGCGCTCACCTGTTGAGGGACCCGCAGACCCCCCTTACGTGATCAACCTGCGAGCCGGAGGACGACGGGCGGGCGGGCTACCTGGCGGCCGAGCAAATTTGGCGGTGGAGGTGGTGTTCTGCATCAGGACATAGGAAACGTATCTCTCGCGACATAGGAAACTCGGTGCGCTGATGCTGCTCGATGAGCAAAACGCGTCTGGTGATCACTGCGGTGGTGTTGGAGGGTCGTACTCAAGCTGAGGTCGCCCGCAC
>DASYAG010000011.1:0-22101 GCA_036501485.1 Acidothermaceae bacterium | reverse complement strand
CTCGTGGTCGGGGCCCGCAGGATCGTCGTCAAGATCGGGTCGTCGTCGCTGACCCGGCCCGAGGGCGGTCTCGACGAGGCAAACATCGATGCGCTCGCCTCCGCACTCGTTGGCCGCCTCGGTCAGGGGACGTCGTGTGTGCTGGTGTCGTCGGGCGCAATCGCGGCTGGTCTGCGGCCGCTCGGACTCACGGCGAGGCCGCGCGATCTCGCCACCCAGCAGGCGGCGGCTAGCGTCGGGCAGGGGCTCCTGGTGGAGTCGTACGCGCGCGCATTCGGGCTGCACGACGTGCGCGTCGGTCAGGTGTTGCTGACCTCCGACGACATGGTCCGCCGCGTGCATTACCTCAATGCCGAGCGCACATTGACACGCCTGCTCGAGCTTCGCGTCGTCCCTGTCGTCAACGAGAACGACACGGTGGTGACCGACGAGATCCGGTACGGCGACAACGACCGGCTCGCCGCTCTCGTTGCGCACCTCATCCGGGCCGACCTACTGGTCTTGCTCTCCGACGTCGACGCGCTGTACACCGCTCCGCCTGGGCGGCCGGGCTCGGTCCGGCTCGACGACGTGCATGGCGAGGCGGATCTCGCCGACGTCGACCTCGGTGGCGTCGGACGTGCGGGCATTGGATCCGGCGGCATGATCACCAAGGTCGACGCCGCCCGGCTGGCTACGTCAGCCGGCATCCCGGTTGTCGTTGCCTCGGCCGCGGCGGTCGTTGACGCGCTCGCGGGAAAGCACACCGGCACCCTGTTCCATCCAACCGGTGCGCGGGTGGCTAGCAGGCTCCTGTGGCTGGCGCATGCGACCACCCCGCGCGGTCGGCTGGTCCTCGACCCCGGCGCGGTTGCGGCTGTCGTCGACCGGCGGCTGTCGTTGTTGCCGGCCGGCATCACGAAGGTCGAAGGCGAGTTCGCAGCTGGTGACCCTGTCGACTTGGTCGACGAAGATGGCCGCGCTGTTGCGCGTGGCCTCGTCAACTACGACGCGACCGAATTGCCCGGCCTGCTCGGGCGCTCAACGCGCGAGCTGGCGGCCGAACTCGGCACCGCGTACGAACGCGAGGTTGTCCATCGCGACGACCTCGTGCTGCTCACGAATCGGTGACCACCGTTTGCTCCTCGCCGCGTTGAGCTAGAGACGCGGCTACGCTGGGCGCGTGTATCAGGCGGTGTTGCTGGACGTGTTCGGCACGCTCGTGCAAGACGACGGCGAGGGCTTTAACGAGATCGCCGCTCTTATCGCGCATCAGGCTGGAGCGGATCCGGGCGATGTTGCTGCGGAATGGTCCGCGTGTCTCACGGCCTTGGCGGACGCCGCGCATGGCAGCGGCTTTCGCACCCTCGCGGACCTCAACCTGGGCAGCCTCATCGAGACTGCGGGGCACTTCGGGCTTCGGGCTAGTGATGCGCGCGAGATGTGGCGAGCGCACACCGAGTCGTCGCGTCCAGGGCTCCTGTTCGACGACAGTCTCGCGTTCCTGGCCGCCGTTCAGGTGCCTATCTGCTTGGTCTCCGACGCCGATAGGGACGCTCTAGAGGTGGTCTTGGCTCATCACGGCGTCGCCGTGGACCTCGTCGTGACAAGTGAGGACGCCCGGGCCTACAAGCCACGCCCGGAGCCATTCCAGCTCGCGTTGCAACGGCTCGAGCTGGCCGCCGCCGATGTCATCCATGTCGGCGACTCGCCAGAAAGAGATATCGGTGGCGCCAATGACCAGGGCATCGACACGGCGTTCGTCAGCCGCGACGGGCGTGCCCTACCGCCGAACGTGGTGGCCACTCACACCGTCGAAGACCTGACTGCGCTCGTGGCCCTGCTTGGCTGATCCCTAGGATAAGTGACTCCTGCGTCATAGGGGCCCGTCGAACCCAGTTCGGCCAAAACGCCTCCGCGCAGACCCGCGTACTGATCAACTATGTGTCGTCGCTGATGGGTGGGTCCGACGACTGGGGATGAGCGCGCTGCAGGCGAAGTTGTGGCACGTCACTGTCACGGTCGGTGGCGACGCCATGGAGACCACACTCGTCAGAGCCGCGCTCGAGCGGCTCTCGGGCGAGCAGCCCTTCTTGCTCTCGGGCCGGTACAGCGGCGACAAGGCCGAGGTCCGCTATTGGGAAGAAGCTCCCGAGTGTGCCGACGCCGCGGCCCTTGCGTTGCGGTTGTGGGGCGAACATCGATCGACCGCCGGTTTGCCGATGTGGCACGTGCTCGGGATCGAGGTCGTCGACCGCGACGTCTTCCAGCGCCGCGGCGGCGATGCGGCAGTCTCGCTCGCTGCACCGGCTGGCGGCTGGCGGCCGTTCTAGCGAGGTTCGGCATATCCTGAGGCCGTGGGTACTAACACTGAACCTGACACTGCAGCCGACGTGCTCGCGACCGCGCAACGTGCACGCGTCGCATCGACCAAGCTCGCCACCGCCTCCCGTGCGGTGAAAGACGCCGCACTGCTCGCCATCGCCGCCGCGTTGGTGGCGCGCGTCGATGAGGTGCTTGCCGCCAACAGGGTGGACGTCGAAGCAGCGGCAGCGTCGGGCGCCACCGCTTCGTACATCGACAGGCTGCGGCTCGACGCGTCGCGGGTCGAGGCCATCGCGGCTGATGTCGTCAAGACCGCCGGCCTTCCGGATCCGGTCGGTGAGGTGCTACGTGGCGGCGTTCTTGCGAACGGCCTGGAGTTGCGTCAGATCCGTGTGCCGCTCGGTGTCGTCGGCATCATCTATGAGGGCCGACCGAACGTCACAGTCGATGCCGCAGCGTTGTGTTTGAAGAGCGGCAATGCCGTGCTGTTGCGCGGGTCGTCGTCCGCGTTGTCGTCGAACCAAGCACTGGTGGCGATCCTTCGTGACGCCGTCGCGTCCGTTGATCTGCCTGCTGACGCGATCCAACTTGTACCTGGTGCAGGACACGAGGCCGCCAAGCACTTGATGCGTGCACGAGGGCTCGTCGACGTGCTGATTCCGCGCGGTGGCGCCGACCTGATCCGAAGTGTCGTCGAAGAGTCGACCGTGCCGGTGATCGAGACGGGCGTTGGCAATTGCCACATCTACGTCGACGCCGACGCCGATCTCGACATGGCACTGGGGATTTTGGTCAACGCGAAGACGTCGCGACCGAGCACGTGCAACACCGCCGAGACCTTCCTGGTGCACGCCGACGTTGCCGATGCGTTCCTGCCGCGGGCGCTCGCTGCTCTAGCCGAGGCCGGTGTCACGGTGCACGGCGACGAGGCCGTCGCTGCACTGAACTCGGCCGTGGTGCCTGCGACCGATGCCGACTGGGACACCGAGTACCTCTCACTCGACATCGCAGCAGCCGTCGTCCCGTCTATTGATTCAGCTATCGCGCACATCCGGAAGCACGGCACTGCGCATAGCGAGGCGATCGTCACGCGATCGCAAGCCGCTGCCCGGACCTTCATCGCCGAGGTCGATGCGGCGGCGGTGCTCGTTAATGCGTCGACCCGATTCGTCGACGGTGGCGAGTTCGGATTCGGCGCCGAGATCGGTATCTCCACGCAGAAGCTGCACGCGCGAGGTCCGATGGGATTGCCTGAGCTCACGTCGACGAAGTACGTCGTGGTGGGCGACGGGCACGTCCGTTGAGCAGACGCGAACCAATGTGGGCGAGCTCACGCGGGTGAGCGCGGGAACGCCCGCGAGCGGCCCGCGAGTCGGGGTGATGGGCGGCACGTTCGATCCGATTCATCACGGCCACCTCGTTGCCGCGAGTGAGGTTGCGAGCAAGTTCGGCCTCGACGAGGTGATCTTCGTGCCGGCGGGTGCGCCGTGGCAGAAGGCCGACCGGGCGGTGTCGCCGGCCGAGGATCGCTACCTCATGACGGTCATTGCGACGGCCTCGAATCCGAGGTTCTCCGTCAGCCGGATCGAGATCGACCGACCCGGTCCGACGTACACCAAGGACACGCTGATCCAGCTGCGCGACGAGCTGACGGCCTCGCGAGGCGCGGTCCCGGCGCTCTTCTTCATCACAGGTGCCGATGCCTTGGCTCAGATCCTGTCCTGGCACAATGCGGAGATGCTGCCTGATTTAGCCCATTTTGTCGGAGTAACTCGGCCGGGTCACCCGCTGGGCGACCCTCATGGGCTGCCCGAGGGCTCGGTCAGCTTGCTCGAGATTCCGGCGCTCGCAATTTCTTCTACCGAATGTCGCGAAAGAGTGGGGCGTAACCAGCCGATCTGGTACCTCGTGCCAGACGGAATCGTTCAGTACATCTCCAAGCGTGGCCTCTACCGGGTTGAACCGTGAGCGGGAAGCACGGTCGACCCAAGCCGTCGCGCCGCGCGCCCGAGCCCGTCAGCGTCGGCGCGGCCACTTCGCCCGGCGGTGCGCCGGACACCATGCCAGTCGCTGCGCCGGTCGAGGCTGCGCCAATGTTCGTGCCGTCGGGAGCCAGTCTGCTGACCGCGCCGACTTCGTCCGCACCACCTCAGCCGTCCGCACCACTCGCGCCAACCGCGCCTTCCGCGCCGGTGATCCACAATCTGCCGCTACCGGACTTCGACCGCGACAACCCGCTCGGGACCGCCGAGCCTGTTGAGACGGTGACGTCTGCCGACCCGGTCGGGCCCGTCGAGTCGTTCTGGACCGTCGACCCTTTCGAATCCGCTGAGGCTGTCGAGTCTGCGGAGCCTTCCGAATCCGCGGAGTCTTCTGAATCTGTCGAGCCGTCGCCTGCGGACTGGGCTGGGCAGCTGACCGACCTCGCCCGATCCGAGCCCTCGCCCGCCCCAGAAGCTGCGCCCGCCCCAGAGGCTGAGCCGCCCGCACCTGCATTGGCGCCAGCGGTCCTGCCGCTCGGAAACGAGATCCTTCCGTCGTCGTCCTTCGGCAAGGGCGGATCGATCGGTGGCCTGTTCGCCGGTCGCCGACGTCTGCTGCTCGCCGTCCTCGCCCTCGTTGTTGTCGTTGGGCTCGTCGCTTGGCTGCTCTTAGGTGGGTCGAGCAAGTCCGGCAAGACGGCGCCGGTGGCAGCTGCGACCGGCCGTACCCAGAGCACGCTGTTGCTCGAACTCAAGGGCAGCCTGGCGGTCGCCGTCGACAGCGCGCTGCTTGCGCATGACTCGGCCGAGAACGACGGCGCCGTCGTTCTCGTTCCGTCGAATGTGCAGACCCAAGTCCCGGGCTTCGGGTCGATGCCATTCGGACAAGCGCTGAGCATTGGCGACCCGAACGCGCCGACCGGGGCGTTGTCCGACCTGATCGGCGTGACGGTTGACGGATCGTGGACGTTGACTGAGAGCGGGCTCGCGGCACTGGTCGACAAGATTGGCGGGGTCACCGTCGCCGTCGACAAGGACGTCACGACTAGCGCGAACGGGACGACCACGATCGTGGTGCCGGCGGGTACGCAGAAATTGAACGGCGCGAGGGCCGCGCTATTCGCGAGCTTCCAAGCCGCGGGCGAGACCGACCAGGCTGAGCTAACCAGGTTCGATGCCGTGCTGAGGCAGGTTCTCGCGGGCCTTCCGAAGACTCAGGCTGGCTTAAGCGCCACGCTCGCGAGCCTCGGCACAGGCTCGACCACATCGTTCGCGCCGGCGAGATTGGCCACCTTCCTGCTCGGGCTCGCTGCCGACAACACCACTGGTTCCGTGACCGACCAGCTGTTGCCCGTGACCGGACTCGCCACGGGCACCGGCGAGGACGCCTACACCCTCGACACCGCGAAAACGGCGACGCTCGTCAGCACCGAACTCGCGGCATCCGTCCCCGCCAGCCGGAAGGCGACCGGAAACCGGGTGTATGTGCAGAACCAGGTCGGCACGCCTGGGTTGGGCGAGACGGCACGAACGAAGCTGGCGGCCGCCGGCTACGTCTACGTCCAGGGCCAGAACACCGCGGACATGCCGAACGCCACTGCGCCCTCGGTCGTGGTGATCCTCGGCCCGAGCTCGGCGCAGATCGACCAGGGCGACGCCGTAGCCCGCTCGCTCGGCCTGCCGATATCGGACGTGAGGGTCGCTAACGACGGATTTACAGTCGCTGACGTTCTCGTGAAACTCGGTGCCGACTACAAAGGGTGAGACGATTGACGGGTGACCGCTGCTGAGGGCGGCCAACCGACAGGAGTTCACCAACGCATGCGACTGTTTGACCCGATGCCCCGATGACCGCATCTCCCCGAGCTATCGAGCTCGCTGTCGCCGCCGCCGAGGCGGCCGCCGACAAGCTGGCCCACCACATACAAGCCTTTGACGTCAGTGATCGACTCGCGATCACCGACATCTTCGTGCTCGCGTCCGCACCCAACGACCGCCAGGTGAAGTCGATCGTCGACGCCGTCGAAGATCGCCTGCGCGAGATGGGCGCCAAGCCGCCGCGTCGCGAGGGTCAGCACGAAGGTCGCTGGGTGCTGCTCGACTACTCCGACATCGTCGTACACGTTCAGCACGCCGAGGAGCACACGTTCTATGCGCTCGAGAGGCTGTGGAAAGACTGTCCACAGGTTCCGCTCCCCGAGCACGTCACGGTAGGACTGAACCAGCCGGACGCCGAGAGCTTCGACTCGCGTGGAGCAGCGGCCGCGGGTCACGGCTGAGTGGGCACTCGCACGGTGCTGGTCTGGCGTCATGGTCAGACCGCGTGGAACCTGCAGCGTCGATTCCAAGGTCAGCTCGACATCCCGCTTGACGATCTAGGTCTGGCCCAGGCAGCTCGAGCTGCTGCGCTGCTCGCCGGCTTCGCGCCGTCCGCGATTGTGTCTTCGGATCTTGTTCGGGCGCGCAAGACCGCACAGGCGTTGGCCGATGTCACCGGGCTGCCCATTGCAACAGATCCGCGGTTGCGCGAGATCGACGTGGGTGCGTGGCAAGGACTCACATTCGATGAGGTGGCAGAGCGTTTTCCCGCTGAGGCAGCCGACTGGCGAGACGGCGGAGACGGACGGCGCGGTGGTGGCGAGAGTCTCGTCGAAGTGGGCGCACGCGCGGTCGCGGCGGTCGACGACGCACTGCTTTCTTTGGCGGACGACGGAACGCTGGTCGTCGTGACCCACGGTGCTGCGGGTCGCGCGATCGTGACGTCGATGATCGGGCTTCCGACGCCGTACTGGCGGTCGCTCGGGTCGCTGGCGAACTGTTGCTGGTCGTTGATGGGGGAGGCGCCGTCGGGGTGGCGGCTGTTCGACCACAACGCGGGCTCGGTGCCGGAGGTCGTGGTCGGCGACGACCGATGATCTCGGTGCTTGGAGGGCGGCGGTCGCACGTCCGCTAGACTTCCCGACGCCCGCAAGGGCACTTGGGGCTTTAGCTCAGCTGGTAGAGCACTTGCCTGGCAGGCAAGGGGTCAGGGGTTCGAGTCCCCTAAGCTCCACTCCCATCACAGCAGGTCAGGGCCGATGGCAAGGTCCTCGACGTTGCGGCATCCGGCGCGTTAACTCGACGGGTGAGTGGCCCGCAGCGCCACAAGTGATCGGGCCATCGTGGCGTCTGTGACGAGACTGTTGACGTGACCGCTGAGGATCACCGACCGTAACGCAGCGAGCTTTGTCGGGCCACCAGCGACTGCAATCACGTCCTCGATTGCCTTGAGCTGGCCGCTGTTGATCGAGATGCAGCGATCGGTGAAGTCTTGCGCGACAGTGTTGCCGTCGGCGTCAAGCAGCGTGGCGCAAACTTCCGCGGTGACGCCTCGCCGTAGCAGCGCCGTCCGTTCCTTTGAGGTCAACGCATCGTAGAGCTGCGACGACGGGGGGTTCCACGAGCCGACCGCGACCACAGCTTTGGTGACAGTCGGAAACCTGCGGTGCGCCTCGGCGACCTCTGGCTGTCTGCGTAGCATCGCCGCAGTCGCAGCGTCCGGCAAGACCTGCGGGATGTACATCGGAAACGCCGGCCCACCGTTGCGCGCCGAAATTTGGCGCACCAACTCCACGCTGTTCTCTTCCGCATTCACGCCGAGCAGCGCACCGGTGAGTTGAACGACCGGGCAACAGGCGAGGGCGTCCATCGTTTCGGCCATGATCGTCAGGGTTCGCCCGTATCCGACGCCGAGTACGTCGTTCTCTGTCACCAGCTCGGAGACGAGCGCGGTTGCGGTGCGCGCCAGCGCGGTGCGCAGGTGTACCTCGGTCGCCTCGCCGGTCTCGACCGCGACGACGTGGCGCAGGTCGTATGCCCGCCGAAGCTGCTCAGAAAGCTCGTAGTCGATGTTATCCGGTGCGGAAATCTCGATACGGACGAGACCAGACTCCCTCGCTTGCTCAAGGATCCGCGCGACCTTAAAGCGATTGATCCCGAGTTCGTCCGCGATCTCGCTTTTCGATTTGGACTCCAAGAAGTAAAGCCTCGCCACGGTTGCGGCTCGCACCAACTGCGCCGGCCGCAGGCGGGCAGGTTCTTCGGGCGGCAACGACGTCCTCCACGTAACGAGTTGGCCACAAGAGTGGCACACGGTCTTGACGTTTCCGACACTCCGCGGTGAACTTAAGCCGCTCAGCAGAGCATACTACATGCTCATTTGAGCACAGGTCAGTCGGAACCACCAACGCTGACCGCACACCGGCATTAACCGAGGAGGAACCAGTGCAGGTCCGTCCACTAAGGCACCGCGGGGCGTTGGTGCCGCTGATCGCGATCGTCTCCGTAGGCTCGATCGTTTTGTCGGCGTGCAGTTCGAGCAAGCCGAAAGCGTCGTCACCGAGTTCCGCTGCGGAAGCATCTACCGCCGCGCCGGCCGCAACGACGGCGAGCGCCCCGTCGGCTGCAGCATCAGGCTCAGCGCCCGCCGCGTCGAGCGCGCCCGGTTCGGCTGCGGCGTCCGGCGCGTCCGGCGCGACGTACACAGGGCCACCCGTCACGGTCACGGTCGCCGTAACGGCGAACCCGTTGATGACGACAATTGAACAGCTCACTCCGGCTGGCTTTGAGGCGAGCCACCCCAACATCAAGGTGAAGTTCGTTACCTACGACGAGAACACCGAGCGCGCCGATGTCGAGAAGGACGTCGCGGCGAAGGGTGGGCAGTACGACGTCGTAATGATCGGCCCGAACGACATTGCGTCGTGGGCGAAGAACGGCTGGATCAGTGACCTGACCGCAGACGCCGCTGGTGACCCGAGCTACGACGTCGGAGACCTTCTGAAGCCGATCAGTGACGCATTGTCGTCTGATGGCAAGTTGTACGCCGTGCCGTTCTACGGTGAGTCGTCGTTCATGATGTACAACAAGTCGATGTTCGCCGCAGCTGGCGTCACTATGCCGGCCAACCCGACGTGGACGCAGATCGCTGCATTGGCTGACAAGTTGAATGATCCCTCCAAGGGCGTGTCCGGGATTTGCCTTCGTGGCCTGACTGGCTGGGGAGACAACCTCGCGGCACTCGACACCGTCGTGAACACGTTCGGTGGTCAGTGGTTCGACACAAACTGGAACGCGGAACTCACGTCGCCTGCGTTCGAGGCGGCGACGAACTTCTACGTGAACCTGGTGAAGAAGGACGGCGAGAAGGGTGCAGGCAACGATAGCTTCAACCAGTGCTTGAACCTGATCGAGCAGAGCAAGACAGCAATGTGGTACGACGCAACAGTTGCAGCGGCCACTATCGACGCAAAGGGCAGCCCGATTGTGGGCAACGTCGGATTCGCACCAGCGCCGGTCGACAAGACCGCAGCGGCGGGCTGGCTTTGGAGCTGGGCGCTTGCGCTTGAAGGTGCGTCGAAGAACCAGCAGGCGGCGTGGGCATTCATGGACTGGGCGACATCGAAGTCCTACATTGCCTACGACGCATCGAAGAATGGGTGGGCGGCGGTTCCCCCCGGAACGCGCACCTCGACGTATCAGAACCCGAACTACCAGGCAGCGGCGAAGGACTTTGCGGCGCTGACGTTGAGCCAGATCAACTCGGTGAACGTCAACATGCCGGGTGTTGCTCCCCAGCCGGTACCCGGCGTTCAATACGTCGGCATTCCGGAGTTCGAGAACTTCGGGCAACAGGTCTCAGCTGAGATCACCGCGGCGATCGACGGTCAAGAATCGGTCGCGACGGCGTTGTCGAAGAGTCAGTCGATCGCGCAGCAAGCAGTCATCACCGCCGGCTACAAGAAGTAACTCAGGTAACGCTTCGGCACCAACACCGAGGGGCGGCGTTTCGGATTCTGCGCTTACCGCAGATCCGGAACGCCGCCAGCGGTCGGTGTCCAGCGTTGACGCGGGATCGGTGCATCGTCGAAAGGACAAGTCGTTGACCACATTGGTCGAGGAGGCGCCGGCGGTCACCGAGCCGCGCGCGGGGCAGCCAGGTGCTGGGTCTTGGATCCGGCGAGTGCCGTTGGTTCCGGCCCTCGTCTTCACTTTCGTGGTCACTCAAATCCCTTTCGTACTGACGCTTTGGTACAGCCTGCAGAAGTACAACCTCAATCGCCCGAAGGCCGCCAAAGACTTCCCGACGTTCTACAACTACCGAGCGATTTTCCACGACCACGTCTTTCGGGTCGCCGTCCTGAACACGCTCGTGCTGACCGTCGTGCCAGTCTTGCTCGCGGTGACGTTCGGTATCGGAATCGCGATCCTGCTGAACCGACACGTCTTCGGCCGCGGATTCCTTCGCACTCTGATCATCAGCCCGTTTCTGGTCATGTCGACCGCAGCGGCGCTGGTGTGGAAGTTCACCATTCTCGACACCACGTTTGGCATCTTGAACTGGTTCCTCAAGCCGATCGGCTTCGGCCAAGAGAACTGGATCGGCGTCCACCCGCAGATGACGATCATCGCGTTCCTCACCTGGCAATGGACGCCGTTCATGGTGCTGCTTGCCCTTGCCGGCTTGCAAAGTCAAAGTGATGATCAACTCGAAGCCGCACGAGTCGATGGCGCCAATAGCTGGCGGATCTTTCGATCGCTGACGATGCCGCACCTACGGCCCTACATCGAGCTCGGCGTGCTACTCGGCTCGATCTACATCGTGCAAGCGTTCGACTCGATCTACATCATCACCGCTGGCGGTCCATCAACCGATACGACGAACCTGCCCTACTACATCTACCAAGTGGCCTTTCAGGCCTACGACATCGGGCGCGCATCCGCGATGGCCGTGATCGTCGTGATCGCCACCATCATCATCGCGACGCTGGCACT
This sequence comes from Acidothermaceae bacterium, assembly GCA_036501485.1. Classification (GTDB taxonomy): domain Bacteria; phylum Actinomycetota; class Actinomycetes; order Acidothermales; family Acidothermaceae; genus PALSA-607. Next base: position 11,002 of record DASYAG010000011.1, on the reverse strand, counting down.
GCGAATGGTCTCCAGTCTGTTCAGCGACGAAGGGATGCGTGGACGATGAACACATCGGCCGCGGCGCTCGCGGGTCGACAAACCAAGCCAGCAACGAGGCTGTTCCTCGGCCTGCTGACCTGGGTCGTCGTGCTGATCTTCTTCTTCCCGGTCTTGTGGATGGCTCTCAACGGCTTCAAGACCGAGTCCGACGCCGACACGACAACGCCACATTTCCTGTTCAAGCCGACGCTGTCGGAGTACAAGTCCGTTTGGAAGGGTGCTGGCGGCTTAAACGGTCTGCGGCCATTTCTTGAGCACTCGATCGACATCACGATCCTGTCGACGCTGATCGTGATACTCCTGGCACTGCCCGCTGCCTATGCGTTGTCGATCCGGCCGGTAGTGAAATGGCGCGACGTGTTGTTCTTTTTTATCTCAACGAAGATGCTGCCGATCGTCGGAGCGATCATTCCGCTGTTCATCATCGCCCGTGACCTGCACGTCCTCGACACTCAGAAGCTACTGATCGTGCTGTACACCGCCTTGAACCTTCCAATCGCGGTGTGGATGCTGCGCTCGTTCCTCCTGGAGGTGCCGGCGGAAGTCATTGAGGCGTCGCGCGTCGACGGTGCTGGGGTGATCCGGCAGCTGCGTTCCGTCATCGTTCCGGTGATCAGTCCGGGCCTCGCTGCCACGGCACTTATCTGCTTCATCTTCGCTTGGAACGAGTTCTTCCTTGCGGTGAATCTCACCACGATCAAAGGCGCGACCGTACCGATCTACCTAGTGGGCTTCGTGCAACCGGAAGGCCCATTCATTGCGCATCTTTCGGCGGCGGCCACCGTCGCGTGTCTGCCAGTGCTGCTCGCCGGTTGGGCCGCCCAAGACAAGCTCGTCAGGGGCCTCTCGATGGGCGCCGTGAAATAAGTCTCACCTAGTAACGATCGCTTCACACAGGTCTTCTGAAGGCGGTGGGCACGTGCAAGCAGTAGTCATCAGGGCCCCACATGAGGTCGAAGTCACGACGGTCGACGACCCGACACCCGGACCCCGTGACGTCGTTATCGAGGTCGCGGCTTGCGGTATTTGCGGCACAGATTTGCACATCCTTGAAGGCGAATTCGCGCCCACGCTGCCAATCATTCCCGGCCACGAGTTCGCCGGCACAGTTGTGGGTATCGGCGCCGATGTCACCGAGCTTGCAGTTGGTGCGCGCGTCGGAGTCGATCCGTCGCTCTACTGCTTTGAGTGTCACTACTGCCGCGTCGGCAGGAACAACCTGTGTGAACGTTGGAACGCGATCGGCGTAAGCGTCCCAGGTGGCGCCGCTGAGTTCGCCATCGCGCCGGTTGCGAACTGCGTCGTGCTACCAGACCAGATGCGGCTCGAGGACGCGGCCCTGATCGAGCCGCTCTCGTGCGCGGTACGCGGATACGACGTTTTGAAATCACAACTCGGTTCGCATGTGCTCATCTACGGCTCTGGCACGATGGGGCTGATGATGCTCGAGCTCGCGAAGCGGACGGGTGCCGCGTCCGTCGATGTCATCGACATCAATCCTGAAAGGCTCAAGACCGCCGCCGCGCTCGGAGTATCCAGAACTGCTGGTTCAGCCGACGAACTCGAGCAACCGCGCGGGTGGGAACTGGTCATCGATGCCACGGGCGCGGCCGCCGCGATCCAAGACGGCTTGTCAAGAGTCTCGCCGGGCGGGACGTTCCTTCAGTTCGGGGTGTCGTCCTACGCGACCCGCGTAACTATCGAGCCGTACCGGATCTACAACAAGGAGATCACGATCACGGGTTCGATGGCCGTCTTGCACAGCTTCGAACGGGCGGCTGATCTTTTTGCCAGCGGCGTCTTGGACCCTGACGTCTTCATCAGTCATCGGCTTCCGCTGAGTGACTACGTCGAAGCGCTCGGGTTGTTCCAGCGCGGCGTCGGCCGCAAGATCCAGGTCCTGCCCTGAGGGCGTCTGTGGATCCTGCGAGACGCAAGCGCAGAGCCAGGCCTTACTCCTTCACTCGTCGACGTCCGCTGCATATCCTGTGCGCATGAAGCGACGGATGCCGTCCATCGTCTACAGCGTCGACGCTGGCGGCTCCGGGACGGTGGTTGCCGTGTGGCGGGCCGGCGTCGTGGTCGACACGTCATTCTATCCGTCTATCGCGATCGCATCGACGGGCACCACGGCCGCGTGCCAGTCGCTTTCTGACTTGCTTCGCGGCATCACCGAACACGTCGGCAAAGACGCGTGGGCGCTGGGCTGCATAGGTTCGTCGTCAATGCCGGTCGCCGCAGAGGCCCCCGCACCGAAAGCCTTGCTCGACGTCATCGCGGTGCATGCCCCGCGCGGCCGCGTCGTCCTCGTCAATGACGTGGTGCCGTTGCTGTGGTCGACGCCCTTGAACGGCGTCGGAATCGTCATCTGCAGTGGCACCGGAAGCAGCGTGCTCGGACGAAATGCCAATGGCGAACAGACAAAAGTCGGTGGTCACGAGCACATCGTCTCCGATCAAGGCAGCGCCTACAGCCTCGCCCGCGAGGGGTTGCGGGCCGCCGGGCGTTCATACGACGGCACCGGCTCGACGACAAAACTCCAGTCTCTTGCGGAAAGCTTCTTCGACTTGCCGATCCCGGCGCTTGGCCGGTGGCTCGCCGAACTACCGCGCCCGCGTACGACAGTCGCAAGCTTCGCGCCACAGGTCACCGCTTCTGCCGAAGGTGGCGATCCGGTGGCTGCTTCCGTCGTCGAGACGGAGGCCCGTGCACTCGTCGATGCTGCCGTCGTCGGTGCGGCGCGACTCTCGTTCCGATCGCCACCCCGCGTCGGACTTGCCGGTGGCGTCCTGCACAAGAGCGTGTACTACCGCAAGCTCGTGGAGGACGAGTTGGAGCGTCGGGGGCTCACTGACAAGAGTCACCGCAACGTCGACCTGATCAACGGAGCGAGAGCGGGTGCCGAGTACGCCCAACGCCTCGCTTCCGGTCTGCTTGACGGCCAACCAGTGCCCATGCCGGACGGCGCGGTGCTGGGCTCGCTGAACTAGCCGGTACCGCTTGAGGACGCGGTGCCGTCGACCACAACCTCTACGCGGTCGGTGTAGAAGGCAATGTGGTCGGCGATCCGCGCGACATAGGGGTACGGCTCGCAGTAGGACCACGCAACGTCGGTCAACCGCTCTTCGCTGCCATGGCCCTCTGGGAGGGTGATGCTGTAGTAGGACGCGTCGCCCTTGTATGGGCAGTACGTGCGTGAATCACTGTGGATGAGTATCGCCTGGTCGACGTCCGCCAGCGGGATGTACTGGATTGGGGGATAGCCCGCCTCGCGCAGTGTGAGGGCCCGGTTCGTGTCAGCGACGACATCGGCGCCCACGCGCGCCAGGACGCGACCTCCAGTGTCCTCGATGGTGATCGGATGCTCGGGTCCGGGGATCGTGGCCTCTCGTGTCGTCATGGAATGTCTCCTGCTCGCGATCGTGGATGGCTTCAGCCCATGTCATCCTGCGTTGTAGGCGTACTGGTTCAGGTCGGCCAGTCGTTGGGGTAGAACGCGGCGACCTTCCTGTGTTGGCGGCGCAGGTCACGTCGCTCGGCTGCCGTTAGGTGGTCCTCCATCACGATGCCGTTCACGTGATCGGTTTCGTGCTGCAGGCATCGAGCGAGCGTGCCGGTGCCCACGACCCTGATCGGTTCGCCGAACTGGTCTTGCCCACGACAGATGGCAACGTCGGGCCGCGGGACTGGAAGGTACGCGCCCGGCAACGACAAGCAGCCCTCCAGGTCTGTATTCATTTGCGGTTCAGCAGGAAATTCGACCCGCGGATTGCACATCAACCCCTGCCGCCGTCGTCCAAATTCGTCAAGGCAGTCGTAGACGAACACCGACAGATCCACGCCGATCTGGGGAGCGGCGAGGCCGGCTCCATTGGCGGCCGTGTTGGTCGCGAACATGTCGCATAGCAGGTTCCACAGGTCGGGGCCGAAGTCTGTGACCGGTCGGCATGCGCGCTGCAGAACGGGATCACCCCAGCGCGTGATCGGCCACGCGATGCCCAACGTCATGAGCTGGTCAAGCGGCATCGAACTTCCCCTTCACGCGAACGATCGTACGGCTCGACGGCCATTCGTCGCGTGCGGGTAAGTAGCTGCTTGCGCAAGCAAGTAGATGCGATATCTACTGGGGAGCAATGACCGACTCAGTCGGAGCGTTGCGAGGTCCAGCGTTGACACATCTACCGCCTCGGTAGCGCGGACACGCCGCGACGGCTCCGTATTCTGGAGTGTGGCGTTCGCGTTTCTCATCGTGATGGCGTTCGCCACGCTACCGAGTCCGCTCTACGGTCTGTACCGAACGCGTGACCACCTCTCGGCCTTCACGATCACGGTGGTGTTCGCCATCTTCGCAGCGGGCACAATCACCGCGCTGCGCGAGGATCGCTTCGTCCTCCCGCGGGTCGGCCGCAGAGGTGCGATGGTCGGCGCAGTGATGACGATGATGGTCGCCGCCGGATTGCTCGCAATGTGGAAGGACCTACCCGGGCTGCTGATCGGGCGTCTGCTCACTGGAGTGGCCGACGGGCTGGCGTCGGGGACAGCGATCGTCTATCTCATCGAACTGCGCGTGCGCGCCAACCCGCAGGCGTCGGTGCCCCGCGCGCAGACCGTTCGAACCTCAGTAAGTGTGGGCGCACTCGGGATAGGGCCCTGGTTGCCGGACCTTGCACAGTGGGCGAAGTGGCCGCTGACGCTGCCGTACATCGTCTTCGTTTTTTTGGGCCTAGTCGCGCTCGCCGGTCTGGCGGGCGTGCCCGAGACTGGTACGCCGGTTCCGCATCAGACTTCAGACGACCCGCGACGATCGGTCAGGTTGCCCATTGCGGCAGCTGCGGCCACGCTCACAGCGTTTGCTGCAAACGGCCTGTTCGCAGGACTGTCCGGGTGTTCCTGGCAACGACGCTCCATCATCCTTCTCAGGGGCTCTCCGGTGTCACGCTGTTCCTGGTGTTTGCGTCTGGGGTGGCATCACAGTTAGCAACGACGAAACTGCGCGCACCGCGCGTGCTCGCACTGGGCATGCTGTGGGATGCTCCTCGGCCTCGCGATGCTCGTGGTTTCAGCGCGCCTTTCGACGCCGAACGTCACACTGTTCATGATCGCGGGCGCGCTGATCGGTGCTGGCGCAGGTGCTGTCTTCAAGGGCACCACCGGTCTCGTGCTCGCAGCAGCTGCACCGCAAGACCGCGTCGCGATGACGTCGGATCTGCTGATTGCACTCTTCGTCGGGCTGTCGGTTCCGGTGATCGGCGCCGGAATCACACTCGACCAAGGTGCGAGCGCACCCGACACCGTGCTCGGCTTCGCCATCGTTGTTGGCTTGGCGCGTCTTGGGCTCGGGCTGGACGCTGCTCGGACGGACTGGCCCTACAACGAGTGTGTAGGGCCAGTCACGCGGCTGGTTACGGGAGAACGGGGTTGATCACTGTGATCGGCGCCAACCTGCTACCGGCAACGGGTACCAGCATTCCGGTTACGCTGCAGTGCCCAACGTTCTCCGATGTGAACTGGAACGTCATGGACAGCGAGTACCAAAAGCCCGTCTCCGGCTGTGACCCAACGCCCCCGGAATTTGCCACAACGAAGCCCTGGGTGAACATGTCTGACGTGGTGTTCACGTCCAGGCCGTCGCTGATCGCAAACGCGAGGGGATCGAGGATCTGGGGCCCGGTCGCAGAACCGGAAGACGGAGATCCACCGGCAGTGAAGCTCGAGCTGTAGAAGCCGACGGAGTCGATCGGCTGCGCCGAGGTCCATTGGGCTTGGATCGCTTCGGCGTCGAAATCGGTGTTGGGACGGCATGAAAGCATGACATTAAAGCCATTCACGTTGGTCGCGAGTGTGGCGGGAGTGTCCACTAGCCCTTTGTCAGTGGCTCCGGTCTCGTACGCGATGTATATCGGAGCGAGCCCTGGGCCCTGAGGCCCGGTTGATCCAGGCGCACCGGATGGACCTGCGCTACCGGGCGCACCCGATGGACCTACATCACCGGGCGCGCCGGGTGCACCGGATGGACCTAGATCACCGGGCGCGCCGGGTGCACCGGACGGGCCTGTGGTGCCGATTGCACCAGGTGCCCCGGATGGACCTGCAGCACCGGATGGACCCGCTGCGCCGGATGGGCCCGCGGCTCCTGACGGTCCCGCGACGCCCTTTGCGCCTGTTGCTCCGACGTTGCCGGGCGCACCCTTGGGTCCGGCTGGACCGGTCGCGCCGTTCTTGTTCCACGTGATGGTGTCTTCGGCTGCCGTGCACGTCTGCTTCGACGCATCGATGATTCGGACCACGCCGAGTGTCTTGCCATAGCAAGCGGTGATCTCACCATTTGACCCGGGGATCGATGCAAACGCGACACCTGTGCCGATCGCCAAGCCTGCGGCAACCGTAGAAACCAAAGCAATACGGGATAGTCGTCGTTTCGGCCACAACCGTCGGGCATGTCCGGCCATGGACGACCTCCTGATGACAGGTGGCCGGTCGGAGTCCGACTAGGTGGCGGGATGGCTGACCACGCACGTGAGTATGGCCTTATACGGAGCCGAACGGTGATGAAGTCAAATGAACGTGCTGGAAACGCGCAATCAGGGCCGAATGGCCCGTCGTTGTCGTAGAACGAGGGTAGAACGGGCATATGCCGACGTTCCTGGTTGAGCTGCATCGTTCAGGCCCACGATGGGATCCCCTACTGCTGCTTGAACAACAATCGGATTTTGCTGCGCACGCCGCCTTTATGGATGGCCTCGCCGGCGACGGTTTCGTCGTGCTCGGCGGCCCACTCGACGACGAGTTCCGCGTCATCGAGGTGATCGAGGCGGCATCGGCAGTTGCGGTGCGAACCTCGCTCGCGCGTGACCCGTGGAGTGACACTCACTTGCGCATCGAGTCGATCGCGCCCTGGACGATTCGTCTCGACAGCCGCGAGCGTCGTCGCTCGTGACAATGGACCCGCATGCTCCGACCGGTCGTCGACGATCCGGCAGGACGAGGTTAGTCCTGGGTGCAGCCAGCGTCGTCCTTATAGGGGCGGTTGCAATCGCGATCTACGCGAGTTTCCATGCTGGCAACTCCTACCAGTCCTTCAGGCGCAGCTGCCTCGCGACCGCGGGTAACTCGGTCGTAATCGTCAGTCAGTCGGCACACGCCTCTTACATGGGTGGCGCGCAGACGTCGTTCACGATGGGTTGCAAAGCGCCTAACGGAACGGTGGTCTCGACAGCTAAGACCAGCAAGCCCTAGCCGTTGCGCTCTTCGGAACGGCGAGCAGGGATCAGCTAGTCGTAATCGGCCCGGCGGGGGAGGTCCGATCGGACGACGTCGGCTGGGCTAGTCGACGCTTCAAGAAGCTCCGGAACCGGCTGGCGCGAAGGGCACGGGCCGCCTGATCCGCGACGGAACCGTGGACAGCTTGCACGCACACGATGCATCGCACGAGTCGCGATGGCGATTCAGACGCGCGGCTCTGGCCGCTACCCGGGCCGATGGGGAGTCTCGTGTAGGAGATCGACGCGTGGGCGTTGCACACAGCGCTCCCGCAGCCCAAGCAAACCGCGACAGCGGGTCGCGTCGCGTCGAGGTCCTGACTGCAATCGAGGCAATTCAATACGGCCCCCACTTCGTTGACACCTCATCATCGCCCGCGGATGTTACGAACAGCGCCTGGGAGCGATGTCAGCCCAGTTACGTCGTCTTGAGGTACGAGGGCCAGCTGCCGAACTTGGTGATGTCCTGGCCTGTCGTCGCGACGTAGGCCTCACAGATAAACCCGGTCACCGAGCGTCCGTCGGCCAGGGCGAGAGTGCCCAGCCCGAGGGGCGGTTGGATTTCGGTGAGGAACTCGCCGAGCGCTGGGATAGGGATGTCGAAGAGCTCGACTTCGATTGGTTCGCCCCCGGTGTCAACTCGCACAAGCCCTGGTCGGCGCGGGCCGGCGCCGTCGAGGGCGTACATGCGGTACTCCGCTGCCGTCCACACCGTCTCGCTATAGGTTGCCCCGAGCGCGAGAAGCTGGTCGTGGAGTGGGTGCCCTCGTCGGTGTGCGCCGGCGACCGCAAGCAGCGTTGTGACAGCGGTGGACGGCGACGCGGTGATGACCGCAGGTGCCAGGCCTACCAGGTGGTGGCTGGTCGCCCCTGTTGGCAGCTGGAGCGACGCGTGGAACTCGGCGCCGACTGACGCAAGGAGAGAGTCGGCGCCGCTCGGCCCGTAGAGCGTGACGCTGGCCGGCATCCCGTCGTTTGACAATGCACTCGGGACGGTGAGGGCGGCGAGGTCGAGCAGGTTGCAAAACGTCGTGCACCGACCAAGGATCTTGTTCACCCCGTGTGGATCAGTCAATGCGTCGGAGATAGTTGGCCACGTGGCTGTGGTTGGCAACATCAAAACGTCGATCTGCGACCAAACCGAACGCACGCGTATCGCGAGCTCCGCGAGCTTGTGGACACCACGAAAAACGTCCGTAGAAGTCTTTTGCTGGGCGGCCGACAATACGTCGCGGATGACCGGATGGATGCTGTCGGGATGCTCGGTGAAGAACTGCTCGAGGTCGGTCAGTCGTTCAACGACCCATGGCCCGTCGTACATAAGCTCGCCAGCCAGCAGGAACGGCTCGATGTCGACATCGATGATCGTGTGCCCAGCGTTCGCAAGGGCCGCCGTCGCCACCGCAAATTCCGCCGCGAGGCCACTGTCGACGCTGAGTTGGCCGCGCAGCGGGACGCCAATGCGCCCGCGGGCAGCTGGTGAAACGATTCCCGCAGGCAGCGCTGGGAACGCCCAAGTCCACGCATCGTCTGCGTCGTCGCCTGCGATCACCCGCAGGACGGTCCAAGCGTCGCCGACGGAGAGCGCAAACACGCTCGGACAGTCAAGTGATCGACAGGCAGGAACGACGCCACGTGAACTGACGAGTCCGCGGCTTGGTTTCAATCCGACCGTATTGGTGAACGCGGCTGGCACTCGCCCGGAACCGGCGGTGTCAGTGCCAATCGCGATTGAGACGACGCCGGTTGCCACGGCCAGCGCCGAACCCGAACTCGAACCGCCGGCGATGCGGCTGTCGTTGAATGGTGAAACGCACAGACCATATGGGCTTCGGGTGCCGGTAAGGCCAGTGGCGAACTGGTCGAGGTTGGACTTGCCGACGATGAGGGCGCCTGCGTCGATTAGCCGCCGCACAAGACTCGCGGAGGTAGTGGGCAAGTAGCTGAAGTCAGCACAACCTGCCGTGGTTGGCAGGCCTGCAACGTCGACGTTGTCTTTGATCGCGATCGGGATGCCGAACAAGACCGGTCGGTCGCGCGGATCTGGCCAGCGGCGCTGGATCTCGGCAGCGTCGTCGCGTAGCTCGGCCGCAGAGCGCAGCTGGATCCATGCATTGTCGGAAAGGCGCGCGGTCGCGCGCGCATGAACTGCGGCTGCGACCCCGCGCGGATCGAGCGCACCGGTTGCGTACGCCGCCGAGAGGACAGCGAGCTGCAAGCTTCCGAGCCCGTCGTCGGCGTTTTCTGGCGGTTTGAAGAGGGTTGGTACGTCGGTGGTCTTTGCCAGATCCAGGTCGTGGAGCGAGTCAGCCATTCTCACCGGAGCCAGTCGGCTCGCGCGTACCGGAAAGCACGTCGAGGAGCGCGGATGAAGGGGCGATGGCGCCGAAGACGCCACCTTGCATTCTCACCATATGCAGAGCGGCCTCGTAGTTCCCGACGTCGGTTGCGCCGGTGCAGTCGGTGAGCAGAAGGCACTCGTAGCCGCGATCGTTGGCTTCGCGCATGGTGGTGTGGACGCATACATCGGTCGTAATGCCGGTCAGGATGATGTGCGTGATGGCGTGCGTGCGCAGAACAAGGTCAAGGTCGGTTGCGTAGAACGCACCCTTGCCAGGTTTGTCGATGATGATTTCGCCAGCGACGGGCGCGACCTCCGACACGATTTCCCAACCTGGTTCGCCGCGAACGAGGATGCGGCCGCATGGCCCGCTGTCACCGATGCCCGCGCCGATCCGTCGTGAGCGCCACAGCTTGTTGGGTGGGCAATCAGTGAGGTCGGCGCGATGGCCTTCCCTGGTGTGGATGATGAGCATTCCGTGTTTGCGTGCGGCAGCGAGCACCACCGCGGTCGGGCCGAGACCAGCTCGGGTGAGGTTGAGGTCATAGCCCATCGCATCGACGTAACCGCCAGGACCGCAGAAGTCGACCTGCCAGTCGATGTTGATCAACGCGGTGTTGGACGCCGTGAAGCTGCCGTCGTAGGGCCAGTTGTACGGCTCGGAGGCGAGCGCCGGAAAAGTCGTCATGCCCAGGTCGGCTTGCTCTGCGGTTGTTGTCACGTCGACTCCAACATCTGGTGAGTGGTGGGTGTGGCAAGGTCTGGTTGGACGGCGAGCTGGTTGAGGCCGGTGATCACGGCGCGCGTGGATCCCACGGCGCCGAATATGCCGCCCGACATCTCGATGCTCGATATCGCGCCGCGTTGTGTTTGGGTGTCTGCGGGTAGGCACGCATCGGCGATTGTTAGGCACTCGTAGCCGCGGTCGTTGGCGCTGCGCAGCGTCGAATGCACCGAGGTCTCAAGGTAGTGACCGGCGAACAGAAGCTGGTCGCGGTGTTCTCGCCGGAGCAGGCCGTCGAGAGGACTCCCGAAGAAACCGTCAACACCGGTTGCGTGCACTGCGGTTGTGTCTTTGGCGACTTCAATGGCAGCTGTTTTTGCATCGCGACGAGGGTCGGGACGGCGGTCGGGCCGTGCGGTGCTGACCTGTACCACAAGAACACCGCAGGCGTTTGCCGCGGCCGTCAACATCCGGATGTGCTCCTCGATGGCTGCCGGCGACTGCCCCGGCAGCGAGTAGCCGTCGTTCACAACGAGCAGCGCACAACGAGCCGCCTCCAGAGCGCCGTCATATGGCCAGGGATAGGGCATGGTTTCTGCGACCCACAGCCTTGAGCGCGGGTTGGTCGTGCGGCCG
>DASYAG010000010.1:0-90255 GCA_036501485.1 Acidothermaceae bacterium | reverse complement strand
CAAGCGCGTGACGTGGGCGCCGCACGCCGTACTCGGCCTCGCGCAGACGATCGGCCCGATCGGCGCGTGGATTGCCATTACTGGCCGGTGGTCGTGGACAGCAGTGGTACTCGGGCTAGCCGTCGGCTGTTGGATCGGCGGCTTCGACATCATCTACGCGCTTCAGGACTACAAGATCGATCGCGAGATCGGCGTGAAGTCGCTGCCTGCTCGGTTCGGACCGCAGGTGGCGCTCGCGTTCTCCCGCGTCGCGCACTACGCGACGGTGTTGCTGCTGTTGTGGTTCGGCGTGTTGGGCCATCTCGGCTGGACATGGACGGCGGGCGTTGTGGCCGCCGCGGTCGCGCTCGCCTATGAGCAACATCTGGTGAAGCCGGACGACCTCTCGAAGGTCAACCGTGCGTTCTTCACCGTCAACGGCTTCGTCGGCATCGGATTGTTCTGTTTCGCGGTCGCCGACCTAATCTCGCGCGGCCTTCGGGGATGACCAGCGCCGGGATGACCAGCGCCGGGCGGGTGCCGTGGGTCGTCGGCGTCAGTGGCGCCAGCGGAACCCCTTACGCTGCAGCGGTTTTGCGCGGTCTGCTCGACGCCGGGCTCGACATCGATCTCGTTGTGTCACGGGCCGCGCGGCTGACTCTGCTCGATGAAACCGGTGTCGCCTGGCATGACGACGCTGACAGCCTCCATGCGTGGTTGACGGCGCGGCTCGACGCTGACCTGCCGGTCGCGGCGCGTTCTGTCGACCCGGAGAACGTGCGCTTCTGGTCACCCGGCGATCTTGCGGCCGGCCCTTCGAGCGGCTCGTATGTCACGCGCGGCATGGTCGTCGTGCCGGCGAGCACTGCGTCGGTGGCCGGTATTGCCATCGGGCTGTCGAAGGACCTGCTTCAGCGAGCCGCAGACGTCACGTTGAAAGAACGACGCCCGCTCATCGTCGTCCCGCGGGAAATGCCGTTGACCGGCGCGACGTTGCGGCATCTGGTCACCCTCGATGCAGCCGGCGCGGTGGTTCTTCCGGCGAGCCCGGCGTTTTACAGCAAGCCCAAGAGCATGCAGCAGTTGGTCGATTTCGTCGCAGGCAAGATCCTCGACGTTCTCGGTGTAGGTCACGATCTCTTTGCACGCTGGGACGGTCGGCTGGGCAACTAGCCCATCCGTTCTCAGAACTTCAGCACGTGTGCCCGAAGCTCAGCCCTCGGATGCTTCCAATGCAAGCGATCCGATCGAGTCGAGATCAGAGTCGCCGCGCAAGAGCGCGCGTACTTCGGATTCCCGGAAACGTCGATGGCCACCGGGCGTGCGGATGCTGCCGATCCGGCCGGAAGCTGCCCAGCGTGTCACTGTCTTCGGGTCGACCCGAAACAAGCTGGCAACCTCTCCGGGTGTCAAGAGCCGGTCACGGTTCTCCACTGTGATGTGCCTTTCTGCGGGACGCGGTGCTGCGAATTGCTTTCGCGGGACCCCTCACAGATGTGTGTACACGCGGAGGTGTCGTCTCGTCTGCGTTTGGCGCACGTTAGTTGTCTTGCGGACAAAAAAGTCGGGGTGGTCGTTACGAGGCGGTCACTCCTAGTAGCGGAATTGGGGTACAAGGCACTCTATAGGGGCTAACAGTCGCCGCATGATCGCTGACAGTAACGAAGGTTGAAGAGAGCGTCATGACCAGGCCGCGGCCATTATGTTCACCCGAATGCGCCCCGAACGCGCGCGATCAAACGCGGCCGTGCAAACTTGGGCGCGTGGATACCGGACGCAAGCGCGAGCTCGAAGACAAGATTTTCTCAGGGCAGCGATTGACCTACGACGACGGCGTCGCGCTGTACGCGAGCGACGACCTGGCGTGGCTCGGCGAGCTCGCCCACTACGTGCGCACGCAGAAGAACGGCGACCGCACCTACTTCAACGTGAACCGGCACCTGAACCTCACCAACGTGTGCGCGGCGTCGTGCGCTTACTGCAGTTTTCAGCGCAAGCCCGGCGAGACGGACGCGTACACGATGCGCATCGAACAGGCCGTCGAGCTCGCCAAGCAGATGGAGCCTGAGGGCATTACCGAGTTGCACATAGTGAACGGGCTGCACCCGACGTTGCCGTGGCGCTACTACCCGCGGTCGCTGAAGGCGCTCAAGGAAGCACTGCCGAACGTTGCGCTAAAAGCTTTCACCGCGACCGAGATCCACTGGTTCGAAGAGATCTCAGGGTTGTCTGCCGACGAGATCCTCGACGAACTGATCGACGCGGGCCTCGAGTCGCTGACCGGCGGTGGGGCCGAGATCTTCGACTGGGAAGTTCGGCAGAAGATCGTCGACCACAAGACCCACTGGGAAGACTGGTCGCGCATCCACCGGCTGGCCCATTCGAAGGGTCTGAAGACGCCCTGCACGATGCTCTACGGCCACATCGAAGAGCCGCGGCATCGCGTCGATCACGTGTTGCGCTTGCGCGAGCTGCAAGACGAGACCGGCGGTTTCGTGGTGTTCATTCCGCTGCGGTTCCAGCACGACGCAAGCGGCGATCCCCGCAACCGTCTCATGACTCAACCGATGGCGACTGGTGCCGAGGCGCTGAAGACCTTCGCCGTCTCGCGCTTGCTGTTCGACAACGTGCCGCACGTTAAGGCCTTCTGGGTGATGCACGGACTCACGACCTCGCAACTCGCCCTGTCGCACGGTGCTGACGACCTCGACGGCTCGGTGGTCGAGTACAAGATCACTCACGACGCCGACCACTTCGGCACGCCGCACACCATGCACCGCGACGACCTGCTCGACCTCATTCGCGACGCCGGCTTCACGCCCGTCGAGCGCGACACGCGCTACAACGTGATTCGCGTTTTCGACGGGCCCGACACAGGCCGGCGCGACGTTCCGCAGCCGATGCCGGTCTGACGTGCCTCAAAGCGTCAATTCCGAGGGGCCGGACGAGCCGGACGGCGATCAGCCACCACCGCGCCGTCCGCACGCAATCTTGCGTTACACGACCTTGCGGGTGGCGCTCTTCGTCCTCGCCCTCGTCGTGTTGTGGCTGGTGCGGATCAGGGACGGCGTGCTGCTGGTCGCGATCGCGCTCGTGCTCTCCGGTCTCGCGAGCTTCGTGCTGCTCGCCGGTCAGCGCAACGCGATGTCGGCTCAGCTCCATGAAGCAGCGCAGCGGCGCCGGGTGAAGGCGCAGCTGCGGGCCGCACGCGAGGACGTCCCCGACGAAGCCGACGTATGACAGACGTATGACGATCCCCAGGCCGCGGGTCGGCCACATCCAGTTCCTGAACTGCCTGCCGCTGTACTGGGGGCTGGTTCACTCAGGCGCGCTGCTCGACGTTGACCTGCGCCGCGATACGCCCGATCGATTGAGCGACCGTCTCGTTGCCGGCGACCTCGACATCGCACCGATCAGCGTCGTCGAATATTTGCGGCACGCCGACGAGCTGACGGTGCTCCCTGACCTGGCTGTCGGTTCGGACGGGCCGGTGATGTCATGCGTGCTGGTGAGCCAGTTACCGCTTGATCAGCTGGACGGCGAGCTGGTCACGCTCGGCTCAACCAGCCGTACGACGATCGAACTGGCGAAGATGCTGCTCGAAGAGCGGGTCGGCGTCCGTCCTCGTTATTTGACCTGCCCGCCGGACCTGCCCGCGATGATGCTCGAAGGACCAGCTGCGGTGTTGATCGGCGATGCTGCGCTTCGGGCCACGCTGCACGACGGACCACGCTTGAATCTCGACGTGCACGACATGGGTGCGGCCTGGCGCGACTGGACCGGGCTGCCGATGGTGTTCGCGGTGTGGGCCGCGCGCCGTGACTTCGCTACCAATCACCCAGGCCTGGTGAAGGACGTCCACGACGCCTTCGTGCGTTCGCGCGAGATCTCGCTCGCACGGGTCGATGAGGTCGCGCGGTCAGCTGCCCGCTGGGAAGACTTCGAGGCGCCGGCCCTCGTGCGGTACTTCCAGACTCTCGACTTTTCGCTCGGTGACAGGCAGCTCGCCGGTCTTGCGGAGTTCGCCCGAAAAGTGGGACCACGGATAGGGCTAGCCCGGTATGAGCAGCCGACGTTCGCTGACGTCTGACCCGTTCGACTACCTGTGCGGGTAGTCAGATCGTCCTTAGTGATCAACCTGCGCGGTTCGCGGTTCGCCTCGTTGTGATTGCTGTCACCATCGGTCACATGGCTGTGCCGATCCCCGCTCCACGTGTCGAGCAGAGCCTCGTGCCGGCGGCCGTTTCGCCCGCCGAGACCTACCGGGTGATCGTCGCCGACGATGCGGCCGGGATGCGTGAGTTGATGCACACGCTGTTGTCACTCGAGCCCGACTTCGAGGTCGTAGGTCAGGCTCGCGACGGGTTCGAGGCCGTCGAACTGGTCACTGAGCTGCAGCCCGACCTGGTGGTCATCGACATCTCGATGCCGGTGATGGACGGCCTCGAAGCGATAGAGCGCATCCGGGCGATCTCGCCTGCGACCCGCGTGGCCGTGCTCTCAGCGGAGCGGCGTGCGTCGCCGACCGGGGCGGACACCGACATCGAGAAGGGGACGCCGAACGAGGTCGTCGTCGCGACGCTGCGCGCCCTTTGCCGGACGGCCCCACAGGCAGGCGTCTGCTAGTTGCTCTTTAGGCCGTCTGTTGGACCGTCGTCTGTGAGGCGGTCGGCAGCGGTGGCTCGGGCACCCAATCGCCGTCCGACTAAGCTCGTCTGCGTGGCTGACCTGCGCATGGTGCTCGATCGCGCTGCCGATGGCGGGCGCATATCGGCGTCCGAGGCCCTCGAGCTCTACACCGAAGCGCCGCTGCACGCGCTCGGCCGCGCGGCCGACGCGGCACGCCGTCGCCGCTTCGCCGAGACCGCCTCGATTGCGACCTACCTGATCGACCGCAACATCAACTACACCAACGCCTGCGTGACCGCTTGCAAGTTCTGCGCGTTCTACCGGGCGCCCAAGCACGCAGAGGCCTGGACGCACCCGCTCGAGGAGATCCTGCGCCGCTGCGGCGAGGCGGTCGAGCTCGGCGCGACGCAGATCATGCTGCAGGGCGGCCACAATCCTGACCTCGGCATCGAGTGGTACGAGCAGACCTTCTCGGCGGTGCGCGCCGTGTACCCATCGCTGGCGCTGCACTCCCTCGGCGGTTCTGAGGTCGTGCACATCGCGCGGGTGTCGGGGCTCTCGTATGCCGACGTCATCGCCCGATTGCACGCGGCCGGCCTCGACTCGTTCGCGGGCGCCGGCGCGGAGATCTTGACTGAGCGGCCGCGCCACGAAATCGCTCCTTTGAAAGAGACCGGCGCAGTGTGGCTCGAGGTTATGGAGACCGCACACTCACTCGGTGTGCAGTCGACGGCGACCTTCATGATGGGCACCGGCGAAACCAACGCCGAGCGCATCGAGCACCTGCGGGTGATCCGCGACGTGCAAGACCGCACGGGTGGGTTCCGCTCCTTCATCCCGTGGACCTACCAGCCGGAGAACAACCATCTGCGCGGGCGAACTTTGGCGACTCCACTGGAGTATTTGAGGCTGCTCGCGGTCGCGCGGCTCTTCTTCGACAACATCGCCCACCTGCAGGTCTCGCAGCTCACCTTGGGCAAGGAGGTCGGCCAGCTCGGGTTGCACTACGGGGCCGACGACCTCGGATCGGTGATGCTCGAGGAGAACGTGGTGTCGTCGGCCGGCGCCAAGCACCGCTGGAACCTCACGGAGCTGATCCACCTGATTCGGTCGGCCGACCGGGTGCCTGCGCAGCGCGACACGCTTTACAAACACCTGCGGGTGCACTGGACGCCGTCCGACGACCCCGAGCCGGACGAGCGGATCGCGTCGCACTTCGCCTCGACCGCGCCCGGAGCGCAGCGCGTTCTCCCCCTCGTCGCCAGCTAACCCCAGCCCCGCGCCTGCGTCCGACTCGCGACCGTCAGACGGTTGCGGGTCTTGGACCCCGTTTCCGTCTGACAGTCGGCTACGTGCGGTCGCCGAAACCGAACCGCTCGCCTGCGGCGCGGAGTTGTCCGACCACCGTGGTCGGTGCAATGCGAAACGCGACGCTGGCGAAGCGAAGCACCGGCTTGCCGGTGACCACGATCAGGTCGTTCTGCCGCTCCATGTCGTCCCAGTAGTTCAACGGCCTCAGGTGCACCGCTCCATCGATCTCCACAAAGAAGCCGTCGAAATCCGCGTCGAGCCACCGGCGGCGACCGGCGCGGTCGAATCTGAAGGTCTGCCGGCGTGGTGGTGGCAGTCCGGCCAATCGCGCCAGACGCCCGAAGTCGATCTCGGAGAACGAATCTGCGCCTCCCTCGATGTCACCGAGGATGCGTGTGAGCAGCAGATGATGTCGAGCCCGACCTGCCGCGAGCAACTCCGGTCGTAGCCGCTCGGCGGTCGTCAACCGCTGCTGGACCGCGGCGCACAGGACGGCGCACGCCTTTCGCGGAGGCACCATCCAGGACGCGGCGTCGACGATTGCCCGCTCGATCCGGACGGTGGGTAGCGCCCGGCCCGGATGGATGTCAGCTTCAGAGAAGCGTCGAGACAGGTGAAGCTTGACGCCGGGCAGCTGGTGTCGACGCGCGTCGTAGGCGATGAGTACGTGGACAAGAGGGTCATCGAAGCCGGAAAGCCCGAGGTCTTGAGCGGCCGTGAGGCCAGCAAGCGCACCGCGGTGCTGCGCCAGCACTCCCACCCATTGTGCTTGTCGCATTGTGAGTGGGCCGTTGTGCAGCACGACAACCTCACGACCATGTGATTGCCAGCGACGCGCGTCGATCTGCGCCCGGACCGCGTCTAGGTCGTAGCCGTACTCGCGCAGCTGACGGCGCGTGACCACGGCGTCTTGGAGCGGTCGAGCGACTGTCTGGCGGCGGACGCGTTCTTGGGCATGGATAGCAGGCTGCGTCGCCACTCGTGGCCCAACGTGGGTCGAGCCGTTGTCTGTGGAGGCGGTCCGCGCGCTGTGGACGAACGACTGTCAGACAGTTGCGGGGCTAGAGACCCGTGGGCGTCTGACAGTCGGGAACCGTGGCTGCGAGGATGGGCGGCGTGGCGGACTATCCGAAGATCGAGCTGCACGTTCACCTCGAGGGGACGGTCCAGCCGCGCACCCTGCTCGATCTCGCGAGGCGTAACGACCTGCCGCTTCCCGTCGACAGCGTCGAGGAGCTCAACAAGCTCTATGAGTTCACCGACTTCGCGCACTTCATCGAGGTCTGGATCCTGACCACCAACGTGATGCGCACGGCCGACGACTTTCGCCAGATCGTCGTCGACTACGCGGCGCAGGCGGCCGCGTTCGGTGCCGTCTACCTCGAGGCGATCTTCTCCCCGATCGAGCGAGTGGTTCGCGGAGTCAGCTGGGACGACCTCTTTGAGGGTTACTGCGACGGCGCCCAGCAGGCGCAGGAAGACTACGGCGTCGTCGTCCGCCTGACACCTGATTCCTACCGAGGCGCCGATGTCGAGCTGACCGAGGAACTCGCGAGACGAGCCGTCGCGTTCAAAGACCGCGGCATCGTCGGGCTCGGCCTCGGGGGGCCAGAGGCGGGATTTGCGCCGCAGCCCTACAAGCGCACGTTCGAGATCGCCAAGGCCGGCGGGCTGGCTTCGGTTCCGCACGCGGGCGAATCGGCCGGCGCCGAGTCGGTCAGGGAAACCATGGAAGCCCTCCAAGCCGACCGCATCAGGCACGGCGTCCGGGCGATCGACGACCTTGACCTCACAGCCGAGCTGATCGACCGCCAGATCGTGCTCGACGTCTGCCCGACGTCCAATCTGCGCACCCGCAGCGTCACGGATCTCGCCACGCATCCCCTGCCCCGCCTTATCGCCGCCGGGGTCAGTTGCTCACTTGGCACCGACGACCCGGCGATGTTCGGCACCGACCTCGGCCGCGAGCACCAGATCGCCAGCCGGCTCGGTGTCGCGCCCTCGGCCCTCTTCGAAGCCGGCCTGCTGGGCGCGATGTGCGACGACGACACAAAGGCCTTGGTACGGACGGCGGGGGCGTCAACCGATTGGGCGGTCGTCGACGCAGCGGCAAGCGACGTCACAGCAGGAACAACCCCGTGACGCCCACCCGGGCGGACCTGGGCAAGCAGCCCGCCGAGGTAGCCGCCATGTTCGACGATGTCGCACCGAGGTACGACCTCGTCAACGACGTGCTGTCCTTGGGCCAGGACCGCGCCTGGCGCAAGGTGGTCGCGAGGGCGGTCGGCGCCACCCAGGGTGAGCTGGTGCTCGATGTCGCGGCTGGCACCGGCACGTCGTCCGCATCGTTCACGACCGAGGGCGCGCAGTGCGTGGCGACCGACTTCTCACTCGGCATGCTCCGTCAGGGCGCCCTCCAGCGAGGCGGGGCCGCCGTAGGGGGAGTGCACTTCGTGGCCGGCGACGCCCTCGCGCTGCCGTTTGCCGACGAGTCGTTCGACGCGGTCACGATCTCGTTCGGGCTGCGCAACGTCCACAACGTCGACGCGGCGCTGCGCGACCTGAGACGGGTGACGAAGCCGGGCGGGCGGCTGGTCATCTGCGAGTTCAGCTCGCCGACCTGGACTCCCTTTCACCGGGTCTATGACGCCTACCTGGGCGTCCTGCCGGCCGTCGTGAAGAAGGTCAGTTCCAACCCCGACTCCTACGTCTATCTCGCCGAGTCGATCAGGGCCTGGCCGGCCCAGGCCGAGCTCGCCGAACGCATCCAGGTGGCCGGCTGGACCAGCGTCGCGTGGCGCAACCTCACCGGCGGAATCGTGGCCGTCCATCGTGCGAAGCGGTCGGCGGGGTAGCGTGCCCGACGACGGCATATGCTTTCCCAGCCGCTCTCGTGAAGCTGTTCACAAGGCACTAGACGAGGGCCGGCGCGCGGCGTATCCGCTTCGGCCTAGGTGGTGAATCCGTGACAGGCAAGGCAGCCGATGGCGGCTCCGCGACGCCTACCTCGGCGTCAGCAGTGTTGGCCGATTCCATTCCGGCCGCGACGCCGACCACCGAGGCCGACGTGATCGTGGTGGGTGCTGGTCCTGCCGGTTCGGCGACCGCCGCCCACCTCGCGCAAGCCGGCCTGTCAGTGGCGCTCCTTGAGAAGTGCGCGTTCCCCCGTGAGAAGGTCTGCGGCGACGGCCTTACGCCGCGCGCGGTCAAGCAGCTGGTGAAGCTCGGCATCGATACGAGTTCTGAGGCTGGCTGGCTGCAGAACAAAGGTCTGCGCATCCTGGCTGGCGGCATGCGCGTCGAGTTGCCGTGGCCCGAGCTAGCCAGCTTCCCCGACTACGGACTCGTTCGAACCCGCCTCGACTTCGACCAGATCCTGGCGCGCAGGGCACAGAAGCTCGGAGTCGCACTGCACGAGCAGACGGCCGCAACCCAGCCGGTGATCGACAGCGGCTCGGGCCGGGTGGTCGGTGTCATGGCCCGCCCGGTTGGTGCCGAGCGCGACATCCTCTTCAAGGCGCCGGTCATCGTCGCCGCCGATGGCAACTCCAGTCGCTTCTCCCTCGCGCTTGGCCTGCACCGCCGCGAGAACCGGCCCATGGGCGTCGCGTATCGCCGCTACTTCGAGTCGCCGCGCCACGATGACAACTGGCTCGAGTCGTGGCTCGAACTCTGGGACCGCCACGAAGGCAAGGACCGCCTGCTTCCCGGCTACGGCTGGGTTTTTGGCATGGGCGACGGCACCAGCAACGTCGGCCTGGGCATCCTGAACACGTCCTCGTCGTTCCGCAACGTCGACTACCGCCAACTGCTCAAGAGGTGGACGGCGGGCATGCCCAAGGAGTGGGGATTCGACGAGGAGCATTCGCGCGGTCCGGTGCGGGGCGCGGCGTTGCCGATGGGCTTCAACCGCAAGCCGCATTACGACCGCGGAGTGCTGTTGGTTGGCGACGCCGGCGGCATGGTGAATCCGTGTAACGGTGAGGGCATCGCGTACGCGATGGAGTCGGGCGAGCTAGCGGCCGAGATCATTGCGCAGGCGCTGGCCCGACCGGCAGGCCTTCCGCGCGAGCGTGCCTTGCACGGCTATCCGAAGGCGCTCGATGACCGTTACGGCGGCTATTACACGGTCGGGCGCGTGTTCGTGAATCTCATCGGCAAGCCCGGTGTCATGCGCCTGCTGACCCGCCACGGGATGTCGCATCCGACCATCATGAGGTTCACCTTGAAGATGCTTGCGAACCTCACCGATCCCAAGGGCGGCGACGCGATGGACCGCATCATCAACGGACTCACCCGGATCGCCCCTGCCGCCTGACCCCCGCGCAGGAAGGCGCCTCCCACCCACCTAGACTGACACGGCCCTAGTCGGCGAGCGAGAGTGAGGAACCACGGTGAGCACCAACGCCAGTTACGTACCTCTCCTCGCACTGTTCCTGCTTGCCGCCGGGTTCGCCGTGTTCTCGATTCTCATGGGCAGCCTGAGTGGGCCGAAGCGCTACAACCGCGCCAAGTACGACGCGTACGAGTGCGGCATCGAGCCGACCCCGCAACCCGTCGGCGGCGGCAAGTTCCCGGTGAAGTACTACCTGACCGCGATGCTGTTCATCGTCTTCGACATCGAAATCATCTTCTTGTATCCGTGGGCAGTTGCGTTCCAGCACCTCGGGGTATTCGGCCTCGTCGAAATGGTGCTGTTCATCCTCACCGTGTTCGTCGCGTACGTGTACGTGTGGCGTCGCGGCGGACTGGAATGGGACTGAGAACCAGACATGGGTCTTGAAGAAAATCTGCCCAGCGGCTTCTTGCTGACCAGCGTCGAGAAGCTTGCCGGCACCGCACGTAAGAACTCGCTGTGGCCGGCGTCGTTCGGCTTGGCGTGCTGCGCGATCGAGATGATGGCGTCGGGTGCCGGCCGCTACGACCTCGCGCGCTTCGGCATGGAGGTCTTTCGCGCGTCGCCGCGCCAGGCCGACCTGATGATCGTGGCCGGTCGCGTCAGCCAGAAGATGGCACCCGTGCTGCGGCAGATCTACGACCAGATGGTCGAGCCCAAGTGGGTGCTCGCGATGGGTGTGTGCGCCTCGTCGGGTGGCATGTTCAACAACTACGCGATCGTCCAGGGCGTCGACCACGTCGTGCCCGTCGACATGTACTTACCCGGCTGCCCGCCGCGGCCGGAGATGTTGATGCACGCCATCCTCGAACTGCACGAGCGCATTCAGGCCATGAAGCTTGGCCCCAACGCCAAGAAGCAAGCGCAGGAACGCGAGATCGACGCGCTGGAGGCCGTGCCGACCCATGAGATGAAGGGTCTGCTTCGGTGAGCGATCAGCCAGCCGGGCAGCCGCCGACGGCGCCCGTGCTCAGTGGTGCCGAATCCGAGGTAGGCGCGGTCCCTGCGCAGGCAGGCGGATCAGCGCCTTCAACTCCGCGCCCATATGGCGGCTACTTCGACGAAGTCGCTGACGCGCTGGCGCAGGCGTATCCGAGCGTCGCGCAGGCGATCGAGCGCTCGATCGTCGATCGCGGCGAACTGACGCTGCACGTTCGCCGCGAGAAGCTTCACGACATCGCGCAGCCCTTGCGCGACGACCAGGACCTTCGCTTCGAACTGCTCTCGTCGCTGTCGGGCGTGCACTACCCCATGGACGCCGGCCGCGAGCTGCATGTCGTTTACGAGCTGACGTCGATGACGCACAACCGCCGCATCAGGCTCGAGGTCGCAGCGCCGGACGACGACCCGCACGTTCCATCAGTCGTTTCGGTCTGGCCAACGGCCGACTTCCAAGAGCGCGAGACGTGGGACATGTTCGGCATCATCTTCGACGGGCATCCCGCACTGACGCGCATCATGATGCCCGACGACTGGCCGGGGCACCCGCAGCGCAAGGACTACCCGCTCGGTGGCATTGCGGTCGAATACAAGGGCGCGACGATTCCGCCGCCGGACGAGCGCAGGCAGTACGCATGACCACAACCGATCCATACGCGGGTGTGCGCGAGACCACTGAGGGCCGCGTCTACACGGTGACCGGCGGTGACTGGGACGACCTCGCAGCAGACGTGAGCAGCGAGCACGCGGAACGCGTCGTCGTGAACATGGGTCCGCAGCATCCGTCGACGCACGGCGTGCTGCGGCTGATCCTCGAACTCGACGGCGAGACCATTACGCAGGCCAGGCTCGCGATTGGCTACTTGCACACGGGCATCGAGAAGAACTGCGAGTACCGCAACTTCACCCAGGCCGTCACGTTCCTTACCCGCGCCGACTACCTGTCGCCACTGTTCACCGAGACCGCCTACTCGATGGCGGTCGAGAAGTTGCTCGGCATCACCGACGAGGTCCCGGTTCGCGCCCAGGTGATCCGCGTGATGATGATGGAGCTCAACCGGATCTCCTCGCATCTGGTCTGGCTGGGCACTGGCGGCCTCGAGATCGGCGCACTGTCGGCAATGCTCTACGCGTTCCGCGAGCGCGAACTCATCCTCGACATCTTCGAGATGGTCACCGGCCTGCGGATGAACCACGCCTACATCCGGCCCGGCGGTGTCATCCAGGATCTGCCGCCAGGCGCAGTCGAGAAGGTCCGCGAATTCGTGCAGCTCATGCCCGGAAAAGTCGACGAGTACAGCAACCTGCTCACCGGGCAGCCGATCTGGATTGCCCGCCTTCAGGGCATCGGCTATCTCGACGTCAACGCATGCGTCGCGCTCGGCGTCACCGGTCCGCTCCTGCGCGCGGCCGGCCTGCCGTGGGACCTTCGCAAGAGCCAGCCGTACTGCGGCTACGAGACGTATGAGTTCGACGTCCCGACGCAACAAGAAGGCGACTGCTTCGCGCGCTTCCTGGTTCGGCTCGACGAGATTCGCGAGTCGGTCAAGATCGTCGAACAGTGCCTTGACCGGCTGCGTCCTGGCCCGGTCATGGTCGAAGACAAGAAGATCGCGTGGCCGGCGCAGCTCGCCCTCGGTGCCGACGGTATGGGCAACTCACTCGACCACATCAGGCACATCATGGCGACGTCGATGGAGTCGCTCATCCACCACTTCAAGTTGGTGACCGAGGGGTTCCACGCTCCGCCCGGTCAGGTGTACGTGCCGATCGAATCACCACGCGGACAACTCGGCGTCCATCTGGTTAGCGATGGAGGCACGAAGCCCTACCGGGTACACCTGCGCGAGCCATCGTTTGTGAACCTGCAGGCGGTGCCCGCGGTGTGCGAAGGCAGCCTGATTGCCGACGTCATTGCGTCAGTCGCCAGCCTCGACCCGGTGATGGGCGGGTGCGACCGTTGAGTCACGCCGGCCATGCCCATGGTGAGCCGAACGGCTTGCCGACCGTCACGCTTGATCCACGGCTCGGTCCGAGCGCGTCGCTTGCCGATCCAATGTCGGACGACGCGAAGGCGCGCGTCCGCGAGCTCGGCGCGCAAGTCATCGCGCGTTATCCGCGGGCGCGATCGGCCATGATGCCGTTGCTCTACCTCGCGCAAGCCGAGCAGGGTTACGTGTCACCCGATGGCATCAAGCTCGTCGCCGAGCTGCTCGGGCTGACGACGGCCGAGGTGGCCGCAGTCAGCACGTTCTACACGATGTACAAGCGGCGGACCTGCGGCGACTATCACGTTGGCGTCTGCACGAACACGCTGTGCGCGATCCTCGGCGGCGACGCCATTTTCGCTGCGCTTAAAGAACATCTCGGCGTCGGTAATGCCGGCACGACCCCTGACAACAAGGTGACCCTCGAGCACATCGAGTGTAACGCGGCGTGCGACTTCGCCCCGGTGGTCATGGTCAACTGGGAGTTCTTCGACAACCAGACCGTCGAGAGCGCCAAGGAGCTCGTCGACAAGCTGCGCGCGGGCGACCTGCCGGTGCCGACGCGCGGCGCGCCGCTCATCACGCACGTCGAGACGTCTCGCGTGTTGGCTGGATTCCCCGACGCGTTGGTGAACGAAGGGCCCTCCGCGGGCCCCGGATCTCTCGTGGGTCTTGAGCTGGCGAAAGAACGTGGCGAGACGGCCCCAGCATTCGAGAGCAAGCCTGCCGCGACTCAGAGCAAGCCTGCAACTACTGAAAGCAAGGGCAAGTCGTGACCTTCGGGCTGACGCCGGTGCTCACCGCGAACTGGGGCACGCCACAGTCGTGGACGCTGGCCGCCTATCGTCGCGGCGGCGGTTACGACTCGCTGCGCGCTGCACTCGCGATGGAGCCCGACGCGCTGATTTCGATGGTCAAAGAATCCGGGCTCCGCGGTCGTGGTGGCGCAGGTTTCCCGACCGGCATGAAGTGGGGCTTCATCCCACAAGGTGACGGCAAGCCGCACTATCTCGTCGTGAACGCCGACGAGAGCGAACCCGGCACGTGCAAAGACATCCCGCTCATGATGGCCAGCCCGCACACGCTGCTCGAGGGCGTGCTGATCGCCGCGTACGCGATCCGCGCGAACGAGGCGTTTATCTACGTTCGCGGTGAGGTGCTGCACGTCGTGCGCCGGTTGCTCAACGCTGTCGAAGAGGCGAAGGCGGCCGGGTTCATCGGGCGGGACGTCCTCGGTTCCGGATACGACATCAACGTCGTCGTGCATATCGGCGCAGGTGCCTACATCTGCGGCGAAGAAACCGCACTACTCGAGTCGCTCGAAGGGTTCCGCGGCCAGCCACGGTTGCGGCCGCCATTCCCAGCGATCGAGGGCCTGTACGCCTGCCCGACCGTCATCAACAACGTCGAGACCATCGCGAGCGTGCCGGCGATCGTGCGCGGTGGCGCTGCGTGGTTCCGGAAGATGGGCACCGAGAAGTCGCCCGGATTCAAGATTTTCTCGCTCTCGGGCCATGTCACGCAGCCCGGCCAGTACGAGGCGCCGCTCGGTATCACCTTGCGCGAGTTGCTCGACGCCACCGGCGGTATGCGCGAGGGCCACGAATTGAAATTCTGGACGCCGGGGGGCTCGTCTACTCCGTTGTTCACAGCCGCACACCTCGACGTCCCGCTCGATTTCGAAGGACCACCGGCGCACGGGTCGTTGCTTGGAACAACCGCACTACAGCTCTTCGACGAGACCACCTGCGTGGTGCGAGCGGTATTGCGGTGGAGCGAGTTCTACGCGCATGAATCTTGCGGCAAGTGCACGCCGTGCCGTGAGGGAGTCTTTTGGTACGTGCAGATCCTCGAGCGTCTCGAGCGCGGTGAAGGCGACGAGCAAGACATCGAAACGCTGCTCGACCTCTCCGACAACATTTCTGGTCGCGCGTTTTGCGCCCTCGGCGACGGCGCGACGGCCCCGGTGACCTCGTCGATCCAGTACTTCCGCGACGAGTACATCGCGCACTTCGACGGCAAAGGCTGTCCGTTCGACCCGGTCGCCTCGACCGTCTTTGCCGGAGCGAGTGCCTAATGACCGTGACGACTAATCCGCCAGCCGCCGCAAACCAGCCGGCCAGGGCCGACCTGGTCAACCTCACGGTCGACGGGTTCGAGATTTCGGTGCCCAAGGGCACGCTGGTGATCCGGGCCGCCGAATTCCTCGGCATCCAGGTGCCGCGCTTTTGCGAGCACCCGCTCCTCGACCCGGTCGGCGCCTGCCGGCAGTGCCTTGTCGAGATCGAAGGACAGAAGAAGCCGGCGGCATCGTGCACCATCACGGTCACCGAGGGCATGATCGTCAAGACGCAGTACACGTCGGCCGTCGCCGAGAAGGCGCAGAACGGCGTCATCGAACTGCTGCTCGTCAATCACCCGCTCGACTGCCCGGTGTGCGACAAGGGCGGCGAGTGCCCGCTGCAGAACCAGACGATGACGAACGGCTACTCCGAGTCGCGCTTTCGCGACGTGAAGCGCACGTACCCCAAGCCGATCGCGATCTCGGCGCAGGTGTTGCTCGACCGCGAACGCTGCGTGCTTTGCACGAGGTGCACCCGATTCGCGCAGCAGATCGCCGGTGACCCGTTCATCGAAATGCTCGAGCGTTCTGCGCTCGAGCAGGTCGCGGTCTACGAAGACCAGCCGTTCAACTCTTACTTCTCGGGCAACACCGTGCAGATCTGCCCGGTCGGTGCGCTGACCGGTACGCAGTACCGATTCCGGGCCCGGCCATTCGACCTGGTGTCATCGCCGAGCATCTGCGAGCACTGCGCTTCCGGTTGCCAGCAGCGCAACGACCACCGCCGCGGCAAGATGCTGCGGCGCTTGGCCGGTGTCGATCCGCAGGTCAACGAGGAGTGGAACTGCGACAAGGGTCGCTGGGCCTTCAACTACGCCACCGCTCCCGACCGGCTCGACACTCCGCTGGTTCGCGACAGCGACGGCGAGCTTGTTCCCACGTCGTGGCCAGAGGCGTTGCGCGCTGCCGCCGCAGGTCTCGCAGCGGCACGTAACGGCGCCGGTGTCGGCGTGCTTGTCGGCGGTCGACTGACCGTCGAAGACTCCTACGCCTACGCGAAGTTCGCGCGCGTTGCGCTCGGCACGAACGACATCGACTTCCGCGCCCGCGTGCACTCCGACGAAGAACTCGCATTCTTGGGTTCGCGGGTTGCCGGTCGCTTCCTCGACGTGACCTACGACGACCTCGAAGCGGCATCGACGGTGCTGCTTGTCGGGCTCGAGCCTGAAGAAGAGTCGCCGATCATTTTTCTGCGGCTGCGCAAGGCGGCATTCAAGAAGCACGCGAAGGTCGTCTCGATCGCCCCGTTCGCGACGCGCGGTCTCGACAAGATGCGCGGCCGCTTGATCGCGACGGTCCCCGGTGGCGAAGCGACCATGCTGCAAGTGCTCGCATCAGGTGAGACCGTCGAGGTGCCCCCTGGTGTCGACGCCAACGGTTGGTCGGAGCTCCTCACCGAGGTAGCGGCGGGCCTCGCGCTTCCGTCGAGCGTGATCCTGGTCGGCGAGCGTCTTGCGGGTGTGGCCGGCGGACTGTCTGCAGTCGTCGCGTTGGCAGACGCGACCGGTGCCAAGCTCGCGTGGGTGCCACGTCGTGCGGGCGAGCGGGGGGCGATCGAGGCAGGCGCGTTGCCGAACCTGTTGCCTGGTGGTCGCGCAGTAACCGACAACGACGCCCGGAGTCAGGTCGGGGCACACTGGGCAACCACCATCGCGGCCAAGCCGGGCCGCGACACTGCCGGGATTCTCGACGCTGCTGCGGGTGGCTCGTTGGGTGCACTCGTCGTCGGCGGTGTCGACCCCGACGATCTGCCCGATCCGGCCGCGGCGCGTGCCGCAATAGCGGCCGCCAGCTTCGTGGTGAGCCTTGAGTTGCGTCGCACCGATGTAACCGACGCAGCCGACGTCGTCTTCCCCGTCGCTGCAGCTGTCGAGAAGTCCGGCACGTTCCTCGACTGGGAGGGCCGTTCGCGTCCCTTCGAGGCGTCGCTCATCGACGGCGGGCAACTGCTCGATCTCGAAGTACTCGATGCACTGGCCGATGCACTCGACGTCCATCTTGGATTGCCTGATGTCCGCACCGCGCGGGCCGAGCTCGAAGCACTTGGTACTCGTCCTGGTGGGGTAGCGGCTCCGGCATTGAAGCCTGGCCCACCGGCGAAACTCAGTGCTGGCCGCGCGATCCTCGCGACGTGGCATGAGCTGCTTGATGCCGGCAGCTTGCAAGACGCGACGCCGTACCTGGCCGCCACCGCCAAGCCGTTGCAGGCCCGGTTGTCGCCGGCCAGCGCGCGGGCGCTGGGTGTCGCCGACGGTGCGCCGGTAACGATCCGTGCCGCGAAGGGTGGTCCGACGATCACGCTTGACCTGCTCATCACCGCAATGCCCGACGGCGTGGTGTGGGTGCCCACCCGCTCGGTTGGCAGCGAGGTGCACCGTACCCTCGGTGTCGGCGCCGGCGCGGTCGTCAGTCTCGAAGGGGGCTCCCGGTGATGTCGCATGCAGTAGCGACACAGCTGGTCTCGACCGCGTTCGTGTCGCCTGACCACCGTGATGTCTTCTGGCTGATCATCCTGAAGACCGTCGTTGTGTTCGCGTTCTTGATGGTCATGACGCTCTTCATGATCTGGGCCGAGCGCCGCGTGGTTGCGCGCATGCAGCAACGCCTTGGCCCGAACCGCGTCGGCCCGTTCGGCCTCCTGCAGGGGCTCGCTGACGGCATCAAACTCGCGCTCAAGGAAGACCTCATTCCGAGTGCGGCCGACCGGATCGTGTTCATCATCGCGCCGATCGTTTCCGCGATCCCTGCGTTCATGGCGTTCGCGGTCATTCCGTTCGGCCCGACGGTCTCGATTTTCGGTCAGCACACGAACCTGCAACTGACCGACCTTCCGGTCGCGGTGCTATTCGTTCTCGCGATGAGTTCGATGGGCATCTACGGCATCGTGCTCGCGGGTTGGTCAAGTGGCTCGACTTACCCGCTGCTGGGCGGTGTGCGGTCGGCGGCCCAGATGATCAGCTACGAAGTCGCGATGGGCCTCTCGTTCGTCGGCGTCTTCATCCAATCCGGGTCGTTGTCGACCTCCGAAATCGTTGCCGCGCAGCAACAACGCTGGTTCTGCCTCACCGCGTCGGTCTCGTTCGTCATCTACGCGATTGCGATGGTCGGTGAGACCAACCGGGCGCCGTTCGACTTGCCCGAGGCCGAGGGCGAGCTGGTCGGCGGGTTCCACACCGAGTACACCTCGTTGAAGTTCGCGCTGTTCTTCCTCGCCGAATACATCAACATGGTCACGGTGTCGGCGCTCATGACGACGCTGTTCCTTGGCGGTTGGCGGGCGCCGTTCGGCGTCATCTCGGTGTGGCACGGCGCCAACTCAGGTTGGTGGCCACTCCTGTGGTTCTTCATCAAGCTGTTCATCGTCTTGTTCTGCTTCATCTGGTTGCGCGGGACGCTGCCGCGACTGCGCTACGACCAGTTCATGAAGCTCGGCTGGAAGGTGCTGATCCCGGCCAACCTGCTGTGGATCATGGCCGAGGCGTCGATCAAGGTACTCGACCACAAGCAGCTGATCTGGGGCATCGTGATCCTCGCGATCCTCGTGATCGCGGGCTCCTTCATCTACGACAGCACGGATCAGAAGAAGCGGCGAGAACGCGAAGCGGAAGAAGAACTTGCCGCGGCTGCGCCATTCGATCCGTACGCCGGCGGGTTCCCGGTGCCGCCGATGCCAGGTCAACATCTGCCGTCGCGTCGTCCGGTGCCGATCCTGGCAGGCGGCGTCGGTGACGCGGGCCGTCGTCCACCCGAGACTCCCGAAGATCCCGATGACGACCCCAGTGACGCTGGCGGAACTGGCGAGGTCATCGATGGCTAGTTTCTTCGGCCCAGTCAAGGGTTTCGGTGTCACCTTCGCCACCATGTTCAAGCCGGTGAACACCGAGCTTTATCCGGAACAGAAGAAAGTCACCATGCCGCGCTTTCACGGGCGGCACGTGCTGAACCGGCATCCCGACGGTTTGGAAAAGTGCGTCGGTTGCGAGCTGTGTGCGTGGGCGTGCCCGGCTGACGCGATCTATGTCGAGGGCGCCGACAACACCGACGACGAGCGCTTCTCTCCCGGTGAGCGCTACGGCCGCGTCTACCAGATCAACTACTTGCGGTGCATCCTGTGCGGTCTTTGCATCGAGGCGTGCCCGACGCGGGCGCTGACCATGAGCAACGAGTTCGAGATGGCAGACGACAACCGTGCTGATCTGATCTTCACCAAGGAGCAGCTGCTCGCACCCTTGGCGCCAGGTATGGAATTGCCGCCGCATCCGATGCGCTTGGCGGACGCCAAGGACTATTACCGCGGGACGCCCGCGGCGCACGTGATGATCGGTGATGGCGACACCGAGGAGGTGAAGGGCTAGTGCCTGCGGTGATCCTCGCGGCTAACAGCATGCACGGCGGTGGTCCGGAGACGGCAATCTTCTGGATCTTCGCTCCGCTGTCGGTGCTCGCAGCCCTCGGTGTGGTGTTCTCTCGCAACACCGTGCACGGCGCGCTCCTGCTCGGTGGCGTCATGTTGTCGCTCGCGGTGTTCTATGCGGCGCAAGACGCCCCGTTCCTGGCGTTCGTGCAGGTCATCGTCTACACCGGCGCCGTGATGATGCTGTTCTTGTTCGTCCTGATGCTGATCGGGGTCGACACCCGCGAGAGCTTGGTCGAAACGCTGCGCGGGCAGCGGCTCGCAGCCAGTGCTGCCGGCCTCGGCTTCCTGCTGCTGTTGTTCGCCGGGCTTCGCCAGGCCGTGATCACCAGCAGCGCGGGTCTCTCGGTGGCCAACAATCCTCCCGACGCCCAGGGCAATGCGGTCGCTGGGCAAGGCAACATCTTCGAGATCGCGAGCCTGCTTTTCACTCGCTATATCTTCGCTTTCGAGGTGACCAGCGCGTTGCTGATTACCGCCGCTCTCGGTGCGATGGTCCTGGCGCATCGCGAACCGCACGAGCCCAAGCGTGGTCAGCGCGAGCAGATGCGCGACCGCTTCAAGATTGGTACCCACCCGACGCCGTTGCCGGGGCCGGGTGTGTACGCACGGCACAACGCGGTCGACACTCCCGCGCTGCTCCCAGACGGCAGCCCGTCGGAGCTGAGCGTGCCGCCTGCAGTCGAGGAGTTGCGTCTCGAGCGCGGCCGCAACCCGCAGCCGGCGGAGCTCGGCGGCCCGCCGTCGAGGACGAGGCGGCCATGAGCCCGACCTATTACCTCTACTTGTCAGCGATCCTGTTCACGATCGGGGCGCTCGGTGTTCTGCTTCGCCGCAACGCGATCGTGGTGTTCATGTGCGTCGAGCTCATGCTCAACGCGGGCAACCTCGCGCTCGTCACGTTCTCTCGCATCAACGGTGACTTGAACGGCCAGATCATGGCGTTCTTCGTCATGGTCGTGGCCGCCGCCGAGGTCGTCGTCGGGCTTGCGATCATCGTCTCCGTGTACCGCACCCGCCGGTCGGCTTCGGTCGACGACGCCAGTCTCTTGAAGTACTGATGAGGACTCCGTGACCCTCGAGGCTGCCGCGCCTTTCACCGCCGCCAGCGGTTCCTTCTCGGGTACCTGGCTGCTGGTCGCCATTCCGCTGTTCAGCGCGCTCATCTTGCTGATCGGTGGGCGGCGTACCAACAAATGGGGGCACTACCTTGGCGTCGCCGCACCGCTAGCTTCGTTCGTGCTTGCCGTCATCTTGTTCTTCGACTTGATCGGCAAGAGCGGTGCCGATCGCCGCATCGACGATCATCTCTTCAGCTGGGTGCCGGTGTCGGGCTTCCAGGCCAACGCGAACTTCCTTATCGATCCGCTGTCAATCTGCTTCGTGCTGCTGATCACCGGTGTCGGCTCGCTGATTCATATCTACTCAATCGGCTACATGGCGAACGATCCCGAGCGCCGGCGTTTCTTTGCCTACCTCAACTTCTTCGTCGCCGCGATGCTGTTGCTTGTACTCGGCGACAACTTCGTGGCTCTGTACGTCGGTTGGGAGGGCGTCGGCGTCGCCTCGTACTTGCTGATCGGCTTCTGGTCGTACAAGCCGTCGGCGGCGACCGCCGCAAAGAAGGCGTTCGTGGTGAACCGGATCGGCGACTTCGGTCTGTCGATCGCCATCATGGTGATGTTCGCGACGTTCGGCAGCTTCAGCTTCGCCGACGTTGCCGCCGGAGCACCGCATGCGTCGAAGGCGACGATGACGACCATCGGGCTGCTGCTCCTGCTTGGTGCGTGTGGCAAGTCTGCCCAGGTGCCGCTGCAGTCGTGGCTTGGCGATGCCATGGAAGGCCCGACGCCGGTCTCTGCGCTGATCCATGCTGCGACGATGGTCACCGCTGGCGTCTACCTGATCGCGCGATCGAACTTCATCTTCGACGTGTCGCCAAACGCGCGGCTGGCGGTCGCGATCGTCGGTACCGTCACGCTCGTTTTCGGTGCGATCGTGGGTTGCGCGAAGGACGACATCAAGAAGGCACTCGCTGCATCAACGATGAGCCAGATCGGCTACATGATGCTGGCGGTCGGTCTCGGCCCGGCTGGCTATGCGTTTGGTATTGCCCACCTGCTGACCCACGGTTTCTTCAAGGCGGGCCTGTTCCTTGGTGCTGGGTCGGTCATGCATGGCATGAACGACGAGGTCGATATGCGCCGCTACGGCGGCCTGCGAAAGTACATGCCATTCACGTTCATCACGTTCGGGCTCGGCTATCTGGCGATCATCGGCTTCCCCGGACTAGCCGGTTGGTTCACCAAGGACGCCATCATCGAGGCTGCGTTCCACAAGGGCGGCACGTCAGGTGCGATCTTCGGTTCGTGCGCGCTGGCGGCGGCCGGCCTGACTGCCTTCTACATGACGCGCGTGATGTTGATGACGTTCTTCGGTGAGAAGCGGTGGGCCGACGACGCACACCCGCACGAGTCGCCCGGCGTCATGGTCGTGCCGATGTGGATCCTCGCCATCGGTTCGGTCGGCGGCGGCTACGCACTGATCCTCAGCGGCAGGCTCGCGAAGTTCCTTGCCGTTGTGGTGCCGCGGCCCGCCGACATCGCATTCAAGCCGATCGGGGTGATCGGCTTGGGCACTGCCGGGGTCGTCCTGGTCGGTGTTGTCGGCGCTTGGTACATGTACGGCCGCCGCCCGGTTCCTGTCGTGGCACCCGTCGGCAGCCCACTGACGGTCGCTGCTCGCCATGATTTGCTCGCCGATGCCTTCAACGAATCCGTCTTCATGCGTCCTGGTCAGTACTTGACCCGATTGCTGGTGTACTTCGACAACCGCGGCATCGACGGTTTCGTGAACGGCTTCGCCGCGTTCGTCGGCGGGACATCGAGTCGCTTCCGTCGTTTTCAAACCGGGTTCGTACGGTCCTACGCGCTGTCGATGTTCGGCGGCGTGGTGCTCGTGCTGGCTGCTCTCTTACTGGTCAGGGGCTGAGTCGCGATGAGTTTCCCCTGGCTTACGGTGATCGGCGTCATCCCGCTCGTCGGCGCGGGCGTGGTCGCGGCGATGCCGGCCAGCAACGTGGCGCTCCTGAAGAAGGTTGCTCTTGGCGTCTCGCTGGTGACGCTCGCGATGACGATCGCGATGGCCACCCAGTTCGCGCCGCACGGCGACCGCTTCCAGTTCAATCAGAGCACCAGCTGGATCCCCGCGTTCGGCATCCACTATGCGGTCGGCATCGACGGCATCGCGCTGGTGCTCATCTTGATGACCGCCGTCCTGTGGCCCGTCGTCATCCTCGCGTCGTGGCACGAATGCGAGACCACGAAACGCAGCGTGAAGACCTACCTCGGGCTGCTCGTGTCGATGGAGACGCTGCTCATCGGGGTGTTTGCCGCCACCGACGTCTTCCTGTTTTACGTGTTCTTCGAAGCGATGCTCATCCCGATGTACTTCATCATCGGCAGCGCCGGCACGCCGCGTTCTTCCTACGCTGCGCTGAAGTTCTTGCTGTACAGCCTGTTCGGCGGGCTCCTGATGCTGGCCGCCGTGATCGGGCTCTACGTCTTCGGCGGCCACACCTTCCTGTACTCCTCGTTGCAGCACATGCACCTGGGCGTCAACGACGAGCGGTGGCTGTTCCTCGGTTTCTTCGTCGCGTTCGCCGTGAAGGCACCCCTGTGGCCATTCCACACGTGGCTTCCCGACGCGGCGGCCGAGTCACCGGTCGGCGGCACGGTGTTGCTGGTCGGCGTCCTCGACAAGGTCGGCACCTTCGGCTTCCTGCGCTACTGCCTCGATCTGTTCCCACGTGCGTCACACACGTTCACGCCGATGGTGTTGACCCTCGCGGTCATCGGGGTGCTGTATGGCGCCTTACAAGCCATCGGGCAAAAAGACATCCTGCGACTGCTGGCCTACGTGTCGGTTTCGCACTTCGGCTTGATCACGCTCGGAATCTTCGCGTTCACCAGTCAGGGGCAGACCGGCGCGACGCTGTACATGGTCAACCACGGGTTCTCGACAGGCGCCCTGCTGCTCGTCGTCGGCTTCATGATTTCGCGTCGCAAGTCGCGCGGGATCAACGACTTCGGTGGGATGCAGAAGGTCACGCCCATCCTTGCTGGCACGTTCCTTGTCGCGTGCCTGTCCGGCCTCGCCCTACCGGGCCTTAGCACTTTCGTCAGCGAGTTCCTGGTACTCATCGGCACCTTCACCCGCTACAAGGTGGCCGCCACCTTCGGCACCTTCGGCATCGTGCTGGCCGCGCTGTACATGCTGATCCTTTACCAGCGCACGATGACGGGCCCGGTCTCACCAGCCATCGAGGGCAGCCATGACCTGTCGCTTCGGGAGAAGTGGGTTATTGCTCCGGTGGTAGCGATCATCGTCGTGCTCGGGTTCTATCCGCGGCCGATTCTCGACGTGATCAACCCGGCGGTCAGCGCGACGTTGCATCAGACCGGCAACACCGACCCGGTGCCTCCCGTACCGGTCGCCGCCGTCGCGGCAACACCGCCGGCATCTACATCCGGAGGCTCAGGGTGAGCGCCGCCCTCTTCTCGCAGCTGGCGGTCTCGCATCTGACGTCCGGGCTCCAACCTGCGGCGTCGGTCCCGGATCCGCTCGCTATCCATTCACCGAGCATCGAGTACAAGGCGCTCGCGCCGATGCTGATCGTGTTCGGTGCGGCCATGGTCGGCGTCCTGTTCGAAGCGTTCCTGCCTCGACGGACGCGGGCATTCGCGCAGACGACGCTGGCCCTGGCTGGCTTGGTGGCCGCATTTGTGGCCGTCGTGCTCAACGCGAGCATCCGCAAGATCGTCGTTGAAGGCGCGGTGGCAATCGATGGCCCGGCGCTGTTCATTCAGGGCACGATTCTCGCGGTCTCGATCGGTGGCCTGCTGCTGATCGCTGACCGCTCGTTTGACGACGCCGGCGACTTCGTTGCGCAAGCGGCCGATATTCCTGGTTCGGCTGACGAGCGGGCGAGTGTGCGCGCTGGGTTCACCCACACCGAGGTGTTCCCACTCGCGATGTTCGCGGTGGCCGGCATGTTGTTGTTCTCCTCGGCCGACGACCTCATCACGATGTTCGTCGCGCTCGAAGTTCTCTCGTTGCCGCTCTACCTGCTCGTCGGTATGGCCCGCCGGCGTCGGCTCCTTTCGCAGGAGGCGGCGGTCAAGTACTTCTTGCTCGGCGCGTTCTCGTCAGCGTTCTTCGTCTACGGGATCGCGATGGTTTACGGCTTCGCCGACACGGTGCAGTTCTCCGGCATCGCTGATGCGCTCACCTCCTCGAGCAGGGGAGAGTCGCTGATCTTGCTCGGCGTCGCGCTGATCGGAATTGCCTTGCTGTTCAAGCTTTCCGGTGCGCCCTTCCACTGGTGGACCCCCGACGTCTATCAAGGTGCGCCGACTTCAATCACCGCGTTTATGGCCGCGGGCACGAAGATTGCCGCGTTCGGCGCCTTGTTACGCGTGTTCTTCGTCGCGTTCGGTGGGCTGAGCTGGGACTGGCGGCCCGTCATGTGGGTCATTGCGATCCTCACGATGTCGGTCGGTGCGATCGTCGGTGTCACCCAGACCGATGTGAAACGCCTGCTCGCGTACTCCTCCATCGCGCACGCCGGTTTCATTCTGACTGCGGTTGCCGCACTCGCGCCCGCCAGCGCACGCGACAGCATGTCCGGCGTGATGTTCTACCTGGTCGCCTACGGGTTCATGACGATCGGGTCGTTCGCGGTCGTGATGCTGGTCCGCGACGGGGACGGCGAGGCGAACCATCTGTCGCGATGGGTCGGTCTTGGCCGCCGGTCACCCTTGGTCGCCGGCATCTTCGCGTTCTTCTTGCTGGCGCTGGCCGGGTTGCCAGGTACGAGTGGCCTGTGGGCGAAGGTGGCCGTGTTCAAGGCCGCGGGCGAGGGCGGCGCGTGGCCGCTGGTGGTCGTTGGAGTCGTGGCCAGTGCCATCACGGCCTACTACTACGTCCGCATCATCGTGCTGATGTTCTTCCAGGAGCCTCTCCCCGACGGTCCGACCGTCGTCCTGCCCCAGTTCTTCACCTCGACTGCCATTGGGCTCGGGCTTGCGGTTACCGTGGTGCTTGGTGTGGTTCCGCAGCCACTGCTCAACCTCGCCGGTAAGGCGGGGCTGTTCCTCAAGTAGCAGTGAGACGGGCGGCTTCGCGGCGGGGCTTCTTTTCTCGGCCCGCCTCGAACCGCTAGGAGGTATTGGTCGTGAGCGAAGGCCCGCTCGGTCTTGTCGTCCCCGATCCCGCCTTGGAGGCGGAGATCCGGGTCGGCATCGACGCGGTCGAAGCGTTGTTGCGCGACGCCGTCAAGAGCGACTATCCGTTCGTCACCGAAACGTCGAGGCACCTCGTCGTCGCCGGCGGCAAACGGTTCAGACCGTTATTGGTGTTGCTCGCGGCACAGTTCGGTGACCC
Source organism: Acidothermaceae bacterium (assembly GCA_036501485.1). Taxonomy (GTDB): domain Bacteria; phylum Actinomycetota; class Actinomycetes; order Acidothermales; family Acidothermaceae; genus PALSA-607. The sequence continues at coordinate 64,033 of DASYAG010000010.1, read as the reverse complement.
GGCGGCACCCGGCGTCTTGCCAGCTGCGGTCGTCGTCGAACTGACCCACCTTGCGACGCTTTACCACGACGACGTCATGGACGAAGCCCTTGTCCGGCGAGGCACGATCAGTGCGAACGCCAGATGGTCGAACACCATCGCGATCCTTACTGGCGACTTCCTGTTCTCGAGAGCCTCGGATCTGCTCGCCGATCTCGGTCCTGAGGCTGTTCGGATCCAGGCCCGCACGTTCGAGCGCCTGGTCCAAGGTCAGATCCGCGAGACGACCGGCCCGAACGACGGCGCGGACCCGCTCGAGTACTACCTCCAGGTCGTGGCCGACAAGACAGGTTCGTTGATCGCGACGTCGGCCCGTTTTGGCGCCATGTTCGCCGGTGCTCCCGAGTCGGTGGTCGAGGTGATGATTCGTTACGGGGAGCGGATCGGTGTCGCGTTTCAGCTTTCCGACGACCTGCTCGACGTGACCAGCGACGCGACCGGCTTCGGCAAGACGCCGGGCACTGACCTGCGCGAAGGTGTCGTCACGTTGCCGGTGTTGCATGCGCGACGGTCGATCGACCCGGCAGACGCCCGTCTCCTTGAACTGCTCGATGGTGACTTGACTGATGCTGGTCGGCACCGCGAGACCTTGGGCCTGCTGCGTTCGCACCCGGCGATCCAGGCTGCCCGCGCTGACCTCGACAGATGGGCAAGCGACGCGCGATCGACGCTGGCGCCACTTCCCGACGGTCCGGCGAAGCGTGCCCTTGAGGCACTGTGCGATTTCGTGGTTGCCCGGACCCGGTAGGTCCGCGTCGGCCCTGCTCACCGTCGTCCGCCCCTTGGCGTGAAATCTTCCCGAAGCCCAGGGGATGACACCGCTTACAAACGGACTATCGTTCCGGGTGCACTACCCCCGTCGAGGAGAGGATCACCCGGGTGGTCACTGACGGAGCTGCGCTGCTCGGCATCACGATCCGCGACGTCGCCCGCGAAGCTGGGGTGTCGACCGCGACCGTGTCGCGAGCACTGCGCGGGCTGCCGAACGTCGATCCGGTGACGCGCGAACACGTCCGACGGGTCGCCGATCGGCTCGACTACGTGATCTCACCTGCGGCGTCTCGCCTGGCTAGCGGCCGGGCCGGCAGCATCGCGGTCATCACACCGTTCCTCGGGCGGTGGTACTTCTCCAAGGTGCTCAGCGGGGTCGAGCGCGTGTTGCAGCGCTCCGACCTCGACCTGCTGCTCTACAGCACTGGCGATCCGAGCGAGGAACATCGAGTGCCGCCGCATCGCCGGCTGCGTCGCCGGGTAGATGGCGTGCTGGTCATCGGCCTGCCCGCCGACAGCCCTGATCTGCAGGAACTGTTCGAGTTGGAGATGCCCGTCACCCTCATCGGCGCGCACAGCGTCGGAGTGTCCAGCGTGTCAATCGACGACGTCGAAGGCGGCCGGATGGCCACCCAGCATCTGATCAACCTCGGGCATGAGCGCATCGGGTTGATTTCCGGTCGACCGTTGCCCACGCCGTTCTTCCCCGAGAACGACCGACTAGCTGGCTACCGGAAGGCAATCGAATCGTCCGGGCTGAGCGTCGAGGCATCGCTGCAGGTGCCGGGGTACTTCACGATCGAGGGCGGCGAGCACGCAATGACAGCGCAGCTTGCCCAGCGGACGCCACCGACCGCGATCTTCGCGATGTCCGACGAAATGGCTTTCGGTGCGCTTCGCGCCCTGCGCAGGCATGGCATCCGCCCTGGCCACGACATGGCCGTCGTCGGATTCGACGGCCATGAGATGTCTGACCTGCTGGATCTCACCACCGTCACGCAGCCAGCGGAGGAGCTTGGCTCTGTCGCGGCCCGATGCCTTCTCGACCTGCTCGATGACCCCGCGCGCGAGCCCGAGGTCTTGCGGTTGCCGACGCAGTTGTGCGTGCGCGGTTCCACGACGCTGCACCGAACTGTCGCTTAGGGGCCCGCTTCTGATGCCGATTGCCGGCAAAGTGTTGTCGTTTCGAGATGATTCGTCATGGATGTGGCGATCGTCGCTGAGTAGGTTGAGGGCACTGCTCGATACGGGGCCCGGCAGTGTTTTCCGGACTGCTCCCGTACTCGTTTGGCAATGGTCGGCACGGGCTCGGCATGGACTTGGCACGGACTTGGCAGCGCGCGTTGGCGCTTGATCGTGGGAACGATGCCAAACCGTAACCGTATACATGGCCTTTTGTGCCCGTCACGCCTTGATCTCGTGCGCCAGGAGGGCCACGATGTCACCGTTTGCAGCCGCGCGGGTTTCTCCCGTGGGGCCCCTGTCGCAAGAGGAGAAACCATGAGTTTCAGCTTGCCAACCGGCAGGCGCCGTCGCCTTCTGGTCGTTGTCGCTCCGACGGTCGCCGCGGCGCTCCTGCTCGCTGCGTGTTCGAGCAGCAAGAAGGCTGCCACGGCGCCCACCAGCGCTGCACCCGCAGCTACGACGTCGGCGGCGGCCGCCCCGCCCGCCTCAGCGTCGTCAGCTCCTGCCTCCGCAGCCGCTGGCAGCGGAGCAGCGCCTGCGCCGCAGGCCACGACCTGCGCCGACTACGCGCAGTACACCAGTGCCGCCACCAAGGGTAAGACGGTGACGATGTTCGGCTCGATCCTGCCGCCGGAGTCCGACTCGCTCAACAAGTCGTGGGCGCAGTTCGAGAGCTGCACCGGCATCAAGATCTCCTACGAAGGATCCAACGACTTCGAGTCGCAACTGCCCGTGCGTGTTCAGGGTGGTACCGCACCTGACCTGGCGATCATTCCGCAGCCTGGTCTGTTGCAGCAGATGGTCGCGCTCGGCGCCGTCAAGGCTCCGCCGGCGGGCGTCACTGCGAACGAAGACAAGTACTGGAACGCGGCCTGGAAGTCATATGGCTCCGTCAACGGCACGTTCTACGCAGCACCGCAGAGCGCGAACATGAAGTCGCTCGTGTGGTACTCGCCGTCGGCAATGTCGAAGGCGGGCTACACGATCCCAACGACGTGGGACCAGCTAGCGGCACTGTCCGACAAGATCGCGGCTACCGGCACCAAGCCGTGGTGCGGCGGTATCGGATCAGGTACGGCGACCGGCTGGCCGGCCACCGACTGGCTCGAAGAGACCGTGCTCAGCTCTGATGGCGGTCAGGTCTACGACGACTGGGTGAGCCACAAGATCACCTTCGAAGACCCGAAGATCGAAGCCGCAATGACGGATGTCGCCAACTGGATGCAGAACCCGAAGTGGGTCAACGGCGGATACGGCGACGTGAAGACGATCGCGACGACGACGTTCCAGGACGCCGGCAAGCCGATCCTCACCGGTAACTGCTGGTTCTTGCAGCAGGCATCGTTCTACGAGGCACAGTGGCCGACTGGCACCACGGTCTCCCCGACCGGTCAGGTGTGGGCGTTCTACCTGCCGCCGCGTAGCACGAGCGTTCCGACCCCGGTCGAAGGTGGCGGCGAGTTCACCGCTGCGTTCTCCTCCGACGCGGCGACCCAGGCAGTGCAGACGTACCTGTCTTCACCGCAGTGGGCCGACAGCCGGATCAAGGTTGCACCAGGTTGGGTTTCCGCGAACAGCGGAGTCGACCAGAGCCTGTACACCGACGGCATCGACAAGTTGTCCGCGCAGTACCTCACGAACGCGGCCGCGACCTTCCGGTTCGACGCATCTGACTTGATGCCGTCTGCGGTTGGTTCGGGCGCTGAGTGGACGCAGATGACGGCATGGTTCGGCACCGGTGCGTCTATCGCCAGTGTGGCGAAGGCCATCGACGCTGCGTGGCCAGCCTCGTAAGAGATTGTCCCGCTGAGACGGGGACGCCGTGGCCCGGAAGGAGTAACCTCCGGGCCACGGCTTTCTCAGAGCACGTGCAACACAACTTCCTGCACGACGAGTTTCACCACTACCCGGGCAGATGAATGGGAGTGAGCGTGTCGGCATCACATGCGTTGCTCACGGCATCGACGTTTTCTGATTCAGTAGGCAAGCTCAGCCAGGTCGTCGTTGCAGTCGTCGTCTTCTTCGCCGCGCTGCTACTCATCTTTTTCCTTGCCGGGCGTGCGACCGGCCGATTCCAGCGCCCGTTGACGGTCGCCATCTTCGTCGGCCCAGCGATCGTGCTCCTGCTCATTGGCCTGGTCATTCCATCGTTTAGGACCTTCTATCTGAGCCTGCACGGTGCACCGGCACTGCACGCCCCCTACGTCGGCTTCAAGAACTACGGGTTCGCGTTCACGGATCCTGCGACCCAAAGCGTCTTGCTCAACACGCTCCTTTGGATCATCGTCGCGCCCATCGTCGCAACCGGTCTCGGATTATTGATCGCGATCGTGGTCGACCGGATGAAGAATCAGTCGCTCGTGAAGTCGCTCATCTTCATGCCGATGGCGATCTCATTCGTCGGCGCGAGCATCATTTGGAAGTACGTCTACGACTTCAAGGAGTCGTCGCAACCTCAGGACGGGCTGCTCAGCCAGGTCGTCATCTTCCTCGGCTGGAAACATCCGCCCAACTGGCTGCTGACTCATCCGCTGAACAACTTCCTGCTGATGGTCATTCTCATCTGGATTGAGGTCGGCTTCGCGATGGTCGTCCTGTCGGCGGCGATCAAAGCCGTTCCTGACGAAGTCATCGAAGCCGCCCGGGTCGACGGCGCGCACGGCTTCGGACTGTTCAGCAAGATTCAGATTCCGATGATCAGAGCCACGTTGGTCGTGGTACTGACGACGATCATGATCGCGACGCTGAAGATCTTCGACATCGTCCAGACGACGACCGGAGGCAACTTCGGCACCAACGTGCTGGCAAACGCGATGTATCAGAACGCTTTCGTCACCGACAACACAGGTCGTGGCGCCGCGCTCGCCCTGATCCTGTTCCTTGGCGTGCTTCCGCTAGTGGGTTACAACGTGCTGCAGCTGAAGAAAGAGCGGGCAAACCGATGAGCGCCGAGGTTGTCGAAGCAAAGCGCGTTCCGAGCACCGGTGCGGCAGCAGCGAAGGACATCCGCACTGCGTTCAGCAGCAAGTGGGCGTCTATCTTCATCATCGCGTTCACCGTGATCTGGACGATACCCACGGTCGGTTTGCTGGTGACATCGCTGCGGCCGGCCAAGGACGTGGCCGACTCCGGCTGGTGGACCGTCATCGAGCATCCGCACTTCACGTTCTCGAACTACAACACCGTGTTGTTCGGGAAAGGCTCCACGACGGCGATCTTCCCCTACGTCATCAACTCGATCGCGATCACGATTCCGGCGACGCTGATCACGCTCGCTATCGCGACGATGGCGGCGTATGGCCTGGCCTGGGTGAAGTTCAAGGGCAGCGACACCGTCTTCTTCATCATCTTTGCATTGCAGGTCGTGCCTCTGCAGATGTCACTTATTCCGCTGCTGCGCTTCTACAACCTCGGCGTGCACATTGGGAGCGTGCCGATCTTCCCGGCCCTGCATCTCGGCGGAAAGTACTACCCCGTCTGGGTCTCGCACACGATGTTCGGGTTGCCGCTCGCAGTGTTCTTACTGCACAATTTCATCAGCCAATTGCCCGAAGACATGATGGAGGCGGCCCGCGTCGACGGCGCAAACCACTTCCGCATCTTCCGGCAGATCGTGCTGCCGCTGTCGACGCCGGCAATCGCGGCGTTCGCCATCTTCCAGTTCCTCTGGGTCTGGAACGACCTGCTCGTCGCGCTGACCTTCGCCGGAGGCACCCCCAAGGTGTTGCCGCTCACGGGTCGGCTCGAACAACTGGTCGGGCAGTACGGTGCGAACTGGCAACTGCTAACCGCTGGCGCCTTCATCGCGCTCATCATCCCGCTGATCGTGTTCTTCTCACTGCAGCGTTACTTCGTCCGCGGCCTGCTTGCAGGCTCGGTCAAGGGGTAGCGATCAGGCCTAGCTACAACGCACCGAGGGGCACCCCGATCAAGGGCTGTCCCTCGGTTCAATTACTGGGTAGCCAACACTGCGGCGCGTGGTGGTCGCGCCAGCTGTCTTAGTTCGCCGATTCCGAGGATCGCCAGCGCAAGCCACACCAGCGCGAAGCCGGCCAACTCCGAGCCCGACAGTGATTCATGCCGCACGAAGATTCCGATCAGAAACTGCAGTACGGGAGTGATGTACTGCAGCATCCCCATGACGCTCAGCGGCACCTGGCGTGCTGCCGCGGCGAAGAACAGCAGCGGGACGCCGGTCACGATGCCCGACGAGATGAGGAGCAAGTCCATCCCGACGGAAACGTGGCCGAAAGATCCGTATCCCCGCGCGTTCGCAAACAGGAGATAGCCGATGGCGGGCAATGCGATCACCGAGGTTTCGACGGCGAGGCTCTCGACCGCGGGCGTGTGAGCCACTTTCTTGACCAAGCCGTAGCCACCGAAGCTCGCGGCGAGGCTCAGTCCTATCCACGGAACCTGTCCGTACCCGATCGCGATGACGAGCACAGCCGCAGCGCCGACAGCGACCGCCATCCACTGCCTTCGTTGCAGGTGTTCTTTGAAGATGAGCACGCCAAGGCTGATGTTGACCAGCGGGATGATGAAGTAGCCGAGCGACGCCTCGACAACGTAACCGGCATTGGTCGCCCAGATGTAGACGCCCCAGTTGACGCTGATGAGCACTCCAGCGGTCGCCAGTAGGCCAGCCCGCTTGGGGTCATGTCGAAGCTCGGCAACAAAGGCCCATCGCCGGCGCACAGCCAGCAGCGCGACGATGAACACGAGTGACCACACCATGCGATGGGCGAGGATCTGGATCGCCGGCGTTGGATCAAGCAGCGGCCAGTACAACGGGAAGAGGCCCCAACTGGTGTAAGCGGCAAGTCCGTAGAGAAATCCTTGTCGCGTGCCTCGCATACCGCTAACCGTAGCTGGAACGTTTGTCGCAATCCCAACGAGATTCGGTTAGTCCTGGACTCCGGCGTCGGGAGGCGAGGACCCAACTGACTGGATAGGGCCGCCGCCGGTGCCCGGCTTGCCGCGGCTGGCCTGCGCCAGGTGGGTAGCCGACTTGGCCGCGAGTTGCTCGGCCTCGGTCAATGCGAGCGACCGGCTCAGGCCGTAGACATAGATCCCAGAGAAGTAATCGCCGTCGAACTGATACACGACCGCCTGCCAAGGCAGATTTAACTGGCCGGTCGGGTCAGTCACGTGGTAGCTCAAGATGATCTGCCGCGCGACAAGCTCACTGTCTGCACCGGCGCGCTGCACCTGATCGTTGACGTACCCATCCGTGGTTGACGATGGCGGGCACGTTGACACGGCTTTTTGAAGCTCGGCCCACGCTCTGGCCGTGCCGCCTTTTTGGTAATGCACAAACTCGTTGCCCGCGGGCAGCGTCTCATTGCCGGTGTACTCCACCTGCACCCGCGTCATGCGCAATGCCTCGCTGGTGTAGTTGAAGTTGCACCAGTCCAGCGTCGCCTGGTTCGTGGTGTTACGGCCACCGTCGATGAGGAACATCATCGAACTCGCGCCGACCTCAGCAGGGGCAAGCAGGTACTGATCCAGCGGTCCCGATGCGCTGCCAGGTGCAGCCCCGCCGGCCGGTGCCGTTGGCTGCCCAGTCGATGGCGCACCGGAGGGCAACAACGATTGCGGGGACGACGGCGGTGGCGCCGACGGTGATGACTGCGGCGCCGATGACTGGGATGACTGCGGCGACGGCGGCGACTGCGGCGACTGGGACCCGGCCGATGCTGGCGATGAGCTCGCCGCCGGCGCGGCCGCAGCCGACGGACCCGAGTGATGATGGGTATCAAGAACCAATGCACCCACCCCCGATGCCGCCAGCACCACAATGACGACGACTACGGAAACCCAGATCCGCGTTCGCGACCGTCGGGGAGCTGGTGGGTAGTCAGGAGACGCGAACGGGCCGCCGCCCGGAGATCCCGGAGCCGCCCACGGATTTGCCGGACCGCCGTAGGGCCCCCCGTACTGACCCCCGTATTGACCACCGGTTTGGCCACCGGTTTGGCCAGCATGGGACTCGTCGTCGGTCATGGACTGCCCCGTTGCCTCGTGTCAGTTCGCGGCAGGCGGCGCGGCGCTTGCTTCTGTGCTTGTCTGGTCAGCCTGCGGCTGCGTGATAGTCCACGTGTCGCCGCCGGCTAGCAATGTGGCTAGGTCGCCGGCGCCGTTTTTCGCGACTGCTTGGTCGAGTTGTGCTGTCATGAGGTCGTCGTAGACGGGTCGCTGCACATCGCGGAAGACGCCGATCGGTGTCATCGACAGGTTGGGTCTGGTGACACGCGACAACGCGAACGCGAGTGACGGGTCGTCGTCGTGCGAATCATGAACGAGGACGTCGGGGGAGTTGCCGTCGCACACTTCCAGTGAGCCGGACGCCGATCGGCGCAGGCCGCGCAAATCAGCTTCGGTGCCGAACGTGATCGGCTTGCCATGTTCGAGCCGGATCAGGTAGTCGTCACGAGTTTCTGGCGCCTTCAGAACTTCGAACGCGTCGTCGTTGAAGATGTTGCAGTTCTGGTAGATCTCCACGAGCGATGTGCCGCGGTGCTCGGTTGCCGCGCGTAGTACCGCCGTCAGGTGCTTGCGGTCGGAGTCGATGGTGCGCGCGACGAATGTTGCCTCGGCTCCCAATGCCAACGACACCGGATTGAATGGAAAGTCGAGTGAGCCCATCGGCGTCGACTTGGTGATCTTTCCGACCTCAGACGTGGGTGAGTACTGACCTTTGGTCAGTCCGTAGATCCGGTTGTTGAACAGCAGGATCGTCAGGTTGATGTTGCGTCTCAACGCGTGGATGAGGTGGTTACCGCCGATCGACAATGCGTCGCCGTCGCCGGTCACCACAAACACTGCGAGATCAGGCCGCGAGACCGCGAGGCCGGTGGCGATCGCGGGCGCCCGGCCGTGGATCGAATGCATGCCGTACGTCTCGAGGTAGTAAGGGAATCGCGACGAGCAACCGATGCCGGAGACGAACACGACGTTCTCGCGTCGCAAGCCGAGTTCGGGCAAAAACGCTTGAACCGCAGCCAAAATTGCGTAGTCACCACAGCCAGGGCACCAGCGGACTTCTTGGTCCGACTTGTATTCCTTGGCGGTCTGCGGGGCGTCCGCGACTGGCACCAGATCGAAACTGTGCCGATGCCCATTCGACAGATCAGTGGTCATTTGCCCACCACACTCGTGGTCGCAGCATCGCCAATAGTCGCGGCGATGACGTCGGCGAGCTCAACGGCCTTAAACGGCATGCCATTGACCTTGTCATAGGAGACCGCGTCGATCAGGAACTTGGCCCGGATCAGCAGCGCCAGCTGACCCAAGTTCATCTCCGGGATCAGCACCCGGTCATAGGCCGCAAGCACCTCACCAGTGTTGGCCGGGAACGGATTCAAATGACGCAGATGGGCTTGGGCGATCTTCAGGCCACGCGCGCGCACCTGCCTGCAGGCCGCTCCGATCGGTCCGTACGTCGAGCCCCAGCCCAAGACCAACACGTCGGCCTCACCAGAGGGATCATCGACGGTCAGCGGCGCGATGTCGCGCGCGATCCCATCGACCTTGGCCTGGCGCAACCGCACCATCAGATCGTGGTTCGCCGGATCGTAGGAGATATCACCTGAGCCGTCGGCCTTTTCCAGTCCACCCACGCGGTGCTCCAACCCTGGCGTGCCAGGAATTGCCCAGGCCCGCGCGAGTGTCTCCTCGTCGCGAAGGTACGGCCAGAACTCCGGCTCACCTTTCGCGTCGATGTGGTTGGGCTCGGTCGCGAAAGTCACGCGCAGATCGGGCAACAACTCCACGTCCGGCAAGAGCCACGGCTCGGAACCGTTCGCCAAATAACCATCGGACAGCAAGAACACCGGCGTCCGGTACTTGGTGGCGATACGCGCAGCTTCAAGTGCAGTCGCGTAGCAATCCGACGGCGTGCTCGGCGCGACGATCGGCACCGGGGCTTCGCCGTTGCGACCGAACATCGCCTGCAGCAGATCGGCCTGTTCGGTCTTCGTCGGCAGCCCAGTCGACGGACCGCCGCGCTGCACGTCGACGACGATGAGCGGCAACTCCAGCATCACGCCAAGCCCGATCGCCTCGCTCTTCAAAGCAACGCCAGGACCAGACGTCGTGGTCACACCCAGGCTGCCGCCGAACGCCGCACCAAGTGCAGCAGTCACACCCGCGATCTCATCTTCAGCTTGGAACGTTCGCACGCCGAACGCCTTGTGCTTGCTCAGTTCATGCAAAATGTCGGACGCCGGGGTGATGGGGTAGGAGCCAAGGAACAGCGACAACCCGGTCGCCTTCGACGCCGCGACCAGCCCATACGACAACGCGAGATTGCCGGAGATGTTGCGGTAGGTGCCTGCCTTCATCGGTGCCGGTTTGATCTCATAGGAGACCGAGAACGTCTCCGTCGTCTCACCGAAGTTGTAGCCAGCCCGAAACGCCGTGACGTTCGCCTTCGCAACTGACGGGGTCTTCGCGAACTTGCGCTCCAAAAACTCCAGCGTCGATTCGGTCGGCCGGTTGTACATCCACGACAGCAGACCGAGCGCGAACATGTTCTTCGCGCGTTCGGCTTCCTTCTTCGAGATGTCGATTTCCTTTAGTGCCTCGACAGTCATCGACGTCAGTGGCACCGCAGAAACCCGGTACTCCCCGAGCGTGCCGTCGTCGAGTGGATTGCCCGCATACCCAACGCGCTGGCAGGCCCGAAGCGTGAACTCATCAGCATTCGCGATGATGTCGGCGCCGGGCGGCAGGTCGGCGATGTTGGCCTTCAACGCGGCCGGGTTCATCGCGACCAAGACATTGGGTGCATCGCCCGGCGTCATGATGTCGTGATCGGCAAAGTGCAGCTGGAATGACGACACACCAGGCAAGGTGCCGGCCGGCGCCCGGATCTCGGCAGGGAAGTTCGGCAGCGTCGACAAGTCGTTGCCGAACGCGGCGGTCTCCGAAGTGAACCGGTCACCGGTGAGCTGCATGCCGTCGCCTGAGTCACCGGCGAGGCGAATGATCACCCGGTCGACTTGCTGAACCTGCTTGCGAGAGGCTGGCGCAGATGCCGAAGCGGACGCTGATCGTGCGGGTGACACCGGGTGTCGAACCTCCTCGAGAGCGTCGATTCACTGCGGAACACTGCAGAAACACAGTGGGAACGCTTTCGACGCGCGGGTTACATGGTACGTCGCTGCGCGGCTGCCCTAATGGTCAGGTACCGCGGCGCGCGGAGCGATCTGACCGACCGCCGCCGGATCCTCGTCATCGTTTAGGGCCAAGAACAGCGCGCTGGCCAGCGTGACGACAAACCCAAGAGCCGAGGGGACGACGAAGCCATCCCTCGTCGAGTCACCGAGGGCGAGCAAACCGACTGCCGAAGCGGCGAGTGTCTCGACGCCGAACAGGGCCGCCGTCGCGATGGTCACGGGGGTGCGCTGCAGGGCCGCCGCGAAGAACGCCATACCCGCTACCCCGAAGATCGCCAACGCGTAGGTAGCTGGTGCAATCAGAACGGCTCGCACCGAGTGCGCGTCCGAGAGCACCCGCGACGCCACACCCGTACCCGCGAAGCTCACACCGGCAATCGCGGCCAGCATGCCGCCGGCGTGAGCGCTTCCAGACCCTCGGACCGCTCGCTGCAACGCGACCCCACCGGCCACGACCACTGGCGCCGTCGCGATGACCAGCCACCATTGTGCTGACCGCGCAAGTGCGGTCGCTTCCTCTGCTCTCGCTCCGGACGCGAGAAGCACGAGTCCAAAACCCAGCGTTGACAGCGCCACCACACTGGGTCGGCCGAGAACGGTGCCAAGCACTCGACGTCCAACCAAAGCTGTGACGCCGACGCTCGATGCCGCCGCGCATTGCACGAGGAACAAGGGCAGCCAGTGCAGGGCCACGACGGTGCATCCGAAGCCCAGCGCATCAAGGGCCACCCCCGATAGGTACAGCGGCGACAAAACGAGCCGACCGACCGACTCGGTGGGTGAGTCGTCCGACTTCGCGGCGGCAGCACGCCGCGCCGCCAACCCCTGGAGCACCGACGCGATGCCCGTCGTCAAGGCGGCGCCAAGGGCCAGGAGCAGCCCGGCAATCACGGCGGTTCGGTGGTCATGCTGCGCGTCGGGTGAAGGTCAGGCGGACGAACGTGAAGCGCAGGCCAATGCGCTTCCAGTGGACTGGCCGCTGCGGGTGGTCAGGAGAGAACGGACCGTCGAGATCGAAGCCTGCTTTGTCCGCGTGTTTGATCAGCTCCTCGATCTCGGTCGGGGAAAAGATGTGCACCGCAGCGCCATACGCGGTGTGGCCGGTCGTGTCGGGCGGCTGCGCGTCGTAGTCGGTCGAGATCACCAGCACGCCACCCGGCCGCAACAGCCGGGCCGCCTCTGCGAGGAATTCAGGGATCGGCACGCCATGCTCGATGACCGACAGGCACGTCACGGCGTCAAAGGTCCCAGCTTCGAATCTGGTCGCGGTCGCGTCGCCGGGTTCGAACGCCACGCACCCGCCGTGGCCGTGATGAACCGAGCGCCGAAACTCTAGGTTGATGCCGACGAGATCGCGCAGGCCGTAGAGATAGAGCCAGATCAGCAGGGTCGAGTAGCGGGCTGCTCCGGCGTCGAGCACCCGACCGGTTGACCCCACCCTCGCGAGCACCGTCGAGGCGGCGCCGACGGTGTCCCAGTTCTTCGGCAAGTCGCGGTGTAGCGGCAGCCCGCGCTTGCGCGCTTCGTCGACGGCTTCTCGCCAGTCGGCGTCGTCCTGCATGACCGCGGTCGGTGCGACCTTCAGCAGTGCTGAGGGCACGGCGGGTGTCGACAGCACCCGGGAGTTGCGCCGAACCGTGAGCGCGGCCCGCGCCCAGAGCACTTCTTCGAGGCCGAGCTTGGCGACGCTGCGCAGCGGGTCGGTGCTGTTGCGAAATACCGACGTGCTGCTCCGCAGTACTGAGGAAACCCGCATCGGTCAGCGGTAGTTCGTGAATTGCAGCGCGACGTCGAGCTCTTTGCCCTTGAGCAGCGCGATGACTTCCTGGAGGTCGTCGCGCTTCTTGCTGGTCACCCGCAGCTGGTCGCCCTGAATCTGGGCTTGCACACCCTTAGGCCCCTCTTCGCGAATGATCTTCGAGATCTTCTTCGCATCGTCTTGGGCGATGCCCTCTTTGATGGTCCCGGCGAGCCGGAATTCCTTGCCCGACGCCTTGGGTTCGCCGGCGTCGAGCGACTTCAGCGAGATGCCGCGTTTGATCAGCTTCTCCTGGAAGACGTCGAGGACCGCCTTCGCGCGCTCCTCGCTGTTCGCCTTGATCTCGATGCCGTTCTCACCAGACCACGCGATCGAGGCGCCGACGTCTTTGAAGTCGTAACGTTGCCCAATCTCCTTGACGGACTGGTTGAGGGCGTTGTCGACCTCTTGCCTGTCGACCTTGCTCACGATGTCGAAGGACGAGTCGGCCATCAGTACCTCCTGGGCTATCCTGTGATCCGCCGTCCTGCCGGACGGTATAGCAAACAACGTCACGGCAGGTTGCCCGAGTGGCCAAAGGGAGCGGTCTGTAAAACCGCCGGCTCAGCCTACGATGGTTCGAACCCATCACCTGCCACACGCACTACATCTCGCAATAGTTGCGCCCCTTCGCAGCCCGCGTGGTCGTCGTCCGCGCCGAATTGTCCGGTTCGGACGACCACCAGGGATGCGAAGTCGGTCCTGTAGAGTTTCCCCTCGCGTCACCCGCACCACCGCTACACAGCTTTTTCTTAGGCTGGTTTCCCAGCTGCCCCCTTAGCTCAGTCGGCAGAGCGTCTCCATGGTAAGGAGAAGGTCTACGGTTCGATTCCGTAAGGGGGCTCCACCGGGTTGGCAGGCTCTATCGGTGCGGCCTGGTGATGGCGGAGTAGCTCAGCCTGGCAGAGCAAGCGGCTCATAATCGCTGTGTCACGGGTTCAAATCCCGTCTCCGCTACGCATTTCCCGGCGAGACGCTCGGTCGGTTAAACTGAACAGTCGATCGATTGACGAACGCACATCCCCAGAAAGGCACTACCCGTGGCCACCAAGAGCGACGTCCGCCCTAAGATCACTCTGGCCTGCCAGGAGTGCAAGAACCGCAACTACATCACCAAGAAGAACCGGCGTAACGACCCCGACCGGCTCGAGATGAAGAAGCACTGCCCGCACTGCAACCTGCACACGGTGCATCGCGAGACGCGCTAGGTAGAGGCGAGATCCGCTAGGTATAGGGCGAGAGTAGCCAGTGCCGCTGGATCCGTCGTTCGTCGGCCGCAGCTACCCGCCGACCGCGCCGTACCAGGTCGGCCGCGAGAAGATCCGTGAGTTCGCTGCCGCAATCGGTGACGCGAACCCCGCCTACACCGATGTCGAGGCAGCTCGGGCGCTCGGCCACCCTGACCTCGTAGCGCCGCCTACTTTTGCGATTGTGCTGTCGCTGGGCGCCGCGCACCAGGTCGTCAAGGACCCCGCGCTCGGCCTCGACTACTCGCGAGTCGTCCATGGTGAGCAGCGGTTCAGCTACACCCGCCCGATCGTCGCCGGCGACGAGCTGTCGGTCATCGTCACCGTCGAGAAGATCCGGTCGATGGCGGGCAGCGACATCATCACCACTCGCGGCGACATCGTGACCACCGATGGCGAGGCGGTCTGCAGCGCCTACTCGACGCTCGTTTCCCGGGCCCCAGATCAGGTCACCACGGTGCCCGAATGACCCTCGTGACGTACGACCTTGTCGAGGTCGGTGAGGAGCTGCCCAACCGCAGCTTCCCGATCACCCGCGCCGATCTCGTGCGGTACGCGGGCGCCTCCGGTGACTTCAACCCGATTCACTGGAACGCGCGATTCGCGGTCGGCGTCGGCCTGCCCGACATCATCGCCCACGGCATGTTCACGATGGCCACAGCGGCCCGGCTGGTGACCGACTGGATCGGCGACCCGGGCGCCGTTGTCGACTACTCCGTGCGTTTCACCAAGCCAGTAGTCGTGCCGGACGACGAAGGTGGCGCGATGTTGGACGTCGCGGGTGTCGTCGCGGAGAAACTCGGGGACGGCCTGGTCCGCATCGATCTGACCGCGCGATCGGGCGACGACAAGGTGCTCGGCATGGCGAGGGCGACGGTCCGCCTCTCCTGATCAGGCGGGCGCTGACTTGCGCTGTCACGCGCTGTTATGGCGGGTGACCGTCGTGCCAGTGCCGTGCGGGTTGGCTGCCAGGAGCCGGGTCGAGTCTTTGACCCATGACCGACGCCATTGAAGCAACCGCGCTGACCAAGCGCTTCGGAACGACCCAAGCCCTCGCCGGCGTCGACCTCGCCGTGCGCGAGGGCACCGTCCTCGGCGTCCTTGGACCCAACGGCGCCGGCAAGACCACCGCCGTCCGGATTCTCGCCACCCTGCTGAAAGCCGACTCGGGCACCGCCCGCATCGGCGGCTTCGACGTCGCGCACGATGCCGAAAAGGTCAGGCAGATGATCGGTCTCACCGGCCAGTACGCGTCGGTCGACGAAGATCTCACCGGCACTCAGAATCTGGTCCTGATCGGCCAACTCCTCGACCTGCGAACAAGTGCGGCCAAGCGGCGAGCGGCCGAACTGCTTGAGTGGTTCGACCTCTCCGCTGCGGCAGACCGCCGGGCGAAGACCTACTCCGGTGGGATGCGCCGCCGCCTCGACCTCGCCGCCTCGCTCGTGGGGCGGCCGGCAGTGATCTTCCTCGACGAACCCACGACCGGGCTCGACCCGGCAAAACGTGAAGACATGTGGGACGTCGTCCGCAGCCTCGTCGCCGATGGATCAACCGTGCTGCTCACGACGCAGTACCTCGACGAAGCAGACGCCCTCGCCGACGAGATCACCGTCATCGACCACGGCCGGGTGATCGCGCATGACACCCCCGAAGGCCTCAAACGAGTCGTCGGTGGACAGACGCTAACAGTCCGACCGTCCGACATCGCCCGGCTCGATGAGGTGACCGCGATCGTCGCTCAGGTCGCCGGCTCGGTCCCCGAGGCAACCGCTCGTGGTGTGGTGAGCGCTGCGGTCAAGGGTGACGCGGCGATGACCGAGACGGTCGTCCGCCTTGCTGCGGCCGGCATCGCCGTGACCGAACTTTCCCTGCACCTGCCGAGCCTCGACGAGGTCTTCTTCTCGTTGACCGGCACCCGCACTGCCGAGACGGAGGAAGTCGCATGACGAACGCCGTCGCACTCGACGCGAGCCCGCGCGGCGCGCTGCCGTCGAGCCCACGCTCAACCGACGCCGTCCCGCTGTCAGCGAGGTGGCGCACACTTCGGCACGCGCTCGCCCTTGCCAAGCGCAGCCTGATCAAGACCGCCCGCACCCCCGAAGCGCTGATCGACGTCACCTTGCAGCCGGTCATCTTCTTGCTGCTCTTCACCTACGTGTTCGGCGGCGCGATCAGCGGCGGCTCGCAGCATTCCTACCTTCAGTACCTCTTGCCGGGCATGCTCGGGCAGACGATCGCGCTCGCAGGCGTCGCGTTGGGCCAAAACCTCAACGCCGACATCGAGAAGGGCGTCTTCGATCGGTTCAGATCGTTGCCCATCGCCAGATCGGCGCCGCTCGTCGGTGCGGTGCTGGCCGACTTCATGCGCTACCTCATCGTGTGCGTCATGACGCTCGGCTTCGGCTACCTGATCGGGTTCCGGATCCAGACCAACGTGATCGCGATGTTGGCCGCCATTGCCCTGTCCATCGCCTTCGCGTTGTGCTTCTGCTGGATTTCCGTCTTCGTCGGCATGATCGCCCGGACGTCAGGCTCGGTGCAGGGCATCATGTTCCTGCTGGTGCTTCCGCTGTCGTTTGGTAGCAGCGCATTCGTCAAGGCCTCGACGTTGCCGGGCTGGCTGCAGGCCTTCGTGAAGGTGAACCCGCTTACTCACCTCGTCGGCGCCGTACGCGGGCTGCTTGTCGGCGGCCCGGTCACCGACCACCTGCTCTGGACGTTCGCCTGGATGGCCGGGCTGCTCGTGGTCTTCGTCCCGCTCGCACTGCGGGCGTACAGGAAGCGGGCTTAAAGTGGCAGCCACTTCCCCCGCTGAGACGAGGGCCCCCGGCACCTACGGCTCCCTGAGGGCGGCCTGGATACCGCTGGCCGCGCTTTGTCTGGCCTTCTTCGTGGAGATGGTCGACAACACGCTCCTGACCATCGCGTTGCCCACCATCGGGCGCGACCTCGGCGGCGGCACGACATCGCTGCAGTGGGTGAGCGGCGCTTATGCGCTCACCTTTGGTGGCCTGCTTCTCACGGCCGGCTCAGCCGCCGACCGACTGGGCCGTCGCCGCGTCCTGCTCGTCGGGCTCGCCGCCTTCGGCTTGATCAGCCTCGGCGTTCTTGGTGTCCACTCAACTGGCCAGCTGATCGCGCTGCGCGCCGCACTTGGCATCGCCGCCGCGATGATGGCTCCGATCACCAACTCGCTCGTGTTCCGGCTGTTCGACGAAGACGCGCTACGGATGCGCGCGATCACCGTCATGATCGTCGTCGGCATGAGCGGCTTCATCCTCGGCCCGCTCCTCGGCGGCACCGCTTTGGCCCACGTGCGCTGGCAGTGGCTGCTGGTCGTCAACGCTCCGATCGCGCTCATCGCGTGGGTGGGCGTTCGGCTCGGCGTCGCGGCGGATCGGTCGGAGGGCCTCAGCGGCGACAAGCTCGACCTCCCCGGCGGTGTCCTGAGCATCGCCGCGATCGGCCTCGCTTGCTACACGGCGACCAGCGGAGTCCAGCACGGCTGGCTGTCGGTCGCCACGTGTGGCTCGGCGATCGGTGCGCTACTCGCCGGCACGGTGTTCGTGTGGCATGAGCGGCGAACGCCGGAGCCGATGCTCGACCTCGGTCTGTTCTCGAACGCGACCGTCCGTGGCGCCTCGATCGCCCAGGCCGGCACCGCTATCGCGATGGCCGGCGTCATGTTCGGTCTGATCCTGCACTTCCAGTACGCCTACGGCTGGAGTCCGGTGCGCGCCGGTCTGGCGAACTTGCCGCTGATCCTGACCATGATCGGCGCGACTCCG
Source organism: Acidothermaceae bacterium (assembly GCA_036501485.1). Classification (GTDB taxonomy): domain Bacteria; phylum Actinomycetota; class Actinomycetes; order Acidothermales; family Acidothermaceae; genus PALSA-607. Next base: position 46,020 of record DASYAG010000010.1, on the reverse strand, counting down.
ATCACCGAGTTTCTCGTGCGTCGCTTCGGCCAGCGGATCGCCTGCCTGGTCGGCTCGGTGCTGCTGGCAGGCGCGCTCGTGGGTCTCGCGTGGGGCGTCGAACACGGCTACGTAGCGATCGCCGTCTTCATGGTGATCTTCACCATCGGGTTGCGCACGGTGATGATGACGTGCGCAGTCGCGCTTATCGGTGCGATGCCCAGCAACCGGACGTCGATTGGCGCGGCGCTCAACGACACCGCGCAGGAGGTCGGGACGAGCGTTGGCACCGCGGTGGTCGGCACGCTCATCGCCACGCTGGTCACGCGGACTCTGCCGAACGGGAAGTGGAGCAGCCACCTGGTCGCGTCGTTCTTCCACGGCGAGCGGGTCACCTACCTGACTCTCGCAGTGATCGTCGGCCTCGTCGCCGGCTGGGGCGCCCTGACCCTGACCGACTCGCGCTCCACCGAAGAACATCCGGTGCCGGAGATGGCCACCGCTGGAACCAGTTCTTAGTCGGACGCCACTTCATAGTCAGAGCCGGGATCCAAGAAGGCCCGGGCGGCCGCGACCTCGAGGTCGCGGCCGCTCTCGAATGCGGCATCGAACGCCGCGTCTCCGAGTTCGGCGCGCAGCGCGGTGCTGAGCGATGCGATCGCGGGCTGGGTCGGGTCATCCGAACCACGCAGCCGGGCCGCGGCTCCGAGTGCCTTGGCTGAGTCAGCGAAGCGGTCGGTGGTTGCCAGGTAAAGCGCCCAGGCGACTCCGACGATGGCCAGGATCGGCATGTCCTTCGTCCCGCAGGCGTACCGGTAAGCGTCGGTGAGTTGTTGGGCGGCGGTTTCTGGATCACCGTCGTCGAGGCTGACTTTCGATGCGAATGCAAGGACGATCGCGGCTACATGACCCCTGGCCGGGTGCACAGCGGGGAACTGGCCAAGCCGAGCGATTGCCTTGGCGCTCAGGTCGCGCGCCGCCACGGCGTCGCCCTGGTTGCGCGCGAACTCACCCATCACGACCTGGACGAAAACCGCCTGGTGACCCGAGGGCGCGGCGTCGGCGATCGACTGCATTTGCGCGACGGAGTGGCGGGCTCCTGATATATCGCCGGTACGCATTCGCAGGTCGGCGAGCCGCATGTTGAGCATCAGCGCATCGTCGTGGCCGGCCAGTTGTTCGGTCAGTGCGAGCGCCTCTTCGAGGTCAGCGACTGCGCTCACCAGGTCGGATTCCATCGTCTTGATTTGGGCGAGCACGCCAAGCGAGCTCGCCATGCCCCAGCGCTCGCCGATCACGCGGAACTCCGCAAGCGCGATCTCGGCGTCGCTGCGCATTCCTTCGACGTTGCCGATGTTCTCGGCCATCGCCGCCCGGAACATGCGCACGCTCGCCGCGATCCACGGGTCGCTGCTCGTCAATCCCGCTTCGATCAGCCGACCGACCCCCTCTTCGTCGTCGGCGAACATGGCGATCACCGGCCGGATAAGAATCAGCAGCGAGTCATCAGGCACCACGACCTCGTCGAGTCGGCGCCCAAGGTCGCGCAGAGCCACGAAATTGGCCTCGATTTCGCCCGGCTCGCGGTCATAGTCCGCCGTCACCATGCTGATGGTGTGCAAGGCCTGAGCCCCGAGCCGCGAAAGTGGATCGGCGTCGCCGCTCGCCTCGAGTGCGAACCCTGTCCAGCTCGCAACATCGGAGCTTCTACCAGTGAACATCCAGTAGGTGCTGATCTCCAGCGCCAAGTCGAGCGCCGCCTGCGCCTCCCCTGCATCGCAGAAGAATCGCAACGCGGCGAGGATGTTCTCGCGTTCCGCTTCTAGTCGCGCCATCCAGACCAGTTGGTCGGAGCTCCGGACGATCGGAGCCGATTCCCGCACCAGGTCAGCGAATCTGGTCGCGTGCCGGCGGCGCATGGTGGCCACCTCGTCGCGCTCGGCCATTCGTTCCAGCCCGAACTCGCGGATGGTCTCGAGCATTCGGTACCGGCGGCCGTCTTCGAGTGTGGTCACTTGTAGCAGCGACTTGTCGACCAGTGACATCAAGAGTTCGTCCACGTTCGCCGCGGGCAGCACGTCGTCGCTACACACCGCGATTGCCTCGACGGGGGAGATGTCGCCAGCGAACACGGCGAGCCGTTCGGCGAGCAACTGCTCCGGTTCCGAGAGCAGATCCCAGCTCCACTCGACGACAGCCCGAAGCGTTCGGTGTCGCGGCATCGCGGTACGGCTGCCGCCGGTCAGCAGCCTGAACCGGTCGGACAGCCGGGTGGCCACTTCGTCAACCGGCAGCGACCGCAGCCGCGCGGCCGCGAGTTCAATCGCCAGTGGTAACCCGTCGAGGCGGTGCACGATCTCGATGACCGGTCCGACGGTCGTGGCGTCGACCACGAAGTTCGGTGCGACGGCAACTGCCCTGTCAGCAAATAGGCGGACGGCAGGGTGTGCGAGCGCTTGTTCGGGATCCGCCCCGGTCGCGGGTTGGGGCAGCGGCGGGACCGCGACCAATGACTCACCGAGAATCCCTAGCGGCTCGCGGCTGGTTGTCACGATCCGCAGGTCAGGGCACTGCGCGAGCAGGTCGTCGGCGAGTCGAGCGGCTGCGTCGAGGACGTGCTCGCAGTTGTCGAGCACCAGCACGGTGTTGCGCCCGCTGAGTACCTCGATCAGCCGGCTGGTGACGTCGCGCCGCAACCCCGAGCCGGTAGGCCGGTTGCGATCGACCAGGGTCGCGTCTCGTAGTCCGAACGCATCGAGCACGGCAGAAGGGACGTCGGCTGGGTCGGTCACCGGCGCGAGCTCGGCCAGCCATACGCCGTCCGGTACCCGTTCGAGAATTGCGGTGACCGCGACCGTGGCGAGCCTGGTCTTGCCAGCGCCACCGGGCCCGACCAGCGTCACGAGGCGCACCTCGTCGAGCAACTTGCCGATGCGTGCGACCTCGTCGTCGCGTCCGACGAAGCTCGTCAGCGCGGTCTTTACGTTGCTGCGGCGGATGGTCTCGTGAAGACGCGCCGGGTCATCGGCCGGCGAAGCCGCACTGAGCTCGCCGCGAAGCACGGCCAACTGGATCGCCTGAAGCTCGGCTGATGGGTCGACGCCGAGCTCGTCGGCGAGCTCGCCCCGTAGTCGCTCGTATCGGGCCAGCGCTTCGGCCTGGCGACCGGCGCCCGCAAGTGCCCGGACGAGTTGACCCGTGAAGCGTTCGCGAAGCGGGAACTGGCTGACCAGGCCTTCGAGTTCGCCGATCACATCGTCGTGTCGATGCAGCGCGATCTCAGCTTCCATCAGGTCGCCGGTCGCGTCGAGGCGCTGCTCGCAGAGTCGGGCCTGGTGGGCACTGGAGTCGGTTGTGTCACCCCAGCCTTCGGGAATCGGTCCGTGCCAGCTGTCGAGCGCTTCGCGCAACACGAAGGCCGCAGACTCGGCGTCGCCTGACCGCAGGGCGTCGCGGCCCCGTCGTGCGGCGTCCGCGAAGCGGTGCATGTCGACGTCGTCGCGCTCGACACCCAGGCGATAACCACCAGGCAGCTGGACGACGAGGTCGGCGTTGCCGAGCCCACGCCGCAGCCGCGAGACCAGTGACTGCAAGGCGTTCGCCGGGTCGAGCGGTGGTTCCTCGCCCCACAGTGCCTCGACCAGAGTGGCTGGTGAAACCGGGCGCGGGACGTCGACCGCGAGCCTGATCAACAGTCCGCGCAGCCGGGCACCGGCAAGGTCGACACGACGCTGCGCACCGGGTTCACCGGCGCGGACGTCGAGAGGGCCGAGCAGATCGATCCGCACTCACTAACTATCGCAGCCGACAGCCTGCCAACCGGTTGCGTGCAGGAGACGCCCAATCCGGGTTGACAGGGTAGTGAGTGACCACTAACTTAACTTTCATGACTCCTGCCCAGACCCGGATGGACCCCGACGAGCGCCGTGACCAGGTGATCGCGGCAGCGCTGGTCGAGTTCGCCGAAGGCGGCCTTGCGGGCACATCGACGGAAGCAATCGCCGTCCGGGCCGGTATCTCTCAGCCTTACTTGTTCAAGATGTTCGGGACCAAGCGTGACCTGTTCATCGAAGCGGCAAAGCGCTGTTTCGACAACGTCTCGCAGACCTTTGCCAGCGCTGCCCAGGGTCTTGCCGGCGAAGAGGCATTGCACGCGATGGGTGCCGCCTACCTCAGCTTGATCGCCGACCGGCAGAACCTGATGGGTCAGCTGCAGGTGTACGCGGCCTGCAACGACGCCCGCGTGCGCGAGTGCGCACGCGACGGCTTCCGCAGGCTCTACCAACTCGTCGAGCAGATCTCTGGTGCTCCTGCCGAAGAGCTCGCGAGCTTCTTTGCGAAGGGCATGCTTTGCAACCTCTCGGCCGCTCTGTCGCTGACCGAGATCGACGAGCCATGGGCGCAGGCGCTCGCAGGCAACCAGGAGCCAGCCCCGCTCTAAATCACTTTTTATTTGCCCACACAAGTGAGTGACTGGTCACTTACACGAAACCGGAGGACACGACATGACTGGACGCGGAAGGCCGCTGGCGACATTTATCGTCACCTCGGTCGCGCTCTTCATGAGCTCACTCGACAACCTCGTCGTCACGATGGCGTTGCCGGCAATCAAGACGCACTTGCACGCGTCGCTCTCGAGTCTTGAGTGGACGGTGAATGCCTACACGCTGACGTTCGCCGTGCTGCTGTTGCCGGGCGCGACCCTCGGCGATCGCTTCGGTCGCAAGAAGATCTTCCTGATCGGCTTGGCCATCTTCACGACCGCGTCGGCACTTGCGGCGTTGTCGACGACAGCCGGCGAATTGGTCGGTGCGCGTGCACTGCAGGGCGTCGGCGGCGCGATCCTCACCCCACTCACCCTGACGCTGCTTAGCGTCGCCGTTCCGCCGGCTCGTCGCGGACTCGCACTAGGCGCGTGGGGAGCTATCGCCGGTTTGGCCATCGCGGTCGGCCCCGTCGTCGGCGGCGCGATCGTCGAGGGCGCGTCGTGGTCGTGGATCTTCTGGCTCAACGTGCCAATCGGTATCGCATTGCTGCCGGTCGCGAGTCGCTTGCTGAAGGAGAGCCATGGCCCCGCAGCGAAGCTCGATGTCGTCGGCACCGGCCTTGCGACCGCGGGTCTGTTCTCCGTCGTACTTGGTCTGGTGAAGGCCAACGACTGGGGCTGGGGGAGCAGCTCGATCGTCGGCCTCTTCGTGATCGGTGTCGTCTTCCTCGCCGCGTTCGTGCGGTGGGAGATGCGCGCTGCTTACCCTGTGCTCCCGCTGCGGTTGTTCCACAACCGCGGGTTCACCGCGAGCAACATCGCGGCGCTGTTCATGTACTTCGGCATGTTCGGCGCGATCTTCTTGCTCGCGCAGTTCCTGCAGGTTGCGCACCACTACTCACCGCTGTCGGCCGGCGTCCGCACGTTGCCATGGACCGCGATGCCCATCTTCATCGCGCCCGTGGCGGGGCTGCTGTCTGATCGCATCGGTGGTCGGCGCATCGTCGCTGCCGGTTTGTTCTTGCAGGCCATCGGGCTCTACTTGCTCGCGGTTACTGCGACGCCGACCGTGCCCTACCTCCACATCGTTCCCGGCTTGGCGCTCAGCGGATTCGGCATGGCGCTGTTCTTCGCACCGGTCGCAAACCTGGTGCTGTCGTCGGTTCGCCATGACGAGCAGGGCATCGCGTCAGGCGCGCACAACGCAATCCGCGAGCTCGGCGGCGTGCTCGGTGTTGCCGTCCTGGCGTCGGTGTTCGCGCACTACGGCAGCTACCACAGTGCGCAAGCCTTCACGGACGGCGTGGTGCCAGCGGTCAAGTTGGGCGCCCTGATCGTCGCGTTGGGCGGCGTCGCGGCACTGCTCATCCCGCGCACGCCGGTCTCGACCCCAGATCCTGAGTCGATCGACATCAGCGACTTGGAGCCGTCAGCGGCGTAAGCCTGGCAAGAAGTACGGCGTTTCCTTTAGATACGGGTGGCCGGTCGTAGGGTTCGTGGGTGCTCGACTCCACGGATCCAGCGGCCGGCCACTCGTTCTTGTTGGCCGACCACACGACGATCCACCTTGGCGGTGCAGCCAGCAGCCTCGTGTGGGCCGACACCGCGGTCGATCTCATTGATGCGGTGTCGCAGGCCGACGCGGTCGGCACGCCCGTGCTGGTCCTCGGCGGCGGCAGCAACCTCGTAGTCGCCGACGATGGTTTCGATGGTCTCGTCGTGCGGGTGGCGCATCGGGGCGTCGCTTTCGAAAAAGTGGGCGAGCGGGTCGTCATGCATGTCGAAGCCGGTGAGGTTTGGGACGACGTCGTCACGTCGTCACTTGGCAACGGCCTCGCGGGTCTTGAATGCCTGTCGGGAATTCCGGGCCTCGCCGGCGCGACACCGATTCAGAACGTCGGCGCGTACGGCGCTGAGATTTCCAACATGGTGACCGGAGTCCGTGTATTCGATCGAGCCGACAGGCGCGAAATTTCCTTACCTGTAAGCGATTGTCGGTTCGGCTATCGGACGAGTGCTCTGAAAGGTGGCAGCCGCTACGTCGTTCTCGGCGTCGACATTGCGTTGACACCGAGCCACACATCGCAACCCGTGCGCTACCAGCAAGTAGCCGACGCCCTCGGTATCGAGCTTGGCGGAAGAGCCGCGGCACTCGACGTCCGCGCTGCTGTTCTTGGTCTACGGGCCGCAAAGGGAATGCTGATTGATCCGGCCGACCCAGACTCCGTCAGCGTGGGTTCGTTCTTCACCAATCCGATCCTGCCCGACGCCGAGGTCCCGGCCGGAGCGCCGCGGTGGCCGACGAGCGACGGGCTCGTGAAGACGTCCGCAGCATGGCTCATCGAACAGGCCGGATTCATTCGCGGTTACGGGCAGGGACGAGTCGGGTTGTCGAAGAAGCACACCCTCGCGCTGGTAAATCGGGGCGGCGCGACGACCACTGAGTTGGTCGCGTTCGCCGCTCACATTCGCGACGGCGTTCGGGCCAGATTCGGTGTGACGCTGGACGTTGAGCCCGCGCTGGTCGGCGTCGCGCTCTAGCGTCGCGTTCTTCCGCTTAGCGCGCCTCTGACAGCAGCTTGCCCAGCCGGTTGACGCCCTCGACAAGGTCGTCGTCGCCCAACGCGTAGGACAGGCGGAAGTAGCCCGGCGTACCGAAGGCTTCACCGGGAACGACGGCCACCTCTGCCTCGTCGAGCACGAGTTCGGCAAGCTCGGCAGACGTCGACGGGCGCTTGCCGCGTAGTTCGAGACCGAGGATCGCTTTCACCGATGGATAGGCATAAAACGCGCCCTCGGGCTCGATACACGCGACACCCGGAATGTCGTTCAGCATCGACACCATCGTGAGACGGCGGCGGTCGAAGGCTTCGCGCATCATGGAGACGGCCGACAGGTCGCCGGAAACGGCCGCCAGCGCCGCGCGTTGCGACACGTTCGCGACGTTCGAGCTCAAGTGCGACTGCAGGTTGGTCGCGGCCTTGATGACATCGGCCGGGCCGATCATCCAGCCCACCCGCCAGCCCGTCATCGCGTAGGTCTTCGCGACACCGTTCAACACAACACAAGTACCAGCAAGTTCGGGGACGACGACGGGCATCGACGAGAACGTCGCATCGCCGTAGACGAGGTGCTCATAGATCTCATCGGTGATGACCCAGATGCCGTGTTCGACGGCCCAACGACCGATCTCGGCAACCTGCTCGGGCGCATAGACCGCGCCAGTCGGGTTGGACGGTGAGCAAAAAAGAAGGGCCTTCGTGCGCGGCGTACGCGCAGCCTCGAGCTGACTCACGGTGGCGCGGAACCCGGTGGACTCGTCGGTGTCGACCTGCACGGTGACGCCGCCGGCCAGCGCGATCGCTTCTGGATAGGTCGTCCAGTACGGCGCCGGGAGCAGCACCTCGTCGCCGGGGTCGAGCAGCGTCGCGAACGCCTGATAGACCGCTTGCTTGCCGCCGTTGGTGACCAGTACCTCACTTGCCTTGACGGCCAACCCTGAGTCGCGGGCGGTCTTCACTGCGATCGCTTCGCGCAGCTCGGGCAGGCCCGCCGCGGGCGTGTAGCGGTGGTTCTTGGGGTCGCGGGCTGCCTCGATCGCGGCCTCGACGATGGCGGGCGGGGTCGCAAAGTCGGGCTCGCCGGCACCGAACCCGATGACCGGGTGGCCGGCGGCCTTCAGGGCCTTCGCTTTCGCATCAACGGCGAGGGTCGCGGACTCGGCGATGGAGCCGATCCGGCGGGAGACACGGCTGCGAGATGACGCGCCAGTGGTGTCGTCGCTCATGAAGTCATCGTCCCACGACGCGCCACGCCGACGCGCCCGGGTTTCGCGCCCGAGTTTCGTGCTGCGGGAGCGCGTTAGACCGGGCATAGCCGTGCCACGTACACTGTCGAGGCTGGTCCCTGGCAGTTCAGCGTGTTTGGTGCGCGGGGCCACGAAGGGCAGTAGCTCAACTGGTCAGAGTTCCGGTCTCCAAAACCGGCGGTTGGGGGTTCGAGTCCCTCCTGCCCTGCACGCCGCACCGACCAGCCAATCAAGACAGATTTCTATGTTCTGCAGGGAGTCCACGTGACCGACACCACGAGCGGCGCTGCCGCCCCTCGACGGGCGCCGCAGGCGGGCCGCGTCGAGCGCCGCAACGTGTTCTCGCGTCTCGGCTTGTGGTGGCGGCAGATCATCGCCGAGCTCCGCAAGGTCATCTGGCCTACCCGCAAGGAGCTGATCGCGTACACGACGGTCACCCTCGTATTCGCGGTCTTCATGATCGCCCTGGTGGCCAGCCTCGACTTCGGGGCCAACTGGTTGGTCCTGCGGGTCTTCGGCTGACCCTCCCTCGTTCGCAGCAGTTCGCCGTCCTCAAGGAAGAAGAGCAACCCACGTGACCGACATGCCGCCTCCCGCCGACCCCGATCTCGATGTCGAGATCGACCTTGACGCTGAGGTCGACGCCGACCTTGCGCCGACCGAGGTCGCGGCTGTTGATGTCACTGAGGTTCCTGAGGTCGAGGTCGATCCCGCGGAGGCGTTTCGCGACGCCCTGCGCCGCGCGCCTGGCGACTGGTTCGTGGTGCACACCTATGCGGGCTACGAGAACAAGGCGAAAGCCAACCTCGAGACCCGGATCCAGTCCTTGAACATGGAGGACTTCATCTACCAGATCGAGGTGCCTCAAGAAGAGGTCACCGAGATCAAGAACGGCAAGCGCCAGGTCGTTAAGCGCAACGTCTTCCCCGGCTACCTCCTGGTCCGGATGGAAATGACCGACGAGTCGTGGTCGGCGGTCCGCTACACCCCCGCGGTCACCGGCTTCGTTGGGCCGAGCTCGAGCAAGCCGTCACCGCTGACCCTCGATGAGGTGTTCCGGTTCCTCGCACCCGCGACCAAGGAGCAGAAGGAAGCCCAGGCTGCCGCTGCCCCACGGATCGTCGACTTCGAGGTGGGCGAGTCGGTCACCGTCACCGACGGCGCGTTCGCCACGCTGCCGGCGAGCATCAGCGAGATCAACCCCGACCAGCAGAAACTCAAGGTGCTGGTGTCGATCTTCGGCCGCGAGACACCGGTCGAGCTGTCCTTCAGCCAGGTCGCCAAGATCTAGCACTCTTTCCGATCCCGTACTCTTGTCTGTGTTATTCGAACTGCGTGGTTATTCGAACTGCGTGCAAATCCATCTACGAAGGACCGTCATGCCCCCGAAGAAGAAGCTCGCGGCGATCATCAAGCTGCAGATCAAGGCCGGCGCCGCGACGCCCGCGCCGCCGATCGGCCCGGCGCTGGGTCAGCACGGCGTCAACATCATGGAGTTCTGCAAGCAGTACAACGCCGCGACCGAGTCCCAGCGGGGCAACGTCATCCCGGTTGAGATCTCCGTGTACGAAGACCGCTCGTTCACCTTCATCACGAAGACGCCGCCGGCTGCCGAGCTCATCAAGAAGGCCGCCAGTGTCGACAAGGGTTCGCCGACGCCGCACAAGGTGAAGGTCGCGTCGCTGTCGAAGGCGCAGCTTCGCCAGATCGCCGAGACGAAGATGCCCGACCTGAACGCGCGTGACATCGAGGCTGCCGAGGCGATCATCGCCGGTACGGCCCGTTCGATGGGCATCACGATCGGCAGCTAGTTGTTGTTGCACAACGTGGGAGGGCCAGCGCGGTCCGCTAACCACGACCTCCGAATAGATCCAAGGAGCACGTAATGAAGCGCAGCAAGGCATATCTCGCCGCGGCCGAGAAGGTTGACGCCGACAAGCTGTACCAGCCGCTTGAGGCAGTCCGGCTCGCCCGCGAGACCTCCCTGACCAAGAACGCCGGCACCGTCGAGGTCGCACTGCGCCTCGGGGTCGACCCGCGCAAGGCCGACCAGATGGTTCGTGGCACGGTCAACCTCCCGCACGGCACCGGCAAGACCGCCCGCGTGCTGGTCTTCGCCACCGGTGACCGTGCCGAAGAGGCCAAGGCTGCCGGCGCCGACATCGTCGGTGGCGACGAGCTGATCGACCGGGTCGCCGCGGGCTACCTCGACTTCGACTCAGCAGTCGCGACCCCCGATCTGATGGGCAAGGTCGGCCGGCTCGGCCGGGTCCTCGGCCCGCGCGGGTTGATGCCGAACCCGAAGACCGGCACGGTCACCAACGACGTCGCCAAGGCCGTCACCGAGATCAAGGGCGGCAAGATCGAGTTCCGCGTCGACCGCCAGGCGAACCTGCACTTCATCATCGGCAAGACGACGTTCAGTGACGTCCAGTTGGTCGAAAACTACGCGGCCGCGATCGATGAGGTTCTGCGGCTCAAGCCGTCGTCCGCCAAGGGCCGGTACCTGCGTAAGGCCACTGTCACGACCACGATGGGCCCTGGCGTCCAGATCGACCCGAACAAGACTCGCAACATGCTCGAGGACCAGCCCGCCTAGTTTTGTTTGTCGCCCTGCCACCGGTCGTTTTGACCGGACGGCGGGGGCGACCGTAGTGTTGAACCGCCACAGACCGCCGGTCGGCGTGTGCGGCTCTCACAAACAAGCCTTTCGGCTTTGACGTGCGGGTCGTGGACTCCCGAAGGCCCCGCAACAGCGGGCGGCCCGCGCAGGTACACGAACGTCCGACGCTGATGCGTCGACACGCCCCGTGCGCCTAGCGCCGGGGCGCTCGCTTTTACTGGGCCACTCGAGGGTTCGACGCACGTCGCCGGCTCCACCCGGAAGGAGGCCGGCAGCCAATGCCGAGCCCTGACAAGGTGACCGACGTCGCCGAGTTGACGGAGAACTTCCGCACCTCGGCCGCCGCCGTCCTCACCGAGTACCGCGGCTTGACCGTGTCGCAGCTCACGCAGTTGCGGCACAACCTCGGAACGACCACGCAATACACGGTGGTCAAAAACACGCTGTCCAAGATCGCGGTGCGCGAGGCCGGACTGCAGGAGCTCGAGAGCATGCTTTCGGGTCCCTCGGCGATCGCGTTCATCAAGGGCGACGCCGTCGAAGCCGCGAAGAGTCTGCGCGACTTCGCCAAGGCCAACCCGTTCTTGGTGATCAAGGGTGGGGTGCTCGACGGCAAGCTCGTGACGGCCGCCGAACTCTCCAAGATCGCTGACCTGGAGTCCCGCGAGGTGCTCCTCGCCAAGGTCGCCGGTGCAGCCAATGCGGCACTGTCCAAGGCGGCGGCGCTGTTCCAGGCACCGCTTGCTCAGGCCGCCCGCCTCGTCGAAGCCCTGCGTGCGCAGGTAGCCGAGAACACCCCAGCAGCAGCGGCACCAGCAGCAGAAGCTGCTGAGGCTCCTGTTGCCGAAGCCGTCGAACCGACAGCTGAAGCTGTCGAGCCGGTCGCTGAAGCTGCCGCACCTGAGGCCGAAACCGAACCAGCGGCGCCCGACGCCGAGTAGACCCTGCTTTCTCCCACTCTTTCTCCCACCGCCAAATCGCTGCATTTACTTGAGGAAGGACCCGCCACCATGGCGAAGCTCAGCACCGACGACCTGATTGACGCGTTCAAGGAGCTCACGCTTCTTGAGCTCTCCGAGTTCGTAAAGCAGTTCGAAGACACCTTCGGCGTTACCGCGGCTGCACCGGTTGCAGTTGCCTCGGCTGGCCCGGCTGGCCCCGGCGCCGCTGCTGCCGAAGTCGAGGAGCAGGACGAGTTCGACGTCATCCTCGAAGAGGCGGGCGCCCAGAAGATCCAGGTCATCAAGGCCGTCCGCGAGCTCACGAGTCTGGGCCTGAAGGAGGCCAAGGACCTCGTCGACGGCGCGCCGAAGGCCGTCATCGAAAAGGGCACCAAGGAAGCGGCCGAGAAGGCGAAGGCCACCCTCGAGGCGGCCGGCGCCAAGGTCACCGTCAAGTAGTTCCGGCGGGAGCTGGCAGTGGGATCTGGCAGTTTCAGGTCGGTCCAAGCACGAAGCAGCGGCTGCCCCGGTGGGGCAGCCGCTGCTTTTGTCCGGACATCCGGTTGTCCCGAGATAGGCCGGCTGGGTGATTGCGCACCCACAAACCAGCCGAGAAGCTTGACGTCACGGCGTCTCAGCAGCATCCTCGCTGTAGCTGTGAATAACTTGCACAGGTCCTCCAGGGACCGATTGGGCCGGCCCGCAAGGGCCGCCTCGACAGCGGCGTGCCCCTCGGGTATGCTGCTCGTTTGCGCTGTCCTCTGACCCACGAGTGAGAACTCGGGGGGTCAGTCGTCGTGCGCACGCCACATTGCGAGCCCCTGGAAGGACCCCCACTTGGCCGCCTCGCGCAGCACATCGACGTCCGGCCCCCGCACTTCTGGACCTACCTATGCACCACCCCGCGTTAGCTTCGCCAAGATCCGTGAACCACTTGAGGTTCCGAACCTCCTAGCTTTGCAGGTCGAGTCTTTCGACTGGCTCCTCGGCAACGACGTCTGGAAAGCCCGCGTCGACACTGCCACCAAGGCAGGCCGAGACGACGTGAACCTGTCGTCGGGCCTCGAGGAGATCTTCGAGGAGATCAGTCCGATCGAGGACTTCTCCGGAACCATGTCGCTGTCGTTTCGCGATCACCGGTTCGAGCCTGCCAAGAACTCCATCGAGGAGTGCAAGGAGCGCGACTTCACGTACTCGGCGCCGATGTTCGTCACGGCCGAATTCGTGAACAACGGCACCGGTGAGATCAAGAGCCAGACGGTCTTCATGGGCGACTTCCCGCTGATGACCGACAAGGGCACCTTCATCATCAACGGCACCGAGCGCGTCGTCGTCTCGCAACTCGTCCGCTCGCCGGGCGTCTACTTCGACAAGACGATCGACAAGACCTCCGACAAGGACGTCTTCGGCTGCAAGATCATCCCGAGCCGCGGTGCGTGGCTTGAGTTCGAGATCGACAAGCGCGACGCCGTCGGCGTGCGTGTCGACCGCAAGCGCAAGCAAAGCGTCACGGTCCTGCTCAAGGCATTGGGCTGGGACGACGCTCGGATCCTCGACCGCTTCGGTCAGTACGAGTCGATGCGCGCAACGCTGGAGAAGGACCACGTCCACACCCAGGACGAAGCCCTCATCGACATCTACCGCAAGCTGCGCCCGGGCGAGCCGCCCACGCGCGAGGCTGCGCAGACGCTCCTCGACAACTTGTACTTCAACCCGAAGCGCTACGACCTTGCCAAGGTTGGTCGCTACAAGATCAACAAGAAGCTCGGTCTTGAGTTGCCGTTCACGCAAGGCACGATGACCGAAGATGACATCGTTGCCACGGTCGAATACATCGTTCGGCTGCACGCCGGCGAGACCGAGATGAACTTGAACGGTCGCGCGGTCCCGGTCGAGGAAGACGACATCGACCACTTTGGCAACCGTCGTTTGCGTACGGTCGGCGAACTGATCCAAAACCAGGTGCGGCTCGGCCTTGCTCGTATGGAGCGGGTTGTCCGCGAGCGGATGACGACACAGGACGTCGAGGCGATTACGCCGCAGACCCTGATCAACATCCGCCCCGTGGTCGCGAGCATCAAGGAGTTCTTCGGAACTTCGCAGCTCAGCCAGTTCATGGACCAGACCAACCCGTTGGCCGGCCTCACCCACAAGCGTCGCCTGTCGGCGCTTGGCCCGGGCGGTCTGTCGCGTGAGCGTGCTGGTTTCGAGGTTCGCGACGTCCACCCGAGTCACTACGGCCGCATGTGCCCGATCGAGACTCCTGAGGGCCCGAACATCGGTCTGATCGGATCCCTCGCGACGCACGGCCGGATCAACGCATTCGGTTTCGTCGAGACCCCGTACCGCCGTGCCGTCAAGGGCAAGGTCACCGACGACGTCGACTACCTGACTGCTGACGAAGAGGACCGCTTCGTCATCGCCCAGGCGAACGCGCCGTTGAAGGACGACGGCCACTTCGCCGAAGACCGGGTGCTGGTTCGCCGTAAGGGTGGCGAGGTCGACTTCGTCACGCCCGCAGCGGTCGACTACATGGACGTCTCGCCGCGCCAGATGGTGTCGGTCGCGACCGCGATGATCCCGTTCCTCGAGCACGACGACGCGAACCGTGCGCTGATGGGCTCCAACATGCAGCGCCAGTCGGTGCCGCTGTTGAAGTCCGAGGCGCCGCTGGTCGGCACCGGCATGGAGTTTCGTGCCGCGGTCGACGCCGGTGACGTTGTCACGTCTGCGAAGGACGGTGTTGTCGAAGAGGTTTCCTCCGACGCGATCACCGTCATGAACGACGACGGCACTCGCACGACGTACCGGATGGCGAAGTTCCGCCGTTCCAACCAGGGCACCTGCATCAACCAGCGCCCGATCGTGAGTGAAGGCCAGCGACTGCAGGCCGGCGCCGCGATCGCCGACGGTCCGTGCACTGACCAGGGTGAAATGGCGTTGGGACGCAACCTGCTCGTGGCGTTCATGCCGTGGGAAGGTCATAACTACGAAGACGCGATCATCTTGTCGCAGCGTCTCGTGCAAGACGACGTGCTCTCATCGATCCACATCGAGGAGCACGAAGTCGATGCCCGCGACACCAAGCTGGGGCCGGAGGAGATCACTCGCGACATCCCGAACGTCAGCGAGGAAGTGCTTGCCGACCTCGACGAGCGCGGCATCATCCGCGTCGGAGCCGACGTCGTCCCGGGTGACGTTCTTGTTGGCAAGGTCACGCCCAAGGGCGAGACCGAGCTGACGCCTGAAGAGCGGCTGCTGCGAGCGATCTTCGGTGAGAAGGCGCGCGAAGTGCGTGACACCTCACTCAAGGTGCCGCACGGTGAAAAGGGCAAGGTCATCGACGTCAAGGTGTTCACCCGTGACGACGCTGAGCTGCCTCCGGGCGTCAACGAGCTGGTGCGGGTGTATGTCGCGCAGAAGCGCAAGATCACCGACGGCGACAAGCTGGCCGGCCGGCACGGCAACAAGGGCGTCATCTCCAAGATCCTGCCGGAAGAGGACATGCCATTCCTTGCTGACGGCACACCTGTGGACATCGTTCTCAACCCGCTGGGTGTGCCTGGCCGCATGAACGTCGGCCAGGTTCTCGAAACCCACCTCGGCTGGGCGGCGAAGAGTGGCTGGAAGGTCGAGTCGACCGGTGCGAAGGATGGCTGGCAGCAGCGGCTCGCCGATATCGGCGCGCTCGAGGCTCCGCCGAACACCCTCGTCGCGACGCCGGTCTTTGACGGTGCCCGCGAGGACGAGATCACCGGTCTGCTGGGGTCGACCCTGCCGAACGCCGACGGACAACGTCCGGTTGGAGAGAACGGCAAGGCACGGCTTTACGACGGTCGTTCAGGTGAGCTCTACCCGGAGGCGGTCAGCGTCGGATACATCTACATCCTGAAGCTGCACCACCTCGTCGACGACAAGCTCCACGCTCGCTCGACCGGCCCGTACTCGATGATCACGCAGCAGCCGCTGGGTGGTAAGGCGCAGTTCGGTGGCCAGCGGTTTGGTGAGATGGAAGTTTGGGCGCTCGAGGCCTATGGCGCGGCTTACGCGCTGCAGGAGTTGCTCACCATCAAGTCCGACGACGTCCTTGGCCGGGTCAAGGTCTACGAGGCGATCGTCAAGGGCGAGAACATCCCGGAGCCCGGCATTCCCGAGTCATTCAAGGTGCTCATCAAGGAAATGCAGTCGCTGTGCCTGAACGTCGAGGTGCTCTCCAGCGACGGCATGACGTTGGAGATGCGCGACACCGACGATGAGGTCTTCCGCGCCGCGGAAGAGCTCGGTATCGACCTGTCCCGGCGCGAGCCGAGCAGCGTCGAAGAGGTCTAGGGCTAAGCCCGGCGCTGACCCGCCTGTTCAGTCCTAGATCGAACGGTTACCAGGAGAGAGAAGACAACCTGTGCTTGACGTCAACTTCTTCGATGAGTTGCGTATCGGCCTCGCCACAGCTGACGACATTCGTCAGTGGTCTCATGGCGAGGTCAAGAAGCCGGAAACTATTAACTACCGCACGCTTCGTCCTGAGAAGGACGGCCTGTTCTGCGAGAAGATCTTCGGTCCCACTCGCGACTGGGAGTGCTACTGCGGGAAGTACAAGCGCGTCCGCTTCAAGGGCATCATCTGCGAGCGCTGCGGCGTCGAGGTCACTCGCGCCAAGGTGCGTCGTGAGCGGATGGGTCACATCGAGCTGGCCGCTCCAGTCACCCACATCTGGTACTTCAAGGGTGTGCCGAGTCGCCTCGGCTACCTGCTCGACCTTGCGCCCAAGGACCTCGAGAAGATCATCTATTTCGCGGCCTACATGATCACGTGGGTCGACGACGAGGCACGTCATCGCGACCTGCCGAGCATCGAGGCCCAGGTCTCCGTCGACCGCCAGGAAATCGAAGACCGCAAGAACATCGACGTCGACAGCCGTGCAAAGAAGCTCGAGGAAGACCTCGCGGCCCTCGAAGCCGAAGGTGCCAAGAGCGACGCGAAGCGCAAGGTGCGCGAAGGCGCCGAGCGTGAAATGCGGCAGATTCGCGAGCGCGCGCAGCGTGAGATCGATCGCCTTGACGAGGTGCTGAGCCGCTTCAAGAACCTGAAGGTGCAAGACCTCGAGGGCGACGAAGTGCTCTACCGCGAGATGCGCGACCGGTTCGGCGCGTACTTCAAGGGCGGCATGGGTGCGCAGTCGCTGAAGGACCGCCTCGAGTCGTTCGACCTCGAGGCCGAGGCGACGATTTTGCGTGACCTGTGCGTCAACGGCAAGGGCCAGAAGAAGGCTCGCGCGTTGAAGCGTCTCAAGGTCGTGTCGGCGTTCCTTAACACCCGCAACAGCCCGATGGGCATGGTGCTCGACTGCGTCCCGGTCATCCCGCCGGACCTGCGCCCGATGGTGCAGCTCGACGGTGGCCGCTTTGCGACGTCCGACCTGAACGATCTCTACCGCCGCGTGATCAACCGCAACAACCGTTTGAAGCGGCTGCTCGACCTCGGCGCGCCCGAGATCATCGTCAACAACGAGAAGCGGATGCTGCAGGAGGCCGTCGACGCGTTGTTCGACAACGGCCGCCGCGGTCGTCCGGTCACTGGTCCGGGCAACCGGCCGTTGAAGTCGCTGTCGGACATGCTCAAGGGCAAGCAGGGCCGGTTCCGTCAGAACCTGCTCGGCAAGCGCGTCGACTACTCGGCGCGGTCGGTCATCGTCGTGGGCCCGCAGCTCAAGTTGCACCAGTGCGGTCTGCCCAAGGACATGGCCCTCGAGCTCTTCAAGCCGTTCGTCATGAAGCGGCTGGTCGACCTCAACCACGCGCAGAACATCAAGAGTGCCAAGCGCATGGTCGAGCGCGCGCGTTCCGTCGTGTGGGACGTGCTCGAAGAGGTCATCACTGAGCACCCGGTGTTGCTCAACCGCGCACCGACTCTGCACCGGCTCGGGATCCAGGCGTTCGAACCGCAGCTCGTCGAGGGCAAGGCCATCCAGATCCACCCGCTCGTCTGTGCGGCGTTCAACGCCGACTTCGACGGCGACCAGATGGCTGTGCACTTGCCGCTGTCGGCAGAAGCGCAGGCCGAGGCCCGCATTTTGATGCTGTCCTCGAACAACATCCTCAAGCCCGCAGACGGTCGCCCGGTGACGATGCCGAGCCAGGACATGGTGCTTGGCATCTACTTCCTGACGACTGCGCGCGATGCCGTGCTGGGTGAGGGTCGGGTGTTCTCCTCGACCGCTGAGGCAGTCATGGCTCGTGACCTCGGTGACCTGCACTTGCAGGCGAAGATCAAGATCCGGCTCAAGGATCTGCCTGCGGTCGACAACGGCAAAGATGGCTGGACGGCGCCTGAAGGCTGGGTGCCCGGCGAGCCGCTGATCGTCGAGACGACGCTTGGCCGCGCGCTGTTCAACGACGCACTGCCCGAGGACTACCGGTTCGTCAACTTCGAGGTCTCCAAGCGCGACCTCTCGACGATCGTCAACGACCTCGCGGAGCGTTACCCGAAGGTCGTCGTGGCTGCGACGCTCGACGCAATGAAGGCGGCCGGCTTCCACTGGGCCACCCGCGCCGGCGTCACGATCTCGATCTCCGACGTCGTCACCCCGCCGAACAAGCAGGAGATCCTCGAGAAGTACGAGGCGAAGGCCGACAAGGTCCAAAAGCAGTTCGAGCGTGGGCTCATCACTGACGACGAGCGTCGCCAGGAGCTCATCGAGATCTGGACCCAGGCCACGGCCGACGTTGCCCGCGAGATGGAAGAGAACTTCCCCAAGGACAACCCGGTCTGGATGATGGTGAACTCCGGGGCTCGCGGAAACATGATGCAGGTTCGGCAGATCGCCGGCATGCGTGGTCTCGTCGCCAACCCCAAGGGCGAGATCATCCCGCGGCCGATCAAGGCGAACTTCCGTGAAGGCCTGTCCGTGCTGGAGTACTTCATCTCCACGCACGGTGCCCGAAAGGGTCTGGCTGACACCGCGCTGCGTACCGCTGACTCGGGTTACCTGACCCGGCGTCTCGTGGACGTGTCGCAGGACGTCATCATCCGCGAGGAAGACTGCGGCACCGAGCGCGGCATCATGATGCGCATCGCCATGCCTGGTCGTGACGGGACGCTGATTCGCCCGGCCACGGTCGAGACCAGCGTCTTCGCTCGCACCATCGCCGAGGACATCATTCACGACGGCAAGTTGGTCGGCGAAGCCCGCGGTGACCTTGGCGACCTCAGCATCGGCGCGCTCGTTGAGCACGGCGTGCAGGAGCTCAAGGTGCGGTCGGTTTTGACGTGTGAGTCGAAGGTTGGCACGTGTGCGGCTTGCTACGGCCGTTCGCTGGCAACGGGCAAGACCGTCGACGTCGGCGAAGCAGTCGGCATCATCGCCGCCCAGTCGATCGGCGAGCCTGGCACTCAGCTCACGATGCGTACCTTCCACACCGGTGGCGTCGCGGGTGAAGACATCACTCACGGTCTGCCCCGCGTCGTCGAGTTGTTCGAGGCCCGCACCCCCAAGGGTGTGGCCCCGATCAGCGAGGTCACCGGCCGGGTCAAGATCGAAGACACCGACAAGGCGCGCAAGATCGTCGTCGTACCTGACGACGGAGCCGAGGAGATTGCCTACCCGGTGTCGAAGCGGTCGCGGCTGCGGGTCGCCGAAGGCGACCACGTCGAGGTCGGCGAGCAGCTCATCGAGGGAACCGTCAACCCGCACGAGGTGCTGCGGATCCTCGGCCCACGCGCCGTCCAGATCCACCTGGTCTCCGAGGTCCAGGAGGTCTACCGGAGCCAGGGTGTGCCGATCCACGACAAGCACATCGAGATCATCGTTCGGCAGATGCTGAAGCGGGTGAACGTGCTGGAGTCGGGTGACACCGACTTCCTGCCCGGTGAGCTGGTCGAGCGTCCTCGGTTCGAGGAAGGCAACCGTCGGGTCGTCGCCGAGGGTGGCGCTCCGGCGTCCGCTCGTCCGGTCCTGATGGGCATCACGAAGGCCTCGCTCGCAACCGAGTCGTGGCTGTCGGCGGCGTCGTTCCAGGAGACCACCCGGGTGTTGACGGACGCGGCGATCCACGCCAAGTCCGACCCGTTGTTGGGCCTGAAGGAGAACGTCATCATCGGCAAGCTCATCCCGGCCGGTACGGGTCTGCCCCGCTACCGCAACATCCGGGTCGAGCCCACCGAGGAAGCCAAGTCGGCCATGTACGCGATGACCGGTTACGACGGCGACTTCGACGGCGAGTACGCCAGGTTCGGCCAGGGGTCGGGTCAGGCAGTGCCGCTAGAGGAGTACGACTACGGGCGGTTCGACCCAAGGTAGAGCTCTTAGCTGTGAGACCGGGCTGGCCTGAGACGTTTCGGGCCGGCCCGGTTTTGACCTAGGCCGATGCGATGGGTAATCTTGCCCTTCGTGCCCGGAACCACGGGCCGTTCCTCGTGCTGTCCCTGCGCCAGGACAAATCACCTCGATCCGAGTTTCTGCGGATCGGAGCGTGGGCGGGCGACACACCCGACCGCGTGGGTCGGCGATATCGGTAAGAAACGGACAGTACGACCACGAGCAAGTTCGCACGGAGACTGAAAGGCACGCATGCCCACGATCCAACAGCTGGTCCGCAAGGGCCGGCAGGACAAGGTCGACAAGACCAAGACTCCAGCGCTCAAGGGTTCGCCCCAGCGCCGGGGCGTCTGCACGCGCGTCTACACGACGACTCCGAAGAAGCCGAACTCGGCACTGCGCAAGGTGGCCCGTGTCCGGCTCACCAGCGGCATCGAGGTCACCGCCTACATTCCGGGCGTCGGCCACAACCTGCAGGAGCACTCGATCGTGCTCGTGCGTGGTGGCCGAGTGAAAGACCTGCCCGGCGTCCGGTACAAGATCATCCGCGGCTCGCTCGACACTCAGGGCGTCCGCAACCGCAAGCAGGCGCGTAGTCGCTACGGCGCGAAGAAGGAGAAGAGCTAGATGCCCCGCAAGGGTCCGGCCCCCAAGCGCCCCATCATCATCGACCCGGTCTACGCGTCGCCCCTGGTCACCTCACTGGTGAACAAGGTGCTGACCAACGGCAAGCGGTCACTCGCAGAGCGCATCGTCTACGGCGCCCTCGAGGGTTGCCGCACCAAGACCGGTACCGACCCGGTGATCACGCTGAAGCGCGCTCTCGACAACGTGCGGCCTACGCTCGAGGTCAAGAGCCGTCGCGTCGGTGGTGCGACCTACCAGGTCCCGATGGAAGTCAAGGGCACCCGCGGCGGCACGCTCGCCCTCCGTTGGATCGTCGGCTATTCCAAGGCTCGCCGCGAGAAGACGATGACGGAGCGCCTGATGAACGAGCTCCTCGACGCCAGCAACGGCCTCGGTGCGAGCGTCAAGCGCCGCGAAGACACGCACAAGATGGCCGAATCCAACAAGGCCTTCGCGCACTACCGCTGGTAACCAAAGAACAAGTCAAGAAGGAAGTAGCTCAAGAAGTGGCAACTGACGTCATGGCAGATCTAGCCAAGGTCCGGAACATCGGGATCATGGCTCACATCGACGCGGGCAAAACCACGACGACCGAGCGGATCCTTTTCTACACGGGCATCAACTACAAGATCGGTGAAGTCCACGAGGGCGCAGCCACGATGGACTGGATGGAGCAGGAGCAAGAGCGCGGCATCACCATTACGTCCGCCGCGACGACCTGCATGTGGAACGACCACACCATCAACATCATCGACACACCCGGTCACGTCGACTTCACCGTCGAGGTAGAGCGTTCGCTTCGCGTGCTGGACGGCGCGGTGGCGGTCTTTGACGCGGTCGCGGGCGTTGAGCCCCAGTCCGAGACGGTCTGGCGGCAGGCTGACAAGTACCACGTGCCCCGCATCTGTTTCGTCAACAAGATGGACCGCGTTGGCGCCGAGTTCCACCGCACGGTCGACATGATGATCACCCGGCTGAACGCGATCCCGCTGGTCATCCAGTTGCCGTGGGGTGTCGAGGGCGACTTCAAGGGCGTCATCGACCTGGTGAAGATGAAGGGCATCGAGTGGACGGGCGAGGGCAAGGGCGACACGTACAACGTCGTCGACATCCCCGCGGACCACGCTGAGGCCGCTCGTGAGTGGCACGACAAGCTCATCGAAACGCTGTCCGAGCAGGACGACGACTTGATGCAGCAATACCTCGACGGTGTCGAGCCGACGGTCGAGCAGGTCCAGGCGGGTATTCGCCGGGCCACGATCGCCAGCAAGCTCAACCCGGTGCTGTGCGGGAGCGCGTTCAAAAACAAGGGTGTACAGCCCATGCTCGACGCGATCACCGACTACCTGCCGAGCCCACTCGACATCGGCGACACCGTCGGTCACAAGCTGGGCGACGAAGAGGTCGAGGTGCGCCGCACCCCGAGCGATACCGAGCCGTTCTCCGCGCTCGCGTTCAAGATCATGAGCGACAAGTACCTTGGCAAGCTGACGTACCTGCGGATCTACTCAGGCACGCTGACGACCGGTGCTGCGCTGCTGAACTCGACCAAGGACCGCAAGGAGCGCATCGGCCGGCTTCTTCGCATGCACGCGAACAAGCAGGAAGACATCCCGTCGGCGGGCGCCGGTTCGATCGTCGCAGTCGCGGGTCTGAAGAACACCACCACGGGCGACACGTTGTGCGACCCCGACAAGCCGGTGATCCTCGAGCGGATGATCTTCCCGACGCCGGTCATCTCGGTTGCTATCGAGCCGAAGACCAAGGTCGACCAGGAGAAGCTCGGTGTCGCCATTCAGCGTCTTGCTGAAGAGGACCCGACGTTCCAGGTGCACACCGACGAAGAGACCGGCCAGACGATCATCGCCGGCATGGGCGAGTTGCACCTCGACATCCTTGTCGACCGCATGAAGCGCGAGTTCAACGTCGAAGCCAACGTCGGCAAGCCGCAGGTTGCCTACCGCGAGACCATCCGCCGCAAGGTCGAGAAGGTCGACTACACGCACAAGAAGCAGACCGGTGGTTCAGGTCAGTTCGCGCGCGTCATCATCGACATCGAGCCCGGTGGCGGCGAGGGCGACTCGGGTTACGAGTTCGTCAACAAGGTCAGCGGTGGTCGCATCCCGCGCGAGTACATTCCCGCGGTCGACGCCGGCTGCCAGGAAGCGCTGCAGTTCGGCATCCTGGCTGGCTACCCGCTCGTCGACATCAAGGTCACCCTGCAGGACGGCGCCTACCACGACGTCGACTCCTCGGAGCTGGCCTTCAAGATCGCCGGTTCGATGGCGTTCAAGGAGGCGGCCCGCAAGGCCGACCCGACGCTGCTCGAGCCGATCATGGCCGTCGAGGTACGCACGCCCGAGGACTACATGGGTGACGTCATCGGCGACATCAACAGCCGTCGCGGCATCATCCAGTCGATGGATGAGCTGTCCGGCACCCGAGTTGTCCGAGCGCTTGTCCCGCTCTCGGAGATGTTTGGTTATGTCGGTGACCTGCGCGGCCGCACTCAGGGCCGGGCGAGTTACAGCATGCAGTTCGACTCTTACGCCGAGGTACCCAAGAACGTGGCGGAAGAGATCATCAAGAAGGCCCGCGGCGAGTAATCGCAGCGGTTATTTCCGCTATCCAATCCAAATCCGGCACATCGTACGGCGAAGCAATCCGTCCTCAAGGAGCATCAAGTGGCGAAGGCGAAGTTCGAGCGGACCAAGCCGCACGTCAACATCGGCACCATCGGTCACATCGACCATGGCAAGACGACGCTGACAGCGGCCATCACCAAGGTCCTTCACGACGCACACCCCGAGCTGAATCCCTTCACGCCGTTCGATCAGATCGACAAGGCGCCGGAGGAGAAGGCCCGCGGTATCACGATTTCGATCGCGCACGTCGAGTACCAGACCGACAACCGGCACTATGCCCATGTCGACTGCCCCGGCCACGCGGACTACATCAAGAACATGATCACCGGTGCTGCGCAGATGGACGGCGCGATCCTGGTGGTCTCCGCGGCTGACGGTCCGATGCCGCAGACGAAGGAGCACGTCCTCCTGGCTCGCCAGGTCGGCGTCCCCTACATCGTCGTTGCGCTCAACAAGGCTGACGTGGTCGACGACGAGGAAATCCTCGAGCTCGTCGAACTCGAAGTCCGTGAGCTCCTGAGCCAGTACGAGTTCCCCGGTGACGATGTCCCGGTGGTTCGCGTGTCGGCACTCAAGGCGCTTGAGGGCGACGCCAAGTGGGGCGAGTCGATTCTCGAACTGCTCGCGGCGTGCGACAGCAACATCCCCGAGCCGGTTCGCGAGATCGAGAAGCCGTTCTTGATGCCGATCGAGGACGTGTTCACGATCACTGGTCGCGGCACCGTCGTGACCGGTCGTATCGAGCGCGGCATCGTCAAGGTCGGCGAGACCATCGAGATCGTCGGCATCGCCGAGAAGACCTCGAGCACCACGGTCACCGGCGTCGAGATGTTCCGCAAGCTGCTCGACGAAGGCCGTGCCGGCGACAACGTCGGTGTTCTCCTTCGTGGCACCAAGCGTGAGGATGTGCAGCGCGGTCAGGTCGTGTGCAAGCCCGGTTCGATCACTCCGCACACTCAGTTCGAGGCAAACGTCTACGTCCTGTCGAAGGACGAAGGCGGCCGCCACACGCCGTTCTTCAACAACTACCGCCCGCAGTTCTACTTCCGCACCACGGACGTCACCGGCGTCGTCGACTTGCCTGAGGGCACCGAGATGGTCATGCCGGGCGACAACACCGAGATGACGGTTCAGCTGATTCAGCCGATCGCCATGGAAGAGGGCCTGCGGTTCGCTATTCGCGAAGGCGGACGCACGGTCGGCGCAGGACGTGTCACCAAGATCCTGAAGTAGCAAGCGACGGCGGCCGGGGACTCAAAGCCCCGGCCGCCGAACCTTGTAAGGCGTAGTACGGCACATTCTCCGGTTGCAGCACGAACGAACAGACAGGACCACCATGGCGGGACAGAAGATCCGCATCAGGCTGAAGGCCTACGACCACGAGGTCATCGACAGTTCGGCGCGCAAGATCGTCGAGACGGTGACACGCACTGGTGCGCAGGTTGCTGGCCCGGTGCCGCTGCCGACGGAGAAGAACATCTACTGCGTCATCCGTTCGCCCCACAAGTACAAGGACAGCCGCGAGCACTTCGAGATGCGCACACACAAGCGGCTCATCGACATCCTCGATCCGACCCCGAAGACAGTCGACTCGCTTATGCGTCTCGACCTGCCTGCCGGTGTCGACATCGAGATCAAGCTGTAAGAGGACGCACTCGACATGGTTAAGCAGATCAAGGGCGTGCTGGGCGAGAAGCTCGGCATGACGCAGGTCTTCGACGAGGCAGGCCGGATCGTCCCGGTCACCGTCGTCCAGGCTGGACCCTGCGTTGTCACGCAGGTCCGGACCGCGGACGTCGATGGCTACTCCGCCGTCCAACTTGCGTATGGCGCAGTTGACCCGCGCCGGGTGAACAAGCCTGAAGCCGGGCACTTCCGCAAGGCGGGCGTGCCACCGCGCCGCTACCTCATCGAGCTGCGGACCAACGACGCATCGGAGTACACGCTCGGCCAGGAAGTCACGGTCGATGTGTTCACCGCCGGCCAGAAGGTCGACGTCGTTGGCACCAGCAAGGGCAAGGGCTTCGCCGGCGTCATGAAGAAGCACAACTTCAAAGGCCTCTCGAGCTCGCACGGCACGCAGCGCAAGCACCGTTCGCCCGGTTCCATCGGTGCGTGCGCGACCCCGAGCCGCGTGTTCAAGGGCATGAAGATGTCTGGTCGCATGGGTGGCCTGCGCACGACGACGCAGAACCTGACCGTGCACGCCGTCGACACCGAGGCCAACCTGATCCTGGTCAAGGGTGCTGTTCCCGGTGCCGCCGGTCGGATGGTCTTCGTCCACACCGCAGCGAAGGGTGGTGCCGCATGACCGCCGTGACGATCGCCGGTACCTCGCGCACTGTTGAGCTGCCCGCCGAGGTCTTCGATGTGCAGGTCAACATCCCGTTGATCCACCAAGTTGTTGTCGCGCAGCTCGCTGCGGCCCGGCAGGGCACGCACGACGCGAAGACTCGTGGCGAGGTGTCTGGTGGAGGTCGCAAGCCCTACCGCCAAAAGGGCACCGGTCGCGCCCGCCAGGGTTCGACGCGTGCACCACAGTTCGCCGGCGGTGGCGTCGCACATGGCCCGAACCCGCGCAACTACGAGCAGCGGACGCCCAAGAAGATGAAGGCGGCTGCACTTCGTGGCGCGTTGTCCGATCGCGCTCGCGGTGGCCGCCTGCACGTGCTGCCCGGATTCGGTGAGGGCGAGGCACCCTCGACGAAGGCCGCGCTCGCTACGCTGGCGGCGGTCGTGACGGGTGAGCAGCACCGCGTTCTGATCGTGCTCGAGCGAAACGACAATCAGACCTGGAAGAGCCTGCGCAATGTCGGCGGCGTCCACCTGCTCGTCGAAGACCAGCTCAACACCTACGACGTGTTGGTCGCCGACGATGTCGTGTTCACCGAGGGTGCGTTGCAGACCTACGTGAAGCGCGCCACCGGCGGGGAGACCGTCGAATCCACAGTCAGCGCAAATGAGACTGCGGAGGAGCAGAAATGACGATCCCCGACCCGCGCGACGTGCTCTACGCACCGCTGATCTCGGAGAAGAGCTACGGCTTGCTCGACGAGAACAAGTACACGTTCTTGGTCGACCCGGACGCCAACAAGAGCGAGATCAAGATCGCCGTGGAGAAGGTCTTCGGCGTGAAGGTCACCGACGTCAACACGATGAACCGTAAGGGCAAGCGCAAGCGCACCCGCGGCGGTTTCGGCAAGCGCAAGGACACCAAGCGGGCAATCGTGACGCTGGTGGCTGGCGACCGCATCGACATCTTTGGTGGTCCGGTCTCCTGACCGGGCAGCCAACGACCATTGATGAGCTGAAGGAAAAGAAGCGATGGGTATCCGCAAGTTCAAGCCGACGACCTCCGGTCGCCGTGGCGCCAGCGTCGCCGACTTCGTCGAGATCACTCGGACGGTGCCGGAGAAGTCGCTGACGCGGCCGCTGCATTCCAAGGGCGGTCGCAACGTGCACGGCCGGGTCACGGTTCGCCACCAAGGTGGCGGTCACAAGCGTGCCTACCGGCTCATCGACTTCCGTCGTGACGACAAGGACGGCGTGCCCGCCAAGGTCGCACACATCGAGTACGACCCGAACCGCACCGCGCGCATCGCACTGCTGCACTACGCCGACGGCGAGAAGCGCTACATCATCGCGCCGGCACGGCTTCAGCAAGGCGATACCGTCGAGGCCGGTCCGAGCAGTGACATCAAGCCGGGCAACACCTTGCCGCTGCGCAACATCCCGGTCGGCACCGTCGTCCACGCCATTGAGCTTCGGCCCGGTGGCGGGGCGAAGATCGCTCGCTCGGCGGGTACCAGTGTTCAGCTTGTCGCCAAGGAAGGTGCCTACGCGCAGCTGCGTATGCCGTCCGGCGAAATCCGCAATGTCGACGTGCGCTGCCGGGCAACCGTCGGTGAGGTCGGCAACGCTGAGCAGTCGAACATCAACTGGGGCAAGGCCGGCCGCATGCGCTGGAAGGGCAAGCGTCCGACCGTCCGCGGTGTCGCCATGAACCCGGTTGACCACCCGCTCGGTGGTGGCGAGGGCAAGTCCTCCGGTGGCCGGCACCCGGTCAGCCCGTGGGGCCAGCCCGAAGGCCGCACTCGTCGCCCCAACAAGGCGAGCGACAAACTCATCGTCCGCCGTCGCAAGTCCAACAAGAAGCGCTAGGAGTTCCTCGCGATGCCGCGCAGCCTGAAGAAGGGACCCTTCGTCGACGACCACCTCCAAAAGAAGGTGGACGTTCAGAACACGAAGGGCACCAAGAACGTCATCAAGACGTGGTCACGCCGCTCGATGATCGTGCCCGACATGCTCGGTCACACCATCGCGGTCCACGACGGGCGCAAGCATGTGCCCGTGTTCGTGACCGAGTCGATGGTGGGTCACAAGCTGGGCGAGTTCGCGCCGACCCGGACGTTTCGCGGTCACGTGAAGGACGATCGGAGAGCTCGTCGTGGCTAACACACCGACTCTCAACACGACCGGCCCGATCGTTCGTGCGCACGCGAAACTTCGCTATTCGACCGTGACGCCGATGAAGGCCCGCCGTGTCGTCGACCTGGTTCGCGGCTTGCCTGCCGACGAAGCCTTGTCGATCCTGCGGTTCACCCCGCAGTCCGCGAGCGAGCCGGTTTACAAGGTGCTCGAGAGCGCGATCGCCAATGCTCGCTACGCGGCAGGTTTGCGTTCCGAGCGTGTTGACGTCGAAGACCTCGTTGTGTCGGCGGCTTATGTCGACGAAGGCCCGACGATGAAGCGGTTCCGGCCGCGCGCGCAAGGTCGCGCGTACCGAATCCGCAAGCGGACCAGCCACATCACCATCGAGGTCGAGTCGTGGTCGGCCGAGATTGAGACGCTGGCTACGAAGCGTTCGGTGCCAAAGCGCGTCAAGACTCCGATCGTGCGGGTTGCTCCGACCCCGCGGGTGCGGGCCGTGCAGCAGCCGGCTCCGGTCGCGGAGACGAAGCCAGCGAAGAAGACGGCGGCCAAGAAGACGGCCGCTGTCGTCGAGGCGACCGATGTCGAGACGCCGGAGATCGAGGACGTCGAGTCGACCGAGGCTGTCGCAGCTAAGCCGGCGAAGAAGACCGCCGCTAAGAAGACAGCGGCGGCGCACGACCACGATCACGATGATCACGACCATGACCACGAGGGTCACGATCACGACGATCACGACCATGACCACGAGGGTCACGACCACGACGATCACGAGGGTCACGACCACGACGCACCTGCGGCTGAGGTAAAGCCGGCGAAGAAGGCTGCGGCCAAGAAGACAGCCGCGGAAGCACAGCCAGCCAAGACCGTAACGCCGGCGAAGAAGACTGCCGCCAAGAAAGCTGCGCCCGCGAAATCCACAGCGGACGCCGACACGGAGGACGCCGATGACTCGGCGTCCGACGATGGAAAGGAAGGGACCCGCTAGTGGGCCAGAAGGTCAACCCGCACGGGTTCCGGCTCGGCATCACCACCGAATTCAAGAGCCGGTGGTACGCCGACAAGCTGTACCGGGATTACGTGAAAGAAGACGTCGCCATTCGCCGCATGATGGCAAAGGGCATGGAACGCGCAGGTATCTCGCGCGTTGAGATCGAGCGCACCCGTGATCGCGTTCGCGTCGACATCCACACCGCTCGTCCGGGCATTGTGATCGGACGGCGAGGTGCTGAGGCAGACCGGATTCGTGGCGACCTCGAGAAGCTGACCAGCAAGCAGGTTCAGCTGAACATCCTCGAGGTGAAGAACCCCGAGATCGACGCGCAGCTTGTCGCCCAAGGTGTCGCCGAGCAGCTCACGCAGCGGGTGTCGTTTCGTCGCGCGATGCGCAAGGCCATGCAGAGCGCGATGAAGTCGGGCGCCAAGGGCATCCGGGTTCAGGTGTCGGGTCGCCTCGGTGGCGCCGAGATGAGCCGCACGGAGTTCTATCGCGAAGGTCGCGTTCCGCTGCATACCTTGCGGGCCGACATCGACTACGGCTTCTACGAGGCGCGCACAACGTTCGGCCGCATCGGCGTCAAGGTCTGGATCTACAAGGGTGACGTCGTTGTCGGACGCCCCGAGTACGAGGCCGGCGCTATCCCCGGCCGGATCCCGCCGCGCGCTCCTGTTGGCCGTCCGGTTCGCGCACCTCGCGCGGCCCGACCGGTTCGCGAGGCGATCCCGGCTGCAGTCGAGACCGTTGAAGTGCTCGACCGCGAGCCGTTGGTCGACCCAACGATCCGCGAGGCGGAGCTACAGGACGCTCCCCTTGAGGCGCCCGTAGCCGAGACGGCTGTTATCGAGACGCCTTCCGTCGAGACGCCCGAAGTTGAAGCTGTTGAGGCCCGGGCAGCTGCGGCCCAAGAGGCTGAGGCGACTCCCGAAGCGGACGCCCCCGCTGTCCCTGCTGTCGAAGCGGTTGCACCTGCCGCCGATGAAGTCGCAGCCGCACCCGCTCCTGAAGAGGAGAGCTAGTCATGCTGGTTCCCCGCAGGGTCAAGCACCGCAAGCAGCATCACCCGGGTCGTACCGGCGCTGCGACCGGTGGCACCCGCATCGCGTTCGGCGAGTTCGGCATCCAGGCGCTGGAGCCGGCGTACGTCACCAACCGGCAGATCGAGTCCGCGCGTATCGCGATGACCCGCCACATCAAGCGCGGTGGCAAGGTCTGGATCAACATCTTCCCCGACCGACCCATCACCAAGAAGCCGGCCGAGACCCGCATGGGTTCCGGTAAGGGTTCGCCGGAGTGGTGGATCGCGAACGTGAAGCCCGGCCGGGTCATGTTCGAACTGGCCGGCGTTCCAGAGCCGATCGCCCGCGAGGCGATGCGGCGTGCCATGCACAAGTTGCCGATGAAGTGCCGGTTCGTCCGGCGCGAGGTCGGGGAGGCGTCGTGACCACAGCAAACGACCTGCGCACGCTCGAGAACGACGAGCTGATCACCAAGTTGCACGAGGCCAAGGACGAGCTCTTCAAGCTGCGGTTCCAGTACGCCTCGGGTCAGCTGGAGAGCCACGGCCGGTTGAACTCGGTACGCAAGGAAATCGCTCGCATCTACACGGTCATGCGTGAGATCGAGCTCGGCATCACCATCAAGAACGACGAGGATGTGGCATGAGCGACAAGGCCGGCAGTGTTACCTCCCAGGCGACCTCGAAGGCGAGCGACGCTGACGAGAAGCGCGGCTTCCGCAAGACCCGCGAAGGGCTCGTGATCAGCGACAAGATGGAGAAGACCGTCGTGGTCGCCGTCGAGGACCGGGTCAAGCACCCCCTTTACGGCAAGGTCCTTCGCCGCACCAGCAAGCTGCATGCTCACGACGAATCGGGCGCTGCGACCGGCGACCGGGTGCTTCTCATGGAGACGCGCCCGCAGTCCGCTACTAAGCGCTGGCGCGTCGTCGAGATCCTCGAAAAGGCCAAGTAACCCCAAGCAATCCCTAGCAATCCAGACCGGGAGTCACAGTGATTCAGCAGGAGTCGCGACTGCGCGTCGCCGACAACACGGGTGCCAAGGAGATCTTGTGCATCCGCGTGCTCGGAGGCTCGGGCCGACGCTACGCGCGAATCGGCGACGTCATCGTGGCCACCGTCAAGGACGCGTTGCCGGGTGCGGGCGTGAAGAAAGGCGACGTCGTGAAGGCGGTCGTCGTGCGTACTGTGAAAGAGCGTCGGCGTCCCGACGGCTCGTACATCAAGTTTGACGAGAATGCCGCTGTCCTCATCAAGGACGGCGGCGACCCGCGTGGAACGCGCATCTTCGGCCCGGTTGGCCGTGAGCTGCGCGAGAAGAAGTTCATGCGGATCATCTCGCTGGCTCCGGAGGTGCTGTAAGTCATGGCAGGTCTGAAGGTTCGTAAGGGAGACACCGTCCAGGTGATCTCGGGCAAGGACCGCGGCTTCAAGGGCAAGGTCATCGAGACCGACCCCGGGCGCGAGCGTGTCCTGGTCGAGGGTGTCAACCGCATCCGCAAGCACACCAAGATCACCACAACGACTCGTGGCGCGAAGACCGGCGGCATCGTCACGCAAGAGGCACCCGTGCACGTGAGCAACGTCATGGTCGTGTGCCCCGAGTGCGACCGCGCGACTCGCATCGAGCGTCGCCAAGTGCTGAACGAGAACACCGGCAAGACGATCCCGGTCCGCATCTGCAAGAAGTGCGGCAAAGAAATCACGGTGGCGACGGCATGACAACGACCACGACCGAGACGCCGACCGGTGGTGCAGCGGGTAGCAGCACTGCTACGCCGCGTACGGCCCCGCGTCTCAAGCAGCGCTACCGCGACGAGATCTCGCCCCAGTTGCGCGAGCAGTTCGGTTACTCCAACGTCATGCAGATTCCCGGCCTGACCAAGGTCGTCGTGAACATGGGTGTCGGCGAGGCTGCACGCGACGCGAAGCTGATCGACGGTGCGGTTCGCGACTTGACCACGATCACCGGCCAAAAGCCGCAGGTCACCAGGTCGAAGAAATCGATCGCCCAGTTCAAGCTGCGCGAGAACATGGCGATCGGTTGCCACGTCACGCTGCGCGGTGACCGGATGTGGGAGTTCCTCGACCGGCTGCTCGCACTTGCGCTGCCCCGGATCCGTGACTTCCGCGGCTTGTCGCCGCGCCAGTTCGACGGCCACGGCAACTACACGTTCGGTCTCACCGAGCAGGTCATGTTCCACGAGATCGATCAAGACCGGATCGATCGCTTCCGTGGCATGGACATCACGGTGGTCACGACGGCGAACACCGACGACGAGGGGCGCGCGTTGCTTCGCCTGCTCGGCTTCCCCTTCAAGGAGAACTGACCGCATGGCGAAGAATGCACTCAAGATCAAGGCGGCCGCGAAGCCGAAGTTCAAGGTGCGCGGCTACACCCGCTGCAACCGGTGCGGCCGGTCGCACTCGGTGTACAAGAAGTTCGGCATCTGCCGCATCTGCCTTCGCGAGATGGCACACCGCGGCGAGTTGCCTGGCATCACCAAGAGCTCCTGGTAAACCCCACTACGCCGCAGGTCGCTGAGTTTTGGCGAGGCGAAACCACGGCGAGAAAGGCCATGTGGCCACATCATGATGACCGACCCGATCGCGGACATGTTGACGCGAGTGCGCAATGCGAACCACGCGTACCACGACAACGTGCCGATTCCTTACTCGAAGATCAAGACACACGTCGCTGACATCCTCAAAGAGCAGGGCTACATCGCCGGCTGGCACGTCGAGGACGTCGAAGGCCACGTCGCGGCGAAGAACCTGGTCGTCGAGTTGAAGTACGGCCCGAACCGTGAGCGGTCGATTGCCGGCGTCCGGCGGGTCAGCAAGCCCGGGCTGCGGGTTTACGCCAAGGGCACCAACTTGCCGCGCGTGCTCGGCGGTCTGGGCATTGCGATCATCTCGACATCCGGCGGCCTGCTGACCGACAAGCAGTGCGCAAAGCGTGGGGTAGGCGGGGAAGTCCTCGCCTACGTCTGGTAACAGGAAGAGACGAACTCATGTCCCGAATCGGAAGACTTCCGATCCCTGTTCCCAGCGGGGTCGACGTCGAAATCACTGACAGCGAAGTAACAGTCAAGGGCCCCAAGGGCACCCTGACCTTGCCTCGCGCCATCGTTGAGCCCACTGGCTTCGAGCGAGCCGAAGACGGCACCCTCGTAGTCACTCGGCCCGACGATGAGAAGCGCAGCAAGGAGCGGCACGGTCTGGGTCGCACCCTCGTAGCCAACATGGTGATCGGGGTGACCGACGGATTCTCCAAGACCCTCGAGATCGTCGGCACCGGTTACCGCGTGCAGGCGAAGGGCTCTGACCTGGAGTTCGCTCTCGGCTTCTCGCACCCGGTCAACATCCCCGCACCCGACGGGATCACGTTCGAGGTGCAGGCGCCGACCAGGTTCGTCGTGCGTGGCATCGACAAGCAGCAGGTCGGTGAGGTCGCAGCCAACATCCGCAAGCTGCGCAAGCCGGAGCCCTACAAGGGCAAGGGCGTTCGCTACCAAGGTGAAGTCGTGCGTCGCAAGGTCGGAAAGGCTGGTAAGTAGTCATGCCCGTTGGATTGATCAGTCGCCGCAAGGCGCGCGGATCTACCAAGTCCGCCCTGCGCCAGCGCCGCCACTTTCGGGTACGCAAGCGCGTCACCGGCACCGCGGATCGTCCGCGCCTTGTGGTCAACCGGTCGAGCCGGCACGTGTTCGCGCAGGTCGTCGACGACGTGACCGGCCGCACGCTTGCTTCGGCGTCAACGATGGAAGCAGACGTTCGTGCGACTGCGGGTGACAAGACGGCCAAGGCTCGCAAGGTCGGTGAGCTCGTTGCCAAGCGGGCCGCGGCCGCCGGCGTCGGTCCGGTTGTCTTTGACCGTGGCGGCTACCAGTACCACGGCCGCGTCGCGGCGATTGCCGATGGCGCCCGTGAAGGCGGTCTGACGCTGTGACCCCAGAACTGACGTGCGCGACCCGAATTTGCGTGAACACTGAGATGAGGAACGTCTAATGCCAGGACCTCAGCGTCGTGGACCCGGAAGCGGTAGTGGTGCCGGTGGCACCGGTGCCGGCGCTGCCGGCGGACCCGGCGGAAGCGGCGGCGGTACTGGCGGTGGCGGCGGCGATCGTCGCGACCGCCGCGACAACCGTCGTCCCGATGGCGCAGCCGAGAAGACCCAGTACATCGAGCGCGTCGTGGCGATCAACCGCGTCGCGAAGGTCGTCAAGGGCGGTCGGCGCTTCAGCTTCACCGCGCTCGTTGTCGTCGGCGACGGCGACGGCAGCGTTGGTATCGGCTACGGCAAGGCCAAGGAAGTGCCCGCGGCAATCGCCAAGGGTGTCGAGGAGGCCAAGAAGAGTTTCTTCAAGGTGCCCCGCATCCAGCACACGATTCCGCACCCCATTACCGGCGAGGCCGCGGCCGGCGTCGTGCTGTTGCGCCCGGCGAGCCCTGGTACCGGCGTTATTGCCGGCGGACCGGTGCGCGCGGTGCTGGAGTGCGCGGGCATTCACGACGTCTTGTCGAAGTCGCTCGGCTCGGACAACGCGATCAACGTCGTGCACGCCACGGTAGCGGCACTCAAGGGCCTCATGCGTCCGGAAGAAGTTGCGGCCCGCCGCGGCTTGCCGCTTGAGGATGTCGCACCTGCCGCTTTGTTGCGCGCGCGTGCGGCGGGGATGGGTGCCTGACATGGGCCGGCTCAAGGTCACCCAGACCAAATCCGAGATCGGTGGCACAAGTAACCAGCGCAATACCTTGCGCACACTCGGCCTGAAGCGGATGCGCGACACCGTCGTCAAAGAAGATCGTCCTGAGATCCGCGGCATGATCAGGACCGTTTCGCACCTGGTAGCCGTTGAGGAAGTGGACTAACGATGGCTGACACGACGAAAGCTGAAACGACGACCACGGAACGGGCGACCACAGTGCTGAAGATTCATCACTTGCGGCCCGCACCTGGTTCGCACAAGCCGAAGACCCGCGTCGGTCGAGGCGAGGCGTCCAAGGGCAAGACCGCAGGTCGCGGCACCAAGGGCACCAAGGCCCGGTATCAGGTACCTGCACGCTTCGAGGGCGGGCAGATGCCGCTGTACATGCGGCTGCCGAAGTTGAAGGGCTTTACCAACCGTTTCCGCGTCGAATACCAAGTCGTGAACCTTGAATGGATCGCCGCGCACTACCCCAAGGGTGGCGCCGTGACTCTCGAGGACCTGGTTGCCAAGGGTGCAGTCCGCAAGGGCGAGCTGGTCAAGGTGCTTGGCGATGGCGAGATCGGCGTCAAGTTGCAGGTAACGGCGCACGGCTTCTCGGCGTCCGCCAAGGAGAAGATCGAGGCGGCGGGCGGCAGCGCAACCAAACTGTAAGACGCTCGTGCGTTACAGTCACGGAGCGGGTGCGGGAGACTGGATTTCGGTCCCGAGGCGTGCGTTCGCGCTCGTGATCGGCAAGGTTTGCGGCAATTCTTGACAGCAGTGTTGGTGCGCGGGAGGAATCGTGAACTACGCCCTACTCAGGGCCTTCGGGCAGGCGTTCCGCACGCCCGACCTGCGCAAAAAGATGTTGTTCGTGCTCTTCATCGTGCTGCTCTTCCGCTTGGGCAGCGCGATCCCGGCACCGGGGGTGTCGGAGAAGAACATCCACACCTGTCTCGTCGAGGTCACCGGCGGCAACAGCGCGAACGTCTACACCCTGATCAACTTGTTCAGCGGTGGTGCGTTGCTGAAGCTCTCGATTCTGGCGCTGGGCATCATGCCCTACATCACATCGAGCATCATCATTCAGCTGCTCGTCGTGGTGATCCCGCGGCTCGAGCGGTTGAAGCAGGAAGGCCAGTCCGGTCAGGCGAAGCTGACGCAGTACACGCGTTACCTGACGATCGGCTTGGCGATCCTTCAGTCGTCTGCCTTCGTGGCGCTGGCGCGCACGCCTGGTCAGATCTTCACCGGCTGTACGACGCCGATCATTCCCAACGACGGCTGGCCGGTGATCCTGACCATCGTCCTGACGATGACCGCAGGCACCGCAATCATCATGTGGCTCGGCGAACTCATCACCGACCGCGGTATCGGCAACGGCATGTCGATCCTGATCTTCACGCAGATCGCCGCGCGGTTCCCGTCCGAGCTCAACAGCATCCGTCAGACCAAGGGCCTGTTCACCTTCTTGATGGTGATCGTGGTCGGTGCCGTCATCATCGCGGCGATCGTGTTCGTCGAGCAGGCGCAACGACGCATCCCGGTGCAGTACGCGAAACGCATGATCGGCCGCCGAATGTATGGCGGCACGTCGACGTACCTGCCGTTGAAGGTGAACCAGGCTGGTGTCATCCCGGTCATCTTCGCGTCGTCCCTGCTGTATATCCCTTCGCTGTTGACCAGGGTGTGGAGCGGCAACCTCGGCTTCACCCAGTTCGTCACGAACTACCTGTCGCCGAACGGGCACCTCACCTACCTGCTGCTGTACGCAGCTTTGATCATCTTCTTCACGTTCTTCTACGTCGCGATCACGTTCAACCCCGACGAAGTCGCCGAGAACATGAAGAAGTACGGCGGGTTCATTCCGGGCATCCGACCCGGCAGGCCAACTGCCGAATACCTGACCTACATCTTGTCCCGCATCACGGTGCCGGGCGCCACGTACTTGGCTGTCATCGCAGTCATTCCTGAGGCTGCGCTATCGATCATCGGAAGTTCGCAGCAGTTCCCGTTTGGTGGCACCTCGGTCCTGATCATCGTCGGCGTCGGTCTCGACACGGTGAAGCAGATCGAGAGCCAGCTGATGCTGCGTAACTACGAGGGCTTCCTCCGGTAGTGAGACTGGTCCTGGTGGGTCCGCCGGGCGCAGGCAAGGGGACCCAGGCTCAGTTCATCGCTTCCCATCTGTCGGTGCCAAAGATCTCGACCGGCGACATCTTTCGCATGCACGTCACAATGGGCACCCCTCTTGGCCACGAAGCGAAGCGCTACATGGACGCCGGTGACCTTGTCCCGGACGAAGTCACCATCGCAATGGTGAAAGAGCGGCTCGACGAGGGCGACGCTCGCGACGGCTTCCTGCTCGACGGCTTTCCGCGCAACGAGGTTCAGGCGGAGGTCTTCGACGCCATGCTGGCCGAGATGGGTAGTCCGCTGTCGGTGGTGCTCGAACTCGTGGTCGACGACGACGAGGTCGTGCGGCGGCTCTCTGGCCGGCGTACCTGCCAGGAGTGTGCGCACGTCTGGCACGAGCTCTTCGACCCTCCGGCTGTCCCCGGAATCTGCGACCATTGCAGTGGAAAGCTCTTCCAACGCGATGACGATCGCGAGGAGACGATCCGGCACCGGCTCGAGGTGTATGCCGACCAGACCGCGCCGCTCGTCGGCTACTACGCCGGCCGCGGACTGCTGGAAGGCATTGACGCGACAGGGCCGGTTGAAGATGTCACCGCGCGTGCGGTCGCGTCGTTGCGGCACTGGAGCGAGTGAAGTGCAAGACAGAACTGTGCAGGGGGAGGGAGAACGATGATCCACATCAAGACCGACGCCGAGATCGCCAAGATGCGCGTCGCGGGCCTAGTCGTCAGCGCAGCCCTCGAGGCGATGCGGGCGGCCATTGCGCCGGGGGTGTCGACGGCCGATCTCGACGCCATCGCCGAGCGGGTCATTCGTGACGCGGGCGCGACGTCGAACTTCAAGGGCTACCGCGGTGGCGCCGGCGGCCAGGTGCCTTATCCCGCGTCGATCTGCGCGTCGATCAACGACGAGGTTGTCCACGGCGTCCCTGATCGGCGCCACGTGCTGCGGGACGGCGACATCATCTCGATCGACTGTGGCGCGATTGCCGATGGCTGGCACGGCGATGCCGCGTTCACGGCTGGCGTCGGCACCATCGACCCGGCGATTCAGACCATGCTCGACGTCTGCGAAGAGTCGATGTGGCGAGGGATCGCAGCCGGAGTTGCAGGTGGCCACCTCGGTGACATCGGGCACGCGGTCGAGTCCTACGTGCGGTCGCAAGGCAGCTACGGCATCGTCGAGGAGTACGGCGGGCACGGCATCGGCACCGCGATGCATCAGGAGCCGCACGTCCCGAACCTCGGTCGGCGCGGCCGCGGCCTCACGCTGCAGGCCGGGCTCACCCTCGCGGTGGAGCCGATGATCATGATGGGCAAACGGCATCTAGTGACGCTGGACGACGACTGGACTGTCGTCACGGTCGATCACAGCTGGGCTGCCCACTTTGAACACACGTTCGCCGTGACGGCGAGCGGCCCGCAGGTACTCACCGCGCCCGACCTGGGCGTGGCGCGGCTGGGCGCAATTGGCGCAGCTGTCGGGGTCTAGAAACCGTGGTCGTTCGCACCGTCATCGAACGCGGACCTAAAGGCAAGCGCGCGGTGGCCTTCAGCCTCGACTGGCCCGGTTGGAGCCGCGGAGCCAAGACCGATGACCTCGCGCTGCAGACGCTCGAGTCGTACCGAGCGCGGTACCGACCGATCGCCAGACTGGCCAAGATGGTGCGCGAGTTCGACGCCGCGGGGCCACTCGAAGTCGTCGAGGACAAGGTCGGGCCCGGTTCGACGGACTTCTGGGGCATCTCCTTTGCTCCGTCCTCGACCGAGCAGGGGCCGATGAGTAAGGCCGAGCTCGACCGCAGGATCACGCTGCTGCGGGCGTGCTGGGCTTTCTTTGATGACGTCGCGGCACGGGTCTCGCCCGAAATGCGCAAAGGCCCACGCGGGGGAGGGCGCGACCGTGATCGAATCATCCGCCACACGGTTCGCACCGAAAGCGAGGACTTCGCGAAGCAGGTCGGCTTACGGATACCCGACGAAGCGGCGCTCAGCCCCGAAGGACTGCGGGCGCATCGCGAGACCTACGTGGCGGCGATGCGCGAATACAACGCCGGCGAAGGCAAGCGCATGCGGTCGTGGACGTTGCCCTTTCTCATCCGCCACTCTGCCTTCCACACCCTCGACCACGCATGGGAGATGGAAGATAAGGACCTCACCGGCGAGGTCGCGGGCAACTGATCTATTCGTCGATCTGCCGTCGAATGAAGGCCGCCATGCCGGGCACCGTGAATGCTAGGCGCCCGTATTCCGGGGCGTAGATCAACCCTTTGCCGATCAGGCCGGCTCGGATCGGGCCCACGTTGCTCATCGTGCGCCCTAACCGAGCTGCGACCACCGGCGTGCGGCTGTCCTCGCCGTCATCGTCAGCCATTGCGCGTAGGAACGTCTGCTCGGTGGCAGTCGCGCGGTGCCAGCGCGATTGGAAGAAGCCTCCGTCGAGCTTCGCCTGCCCGAGGAGAATCCCGTTCGCGGCGTCGCGTTCGGTGATGACCGGTCCAGCGGAGACATTCCAGGTTGCCGCTCCGAACTCCTGCAAGAAGTAGGGATGCCCGTCCGCCGCGTTGATCGTGGCCGCCAGTGCCTCGTCCAACCACGTGATGCCGGCATCGCTGGCAGGACCAGCCAGTGCCTGGGCAGCCGTCGAGCCGGGCAACTTGCCCAGCTGCCGGTAGTCGAAAAGCCGCTCTGCGTAGGACTTGGCCTCAGCGAGCTTCCCGGGCAAATTCGGCAAGCCGGCGCCGACGACAATGAACGGAACACCGCGTTGGCCCGCGAGATGAACCGCAGCTGCCAACGACGCCATGCTCGGCTTGTCGAGCTCCTGCAGTTCATCGATGAATATCGCCGCGCCGATGCCCGCCTCCAGCGCTGCTTGGCCCACGTCGACCGCAAGCGAGGCGAAGTCGGTCTCCAAGTTGCCGCTGCGCAACGGGTCGGCATCGACAGACGCCTCGATCGAGCCGCTGAGCGTGCCGGTCGGGTCGACGGTGATGGAGAAACCCGTGATGCTGCTGAGGGCGCGCCGGGCAATTGCGGACAGTCTCGGGCCGTGTTGGCGACGGATGGCCAGGCTGAGCGCTGACGCGAGGCTCGACAGCGCCGCTGTTGCGCCGCCAGGGCTGACCTCCAACTGCACCGTGATCCAGCGGCTCACCTCCGCGCGAGCGGCCATCTCATTCAGGAGCACCGTCTTGCCCACGCCCCGCAGCCCGCTGAGCATGATGCCTCGGGAGACGCGTCCGAGCTCACCGCGCCGCAGCACCGCGTCGAATGCGTCAACCTCCGGCTGCCGCCCGGCCAGCAGAGGCGGGCGAAGTCCTGCGCCCGGCGAGTACGGATTGCTGATGGCATCCATCGAACAACTCTAGCAAGTTCTAGGGCACTCTATGGAAACGCTATACAGCCTTATAACTTCCTATACTGTCCGGCTGCAGGGTTTTGCTGCTACTAGATTTGGCCCCGAGCTACTACCTGATTTGGCTGCCGACCCTGTCCTAGGTAGGGCCCGAGAGGCTGAGGGCTGCTGGTTTCGCGTTCACCCGGTTCGTCGCGTAGACTTCGCAGTCGGTTCGCGTCAAATCTCAGCTCCCTCCCTAGGGGAGCAGGGCTGACGCGTGCCGACATGTGTGTGAATACGACGGAACGCGGAGGATATGGCGAAGAAAGACGGGGCCATCGAGATCGAGGGCCAAGTTGTCGAACCGCTCCCGAACGCCATGTTCAGGGTCGAGCTCGCTAACGGTCACAAGGTACTCGCGCACATCAGCGGCAAGATGCGCATGCACTACATCCGCATCCTGCCCGGTGACCGGGTCGTCGTCGAACTCAGCCCGTACGACCTCACCCGCGGTCGCATCGTTTACCGCTACAAGTAGAAGAGAAGTCATGAAGGTCAAACCGAGCGTCAAGAAGATCTGTGACAAGTGCAAGGTGATTCGTCGCCACGGCCGCGTCATGGTGATTTGCGAGAACCTCCGCCACAAGCAGCGGCAGGGCTAGACCCGTACCAAACGCGAGTCACAACCGGCGTCCGATAGTGGACGCCGTACCCCCGGTCGGAGGCTGGGGCTCGAGCTGGGCAGCTCGGGACGTGACTTGGAGGACCTCCGCGAACAGCTAGGAGTACGCCCCGTATGGCACGTCTCGTCGGCGTCGACCTCCCCCGCGACAAGCGGCTCGAGATCGCGCTCACCTACATCTTCGGGATTGGTCGCACCCGTGCGACCGAAACGCTGACCAACACCGGCGTCAGCCCCGACTTGCGCGTCAAGGACGTCAGCGATGACGACCTGCTGAAGCTGCGCGAATGGATCGAGGCCAACTACAAGATCGAGGGAGACCTCCGTCGCGAGACGGCCGCTGACATTCGGCGCAAGGTCGAGATTGGGTGCTACCAGGGCATCCGTCACCGCCGGGGCCTGCCGGTCCACGGCCAACGAACCCACACGAATGCACGTACCCGCAAGGGCCCGCGCAAGGCTGTGGCCGGCAAGAAGAAGCCAGGCAAGAAGTAGCCCCGGTAGTCCTTCGGACACCGATCGGGTCCGACGACCTCAGCTTTCAGGAGTAAGCAGCAGATGCCACCGAAGACGCGCCAACAAGGCGCCGGCGCGAAGAAAGTGCGCCGCAAAGAAAAGAAGAACGTGGCCCACGGCCACGCTCACATCAAGAGCACGTTCAACAACACGATCGTGTCGATCACTGACCCGACCGGTGCGGTGATCGCGTGGGCGAGCGCCGGTCACGTCGGCTTCAAGGGTTCGCGCAAGTCGACCCCCTTCGCCGCCCAGATGGCCGCTGAATCGGCGGGCCGCAGGGCGCAGGAGCACGGCATGCGCAAGGTCGACGTCTTCGTGAAGGGTCCGGGCTCCGGCCGCGAGACCGCGATCCGATCTTTGCAGGCCGTTGGCCTCGAAGTCGGTTCGATCCAAGACGTCACTCCGGTACCCCACAACGGGTGCCGTCCGCCGAAGCGCCGGAGGGTCTGACCATGGCCAGGTACACCGGCCCCGACTGCAAGCGATGCCGTCGGGAGAAGACCAAGCTCTTCCTCAAGGGCGCCAAGTGCGATTCGCCGAAGTGCCCGATCGAGATCCGTCCTTACCCGCCGGGCGAGCACGGTCGCGGTCGCACCAAGGACAGCGAATACCTGCTGCAGATGCGCGAGAAGCAGAAGTGCGCGCGCATCTACGGCGTCTTGGAGAAGCAGTTCCGCGGTTACTACGAAGAGGCGAGCGGCAAGTCGGGCCGGACCGGCGAGAACCTGCTGCGCATCCTCGAGAGCCGTCTCGACAACGTCGTCTACCGTTCGGGATTTGCGGCCAGTCGTGACCAGGCGCGCCAGTTCGTGCGCCACGGCCACTTCCTGGTCAACGGCCACCGGGTCGACATCCCGAGCTACCGGGTCTCCGAAAGCGACATCGTCGAGGTAGCCGAGAAGTCCCGCGAACTCGACCCATTCATCATTGCCCGCGCAGTGGCCGGCGATAAGCCGGCACCGGCGTGGCTCGAAGTACTCCCTAGCCGGTTGCGGGTGCTCGTGCATTCGCTGCCGGTCCGTCAGGTCATCGACACTCAGGTGCAAGAGCAGCTGATCGTCGAGTTCTACTCCAAGTAAGCAGCAAGACACCGTTGCGGGCCGGAAGACCCGGCTCGCGCGGTGCAAGTCCCAACTACTCGCGGCGTCAAATAGCGGTCGCCCCGAGAACCGGAGGAAATCGTGCTTATCGCACAACGCCCAACCATTAGTGAAGACGGCGTCGACGACGTTCGCTCGCGCTTCGTCATCGAGCCACTCGAGCCCGGCTTCGGCTACACGCTCGGCAACTCACTTCGCCGCACCCTGCTGTCGTCGATTCCTGGCGCGGCCGTCACGAGCATTCGCATCGAAGGCGTGCTGCACGAGTTCTCGACCGTGCCCGGTGTGAAGGAAGACGTCACCGAGATCATCCTGAACATCAAGGAACTTGTCGTCTCCAGCGAGCACGACGAGCCGGTTGTCATGTACCTGCGCAAGCAAGGCCCCGGCGACGTCACCGCGGCCGACATTGCGCCGCCCGCGGGTGTCGAGGTGCACAACCCCGAGCTGAAGATCGCGACGCTGAACGGCAAAGGCAAGCTCGAGATCGAGCTGACCGTCGAGCGCGGCCGTGGTTACGTTCAGGCGAACGGCAACAAGCAGCCGAGCCACGAGATCGGTCGCATCCCGATCGACTCGATCTACTCCCCGGTCTTGAAGGTGACCTTCAAGGTCGAGGCGACCCGAGTCGAGCAGCGCACCGACTTCGACAAGCTCATCGTGGACGTCGAAACCAAGCCGTGCATGCGTCCGCGCGACGCCGTTGCCAGTGCTGGCAAGACCCTCGTTGAGTTGTTCGGTCTTGCTCGGGAGCTGAACATCGACGCTGAGGGCATCGACATCGGTCCTTCACCGACCGACGCCGCACTCGCCGCCGACTTGGCGCTGCCGATCGAAGACCTCAACCTCACGGTGCGGTCGTACAACTGCCTCAAGCGTGAGGGCATCCACACGGTTGGCGAGTTGGTCTCGCGCAGCGAGGCCGACCTGCTCGACATCCGCAACTTCGGTGCGAAGTCGATCGACGAGGTCAAGGCCAAGCTCATCGAGATGGGCCTGAACCTGAAGGACGCGCCTCCCGGATTCGACCCGAGCAGCGTTGTCTACGCGGGCGATGACGATGACGACTTCGATGACCAGGACCAGAACTACGCGGAGACCGAACAGCTTTAAATCTGCGTGACCGGTTACCCGTTTTGGACAGTGACCTAGGAAGGCCAGGAAATGCCGACGCCCACGAAGGGACCCCGCCTCGGCGGTGGCTCGTCGCACGAGCGGATCATTCTCGCGAACCTCGCGACCGCGTTGTTCGAGCATGGCCACATCACGACGACGCTGGCCAAGGCCAAGCGGCTTCGTCCGGTGGCCGAGCGGCTGGTCACCAAGGCCAAGCGGGGCGACCTGCACTCGCGTCGCCAGGTGATGACGGTCGTGCGCGACAAGACGGTCGTGCACGGTCTCTTCACCGAGATCGGCCCGCGCTACTCCAACCGGCCCGGTGGCTACACCCGCATCGTGAAGCTCGGACCCCGCAAGGGCGACAACGCCCCGATGGCGGTCATCGAGTTGGTCGAGCCGCTGGCGGAGCAGGTCGTTGCCGAGGCAACGGGCGCAACCCGCCGCGGTGCCAAGGACCGTGCGACGAAGACCGCAGCTGCCGCGCCAGCGAGCAAGGTTGCCGAACTGAAGGCACTCGAGGAGCAGGCGCAGGCAGCTGCCGAAGCCGCCGAGGACGCAGAAGCCGAGGGTGACGTCGAGGGTGCGACTCTCGCTGCCGCAGAAGCTGACGAGGCCGCGGCGAACGCTGAAGAGTTGGCTGGCGAGCTCGGCGACGACGAGTCCGCCGCGATCGCCGGCGATGCCTT
Organism: Acidothermaceae bacterium; assembly: GCA_036501485.1. Classification (GTDB taxonomy): domain Bacteria; phylum Actinomycetota; class Actinomycetes; order Acidothermales; family Acidothermaceae; genus PALSA-607. The sequence continues at coordinate 1,873 of DASYAG010000010.1, read as the reverse complement.
GGCCTTCGAGGAGATTGCCGACGAGGCGGCCGAGGCCGCCAAGAAGGCTGCGGGCACGGTCGACGAGGTCGGTCCCGCGAATGCTGAAGCCGCTGCCACTGCAGACGGCGAAGCCGCCGAGGACGACGCCTGAGCAGCAACGAGCACCCGCACGACATCGACGAGCCCGGCCATCCCGATCACGGGATGACCGGGCTCGTCCGACTTAGGGTTGACTTCGGTTACGACGGCACCGCCTTCTTCGGCTGGGCCCGGCAACCCGGCCTGCGCACAGTGCAAGGCGTCCTCGAGCCGGCGTTTGCCACGGTGCTGCGCCTGCCGACTGCGCCGCTGGTCACCATCGCGGGCCGCACCGACGCCGGGGTACACGCGCGGGCGCAGGTCGCGCACGTCGACGTCCCTGCCGACGGTGAGCCGTTACACGAAATGCTCGCCGGCGATGTCGGACCAGACGCTGTCGCGCGCCGGCTCAACGGTGTCCTAGGGCTCGACGTCCGGGTGCGCTCGGTCACCGTCGCGCCCAGCGGCTTCCATGCGCGGTTCGCGGCATTGAGCCGGCGTTACTCCTACCGCGTCGCCGATCACTGGTTCTTTCCGCCGCGTCGCCACGACACCCTCGCGCATCCGCACCCGCTCGACCTCGACGCGATGAACGCGGCGGCAGCACTACTCCTCGGCGAGCGCGACTTCGCCGCCTTTTGCCGACGGCGCGAGGGAGCTACGACGGTGCGCACGCTGCTCGTGCTCGAGTGGATTCGCGACGAGGTCGGAGTCGCCATCGCGCGCGTTGAAGCCGACGCGTTCTGCCACTCGATGGTGCGTTCGTTGATCGGCACCTTGCTCGAAGTCGGAGACGGCAAGCGGGACGTCGAGTGGCCGGCCGCCGTTCTCGCCGGCAGGGATCGATCAGCGGCGGCCCGGGTGGCCGCGGCGCATGCGCTGACCCTCGAAGAGGTCCGCTACCCGCCAGACGCCGACCTGTTTGCTCGCACTCTGGTGACGCGGCACCGGCGGGGTCAGCCGGAGGACGCTCAGCCCGCCGACGAGTAGAGCTAGCGCACCAGTTCGGTACGTAGCTCGCGACTTCCGTCGGGCAGCGGCGCCTCGTAATAGATCCGGTAACCACCCTCCGGCAATGGGACAACATCGAGGTAGCGGGCGTTGCTGACCGGACCAGCGCCGGCTGCCGCCCAGGTGTCGGGCGTTGCTCCAGGCGCCGCGAGGCCGGTGCGCTCGGAGAAGTTCTCCTCCTTGGTCGCCCGTCCGTCGTAGGAGGCACGCCCGTCAGCGAGCACCGCCGTGATCCGGGCACCGCGCGCGTCCCACGTACCGGAGCGGCCGGCGAGTGCAATCGCGCCCCACGTCCAGGTCAGGCCGTCGGCGCTCGTTGCGTAGCGCGTGTACATGCGGTCCTCCTCGCCGGGCAACTCCAACGGGTGACAACAGATCCAGGCCCGCCACTGCGATCCGGTGCGTTGTATCACCGGGTCTTTCACCCCAGTCAGCTCATCACCGGGAAAGACCGGTCGGATCTCGGCATGCGGCAAGCCAGCCGGATCGTCGGCCTCGACGGTGTCGATTCGCCAGTGCTTACTGCCCGGGGTGGCACACGAGACGTAGAGACGCCAGCGGCCGGTCTCGGTCCGCACGATCGCCGGGCGCTCGAGTGACTCGGCGCCGAACTGCTGCTTGTCTAAGCGACCGACGGGGCTCAGCCCCACGCCGTCCCCGCTTCGGGCGATGACGAGCTGCGACCCGCGCTTGCCCGCCGTCCTGACTCGGTAGGCGAGCACGAAGCCGCCATCGTCGTCGAGTGCCGCGCTTGACGCCCCGACCCAGTTGCCGGGGCCGGGCGCTGGGGCCGGCACGACGA
>DASYAG010000009.1:0-1505 GCA_036501485.1 Acidothermaceae bacterium | reverse complement strand
TAGCAGAGCATGTCGCTAGCCATCGAAAGCGACGCTACTCTCGTCGGTACATTCGCGCCGTGCAGGCGCGCCGACGTGGCTAGCTGATGACGAACTGCCGCAGCGCGGGCTCGTCGGCGACTCCCCACGCGGTGATGCGGTCAGAAATCACCCGGCGCAGTAGATCGGGGCCGAAAATGCCTGCGTCGGCAACGTTTCGCACCTTGTCGCCGTAGGCATCGATGTCGGCGCCGATGACGTCGATCTCGGCCGCGCGGGCGGCGATGGCGGCGACCGTCTCGTCGCGGGTGTAGGTCAGGCAGTGCGCGACAAGGTTGACGAAGAACTCTTCGTGGCGCACCTCGTCACGGGCGATGTGGGTGATGAGGCCGGCCAGCACCGGCTCTTCGATCTGCGCCGCGAGGTTGTTGGTATACACCGCGTGGGAGGCCTCCAAGAGAGCCATGAAAACCAGGGTTTCGACCTGAGAGAACTGGTCGGCGCGGTAGCCCTTCACCGACACGTGCTCGAAGCGGACGTGCTCGTTGGCGGTCGGGTCGATCTCGCGGGTCACGACGAAGTACTCGCGCAGTGCGATGGCGTGTAGATGCTCCTCGGCGGTCCAGCGGCCGATCCACTGAGCCCACATGTCCTCGAGGATGAAGTGCTCGACGAGTTCGCGGTGGTAGCCCGCGATGTTGTCTTTGATGATGAGCAGAATTTCGCACGCGTCGGTCACGACCTTCGGCAGCGTCACCTGCGACGGGTCCCAGTCGCGTCCGCCCAGGAAGGCGAAGTTCTCGCCCTGCTCGAATGGCACGAAGTCGTGGGCGAACCAGAGCTGCTCGGTACCCAGGTGCCGATCGAGGTTCTCGCCCACCACAGGCTCGAGTTCGAGGATCAGTGCGTTAGCGACAGGTTTCTGTGCCATGCGGTTACTGTAACCCGCGTACACAGGTTCCGTAAAATCTTCCCAGGATCAAACCAGCGACCAGTCTTCCAGGCCGTCGTAGAGCGGAAATTCCCTGGCCAGACGGGTCACCCGGTCGCGCAGCGCGGACACATCGGCAGCACTGCCGGCCGCCAGCGCGGTGGCGATGATGTCGGCGACCTCGCTGAATTCGGCGTCCCCGAAGCCGCGGGTGGCCAGCGCCGGGGTGCCGACCCGCAGGCCCGAAGTCACCATCGGCGGCCGCGGGTCGTTGGGCACGGCGTTGCGGTTGACCGTGATACCGACGTCGTGCAGCAGGTCCTCGGCGACCTGTCCGTCCAGCGGCGAGTCGCGCAGGTCGACCAGCACCAGGTGGACGTCGGTGCCACGGCTGACCACCGAGACGCCGGCCTTGGCGACGTCAGCCGCCAACAGTCGCTCCGCGAGGATCCGCGCGCCGGACAGCGTGCGCTGCTGCCGGTCGACGAATTCCGGGGTGCCCGCGATTTTCAGCGCCACCGCCTTGGCCGCGATCACGTGCATCAGCGGGCCACCCTGCTGACCCGGGAAGACCGCGGAGTTGATCGACTTGGCG
>DASYAG010000008.1:0-45380 GCA_036501485.1 Acidothermaceae bacterium | reverse complement strand
CCTGAGCAGCGGCCCGGGCGACATGACGACGCAGACGTGGACATGGCGTGATGGCACCTGGCTGCAACTTGCGCTGGGAGAGGGCCCGCCCCAGAGCGGATGTTCGATGGCGTACGACGGCGCGCACCAGAACCTCCTACTCGTGACCGCAATCTGGGACGCCGGAGAGATCAACGGCCAATTCGAAGGCGACGCGTGGACCTTCGACGGTACGACGTGGGTTCAGCGCGAAACGCCGAACAACGTGACCGGGGCCGTCGACTTCAGCACGATGACGTATGACGCCGCCTACGGTCAGGTCATGACATTCGGCGGTCGTGTGTACACCAACACCGTCGTCAACAGTGTCACGAATCCGTGGTCCTGGAACGGCTCGGCCTGGCAACCGGTCACGTTGTCGCCGGCGCCTGGACCCCGCGAATTGGCAGCCTCGGCCTATGACGCCGCGACGGGCCAACTGGTGCTGTTCGGGGGCGCCTCAGAGACGACCATCGGAACGACCATCGACGCGAAGGCCCTGGGCGATACGTGGGTGCTGTCTACTCATGGATCGTCGTCGGTAACGCCAGTTCGTTTGTCTGGCGCCGACCGACAGTCGACCGCGGTTGCGGCTTCGGCGTCAGCATTTGCCGGCACCGACGGTGCATCGGCGGTTGTACTCGCCCGTGCGAACGACTTCGCGGACGCTCTCGCCGGCGGGCCGCTAGCCGCCGCGAAGAGTGCACCGCTCCTGCTCACGTCGTCCGGCTCACTTGATGTCGTGACCTCGGCCGAAATTCAGCGCGTTTTGCCGAAGGGCGGAACGGTCTACCTGCTTGGTGGCACGGCCGCACTGTCGGACGCCGTAGCAAACGCGATCACGGCCATGGGCGATGTGCCAACAAGAGTTGCAGGAGCTGATCGTTACGCGACGGCTGTCGCGATCGCTGGGGTGATGGGTAACCCGACGACCGTCTTCGAAGCGAGTGGCACCGACTTCCCGGACGCGCTTTCTGCGGTGCCCGCGGCCGTTGCTAGTCGTGGCGCGATCTTGCTGACTAACGGCGTCGCGCAGTCCGCAGCGACGTCGGCGTACCTAACCGCGCATGCCGCGACCCGGTACGCCGTTGGTGGCCCAGCCGCGTCTGCGGATCCTTCCGCGGTCGTCATCGCCGGCCCGGATCGCTACGCCACGTCAGACGCGGTTGCGCTCGCGTTCTTCCCCACGACGGCGGGGATTTCGGTCGCATCTGGAGTGAACTTCCCCGACGCGCTTGCGGCAGGGCCGGTGGCAGGGTCGGCGAACCAACCGATGCTGTTGGTGCCGGCAACCGGGGCGCTACCGGAGCCGATCACGAGCTACCTGACCACGCACGCCGGCGGCATCGCGTCGGTACGAGCATTCGGTGGCACATCAGCAGTCGCTGAGTCCGTACTCAGCGAGATAGCACTGTCCGTAGCAACTAGCTGATTCTTGGAAGCTACGTGAGTTCGCGGGCTACTTCGGTACGTGGACGTCGGCATATCCGCGAGACCGCCCGCCTCTTGGCGAGCACAGACGGCAGCATCCGCACGAACGACGTAAGTGCGCGCACGCGTGTAGCGGTACGGAACTGATGGCCCTTCGGGATGTCTACCCGCGTGAGCCGTCGTAGAGGCAGCATCACAGTGATGCCTGCGAAGCGCACAATTTCCTTCACCGCAAGCGCTCCCGGCGCGCACTTCGCCAACATGACGAGCCGATTACGTTCGTTGTAGAAGGCGAAAGCCTTCGATGACACATCCGTCGACGCGCCGTGCACGTGACGCACGACGGCGTCGGGTGCGTAGCGCACTCGCCACCCACCGAGCTGCAGTCGCCACGAAAGATCGGTGTCTTCGTAGTAAAGGAAGAACGACGGATCGAACGAGCCGACGTCGCGCGCCGCGACAACGCGAATAGCAGCCGCGGTACCCGAGAAGGCGAACACGTCCTCTGCCGAGGCGAACCTGCCGTCGTCCGGCTGGCCAAACCCGCGATCGCGACCGTAACCGTCGCGGCCCACGATCACGCCGGTGTTGTTCAGTCGACCGTCCGCGGTGAAGAGCACCTTGCTGGTGACGGCTGCGATGCGATGCGCGTCCGGCGCTGTTAGTGGAGCGAGCAACGCCGCCAGCCAGCCAGGTTCGGGGCGCGCGTCTTGATTCAGGACGACGACAAATGGCGTCGTTGCCTCGCGAACGGCGATCTCGGCGGCCCCGGCGAACCCGAGGTTCGAACCGACGGTCACCAATCGGGCGCCCACAGAGTGACGACTGACAACGCTCCCGGTCTCGTCGGTAGACGCGTTGTCGATCACCCAGGTCACGAATCCGTCGGCGAGTTGCTGCTCGGACAGCGCGTCGAGGCACGGACCGATCAGGTCAGCGCCGTTCCAGGCGACGACGACCACGGTTGCGACGACCGACCGGTCTGTCGCGGCCGACCTAGCCACTCCCACCATCCTTCCTGCGGCTCGCTAGCCTGCTCGCGGCGTAAGCTTCACTTGACTACTGCACAACTGCACTACTTCCGGGGACCATGACGGTCCGAAGCACCGATCCGACGTGAACGTTCGAGGTGGACTGCATCGTGGCGCCACGTGTTCTCATCGACGCCAGTGCTGTTCCCGCTGACCGGGGTGGCCTCGGGAGATACGTCGACGGTCTGCTCGCAGCACTCGCGGAGAAGGACGCCGACCTCGCGGTGGTGTGCCAACGGGTTGACGCCGAGCGGTACGGCCGGCTGGTGCCCGCCGCGCAGATCGTAGCCGGGCCAGCGTCTCTCACGAACCGCACCGCGCGGATCGCCTGGGAGCAGACGGGCCTCCCACTCGTCGCCGAACACGTGGCCGCGAAGGTCATTCACGCGCCGAATTATTCAGTACCCATGCGGCCCGGCCGTCCGGTCGTCACGACGATCCACGACGCTACGTTCTTTAGCGAGCCAGACCTCTATCCGCCGACGCGCGGTGCTTTTTACCGGGCGGCGATTCGCTCGGCGGTAAAACGCTCAACACGGTGCATCGTGCCGTCGAAGGCCACCCGCGACGAGCTCGTCCGTCTCGTCGACGCCGACGCGACTCGCATCGACGTCGCGTACCACGGCGTCGACCACGACGTATTCAGGCCGCCGACGGAGGCCGAGGCGGCACGCATCTCCGCGCGACTTGGCCTGCGTGGCCAGCAATACATCGCCTTCCTCGGGGCATTCGAGCCCCGCAAGAACGTGCCGAGCCTGATCCGCGGCTGGGTCAGCGCCGTCGGCGACTACGCCGAGCCGCCCGCGCTAGTCATTGCCGGCGGAGCGGGTTGGGACGACGAGATCGAGGCCGCGGTCGCCGAAGTGCCCTCGCACCTGCGGGTTATTAGGCCCGGTTACCTGCGGATGGCCGACCTCTCGGCGTTCCTCGGCGGCGCTCTCGTCGTCGCATATCCCAGCCACGGCGAGGGTTTCGGCTTGCCGGTGCTCGAGGCGATGGCCTGCGGCGCGGCAGTGCTGACCACGCACAGGTTGTCGTTGCCTGAGGTCGGTGGCGACGCGGTTGCCTACACGGAGCCTGACTCCGCTTCAATCGGGACGGCGCTGTCGGGGTTGCTCGCAGATGAGCCGCGCCGTCGTGCGCTGGGTGCAGCAGCCCACGCCCGATCGCTCGAATTCACCTGGGAAGCTAGCGCTCAGGCGCATTTGGTCGCCTACACCAGGGCCGTATCAGGCGACTGAACGTTCAACCAGCGGCGGGGAACGTTAATGCTTTGCCCAGCCACAAGCCAGTACTCGGACATTACGTCCTCTGACCGTTACGCTACGAGTCGTGCGCGTGCTTCATTTGACCTCATCGTTCCCGCGCGATGCGCGGGACCACGTCGCGCCATTTCTTCTTGACCTCGCGCACGCAGAGCAAGAAGCAGGCATGGACGTCGGGGTGCTCGCGCCCCATGACAAGGGGCTTGCCACCGTCGACACGGTCGCCGGAGTCGAAGTGCACCGCTTCCGTTATGGCCTGCAATCCATGGAGCGGCTGTCGTATCGCGGTGGCCTGCTCGGCAGTTCGCGTCGTTTCAGCGGCATCATGCTGCCCGCCTATCTGGCGTCTTTTTCCAAGGCAGCCGAGAAAGCGGCCCGCGATTTCCGGCCCGACGTCATCCACGCGCACTGGTGGTTGCCCGCCGGATTGTGCGCGTTGCCAGTGGCGCGGCGTCTCGACGTCCCGCTCGTCATTACTGTGCACGGCTCCGACGTGCACCTGCTGCGCTACCGAGCGTTGCGCCGACTCGCGTCACACGTCATGCACCGCGCATCGCTAGTCGCCACCGTCTCCGAGGACTTGCAGCGGCAGATTCTGGAATTCGATCCGCGACTGCATACGTCTGTTCTGCGACTGCCGGTGCCGGCTGGTCCGCCAGCGGTACCGATGCCTGACGACCCGCCGCTGCGGTTGCTCGCAGCCGGTCGCCTTTCGCATGAGAAGGGCTTCGACGTTCTTATCGAGGCGATGCGGATCGCGGTGGGCAGCGGGCTCGACGTCCGGCTCGACATCGTTGGGTCGGGGCCTGAGCGTCGGCGCCTTGCGTTGCTGGCCGCCCCGCTCGGCGATCGGATCCAGCTCATCCCTGCACTGCCCCACGCCGAGCTGATGCACCGGCTCGAGGGCGTGCACGCTCTGGTTGCTCCGTCACGCCGCGAGGGCCTCGGGATGGTCGCGCTTGAGGCGTTCACCCGCGGCCGGCCGGTGGTGGCTAGCCGGGTCGGTGGCCTCGCAGAAAGCGTCGAGGACGGTGTCGACGGTTACTTGGTCGAGCCTGAAGACCCCATCGCGCTCGCCGCCGCGCTGGCAAGGCTCCCATTTGGCCCGCCCAGAGGGGTGGCAACGTTAAGACACTCTTCAATCGAGGTAGGCAGAAGCCACCTCGAGGCTTATGCCTCCCTTGTCTCGCCCATGGTCAAGAGTCGGTAGGTTCAGGGGACTAGATCGGACGAATGTCCGGTTTGGAAAACCAATCCACGACACGACTCACGTCGTGGGTGGGGCGTCTGGCTTCCGTCAGCGCAAAACCTGTAGGGTCCCAAATCGAGCAGTCTGCTCGGGTATCGGCGGGGCTAATCGGGATTGCGCCTTCGGGCTGAGCCACCTCGCCACCACCACTTCTCTGATGGAGGCAAGAGTGACAACAGCAACCAGACGGTTGCGTCGAGTCAGCATCGCTGGTCTCGCAACAATCGCGACGGCGAGCATCGCCATCGCCGGAACCGCGGGCGTAGCCTCGGCGAACATCACTGGCGGGGTGCTGGCACTGTCCGGCAGCGCCGGGACGGTTTTCCCGGGTACGGCCTCGCAGGCACTTCCCAACGTCACCGTGACCATTCCCGACGCCAGCGGCGCCGGCTGGGCGAACGGTGACTTCATTACCTTCCAGCTCTCGTCGGCCCCCGGTTCGCTTGTCGCACTGTGCAACACCGGCGCGAACCTCAACCAGACGGCGTCCCTCGCCAAGCCTGCGGTCGCAGGTCTTGACGGTGGCTCCACGGCATTCACCGGCTTTACGGTGACCCAGGCCGCGAGTGGCACGTGCTCCGGCAACGACACGTTCCAGATCGCGTTCACTGCTGGCGCTCCTGCCGACACCAACAGCACGGTCTTCACGGTCTCTGGTCTCGCAGCTAGCCTCGGCACTGCGGTCCCGACCGGCCCGCTCGCGCTGTACACCACGGTGAACACCACCAGCGCGCAGCTCGCCCCTCGTGGCGTCACCCTCGCGACCATCGGTAGCGCGTCGCTCTCGACGTCGTCGACCGGTGTTGCTGCTGGTGCCACCGCGGTCTCGATTGCTCCGATCGTTCTTACGGACGTTGTCGGTGGCAAGTTCGGTACCAGCATCACGTTCACTTCCGCTGGCACTGACAGCTTTACGACGGTCGGCACGCTGACCGCTCCGTCCGGCGTAACCGTCACCAACACGCCGGCCGCAGGTCACGCGATCACGTTCACTCTCTCGGCTGCTGGTCCCGCGGGTGGCGTCTACACCCTCACCGGTGCCCAGTTGACAGTGAATACGCCGGTAGGCGCCCACCTGGTTACCGTTACGACGGCTGGCACCTACGCCGGACCGCCGCTGACGGCCCAGTACGCGTTCGTCGGTGCGACGACTCGCGAAGGTGGCGCGGACCGTTACGGCACCGCTGCGCTGCTCTTCAACAACGAGTTCGGCGCAGGCGTCGTTGCACCTCAGACTCCGGCGACCATTGCGGTCATCGCGTCTGGCGTGAACTACCCCGACGCTCTTTCGGCGAACTACCTTGCTGGCATCAACAGCACGGGTGTTCTGTTGACCGACCCGAACGTGCTCCCGTCGCCGACGCAGCAGATTCTGAGCAACGGCAAGATCACCACGGTTTACATCGTCGGTGGTACGGCAGCCGTTAGTCAGAACGTGCAGAACTCGATCGCAGCACTGAAGAACCCGACCTCAGGGCTCAACCTCACGGTGATTCGCATCGCCGGTTCTGACCGTTACCAGACCAACGAGCAGGTCGACCTGTCGACCGGCGTCACGAGCACGACGGCTACCACGGCCATCGTCGTGACAGGCGAGAACTTCGCCGACGCGTTGTCGGTTGGTCCGATCGTTGCGAACAACCACTACCCGCTGGTGCTGACGCCAAGTGCCGCTTTGGGCACCGCCGCTTCGGCAACGCTGACCGCGCTCGGCATCACGCATGCTGACATCGCGGGTGGCACCAGCGCAGTTTCCACCTCCGTGGAGACTGCGATCACGGCCCTAGGCGTCACGATCGACAACCGCCTCGCGGGCGCCGACCGTACCCAGACTGCGGCGCAGGTCGCTGACTGGGCCGCAACCGCCACTGGTACAACCTTTGCTGAGAGCGGCTACAGCGGTGCTCACGGTCTTGGCTTCACCACCGCGACGGCCAACGTCTCGCGTGGCGACACCTACCCGGACGCTCTCGCGGCAGGCGCCTCGCTCGGCGGCATCAAGGCAGCGGGTCCGATAGCAGCACCGCAGGTGCTGTTGCTGACCGCTGACGCGAACACCCTGGGTGCGGGCATTGGCTCCTACCTGTCGGCGATCCCCGGTGGCGCGCACGTCACCACCGTGAACGCCATCGGTCTTGCCAGCGCAATCAGCGGCAAGACGCTTGCCGCAGCGCTTGGCTCGGCTAGCTAACAGCACCACGCAACTACGGATCGGGTCGGGGCGAAAGCCCCGGCCCGATCTGCGTTTCCGTCCCGGCGACGCTACGGGAACCGAACGACCAGCACTGGTCCCCGATCACCTCATCGGACTATCGTTTGTGTCGGGTGAAGCCGAGTTCGCCGTCAATGGAGCATCAATGAATACTTTCTCTCGCCGTGTGGGGCGCTTCGTCGTGGTTGCCGCCGTGAGCGCGGGTGTTCTGGTCGCGGCCGTTCCACAAGCGCTGGCATTCAGCGTGTCGGGTGTTGCCGCTCTTTCAAGTGGCGCACAGGTGTCGCTCTCTGCTGGTGCTTCCAGTCAGTCGCTGAATGCCGTGTCACTGTCATTCTCGGATACGACGGGCCAACCCGTATTCTCGTCCGGGGACTTCATCACGTTCCAGCTGTGGGACGCCACGGCGAATGCCCCGCTTTCAAACACGTTCGCGAATACGTTCGAGTCCGCGGCATTCACTAATGCCCCGGCGGTGGGGGCGAGCAACGGCCTAACCAGCAGCGCGTATACCGTGAACCTCGCGAAGGGCCCACTGTCATCGGTGAACGATGAGTTCACTTTGGCCTTCAACCAGAATGCACCCCTGGACACCAACGCGACGGTCTTCACGATCGCGGGCTTGTACGTGAATCTCGGAGCTAATATCCCACTTGGCCACACAGTGGCGATCAAGGCGACGGCGAGTAACGGAACGCCGTTCGCGGCCGCGATGGCGACGATGACCGCTAACGTCGGCTCGATTCCGAGCATCACGATCACCAATAGCCGGATGGCGACAGGTGCCCCATCGTTGACGGGTGTTCTCCTTGGCAATGTCCTACTTACTGACGTTGCGGGCAACGCCGTGGTCAGCGGCCACGAGATCGACCTTACTCTGGCCTATGGAGCCCGATTTACGACCGCAGGCACCATTGGTGGCACGCTCGCGGCCGCAGGGACGCCCACCGTCAAGACTGTGACGACGACCAATGACACGGTGATGGTGACGGCGACGAAGACTTCCGTGGCCGGGGATACCCTGACGCTGAGCGGTACCGCAGTCACGCTTCCCTCGGTGGCGGGCGAGGTATATATCGCGGTCGAGGATGCGACGACAGCTACGTTCCTGGGGGCTGTTGGAGTAGCGACGGTGGTGACCCAGACCCGCGTTGGTGGGAGTGACCGTTACGCGACGGCTACCCAGCTGTTCGATCCGCAGTTCTCGCCGTCCACGTCTGTGGTGCTTGCGTCCGGCGTCAACTTCCCTGACGCGCTGTCGGCCGGCTACTTGGCAAAGCAGTTCAACACTGGGGTGCTGACTACAGATCCAGGTTCGCTGTCGACTGAGACCAAGCAGGAGTTGATTGCCCATGGCATTGCGACGGTCTACCTCGTTGGTGGGACGGCTGCGGTTAGCGACAACGTGAAGAACGAGGTCGGCGCGCTGCACGTCGGGAACAACCCGACGAATCCCCTGATCAATGTCGTCCGGATCGCTGGGTCCGATCGATTCGCAACCAACAACATGGCCGACATTTTTAAGACGCCTGCAGTCAGTACTACCGCGATCATCGCCACGGGTAATAACTTCGCTGATGCGTTGGCAGTAGGCCCGGCGGTTTATCAGTCGGGTGACCCGTTGATCCTGACGTCAGGCACTGCGCTGTCGGCTTCCGCAACGGCCACCATCGCGGACCTCGGGATCACGAGGGTCATCATCGTGGGTGGCACCAGTGCGCTGTCATCGTCGGTTGAGTCTGCGCTTACCGCAAGTGGCGTCAAGGTGGCTTACCGCATCGCGGGCGCGGATCGCACGCAGACGGCGGCGGACATTGCCGCGTGGGAGACAAGCGGGCTCCCAGGCACGGGAATCTACAGCGCTCTGGCCAGTCTTGGGTTCACTGACACCGGTCTAGTCAGTGTGGCTCGGGGTGACACGTTCGCCGACGCCTTGGTGGCCGGCCCTGTAGCTGGGGCGCAACAACATGTCATCACGCTGACAGCTGATCCGAACACAGTCGGGGCTGGCATCGGGCAGTACCTGGCGGGGCGCGGTGGCACGGTGACGACGCTCCAGGCTCTCGGCCTAACCGCGGCGGTGAGCGCGGCGACTCTGAACGCAGCAGCCGAGACCCTCACGAAGGCACTAATCATCTGATCGAAACCCGTCGCTTGGTAGCTGCTTGGCCGCGTTTGGCCCGTGAGGTCGACTTTGCGGTTTCTGGGTACACAGATGGTTCACAGCGAGCTTTCAGGAGTCGGAGCACCTCCGGAGGGTAAACTTCCGTAGATCTTTGTCGGTGCTCCCCATGGAAAGGCCTGTAGTGGCTGCCCAGCCGTTGAGCGTCGCGCCGGAGCCGGTCGCGACGCCGCGCTTCCCGCGCAGTTCGACGGCCGAGTCTGCGACGAGCAGCGAGCCTGGAGGGTCAGCCCGCGTGGTCCCGCCTCGCCCTTATGTGACCGTCGTCCTGCCTTGTTACAACGAGCAGGACCACGTGCTGGCCGAGATCGAGCGGATCAGCGTCGCCCTCGATGCGAGCGGTTATAGCTACGAGCTGCTGGCGATCGATGACAAGTCGACCGACGAGACGCTGGCGCGGTTGCGTGGGGCTGAGAAGACCTACCCGCAGCTGCGCGTTGTCGCCTTCCGTCGCAACGGCGGCTCCGGCACCGTCCGCCGGATCGGCACGCACGATGCTCGTGGCGAGATCGTCGTCTGGACCGACGCAGACATGACGTATCCCAACGAGCGGATCCCCGAGCTCGTCCGCTATCTCGACGACAATCCTGACGTCGACCAGGTAGTGGGGGCGCGGACGAGTGAGCAGGGCACCCACAAGCTGCTCCGGGTGCCGGCGAAATGGGTTATTCGCAAGTTCGCGGAATGGTTGTCAGGGACCACCATCCCCGACCTGAACTCCGGCCTGCGTGCCTTCCGCAAGGAGGTGTCGCTGCCGTATCTGCGGCTGCTGCCGCCGGGGTTCTCGTGCGTCACGACGATCACGCTCTCGTTCCTGTCGAACCAGCACACCGTCGACTACTTGCCGATCTCCTATGCGCAGCGCGCGGGTCACTCGAAGTTCCACCCGTTGAAGGACGCCTACCGCTACATCCTCCAGGTGCTGCGGATGGTGATGTACTTCAACCCGTTGAAAGTGCTGATGCCCGTTGCGATCTGGCTGATCGCGATCGGGTTCGTCAAGGGCATCTTCGACGTGGCGCGATACCACTTCCATCTGACGACGAATACGCTGTTGATCTTCGTTACCGGGCTAGTCATCGGTGCGGTCGCCTTGTTGGCGGATCTCATTGTTCGATCGCGTGGGGAGTGACGACGTGCGCATCGCCGTCGTCGGCCCGACGCACCCGCATACGGGCGGGATCGTTCACCACACGACTGAGTTGTGTCATCGGCTCGCCGCCGCCGGCCACGACGTCGACCTCGTGTCTTGGTCGGCCCAGTACCCGGCGTTTCTGCACCCAGGCACGCTGCGCGTCCCTGGCGGCGAGCCCGAGGTGCGCATCTACCCGTCGACCTCCTACCAGCTCGCCTGGTGGAATCCCATCACTTGGTGGCGCACCGGCGTAGGTCTTCGTGGATACAACGCGGTCGTTCTCGTGCACGCCTCGACCGTGCAGGTGCCTGCATATCTGACGATCCTGCGCGCCTTGCGTGCGCGCCGCTCAATGAGCAGGCCGCGCGTGGTCGTGGTGGCGCACAACGTGTTCCCGCACGAGCGCCATCACGGCGATGCGGTGCTCGTGCGCGCGCTGCTCTCGCGGGCTGCTGCGGTACTCGTGCACTCACCCGAGCTCGCCGCGCTCGCGAAGACGGTCGTCAATCACCGCACGCAGATTGTCGTCGCAGACATCCCCCCGCATCTGCCGGCTTTCCCGGTCGAGCGGCGAGTCATGACCGACGCCGACGAGCCGTTCAACCGGCTGCTGTTCTTCGGCACCGTACGGCCATACAAAGGCCTCGACGTGCTGCTGCGCGCCATGGTGAGCGTTCCTGAGGTGAAGCTCGTGGTCGCCGGGGACATCTGGTCCGGCGTCAGCGGCTTGCGTGACCAGATTGCCGAACTCGGGCTGCTCGATCGAGTGATGCTGCGGCCGAGCTACGTCGCGGGGTCGGAGATCGCCGGTCTTTTCCGCGACGTCGATGCGCTCGTGCTGCCCTACCGCGCAGGCACTGCTTCACAGAACGTGCTGCTAGCGCATGCCATGGGCGTTCCGGTGATTGCGACGCGGGCCGGCACGCTTGGCACGCAGGTCAATGACGGTGTCGACGGCGTGCTCGCCGAGCCCGACGACGTCGACGATCTGACTGCCGCGTTGAAGCGTTTCTACAGCCCAGGCACCCCGCAGAAGCTTCGGGCCGGCGTCCCGATCGTCGACACCGACTCCAGCTGGAACGCCTACATCGAAGTTCTGACAGCGGCGTTGGCGGGCGTCGCAGTCGCCGGCACCCGGGCGAGTCGGTGAGACGCCCGCACCTGCCGCCGCGCTTTCGAATGCTGGCCAGGGTTGCGTTTTTCGCAATTCTGATCGTCGTGTTCGCGTTGGCGCTGCACGGCAAGTGGCACCAGATCGGGGTCAGCTACGACAGGCTGTCGTGGTACTCGCTGGTCATCGCGACGTTGCTCGGCTTCGGCAACATTTTTGCCGCCATGATGGCGTGGCGGTCGTTGCTCGCCGACCTTGACTCGCCGCTTCGACTACCCGTCGCCATGCGCATCTTTTTCCTTGGCCAGCTTGGAAAATACCTGCCGGGTTCGGTATGGACCGTCGTTGCGCAGGCTGACCTCGGACGCGATCACGAGATACCTCCGCGTAGAACCGTTGCAGCAAGTGTGCTTGGCATGGCGGTTTCATTGGCGGCCGGTTTGGTACTCGCCGTTGTGACACTGCCTTTTGCCGCGCCCGGTGAAGTCGCCCAGTACCTGTGGGTGCTGCTTGTCTTGCCGCTGCTGGTAGTCGGGCTGCTTCCGAAGAATCTCGACCGGCTGACGCATTTCCTTTTCAAGGTGCTTCGCCGCGAGCCACCCGATCACGAGTTCACCTCGCGGGGAGTGCTGACCGCACTCGGGTGGCAGACGGTCGGTTGGCTTGCGGTCGGCGGCGAGGTGTTCGTGCTGTGCTGGGCGTTGCACGCGCCGCTCGGACGGTCGTTGTTGTTGGCGCTTGGTGGCACGGCACTTGCGTGGTCCGCAGGGTTCCTGGCGATTCCGTTGCCGTCGGGTGCAGGGCTGCGTGAAGTCATCACGATCGCCATCCTGAGCTCGGTGCTGTCTGTGCCATCGGCAACAGTCGTCGCACTCACGTCGCGGGTGATTTCAGTGGTAGGTGACGGGGTCTTCGCTGCGGTAGCAGCCGCGATCGCGCGGCACAACGGTCTTCATCTCCTCGCTGCTGCCCGGCAACGAAATCGTGTCGAGGCACATCGCGAAGCTCGCAACGAAGCGAAGGCGGCGCAGGCGACTCCACGACCGGCACCCTGAAGGCGTCGTTCGCGCTCTCGTCCCTCGCACGGTGGTAGCGTCCCCGGAGACCTTTGAGCGGAGGACTGTCGTGCGATTACCGCGGCCCGTCGTCCGATTAATTGCACGCGGTAAGCCGCTGGTGCCTGCTTCCTTCTGGCCGGTACTTAACACCGCGGCCAGCGCCCGTGGGTCGGGCCCACTGGTGGCTGATCCGGATCCTGTGCGGACCCTCGTGCTGTGCGCGCACCCGGATGACGAGCTTGGTTGCGCCGGCACAATCGCGCTCCTGGCTGACGCAGGAGCACCGCTGCGCGTCGTCTACGCCACGCGAGGTGAAGGCACGCGCGGCTCGCCCTACGACGCTGAAGAGACTGGACGACGTCGGTCGACCGAGGCTGCCAACTCGTGCGCGGCGCTCGGTGCGGGCGAGCCGCGTTTTCTCGACTTCGCTGACGGATCGCTGACTGCGCGACTCTCCGATCTGACCGATGCTGTGGCGGCGAGCGTCGAGGACTTTGCCGCACAGCGTGTGCTGGTGCCGTGGATTCTCGACGGGCACTCCGATCACCAGGCGATGAGCTGGGCAGCGATCGACGCCGCGCTGCCGGACTCGGTTGAGGTCTGGGCGTTTGAGTGGTGGACGGCCCTTGTGCCTAACCGACTGGTCGACGTGACGCGGGTCTGGGTTCGCAAAGAGCGCGCCGCCGCTTGTCACGTGACCGCGGCCTTGGCGTTCGATCTGACCGCGGGCCTCGGCCTTTCGAGATGGCGCTCTCTGCATGGGCTGCACGGGCAGGGCTACGGCGAGGCATTTATTGCCATGCCTCATGGCGAATACAGGGCGCTGGCTCGACGCGCTCAGGCCGTGCAGTCGAGTCAGGACGCCTGATGTCAGAACGTCTGGTGGGCGCGCGATGACCGACGCAGTCCTGCGCCGGGGATCCGAAGCTGACGCAACAGGCATCTGCCAGCTACTCGCGCGCACATTTCCGGACAACGCGAAGAGCGACGAAGCCATCCTGCGGTGGCAGTACTTCGGCAGTCCGTATGGCGATCCGGTCATCGTGGTGATGGATGCGGACGCCGAGATTGTCGGTGCGTACACCAGCATTCGCTACCCGGCGAAGGTCGACGGTGAGGTTACGCAGGTTGGATTGGGTATCGACGCTGCAATTGACCGATCGCATCAGGCGCGCGGCAACTTTGGGCCAATGGCATCGGCCCTCTACGCGGCGACCGGCGAAGCCGGAATGCCGCTGACGGTGTGCTATCCGAACAAGAATTCGGTGAAGGGAATCGGACGCGTCGGCTGGCAGGAGATCGGACTCCTGCGAACGCACCTGATGCCGCTCGACGCCGGCTTTTACGCGAAGCGAATCGGCCTGCCACGTTTCGCGGTGACGATCGCGGGCTGGGGGGTGAGGCTCTCGTTGCCCACAATCGGCTACGACGTAAGTGAATCCCACGAACCCGAGGCGGACGTTGATGCAGTCTGGACGGCGCTTGAGCCCGCCGTACGCAACGGTGTCATTCGCGATCGTCGATGGTTCCAATGGCGCTACGCAGATCGACCAGGGCCGAACGTGTACAGATACTTTGCCGTGCGACGACGGGGTGAGTTGTGCGGAGTCGCGGTGACAACCGTGCGGGAGCAGGACGGCGCAGACTTCGTTTTTTTGCTCGAACTCCTGGCTACAAACGCCGCTGCGGGCCGCAGTCTGGTGCACGAGATTGCCAAGTCTGCCGGCTCAGTCGCGGGTGTAATTCTGGCTACTTTGCCGGGGACTTCGACGTCGGAGCTCGCGAAACGATCGGGCTTGCGGCTCGTTCCCCAGCGTTTCGAGCCTAAGCAACTCCACTTCGGCGTGGTCGACAACGTGAACTTGGAGCACGATCGGCGCGCCGAACGATGGACGCTGGGCTGGGGCGACCTCGACCACGTTTAGGCTGGCTCCGTGAAGCGCATCGGTCTCGTTGGCTGCGGCATTATGGGCTCCGCCATTGCCGAACTTGCCGCCCGATCCGGGCTCGAGGTCTCTGTCTATGTGCTGGACGACGAAGCCGCGGCCCGGGGGCAGGAACGGATCGCCGCGCTCCTGCGCCGAAGCGCGAGGCGAGACGGCCTCGATGAGGCTCAGGTCGCCGAGGTACGCGCGCGTATCGTCATCAGCGTCGACATAGACGAACTCCGCGACTGCGAGCTGGTCATAGAGGCCGTTCCGGAGATCGAGCACGTCAAGCTGGACGTTTTTCGGCAACTCGCCGCGACGGTGTCCCCAACTGCGATCTTGGCGTCGAACACGTCGTCGCTGTCGATCACACGGCTCGCGGGCGTGACAATGCAACCTGACCGCGTGGTGGGTCTGCACTTTTTCAACCCTGCGTCGGTGCTGCCATTGGTCGAGTTAGTGACGACAGCGCATACAGCGCCCGAGGTCATTTCGGTCGTCGAGGACTTAGTGGGCGAGACGCTCGGTAAGAGCATCGTCCGCGTTCCCGACACCCCTGGGTTCATCGTGAACGCGCTGTTGATTCCGTATATCTGCTCGGCAATCCGGATGGTCGAAACAGGCGTTCCCGCGGCCAGCGTCGACAGTGCAATGACGTTGGGATGTAGTCACCCGATGGGTCCACTTCGACTCGCCGATCTGATCGGTCTCGACACAGTGCACTCGATCGCCTCGTCGCTATATGAGGCGTCGGGCAATCCGCACGACGCCCCGCCTATGTTGTTGTCGCAAATGGTTGATGCCGGCGTGCTTGGCAACAAGACGCAAGGCGGCTTCTACAGCCGGTAAGCCGTCTGTCTAAGTGGTGGCGATGGCGATGACGTTGAACATCGCGCCTTGCGGGTCGGCGAGGGTCGCCATCGGTCCAATCGGTGTGTCGATCGGCTCGAGGATGACGTCGCCACCCAAGGCGAGCGCATGCATAGCAACGGATTCGGTGTCTTCGACGGCGAAGTAGATCTGCCACTCGTTCGGCGCGGATTCGTTGGTGCGAGCGGAGATGCCCGCAACGGCGTCGGCGCCACATCGCAAGCTGACATACGGCGTCGCGTCGGATTCTTGAGGATCTGCGATCAGCCCGAACACAGCTTCGTAGAACGACGTTGCAGCACCGACGTCGTCCGTTCGTAAGTCGTTCCAGATCACTGAGCCGGGCTCGTTGACCAACGTCGCGCCGATGTGGTTGTTCGCCTGCCAGATCGCCAGCGGTGCACCGGTCGGGTCGATGATGAACGCCATCCGGCCGGCGTCGGTCACGTCGAACGGGGCCATCGCGATCTTGCCACCCGCCGCGTCTACGCGCGCCAGGGTTGCATCGACGTCGTCGACGGCGAGGTAGGTGTTCCACGTCGCTGGTGCGTTCTGGGCGGCCAGGTCGGGTGGCAACACCGAGATCGCGCCGACAAGGCCTGCCGACTTCAGCGCCATGGAGTAGACGCCCTCGCCCATCGGCTGGTCGTCGAACGTCCAGCCGAACAGCTCGCCGTAGAACTCCTTGGCGCCGCCCTGGTCGCTGGTCGACAGATCGATCCAGTTGGGTGTGCCCTGGATATACGAGCTTCGCACTGGCATCGCAGGCGGCCTCTCCGGGAGTTGGTCCGGGTGTGATTGTGCTCAGAACAGCATGCTCAGGGAAGAGGGGCGGCGAATAAGGTCCTCGATTGGCCTAAGCGTGCCCCTTGGACGGCCGATAGGCACTGTAACCGCTGCGCGGCTACCGACAGGACTGTAGCCGCCTGCACGGCTGATTAACGATGACTACGCAGCGTTACAGCTAACCATTGCACGGGTGTTCAAGAAATCAGGTGACAAGAGCCGTGAGCGAGGACAAAGTGCCGGGCGTCGCCCAGCGCGAGGCGGTCGAAAGTCTCGCCAGCCGGCTCTACGACGACGTCACCGTGACCGAGGTCATCCGGCCAGCAGCGGTCCTCTCCGAGAGCAACGCCCGCCGCGTTCTTGACGGCCTGCGTGCCGAGGACGTCCGCTCTGGCGGTCGCTGGCATGCCGAGCCTGGCTGCTGGCGGCTGTTCGAACGTCCGTGGAAGGGCAAGGACGAACGCTCCGCGGCGGCGGCCGGCCTCATCGGCAGCATTCAGGTCGCCTACGGCATGCCCACCCGCTGGGAGATCACCATCTTCCGGGCAACCATCACCGTGGTCGGCTCGCGCATCGGCTACACCGTCGACTCGCTGTGCGACGAAGCGCTGGGTCACGCTGACCTGACACTGCGAAACTGCCCGCGCATCGACATGCCTGCACCGCCGCGCGCATTCCGCGCCCGGTGACTTGATATTCGCGCGGCCGCTACTTACGGCGCGCGACTGATTCGAACAAATCTGCGTAGGCCTGCGCGACCCCCCGCGGCGACGCCGTCCGCTCGACGTATGCCCTTGCCGCCGCCCCCATCTTCTCCCTCGCGCTTGCATCGTCGGCCAGCTTCAACACCGCTGCGCTAAACGCGTCGGCATCGTCGGGGGGTACCGCGATTCCGGCGCCAGCAGCCTCGATGACGCGCTGCACCTCGCTGCCTTCGTCGACGCTGGCAACAAGAGATCGACCCGCGGCCATGATCGAGTACGTCTTCGACGGCACACTCGATCGTGCCAACCCAGCCTTCAACGGGACGACGTGTAGGTCGGCCGCTGCGAGTAGCTCCGGTAGTCGCTCGATCGGTTGCATCGGAACGAACCGCATGTTGTCGAGGCCCGCTGCCTCGGTCTCGAACTCGGGCAGCGTTGACCCGCCGCCGTTGATGACGTAGACGATGTCGTCGCGGTCGCGAGTCGATCGCGCGGCGTGCACGAGCAGGTCGAGCGACTGCGACATGCCGACGTTGCCGGCGTACATCACCACGGTCTTGCCGGACAGGCCGTACTCAGCTCGGTAGGAGTTCTCGGTCGGGCCAGGCTGGACGACCTCGACGTCGACGAAGTTCGGGATCACGCGCAGGCGCTGCGGGCGGCGCATCTTTGCAGCCAGGTTCGCGCGCATGTCGGCTGAGAGCACCGTGACGGCCGCACAGCGTGCGTAGGACCAGCGCTCAAGTGCGCTGGCTGCCGAGATGAGGGTGCGGCCGCGAAGCAGGCCGAGTTCGACGGCGACGTCGGGGAAGACGTCTTGCACGTTGAGCACCAGTGGTGCGCGACGTGCCAATGCGGCGAACCAGCCGGTGGCCGCCATCGGCAGTGGTGGTGTCATCGCAAACGTGACATCGACCCGGCCGCCGACAGCGGCGACTCCCGCATCGAGTGCGCAGAACGCGGCGAAACCGACCGCCCGCTTGGGAATGCTCCGCTTGTCGCCGGTCGGGAAAGGGTGCACTCGCGCGACGCGACCCCACTGGGTCTTCTCTCGACGCACGACCTTCCCTCGCCACTCGGGCAGCACATCATGGTGCTCGTACCAGGGCAGCGACGTCACGACTTCGATGTGGTGCCCGAGCGCGCCGAGCTCTTCGACGAGACGCGTCGCAATGACTCCCGTGGGTGCCACGTCGGGGTCGAAGTGCGGAAGCACCGCGAGGATCTTCACTTGCCGACCTTTGCGTAGACATCGACCAGTAGTTGCACCGGGTCTATGGCCGCCAGCTCCGCCGCGCGTGCTCGTCCGGCGTCCGACAGCCGTTGACGTGCAGCGTCGTCGGCCAGCAGATCGCTCATCGCGCGAGCCCAACCGGGTCCATCGTCGGGGTCGACCAACACGCCGGCGTCACCGACCAATGACGGCAGTGCGGTTGCGTCGGCGGCAACCACCGGACACCCGGCAGCCATCGCCTCAAGCACCGGGATGCCGAAACCCTCGAAACGGGAGGGAAACGCGAGCATCGATGCGCCTGCGTACAAGGCCGCGAGCTGTTCCGACGTCACGTAGCCAAGCGCTTTCACATGGTCGTCGATGCCGAGCCGCGCGACCAGATCGGCGAGGTCGGCACTCGTCGAGTGGGCGGATCCCCAGGCGCCCGCACCGCCGGCGCCGGTGAGTACCAACGACACGTCCTCGGTTTTGGCAACCGTTGCGAATGCCTCGAGCAGCATCGCGTGATTCTTGTGCGGGTAGGTCGCTGCGGGATAGAGGATGTACGGCTCGTGCACGCCGACCTCGGCCAGCAACTCCGCACGTCGATCGTCGGAGACCGCAGGCATGGCTCGAACCACCGGCGGCACAACAACGACCTTGGAAGCGTCGAGGTCGAACGCCTCGATCGCCTGCGTGCGGGTGAAGTCGCTCACGGTAGTCACGACCTCGGCCCGCTTCAACGAACGGCCCTGTGTCATGGCGAGATACCGCCGCTTCGCCGCACTGAAGTACGCCGGATAGGACAGGTACTGCAAATCGTGCAGCGTGACCACTGCAGGCACCCGACAACCGGGCGGTACGATCCCGCCAAGGTGATGCACGAGGTCGACCTTCTGCGCCCGCAAATGCCTTGGCAGCCAGGCATTCTCGATCGCGACGCGCCTCAGCACATGACGGCCTTCAGGGATCGGCGGGACGACGGTGTGTGCCGCCGCGGCCAACTGCGGGTACGCCTTCACGAACCCAGGCAAGCCAAACGCAATCACGTCGACACCGTCGCGCTTGGTGAGTGGGTCTAGCAGGCCCGTTGCGTAGCCCTCGCTGCCGCCGACGACTCCCGGCACCAGCCACAGCAGATTGAGCCCCACGGTGAGCGTCATAGCGCCCCGGCAGCGCGGTAGGCCTCGACGGTGAGAGCTGCGGCGTCATCCCAGGTGTACCGAGACGCCTGCTTCAATGCCGCGGCACCGAACTCGTCGTGTTGCTCGCCGAGCATGACCTTGAGGGCGGCGGCGATCGCATCGGCGTCGAGCGGATCGACCAGCAGGCCGCCGTCGCCGACGAACTCGGCCATCGCGGTGCCGCGTGACGTGACGACAGGTACTCCGTGCGCCATCGCTTCGAGTACCGGCAACCCGAAGCCCTCGCGCAGGCTGGGGTAGCAAAACGCGCGCGCGCCCGCGTAAGCGGCGTGTAGTTGATCGGTCGGCAGGAAGCCGAGCAGTCGAACGCCGCGCACCAGCTGTGCCTGAACCGGTGCGGGACCCCAACCCGTCGGGCCGACCAGCACGAGCCCGAGCTCAGGATCGGTACGACGCAGTTTCGCGAATGCCTCGAGCAGTGTCGGCACGTTCTTGCGCGGTTCGAGCGTGCCGCACCACAGCACGTACCGCTCCGGTAGTTGATAGGCGCCGACGAATGCCGCCACGTCGTCGGCACTGACAGGCGGAACCGCGACGCCGTGGGGAACAAGCCGTAATCGTGATCGGTCGAACCCCGCCTCGACGCAGTCGTCAAGCGTCGACTGCGACGGGACCAGCACAACGTCCGCATTGCGACGCGCCAACGACAGGCCGCGCCGAAAGAAGCGGCGGCCGTGTTTCGTGAAGTGGCTCGGTTCGTACAAGAACGCAAGGTCGTGGACTGTCACGACGAGCGGTGCAGTCTTCGGCGGGATCGCAAACGTCGTTGCGTGGATGACGTCCACCGGCCCAGTGGCGCGCTGCACTGGAGGCCAGCGCAGCGCATGCCACGACTCGTAGAGCGCGATGCGCGGGAGTGGCAGCTGGTGCATGCGCACGGTCGGCGTCCAGGGCGGCGGCGGCAACGTGTCGTGTCGCGCGGCGACCCCGAGAATCTCGACGTCGTCGCGTTTCTGCAACGCCTTCACAGTTTCGAGCGCCGACGACGCAGTGCCGCCCGGCACCTCGTGCCACAGCTGCTCAAGGGTGACTGCGACGCGCAGTCTGTTCACCGGTCGACGCGGATGGCTCGCCCGGCGAGTTGATCGGCGAGCATTGCTACGTCGGCATCAACCATCAGGCGCGCGAGTTCCGGCGTGTGGGTCTTCGCTTCCCAGTCGAGTACGGCCTTGGCCTTCGACGCGTCGCCACAGAGGCTGTCGACTTCGGCCGGCCGCAAGTACGCCGGATCTGTCTCGACGTACTTGTGCCAGTCGAGACCCACGCGCTCGAACGCGAATTCCACGAACTGCTCGATCGAATACGAAACACCAGTGGCGATGACGAAGTCGTCGGGTTCGTCGGTCTGTAGCATCCGCCACATTGCCTCGACGTACTCGGGGGCGTACCCCCAGTCACGTAACGCGGTCAGGTTGCCGAGGTACAGCTTCGCCTGCAGTCCTGCCTGGATTCGCGCCACCGCACGGGTGATCTTGCGAGTAACGAACGTCTCGCCGCGACGTTCGCTCTCGTGGTTGAACAGGATGCCGTTCACCGCGAACATGCCGTACGACTCGCGATAGTTCACCGTCACCCAGTAGCCGTAGACCTTCGCGGCACCGTACGGCGAGCGCGGGTGGAACGGCGTCTCCTCGTTCTGCGGCGGGGGAGTCGAACCGAACATCTCCGAGCTCGACGCCTGGTAGAAGCGCGTCGAGATCCCCGAGGCACGAATGGCCTCGAGCAACCGGATCGTGGCCACTCCAGTGACGTCGCCGGTGTAGTCGGGCATCTCGAAGCTGACCTTGACGTGGCTCTGCGCGCCCAGGTGGTAGACCTCATCAGGGCGCACCGCGCGCATCAGGTTCACCAGGCCGACGCCGTCGTGCAGGTCGCCGTAATGCAGCCGCAACCGAACGTCGCTGTCATGCGGATCTTGATAAATACGGTCGAGTCGCTCGGTGTTGAAGGTCGACGCCCGACGAATCAAGCCATGAACCTCGTAGCCCTTGGAGAGCAACAGTTCGGCGAGATATGAACCGTCCTGGCCGGTGATTCCGGTCACCAGTGCGATCTTGCGAGAGCTGGGAACGGTCGCCTCCGCAGTGGTACCAACAGGGGAGAAACAGCAGGCCAAGGCTAGCATTGGGCCACATGGGAGACCTGGACAAGAGCGCGCCGACCTACATCGCCGGGCACCGGGGTCTCGTCGGCTCCGCAGTGTGGCGGCACTTTGCGGCGTCCGGCTTCGAAGACCTGATAGGGCGGACGTCGGGTGAGCTCGATCTGCGCGATCGCAACGCGACGTTCGGGTTCTTCAATGCGAGACGACCGCGCACGGTCGTCGTCGCGGCTGCCAAGGTCGGCGGCATCATGGCCAACTCGACCTACCCGGCGGACTTTCTCTCTGACAATCTGCGCATCCAGCTGAACGTCATGGACGCTGCGCTCGCCGTCGGCGTCCAACGTCTGCTGTTTCTTGGTAGTAGCTGTATCTATCCGAAGTTCGCGCCGCAGCCGATCAGCGAGGACTCATTGCTGACCGGTCCGCTCGAGCCAACCAATGACGCCTACGCGATCGCGAAGATCGCCGGCGTCATGCAGGTGCAGGCCGCGCGCCGCCAGTACGGCGTGACCTGGATTTCCGCGATGCCGACGAACCTTTACGGGCCGGGCGACAACTTCGATCTGCAGAAGTCGCATGTGTTGCCGGCACTGATCAGGCGCTTTCACGAGGCAAAGGTTGCTGGCGCACCCAGCGTCACGATGTGGGGGACCGGCACGCCCCGACGTGAGTTCTTGCACGTCGATGACCTGGCGCGGGCCTGCGAGTTACTGCTGGAACGTTACGACGAGCCGGGACCGATCAACGTGGGTGTCGGCGAGGACTTGACGATCGCTGAGCTTGCCGAGCTTGTCGCGCGGATCGTCGGTTACGAAGGCGAGCGGCTCTTCGACCCCACGAAACCCGATGGGACGCCGCGAAAGCTGCTCGACGTCCATCGCATCAACGACCTCGGATTTACGGCACAGATTCCGCTGGAACAAGGGATTCGTTCGACGTATGAGTGGTATCTCGATCAGCGACCGACACAGCCGCAAGAGCAGCCAGTGCACTGAGGGTCACGAATGCCAGCATCGCGATCGTGACGACGCCGGGCCACGGCGAGTTGGTACCGACGGCGTGCGCGACCCGCGAGATGTTGTGAGCGAGTGGCGAGCCCTTGGCGAGCCACAGTTTCGACAACACAACACAGCCGGCGGTCACTTCGATGGCGATCGCCAGCACGCAGGTGACGACGGGTGTGAGGCGTTCAACCGCCGACGGGAGCAGGCCGATCACCAGGTCTGCGCCGACCGCCGCAATGGCAACCAGGCCGACGAAGCCGGGGTAGAGGTAGCGACCCTGGATGCCAATCAGTTGCCCGGTGCGGTGGTAGTCAGACCAGCCGTGGAAGAGCAGCGGCACGATGACCAGCACGGTCGGCAGCAGCAAGATGAGCAGTTCGACAGCGGGCACCCGCGGAGGTCGCCCAACGTGGCGGCCCTCGTCGTCGACTCCTGGCCGGCGTCCGGCAAAGGTTGCGACGAAACCCAGCACCAGCAAAGCGCCTGCGAGCATGCTGGCGACGAAGGTGATCCACCCAGGCAGGCTCGGTGGCACCGTCAAACCCAGCGCGCCCCAGACGTCGGTCGTCATGCGATCGAACGAGTGATGCAAGTAGGCCACGACGTGCACCTTTGAGCCGGCCGGAAGCGGCGGCCA
The DNA here is from genome assembly GCA_036501485.1 of Acidothermaceae bacterium. Lineage (GTDB taxonomy): Bacteria > Actinomycetota > Actinomycetes > Acidothermales > Acidothermaceae > PALSA-607. The sequence goes on along the minus strand of DASYAG010000008.1, from coordinate 22,237 downwards.
CACGGTGTTGGCCTGGGCACGAGTGAGGCCGGCCGGCTGCACGCTGCCGTAGACGTTGAGGTTGCGAAGCCACCACAGGCCGCCGATCGCGCCGGACAGCACGACGATGCGCACCGGCCACTGCGGGAACGGCAAGCGGTTGCGACGCCACCCGATGAGGTACGCCAGCACAGCGACGGGCGGCAACACGAGCGCGAAGCCCTTGGTGAGCAGGGCCAGTATCAAGCTGACACCCATCGTCACCGCGACACGAATGCGCATGTCGCCCGCCATCGCCTTCGTCACCTGTAACAAGAAGACGCTGGTCAGCAGGATCAGCAAGTCGTCGTTGTTGACCGAGCCGCCAAGGCGCTCAAGGGCCGGCAGCAGGATCGGCGCGAACGCGGTTGCGACCGCAACGCCGCTGCGGGTGTAGCGCTTCGCGATCGCCCAACACAGGTACGGCAACGGCAACAGGAAGAGGATGTCGAGCAGGCGTAGCAGCCCGACCGTTTGATCCCACGCCAAGTGTGCGGAGCCCGGTATCGCGTCGAGCACCCCGGCTGCCAAGGCGTAGTAGCCCGGCGGGTGTTGGGCGAGTTGGTTCGGCACGGCGGCGGGCTCGGGTTCCGACGTGCCACCGCCGAGGCTGTCGAAGCTCGGCCGGTCGGCGCGCGGCAGCGGCACGTAGGTGATGAACGGCGGCTGGTCCTTGATGTTGAACATCTGGTACGTGTCGTTGACACCGACGACGTAGGCGGCCACGCCTGGGGTCGGGTAGAGGTCGCCGTGCTGCGAACCCAGCACCCTGGAGACATGGCCGGTCTCGTCGAACCCCCAGTAGGCGGGGTAGAGGAGGGTGAAGATGACCATGACGCCGAGGTGCAGCGCCATCGCGGTCCAGACGGCGAGGGGGGGCTTGGATCGCTGCATGGGCTCGATTCCATAAGGGCGCGCCCCCGTCGTCCGAGCCGAAGGCTAGCCCGCGAAGCTGGGAACCGGGTGAGCGGCTCGCCGGTTGCGCCTGGCCGATGTCGGGCGGCAGGCTCGCCTAAGCTGCGGAGCAGCCTGGGATCGTGGGCTGCGGAGCAGCCTGAGACGAGTGCTCTCCGCAGGGGCAGAGCAGGGGGTGTGTGATCGACGCGATTGTGCTGGTCGGCGGGCGGGGTACCCGGCTGCGCCCACTGACGTTGACCGCGCCAAAGCCGATGCTACCGACGGCCGGCGTGCCGTTCCTGACGCATCAGCTCGCCCAAGCTCGCGCTGCGGGCGTCGATCACGTGGTGCTGGCGACGTCGTACCGCGCTGAGACGTTCGAGCAGTACTTCGGCGACGGTTCGGCACTCGGTGTTGACCTGGAGTACGTGACAGAGACCGCGCCGATGGGTACCGGCGGCGGCATCCGTAACGTCAGCGAGCGCCTTCGCGGTGACGCCGATTCGCCAGTGCTCGTGTTCAACGGCGACGTGCTCTCGGGCCACGACATCGGCGCGCAGCTTGCGCTACACGCAAAGCACGACGCGGCCGTCACGCTGTACCTCACCGAGGTCGACGATGCACGAGCGTTTGGGTGCGTGCCGGTCGATACTTCGAGCCGGGTGACTGCGTTCTTGGAGAAGATGCCCGAGCCAGTCACGAATCTCATCAACGCAGGCTGCTACGTCTTTCGACGCGACGTCATCGACGCAATCCCTTATGGGCAAGTGGTTTCTGTCGAACGCGAGACGTTCCCGCAGCTGCTGTCGAGCGGTGCGACCGTCATGGGATACGTCGACTCGGGCTACTGGCTTGATCTCGGGACGCCAGCCGCATTCGTGCAAGGGTCGTGCGATCTGGTGCGCGGTATCGCGCCGTCGCCGGCGTTGCCCGGACCAGTTGGCGAGGCGCTGATTCTGAACGGTGCGCGGGTGGCGACATCGGCGATCGTCATCGGCGGAAGCTGCATCGGTGCAGGTGTTCTGGTCGGCGACAACGCGGTTGTCGATGGCAGCGTTGTTTTCGACGATGCGGTGATCGCGGAGGGTGCGCGTGTGCGGGCAAGCGTGATCGGTCGCGGCGCGCATATCGGCGCGGGTGCGGTGCTCGACGGCGTGGTGATCGGCGACGGCGCCGACATCGGCTCCGGCAACGAATTGCTGTCCGGCGTGCGGGTTTGGCCCGACGTCGTTCTCGCGCCCGGCTCGCTGCGCTTCTCGAGCGACGAGTCGTGACGCTGAGCGCAGGCGTCCTGCCGCTTGAGCGCCGCTATCGCCCGATCGGGCCGCTCGACCTCAACGCTACGTTGGGTCCCCATCGGCGCGGCCGCTACGACCCGTGCCATCGCGTCGTGTCCGACGGTGCGCACTGGCGCACATGGCTGACGCCGGACGGTGCCGCCACTGTTCGGCTCGCCGCCGACCCAACGGCTGGGGAGATTTCCACCCAGGCCTGGGGAAGTGGCGCCGATTGGGCGCTGGCCGCCGTCCCGTCATTGCTTGGTGCCGACGACGACTGGACCGGCCTCGACTTGCCGCCCGGCCGAGTGCGTGACACTCGTCGGCGGCTGCCCGGCATGCGATTGACCAGTAGCGGGCGGGTTTTCGAGGCGCTGGTGCCGGCGATTCTCGAACAGCTGGTCACTGGCATCGAAGCGCGTCGCACGTGGACCGCATTGGTGAGCAGGTTCGGGGATCCGGCGCCTGGTCCGGCTCCCGTTGACATGGCGGTGATGCCGTCGGCTGCGGCGATCCGTGCGATCACTGATTGGGAGTGGCACCGCATCGGCCTCGACGGCGCGCGGCGACGCACCCTGCTCACCGCCGCATCGGTCGCGCCACGGCTCGAGGAGCTAGGCGCTCTGGCCGCCGAAGATGCGATGCAGCGGCTCATGACGGTTCGCGGCATCGGTGTCTGGACTTCCGCTGAGGTCGTGCAACGCAGTCATGGCGCCGGCGATGTCGTGTCGGTGGGCGACTACCACCTGCCCAACTCCGTGGGCTTCCTCTTTACCGGCCGCCCGCGTACCGACGACGCCGGAATGCTCGCGCTACTTGAGCCGTATCGACCACACCGGCAACGTGTCGTCCGCCTCGTTGAAGCAACTGGCGTTGCTGCACCGCGCTACGGCCCGCGCATGTCGATTCGCGACAACAGGTCGCTCTGATGGCCCTCGACGAGATCGACCAGCAGATTCTCGCGGTGCTGCGTGACCACGCGCGGGCCAGCTTCGCCGAGGTCGGGGTTCAGGTTGGACTCAGTGCGCCTGCGGTGAAGCGTCGCGTCGACAGGCTGCGGGCCACCGGCGTCATCACCGGATTCGCCGCGATCGTCGACCCGTCGGCACTTGGCTGGACGACGGAGGCCTACGTCGAGTTGTACTGCCAAGGTCGGACGTCGCCGACTGCCATTGCCGAAGCGGTGTCGCGCCACCCGGAGGTGGTCGATGCCTGCACGGTGTCGGGCGAGGCGGACGCCCTCATTCACGTGGTCGCGGCCGACATGCGGCACTTCGAGGACGTCCTGGAACGGATCGGGGCGGAGAGTTTCGTGGTCCGCACCAAGAGCGTGCTGGTGCTATCGCGGCTGTTGCGCCGCGAAGCGGCGACCGACCCCAGCTAGTTGTGCAGGCTGATCGCGCAACGAATCGCCATCTGGGAGCGGTTTCGCGGCTGATTCCGCCGCTTTGACGCAAGAGAACAGGCTTGTTCGAAAGCCCTGGGTCACCCATGGTTAGAGCATGACCGCAACCGTGAGCGACTCAGTCAGATCCGCCTCGTCCGACATCCTGACCGACGCCCTGACCGCGACCTACGAGAGGGCAGCCACCCGCCGCCGCTACCTCATGTGCGAGCCGCGGTACTTCGTTGTCGAATACGCGATCAATCCGTGGATGGACCCCTCGGTGCCAGTCGACACCGAACTCGCCGTCGCGCAGTGGCGCGGTCTTGTCGATGCCTATCGCCGTCTGGGTCACGACGTCTCGCAGATCGAACCCGTCGACGGTTTGCCCGACATGGTGTTCGCGGCGAACGGCGCAACCGTTGCGAACAACCGCGTCTACGGCGCCAAGTTTCTGCACGCGGAGCGTGCGGCAGAAGGTCCGGCCTACCTGAACTGGTTTCGCGCCGCCGGCTTCGACACCCACGATGCGCAATACACCAACGAAGGTGAAGGCGATCTGCTCGTCGCAGGCAGCCGGTTGCTCGCAGGTACCGGGTTCCGTACCGACCCGGCCGCACACGCCGAAGCAGGCAAGGCACTCGGTCTTCCGGTCGTCACACTCGAGCTCATCGACCCGCGCTACTACCACCTCGACACCGCGCTGTGCGTGCTAGGTCCGGACGAAATCGCTTATTTCCCAGGCGCTTTCAGTGCTCATAGCCAAGCGGTACTGCGCGACCTTTACCCCGACGCGACCATTGCTACTGCAGCTGACGCCGCAGTGCTGGGACTCAACGCAGTGAGCGACGGTTACCACGTTGTGCTTGCGGCCGAGGCGGTTGACCTGGCAGCGGTCTTGCTCGCTCGCGGCTACCAGCCAGTGCCGGTACAGCTCAGTGAGTTGCGAAAGGGCGGCGGCGGTCCGAAGTGCTGCACCTTGGAGTTGCGCGCATGACGCCCCTTAGCGACGTCCTCGTCGATGCTGACATCACCGTGAGCGGCGACATGACGACTGCGGCGCAGTACATCGAGCTCGACGAGGCGCACGCCGCGCACACGTATCACCCGCTGCCGGTCGTGTTGCGCGAAGGAAATGGCGTGTGGGTGACCGACCTCGACGGTCGCCGCTACCTCGACTGCCTGGCGGGCTATTCTGCGTTGAACTTCGGACACAGCCACCCGGTCATCGTGGCCGCAGCTCGCGAGCAGCTCGAGCGGCTGACGTTGACCAGCCGGGCGTTCCACCACGACCTCCTCGGCGCGTTTTGTAGCGAGCTGGCAGAACTGTGCGGCATGGAGACCGTGCTGCCGATGAACAGCGGCGCCGAAGCGGTCGAGAGCGCGCTCAAGCTGGCCCGCAAGTGGGGCTACGAGGTCAAGGGCGTCGAGCCGGACCGCGCCAACATCGTTGTGGCACGCGACAATTTCCACGGCCGCACGATCAGCATCGTGAGTTTCTCCAGTGACCGTGACGCGAAGCGCAACTTCGGCCCGTTCACGCCCGGCTTCCGCGAGGTTCCGTACGGGGACGCCGATGAGCTCGCCTCTGCGATCGATGCGAACACCGTCGCGGTGCTCATCGAACCGATCCAGGGCGAAGCGGGCGTTGTCATCCCCCCCGATGGATACCTTCGCGCCGTTCGCGAGCTCTGCGGCGCTCGTGGTGTGCTGTTCATGGCCGATGAGATCCAGTCAGGTCTCGGCCGCACCGGGCGCACTTTCGCGTGCGACCACGAAGACGTACGGCCCGACGTCTACATCCTCGGCAAGGCCCTTGGCGGCGGCATCATGCCGGTCTCGGCGGTCGTGTCGACCTGGGACGTCATGGGTGCACTGCATCCCGGTGAGCACGGCAGCACATTCGGCGGCAACCCGCTCGCGTGTGCCGTCGGGCGAGCCGTCATCGGCTTGCTGAACACCGGTGAGTGCCAGCCGCGGGCTGCCGAGCGCGGCGCGCAGTTGGCCGCGAGGCTGGCCGGGCTCGTGGGCCACGGCGTCGTTGGTTTCCGTTCGCGCGGTCTGTGGGCGGGCGTCGACATCGATCCTGCGATAGCCACCGGCCGCCATGTATGCGAAGAGTTGCTGCGCAGGGGAGTGCTCGCAAAGGACACTCACGGATCGACGATCCGCCTCGCGCCGCCACTGGTGATCACGGCAGCTGAGGTCGACTTCGCCGTCGACGCGCTCGCCGGAGCACTGGCCGAACTCAAGAGGTAGCGGGCTGACCGACGGCGATGATTCCTAGCGGGTAGTCGGGCAAGCCCTCCGCGTCAGCGGCTGACGGCCAGATCCAGCACGACCCGAGCTGTTCGATGGCAAGTGCCACTAGCACGTTCTCAATGGCCGCGCCCGAAGCGAGCAGGTCCCGCGCGGTCGTTTCGTCGTCGAGGTGAGGGACGATCACGGTTGCAGCCGACGCGAGCACATCGGCGTCCGCGAATGCAGGCATTGACGCGAAGTCGATGGCCGGCAGCACGGTGAATCGCAAGCTGTGCCAGCCCGATGGGTGCGCCGCGAGCGACGCGGCTTGCAGCGCACGGGTCACGCGCTCGGCGTCGACCGGCGCCCCGGTGAACTCCACCGCGTCGACGCGCGCAGGCAGAACGTCGCGCGTGCCAAGGGAGAAGAGGTCTTCGTCAATCGGCCGGACAACGCCAGAAATCCCTTGAACATCAGGGCTTTCAGGCGGCAACACGATGGCCAGCCCACGCACGATCGCGACCGGCACGCCGTTCGTTTTGCCCTTGACGAGGTCGGCTGCGGCGGCGAGCTCGTCGACCGTACAGGTGAGTGTCACGCGCAGGTCGTTGCCGTACGGATCGACGGTTCCGCGCAGATCATCGAACCCTTCGAGCCCGGCGAACCCCACCGCGGCGTCGGTGACACCCACTCGCCACGGACGGCCAAACGTGTCACTGACGACGACACCGACGTTTGCGCCGGTGAGTGTGCGAACGCCGTCCCGTATCAGTCGGGCGGATGCGTCAGAGTCGACGGGCAGCACCACAACCTCGCCCTTGGTCACGTTCGACGCGTCGACGCCAGCGGCCGCCATGACGAACCCGTGCCGGGTTGCGACGATCCGCGTGTCACCGCGGCGGGCGACCACCCGGACAGTCTCGGCGTCAATGGCGAGCTCGCGATCGCCGTCGACGACCTGCCCCTCGGCCTTCGAGACGACCTTCGACGTGACGACAAGGACGTCGCCGTCAAGTAACGAGGGCGCGTGCGCAACGATTAGCTCCGCCAGCGAATCGCCGACGACTACCTCAGGAATGCCCTGCACCGCAAGGATTTCTAGCGTCATGCCCGTAAGTCTGCCGCAAGGTCGAGCACTCCGCGTGCGATGGCTGCGGTGGCGTCGAGATCGACCATGAGCAGCGGCCGCGACCGCACGACGATCCCGTCGAGCGGTGGCATCAGAGAGTCGGCATCGACGTCATCGACGAGCCAACCGTCTAGCAGCGACGGGCCGTAGTGCTCGGCAACTGCTCTTGCGGTCGTGTCGACGCCGATCGCCGTGAGGCACGCATCCGCCATGCCCCGCACCGGCGCGCCACCGATGATCGGTGACACGCCGATCACGGGCGCCTGTGCGTCGATCAATGCGTCGCGGATGCCAGGCACCTGCAGGATCGTGCCGATACTCACCACCGGGTTGGACGGCGGGAGAACGATGAGGTCGGCTGCCGCAATCGCTTCGAGCACGCCGGGTGCGGGTCGAGCCGCCGACGCCCCGACCGCGATGATGCGCTTCGCCGGCACCGCGGCATGCAGCCGCACCCACCATTCCTGAAAGTGGACCGTCCGCTCGCCGTCGTCGGGATCGTCGAGAACCACATGGGTTTCGACCGGATCGTCCGACATCGGCAGCAACAACAACCCAGGAGCCCATCGCTCACACAAGCGACGCGTGACTTCGGACAGCAGTTCGCCGTCCGCTAGCCAACCGGTCCGCAGAATGTGCGTCGCGATGTCACGATCGCCCAACCCGAACCACTGGGGAGTCGCCTTGTAGGCGGCCAGCTCGTCCTTGACTGCGAACGTCTCGCCGACGCGACCCCAGCCCTGCTCCTCATTGATGCCGCCGCCGAGGGTGTACATCACGGTGTCGAGATCGGGACATATCCGAAGTCCGAACAAGGTGATGTCGTCACCGGTGTTACCGATGACGGTGACCTCGCTTTTCGCATCCGATTCGCTGTCGCTAGCAGCAAGTGCGATTAGCAAACCGCGCAGAAAGCGGGCACCACCGATGCCACCTGCGAGAGCTACAACGCGCTGAACGGCGCCCGACTCGCGGCGCCCAGCCGCGCCTGACTCGCGCGAAGTTGAGCCTAGTGAGCCCCGTGCGCCGTCCATGTCACCCGATAGTGGCATGGGTACAGGCACGGGCCGAAAGGCACCTGCTGAGTGGGTCGATTTGCCATCGGAACCGCCGATTTAGCGGGCTGTAGGCGCAAAAAGGGGGCTGCAGCGAAGCCACTTACCAGCGGCCGCCGACATCTTGTGTGAGGGAATATCACCGTTTGGCTTGACTAGTGGGTAATGACGCGCATGTAATTCCACCTATGTTCTTCGCGGGCGGCGCATCCAGACTGGCTGGGGCCCGCTCGACAAGGGTCGAGGAGGTACGCGGTGATTGAGATCTACCGCGAGGTCCACCCACTGCACGCCGACGCTGCGGACGCAGATGTTGCTGAGTCCGGCTTCCCCATCGACATTGAGGAAGAGCTGCGTTGGCAGGAGCGCGCGCTGTGCGCGCAGACCGACCCGGAGGCCTTCTTTCCGGAGAAGGGCGGGTCGACTCGGGAGGCAAAGCGGATCTGCACGACCTGCGCCGTCCGTTCTGAGTGCCTCGAGTACGCACTCGGCAACGACGAGCGCTTTGGTATCTGGGGTGGCCTTTCCGAGCGTGAGCGTCGCCGCCTGAAGCGGCGCGTCAGCTAACCAGCACTCCCGCACCTGCATTGCGACCCGGTCGGCAAACTGACGCCGACCGGGTGTTGGGCGCTCATCGCGTAGGGTGAGGCGTTTCCACGCTGTCTACCTGTAGTGCCTGACCCCCGCTGTCTTCCCCGGCCTGGCCGTATGACCTCATCTGCCATCAGACATGACCATCTGGTCCGCCCCCGTCACGTCGTCACAGCGGTGCTCGTTGCCCATGACGGCGCTCGCTGGCTGCCCACGACTTTGCACGCGGTCAAAACGCAGCGCCGCCCGGTGCAGCGGTTCGTCGCCGTCGATACCGGCAGTCATGACAGCACCCGCGAGTTGCTTGAGCGAGCCGTAGGGGCGTCGAGCGTCCTCGATGCCCCTCGAGAGATGGGATTCGGCGCGGCCGTTTCGATGGCCACGGCGGCTTTCGCGCACGCGCCCGGGCTGGCCTCGACCAGGTCAGATTCAGGTGCCGTGGTCGAGTGGCTGTGGCTGCTGCACGACGACAGCGCGCCGGCTCCGCAAGCGCTAGAGGCGATGCTGGAGCTGGCTGACGAGATGCCGTCGGCGGCCGTGATCGGCGCGAAGCTGCTGGGCTGGGACAACCAGCGCCTGCTCCTCGAGGTCGGCGCCACTCTTGATCGCGGTGGTCGGCGTGAGACATGGCTCGAACCCGGCGAGCTCGATCATGGCCAGCACGACAGTGTTCGCGACGTGCTCGCCGTCAGTACCGCGGGCATGTTGGTACGCCGCGACGTGTGGGAAGACCTCGGCGGCTTCGATCCAGCATTGCCGCTCTTTCGCGATGACACCGACTTTGGTTGGCGGGCGAATCTGGCCGGGCACCGCGTGGTCATTTGCAGCCGGGCCGTATTGCGTCACGCGCAGGCAACGACGAGTGGGTTGCGGCCCATTGCGTTCCAGCCCTCGCAACCGCGAAGGCTCGACAGGCAAAGCGCGTTGTGGACGATGCTCACGAACTGTTCCGCGGTGTGGTTGCCATGGACGATCCTGCGCGTGATGGTCGCTGGCGTTGTCCGGTCGAGCCTCTTCGTAGTCGCGAAACGACCGTTCGATGCGTGGGACGAGATGCGCGCGACGATCAGCGTCTTGATCCGGCCGCGGCGGCTGTTGCGTGCTCGTCGGGAACGTCGCACGACCCGCCGGATCCCGTCGCGGGAGATTCGCACACTGTTCGCGCCGCGTGGTACCCGCTTGCGGCGCTACGGCGAATCGGCCCGCGAGCGACTCGCAGATATCGGCCGTCGCGACGACGAGGCGATCACCGACGATCGCGGACTCTTCCGGCGCATCGTGACGCAACCCGCTCTCGTGTTGGTGCTGGCGCTGTTGGTCGTCTCGCTCGTCGCTGAGCGGCACGTGCTGAAGGGCACCCTTCACGGCGGGATGTTGCTGCCTGCGCCCGCCTCCGCAGGTGACCTCTGGAACACTTACACCGCGAGCTGGCACGCCACTGGTTTCGGCAGCACGACCGACGCCCCGCCCTACTTGGCGATCGTCGCGATGATCGGTGCGGTGCTGTTCGGGAGTGCACAGCTCGCGGTCAAGGTGTTGTTGCTTGGCAGCGTGCCGTTCGCCGGCCTCATGGCATACATCGCGGCGCGTCCGCTCGTGACGACAAAGCGCCTGCGCGTATGGCTCGCGGCTACTTACGCGTTGCTTCCTGTTGCGAGCGGATCCATCGCATCGGGTCGGCTGGGTACGGCGGTTGCATTCGCCGTCCTGCCACTTGCTCTATTGCTTGTCGTCCAGTCGTTGTTGCCGCCGCTGTACACGCATGCGCGTGCTGAACGTTCAACAGCGAGACGGTCCGGACGGCGAGTGGTTGGCGTCCGGCCCGCATGGCCAGCTGGGCTGGTGCTCGCCTTCGGTGCTGCATTCGATCCGATGCTGTACGTGTTGTTGGCGCCGCTCCTGGCAGTGGCGCTGATCGCGGCACTCGTCCGCCGGTCGTGGGTGGGTGTGCGCCGCGTGCTCATCGTGCTTGCGGTGCCGCCCGCATTGTTGATGCCGTGGTCGGCTCGGTTGTGGCACCACCCGGCACTGCTTGTGCTCGGGGTCGGGCAACCGAGTGCGCAACTGCAGGCCCGACGGCTGCCGGCCATCGACGTGTTGCTGCTGCATCCGGGCGGTCCATCGTTGCCACCGATTTGGCTCGATGCAGTTATCGCATTGGCTGCGCTCGCCGGACTCTTGCAGTTGACCAGGCCCGGGCCGGCGCGACTCGGTTGGTTGCTCGCGATCGATGGATTGGTCGGCGGCCTGATCGTTGCTGGCGTGCAAGCGCAGGTGCCCGGCAGTTCCGACAAAGTCGCCGGCTGGCCCGGCATCGCCACCGCGATCGTGGGGGCGGGTTTGCTGACTTCGGCGGCGGTTGCCGGTACCAGGCTGCGAGCCCGACTCACGCAAACGAACTTCGGTTGGCGACAACCACTCGCCCTGGTACTCGCAACTGCAGCAGCGGTGACTCCGCTGGTCGCCGGCGGGTTCTGGATCGCTGACGGCACCGGACACGTATTGCACGCCGGACCGGTCAATATCTTGCCGCCGTTCGTCGCCGCCGAGTCCGTTGCGCACGGGCAGGCCCGAACTGTGGTGCTCAAGCCAGGACCGTCGGGACAGGTCGACTACACCGTGCTGCGCGACCGAAATCAGCAACTCGGTGACGCCGACCTGGTCTCCGATCCTGGCCAGGTCGCCGTCGTCGGCGCGGCTGTCGCCGATCTCTCCGCTGGCATCGGCCAACGCGCAGCCACCGAGCTTTCACACGCAGGGATTCGCTACGTCTTGGTGCCCGAGTCGGCTGATACGGGTCTAGGCGCCAGGATCGCATCGGGCGGCGGGGTGCTCCCGCAAAACACCAGCGGCGGATGGCGGGTCTGGGAGGTGCAGGCGAACGCCGGCCGTCTCGCGATTGCCGCCACCGGCGATGACGACTGGCAGTTACCCGGCGATCCGGTCGGTGTTGGTCGACACGCTCCCGTGTTGCAGATTCCGTTCTCGCTGGGCCCGCGGGTATTGGTGCTGACCGAAGCACCGTCGTCCGCATGGCAGGCCACGGCCAAGCCCGGCACCCCGTTGCCGTCAACAACATTGGACGGCATGCAGGCGTTCACTTTGCCGACGACAGCGGCGGACGTCGTGGTGTTCCGCTCACCGGACCGACGCGCCGATTGGCTGCTCTTCGAACTCGGGGTTCTGCTCGTTGCGCTACTTGGTGCGATCCCGGCCGGGGGCCGGGCCGGTGAACAGCGGCGCCCAGGACGTCCGGTGCGCAGCGATGTTGTCGACTCGCTGCCTCCGGCCGAAGTGGCGCACGCGTGAGACTCGACCCGCGGCTGGCCGCCGTCCCCGTTGTCGCGTTGGTTGTCGCTGTCACGTGGGTTGCGGCCGTTGTCGCACCGACTCCGCACGGTTCGGCGGCCTCGCTGTCGTCGGTCATCGCCGTGCGCGAAGCCAACTTGGTGTGTCCGCAAGCGGGCGGTGCAGGAACGGGGCCGGCCGCGGGTGGTGCGCTGGGCAGTGGCGCGTCTTCTACCGGCGCGGCCCGGATCGCCTATGCAGACTCAGGCGCTACGGATTCCGCCGACTCGCACCTGACGACGCAGGCACTCGGGGCGGGTGCTTCGGCGGCGCCGATTGCTGTTCAGCCTGACCACGCGTGGGTCGTTGACGGACCGGCCGCGTTGACGCCGACGCAGCTATCGGTCAATGGCTCGTTGACCGACACGTTGAGTGCGGTGCAGTTCAGCCGCACGATGGTCGGCACAGTGCCGCAGGCGGCTGCCGTTCAATGCGACGGTCCGACGACGGACGCGTGGTTTGCGGGCTTCTCGAGCAATGTCGGTGCGCACGCAACGCTGTTACTCAGCAACGTCGACAGCGTGCAGGCGAGCGTCAACGTGTCGATCTGGGGCGGTGATGGCGGCGACCCGACAGTGCGCGAAGGCATTGTTGTTGCTCCGCAGACGCAGGTCGTGGTTGCGCTCGATCAGATCGATCCCGGATTGCCGGCCGCCGTGGTGCACGTCGCTGCAACAGCGGGCCGCATCGTGCCGGCTCTGCGTGCTGACGCGGAGAACGGCTCGATCCCGCTCGGCGTCGACTGGCTGCCTCGGACTACTGGTCCTGCGACCACGCAGACGGTGCCGGGGATCCTCGGCGATGCCGGATCGCGCCAGCTCGTTGTCGGCAACCCGGGCACGCTCGATGCGACGTATTCGCTCACGGCCGTGACGTCGGACGGCGCTTACGTGCCGACGGAATTCACGTCGCTCACCGTGGCTGCTGGTGCTGTCTCGCAGATCAGTCTCGACCCCATTTTGCAGGGCTCGGCGGCGGCGATCGTGGTGACGGCGACGCAGCCGGTCGTCGTCGGCGGAATCTCGACATCGCCAGCCGACACAGCGGGCGCATCGGACTACGCGTTCACCGGCGCCGCGTTGCCGTTGTCGGGACCGACTGATGTTGCGGGCGGTGAGATCGCCGCGGGGCGCGACACATCGCTCGTGCTTTCGGCTCCGGGCGCCACCGACGCCGCGGCTCGCGTTGTTGTCTTGCCGACGCAGCCCGATTCGCCACCGGTCGTCAACAACATGACAGTGCCAAGCGGGACGACGACGGTGCTCGATCTCGCGTCGTTGACCACGGACCCTGCTCCTGGGGTGGTGGTGATCCCCGAAGGTGGCGGACCGTTGTATGCCGCGTGGTCACTGACGGAGACGCTGCAGGACAGCACCGACCTCACCGAACTGGTCTTGCAGACGCCGACGCGCACGTTGCTGCGCCCGCCGGTGCAGTTCGATCCGGCGGCTGGGCTGCCCTAGTACTGGGACCGGAGTACTGGGACCGGAGTACTGGGACCGGTTATTGGTCGGGGCCGGGCTCCCAGCCTTCGCCGTAGCCGGGGTCGACCGCTTCGGGGTCGAGGCCGAGGTACTCGGCGACCTTTTCCACGACGACGTCATGCACGAGCTCGGCGAGCTCCTCGAGGCCTGTCGATCGCGCCTCGATCGGACGCCGGTAGATGACCACCTGGGCTGGCCGGTTCCCGGTCGCCGGGAACCACGCGCCGAGCGGCACCGGCTCGATGGTGCTGCGGCCGAGCAGGGCGACGGGCGGGACGTCCTCGACGGCGAACTGGATCTTGTTCAGCTGGTCCGCCCAGCGCACCTCAAGGTGCTCGACCGCGTCGAGCACCAGCTCGTCGAAGGCGGCTGCTCGGGTGCGAGTGATCGGAACCGCCTGGGGCGCGAACGGGCCCCGGATCCCGCGGCCGCGCCGATCCCGTCGCCGGTGGTCGGGTTGCATGACATGACACTGTGCCCGATGGGACGGGCACCTGAAATGACGGGCACCTGAAATGACGGGCGCACGCGAGATCTGCCCGACACGCTGCGCGATCTGTGGGTGGATGGCCCCGCGCACCCCGCGCGGCTACTAGCCTTCGCGCTCGTGAGCTCTCTTCGCAGATGCACCCGCACCGCCTGCGGTCAGCCGGCGGTGGCGACGCTCACCTACGTCTACGCACAGTCCACTGCGGTGCTCGGCCCGCTCGCGACCTACGCCGAACCGCATTGCTACGACCTGTGCGCCCGGCACTCGGCACGACTGACCGCTCCCCTTGGCTGGGAGGTCGTACGGCTCGAGATCGCCGAGCCGCCCGGTCCGACGGCCGATGATCTTGAGGCGCTCGCTGATGCCGTCCGCGAGGCCGCCCGGCCGGCCGTGGAGACCATCTCGAGCAGCGCGGGCGGCACGAATTCGGCCCGCGACTCGGCTGGCAGTTCAGGCGGCGCCGGTCTTGGCGGACCGAGTCAGGGTCGCCGCGGGCATTTGCGAGTCCTGCAGCCCCCGACGTCCTGACTCACACGTCGGCGGCCGCAGTGCCTGCGAACCAGCGGCCCATTCCGCACAAATGCAGGTTTTCGCCGCCGGAAAAGCTGAATTTGTGAGGAGTCGAGGGCGGCGGTCGGCGCACTGAGGCGGTTTCACGCTGAGCCGCTCAGACTAATGTCCGGTTTGTGCCTGAATCGCCCGCTATTAAAGTCCGGACGGGTGTTAGGCCGATAGGGCGTATGTCACCCATTCGGCTGCGACCCACATGGCCCACTTGGGTGATCAAGAACCGCTACCTCCCCCAGCGGGCGAGCGATCGCCCACACTCGTTGCACGACCCGATGCAGTAGGAGCACCCGTGCCGAAGACCGCGACCAACCTCCGCAGCTCACGCCAGGCGTCCACCGAACTCAGTGGCCCTGCCTCGCTGGTGAACGTCGAGGCCCGCAACCTCACCAAGTGCCGGATCTGTGGCAGCGAGCGCGTCACATCGATCGCGATGACGCTCACCGATGGTTCACGGGTGCACTTCGCCTCGTGCCACCACTGCGAGAACCGCTGGTGGCTCCAGGGCGGGGCACAGCTGAGCTTCGACCACGTCATCGCCAAGACCCGCAAAATCGCCTGACCCGCTAAATCGCCTGACCTGCGGAACTGCAGGACTCGTTCTAGAGTTCGGTCGTCCCGTCGATCAGCTCCCGTAGTAGGTCGGCATGGCCGTTGTGGCGGGCGTACTCCGCGATCAGGTGGACGTACGCAACCCGCAACGAAAACGTCTCTCCCCTGGCAGTGAACGTCTCGTCGAACCCGATGTTCGCGACTGCGTCATCCGCCAACCTGCACTCTTCGTAGTACCTGGCGAAGTCGGCCTCCGCTTCGGCGGCATCGAGCTCGTTGAAGTCGGCATCCTTCAACCGGACGTCGTCGGGCGTCCCGTACATCGGGCCGACGGCCTCGCCGGCGGCCCGTTGCCGAAGCCAGATTCGCTCCACTTTCCCCAGATGACGTACCAACCCGAGCAACGACAGGTTGGACGGCGGGATGGTCCGCTTCGTTAGTTGCTCTCCGGTGAGGCCGGCGCACAGGGTCAGCAGCGTGTGCCGCTGCCACGCGAGGTAGGCCTCAAGAATCGGCCGGTCATCGCCAACGAGTGGTCCGTCGGCAAGCTGGGGTGGGTTGGGTGCGATCCAGGCCATGCCCCCATCATTGCCGCCTGCCGCGCTCCCGCGGCGGCGATCGGGCTCGGTAGGCTGCGCTCACGCGCACATTCCCTGTGCGCCCGCCGGGCTTCTGGCGGCAGACGGTGAGAAACCGAGGCAGGCCCAGTGCAGGACCTCTCCAAGATCGTCAAGGCGTACGACATCCGCGGCGTGGTGCCCGACGAACTCGACGAAGAGACCGCGCGCGCGGTCGGCGCGGCGTTCGCCATCTTCACCAAGGCCCCGCAGATCGTGATCGCGCACGACATGCGCGAGTCGTCAGTACCGCTGTCGCAGGCAGTCGCCGAGGGCGCCGCGAGCCAGGGAACCGACGTCATCATGGCCGGGCTCGCGAGCACCGACATGATCTATTTCGCGGCCGGCAGCCTCGACATCCCTGGCGTGATGCTGACCGCCAGCCACAACCCGGCCAAGTACAACGGCATCAAGCTGTGTCTTGCTGGCGCGCGACCGGTCGGGCAAGAGACTGGCCTCTTGGAGATTCGCGCGCTGATCGAGAACGGCATCCCCACTTACGACGGAAAGCCCGGCACGATCACGACACACGAGTTGGTCGAGGACTACGCCGTCTTCCTGCGTCATCTCGTTGACCTCAGCGGCATCCGGCCACTCAAGGTCGTCGTCGACGCGGGCAACGGCATGGGCGGCTACACCGTGCCGATCGTGTTGAAGGATCTGCCACTCGACATCGTGCCGATGTACTTCGAGCTCGACGGGAATTTCCCCAACCACGAGGCGAATCCGATCGATCCGAAGAACACCGCCGACCTCCAGGCGAAGGTGCTTGAGACGCACGCCGATATAGGTCTCGCGTTCGACGGCGACGCCGACCGTTGCTTCGTCATTGACGAGCGTGGGCAGATCGTGTCGCCGTCCGTGATTACCGCACTGGTCGCCGTCCGCGAACTGAAGAAGAGCCCTGGCTCGGCGATCATTCACAACCTGATCACGTCGAAGGCGGTCGCGGAAATCGTGCGCGAGCACGGGGGCGTTCCGGTGCGCAGTCGCGTCGGGCACTCGTTCATCAAGGCCACGATGGGCGAGACAAATGCGGTCTTCGGTGGCGAGCATTCCGGCCACTTCTACTTCCGCGATTTCTGGCGCGCAGACTCAGGAATGCTGGCCGCGTTGCACGTTCTCGCGGCCCTTGGCGAGACGCCACCAGGCACGAAGTTGTCGGAGTTCCTCGCCGAGTATTCGCGGTACGTGCAGTCGGGTGAGATCAACTCGACAGTGCAGGACCAAGCCGCGGTCATTGCGAAAGTGCGGGCCGTCTACATCGATGAGCCGGGCGTGACGATCGACGACCTCGACGGCATGACCGTCACGACGCCGACGTGGTGGTTCAACTTGCGTGCCTCCAACACTGAGCCGTTGCTCCGCCTGAACGTCGAAGCCGACGACCAGGCGACGCTCGACCGGGTGCGCGACGAGGTCCTCGCACTCATTCGCGGAGAAGGCCAGTGAACCTCGAACCGTCGCTGCTGGAGATCCTTGCGTGTCCGGCGTGCCATTCGCCGCTCACGATCGAACGGCTGCCCGATGCTCCCAAAGATGCGGACGCCGAGGAGCTGGTCTGCACTAACACCGAATGCCGCCGCGCGTATCCGGTACGCGGCGACATTCCCGTTCTGCTGATCGACGAGGCGCGGATCCTGCCGGTTGCCGGCTGATGTCCGTCGAGCTCGACGAGCGGCTGCTCGATGATCCTGAGGCGCTCGCCGCAGCCGACATGGCGGGCATGTTGCGCACGATTGCCGGGTCGGGTGCGCAGGTCAGGGAGGCCTCGACACTCGTTGCGGAATCGGACGTCGAGTCGCTGGCCGACGAGCGGCCCCGCGCGGTGGTGCTCTCTGCGGTCGGCTCGAGTGCGGCCGCGTGTGAGGTGTTGCGGGCGCTGGTTGCCGACGACATCTCGCTGCCACTCATCGAGGCATCCGGCCCGACGTTGCCGCGTTGGGTGGGCCCGCTCGACCTGGTGATCGCGGTGTCCCGATCGGGCACTGCGCGGCCCACTCTCGATGCGGTAACCGAAGCCGGTCGGCGCGGTTGCCGCGTCGTCACGATCGCGGCGCCACGCTCGCCCCTCGACGTCCTGGGTGATCGGGTTCGTGGTCTCACGCTTGCGGTCGACAAGGCTGACCGGCACACGCGCACCAGCTTGTGGTCGCTCGCGATTCCGTTGCTCGCGGTTGCCGATGCGCTCGGCATCGCAGCGGTGTCGTCGGGTGAGATGGCACTCGCGGCCGACCGGCTCGATGCCACCGCCGAGGCGTGCCGGCCCAGCAGCGAATCGTTCGTGAATCCGGCGAAGCGGTTGGCGATCGACATCGCCGGCTCGCTGCCGGTGGTCTGGGGTGCGGGCGGGTTGTGCCGGGTGGCGGCCAAGCGATTTGCACGCCAGCTCCATGCCAATGCGAAGTACCCCGCGTTGGACGGCGGGTTACAGGAGGCTGCGCACGGCACGGTCGCGTTGTTCGACGGATTGTTCGCGACGACGACGCCCGAGGATGTGTTTCGCGATCCCTTCGACGACGAATCGCCCAGGACGATGCCACTGCGGGTCGTGTTGATGCGCGATGCCCCCGACAGCGAGACCGAGACCGACGCGGGGCTCCGGCGTGCTGCGGAGTACCTCGCAGGCGAGCGCGGCGTGCGGACGAGCCAGGTGGCCGCCGACAACGGATTGCCGTTCGAACGCCTCGCGCAGCTGATCGCGTTCGGCGATTTCGCGAGTGTGTATTTGGCCCTCGGATTGGGGATCGACCCGTCGCCGACGCGGTCGGTGTTGGAGATGAAGGAACGGATCGAATCGACCCGGCGACGCGACACATGAGCGCGCGCTGCGCGGGCGAGGGATGAGCAGCCCCACATGAGCACCTCTGGTGGGTCGCGCGCCGTTGTTGCGGCCCTCGCCGCCAACCTCGGGATCGCCATCACAAAGTTCGTTGCGTTCGCGTTCACCGGGTCGTCGTCGATGCTCGCCGAGGCTGTGCATTCGGTCGCAGACACCGGGAACCAAGGACTGCTCCTGCTCGGTGGCCGTCGTGCCCGCAAGGAGCGCGACAACGTGCACCCGTTCGGCTACGGGTCGGAACGCTACTTCTACGCGTTCATCGTGTCCCTTGTGTTGTTCAGCGTCGGCGGACTGTTTGCGCTGGTCGAGGGCATCGACAAGATCAGGCACCCGCATCACTTGGACGAAGCTGTCATCGCCGTGGTCGTGCTCGGGGTCGCGGTGTGTTTGGAGTCGTTCTCGTTCCACACCGCGATGACCGAGTCGA
Organism: Acidothermaceae bacterium; assembly: GCA_036501485.1. Lineage (GTDB taxonomy): Bacteria > Actinomycetota > Actinomycetes > Acidothermales > Acidothermaceae > PALSA-607. The sequence continues at coordinate 3,318 of DASYAG010000008.1, read as the reverse complement.
GCAAGATCAAGGGCGACCAGTCGTGGGTGAGCTTTGTGCGCCGGACGAAGAATCCGGAACTGCCCGTGGTGCTGCTCGAAGACACGGCGGCGCTGTTCGGTCTCACCTTCGCTTTGGCCGGCGTGGTGCTCTCCGTCGTCACGCACAACGCGCGATGGGACGGTGTCGGCACTGTCGCGATTGGGGCGTTACTGGTGACGGTGGCGATCGTGTTGTCGATCGAGACGAAGAGCCTGCTGATCGGCGAAGCCGCGACGCCTGAGGTTCAGCAGCGCATCATCGAGGCGCTGACGGCCGGTCCTGAGGTCGAGTCGGTGATTCACATGCGCACCTTGCATCTCGCACCGGACGAGTTGCTCGTTGCCGCCAAGATTGCCGTCGCCCATGACGACAGCGCGGCGCAGGTCGCCAGGGGCATCGACGCTGCCGAGCGCCGGGTGCGGGCCGCGGTCAGCATCGCGCGTGTCATCTACCTTGAGCCGGACCTCGCGCGCGGAGCGACTATCCTTGGCAGTACAACCGACACCACCGTCGCGGACGCGGGGCCTGCAGACCCCTCAGCCGTATTGCCAACAGGGCCCGACACCGACGAACAGGGAGATGTTTCATGACGTTCGACTTCAAGGTCGCCGATCTTGGGCTGGCCGCCTTCGGACGCAAGGAGATTTCCCTGGCTGAGCACGAGATGCCAGGTCTTATGGCGATGCGTGCGCAGTACGGCGAGAGCAAGCCGCTCACCGGCGCGCGCATCACCGGCTCGCTGCACATGACAGTACAAACCGCCGTCCTGATTGAAACTCTTGTGGCTCTAGGTGCGCAGGTGCGTTGGGCGAGCTGCAACATCTTCTCGACCCAAGACCACGCCGCTGCCGCGATCGCGGTTGGGCCGACAGGCACCGTCGATGCGCCCGCCGGCGTGCCGGTGTTCGCGTGGAAGGGCGAGACCCTGGAGGAGTACTGGTGGTGCACCGAGCAGGTTCTGGTGTGGCCCGAGGGCGACGGTCCGAACATGATTTTGGACGACGGCGGCGACGCGACGCTGCTCGTGCACAAGGGCGTTGAGTTCGAGAAGGCCGGCGCGGTTCCTGACCCGTCGACTGCGGAGTCCGAAGAGTTCGAGGTCGTACTGCGGGTTCTGCAGCGGTCGCTCGTTGAAGACCCACGACGCTGGACGGCGATTGCTTCGGGCCTCAAGGGAGTGACCGAGGAGACCACGACCGGCGTGCATCGCCTCTACCAGATGCACGAGGCGGGCTCGCTGTTGTTCCCGGCCATCAACGTGAACGACTCGGTGACCAAGTCGAAGTTCGACAACAAGTACGGCTGCCGGCACTCACTCATCGACGGCATCAACCGCGCGACCGACGTGCTGATCGGCGGCAAGGTTGCAGTGGTGTGTGGTTACGGCGACGTCGGCAAGGGTTGCGCTGAGTCGCTTCGTGGCCAGGGCGCGCGCGTCATCATCACCGAGATCGACCCGATCTGCGCATTGCAGGCGGCGATGGACGGCTACCAGGTGGCGACGCTCGAAGACGTCCTGGCGACGGCCGACATCTTCGTCACCGCCACCGGCAGCCTCGGCGTCATCTCCGCCGACCAGATCTCGCGGATGAAGCACCAAGCGATCGTCGGCAACATCGGCCACTTCGACAACGAGATCGACATGGCAGGCCTGACTGCGTTCCCAGGTGTCGAGCGCGTCAACATCAAGCCCCAGGTCGACGAGTGGATGTTTGAAGACGGCCACGGCGTGATCATCTTGTCCGAGGGCCGCTTGCTCAACCTGGGCAACGCGACTGGACACCCGAGCTTCGTGATGAGCAACTCGTTCACGAACCAGGTGCTCGCACAGATCGAGCTCTACACGAAGACCGCGCAATACCCGGTCGGTGTGTACGTGTTGCCGAAGCACCTCGACGAGGCGGTCGCTCGACTGCACCTCGACGCTCTCGGCGTCCGGCTTACTGAGCTGACCCCCGTGCAGGCCGCTTACCTCGGCGTCCCGATCGCGGGCCCGTACAAGGCGGACTCCTACCGCTACTGAGGTCAGCTCCGTCTCTGGCCTGAACTGATCTTGTCGCGACGCCCGTCCGCCGTGAAGATGTGCGGATGAAGGTGTGGGCCGCCGGCGCGCGACTCGCGTTTGCGGCCAGCCTGATGGCGCTGCCCGCGGCTTGGGCCCCGGCTTCGGCCCGGGCGGTGGCCGCGTCGACTGGCGTGTCGACGGCCGTGTTTGTTACGAACTCGGGTTCCAACACCATCTCGGTGGTCGACGCCGCAACCGACGCTGTTGTTGCCACGATTCCGGTCGGTCAGAAGCCCTGGGCCGTGGCGGTGAGCAAAGACGGCGCGACGGCCTATGTGTCCGACTCCCAGTCGGACGACGTCAGCGTTGTCGACCTGCGGACCCGCAAGGTCAGCGCGACGGTCGTGGTCGGCGTCCGCCCTTGCGACTTGTTGCTAAGCCCCGACGGCCGCTTCCTGTACGTCGACGTCTTCACCGAGAATGCGGTCGCGGTCGTCGACACCAGCACCGACAAGGTCGTCGCGAAGATCCCGGTCGGGGGAGCGAACCCGTACGGCATGGCGATGAGTCCGTCGGGCGACACGATCTACACCGCGAACGTCGACGCGACGGACAACACGGCGAGCTCTGTCTCCGTCATCGACACGCGTACCCGTTCGCTCACAAAGGCCATCGGTGGATTCGACGGCAGTGAAGGAGTAGCGGCGAGCCCCGACGGCCGCACCGTTTACGCGACAAGCATCAGGTCGAACACGCTCTCGGTGATTGATGCCCAGACGAATCTGGTGACTCGGTCGGTCACCGTAGGCAACGGACCACAGGGTGTCGGTGTGTCGCCGGACGGCTCAGCGATCTATCTGGCGAATAGTGGCGCCGACACTGTGACGGTCGTCGATCCCACCAACTTTGCGGTCGTGCGTACCGTGCAGGTTGGTACCACCGCTGATGAGGTTGCGTTCAGCGCTGACAGTGCCCACGCGTATGTGGCGAACTTCAGCTCGGGCACTGTCTCTGACGTCGATACCGCGAGCGGCACGCTGATGGCGACGGTGCAGGTCGGTGGTCAGCCGCATGGGATCGCGGTCGGACGTCTCGTGCCCCTAGCCGTGTCTTCGCAGACGTCGTCGATTGCCAGTTCGCTGCCTCGTCCGAGTGATGCCTTCTCCTCGGCGACGACAGTGCTTGCGAGCGCAGTTGTCGCGGTCGCCGGCACGTTCTTCCTCACGTTTCCAGCACACCTCTTCAACCTCACACTGCACGAGAACTACGACGCATTGCGCGAGTGGTGGCTG
>DASYAG010000007.1:0-23788 GCA_036501485.1 Acidothermaceae bacterium | reverse complement strand
GTCAGCTTCAGCGTCAGTGCGGGCGAACTCGTCGGCGTCGTCGGCCCGTCTGGATCAGGAAAAACGACGCTGCTACATCTGATCGGCACCCTTGATCGCCCAACGAGCGGCACGGTGCGCATCACGGGTATGGACGTCGCGAAGCTATCCGATCGTGAGTTGTCGCGGCTGCGCGGCAGCCGTATCGGCTTCGTGTTCCAGCAGTTCTTCCTTGCCGAGCACGCAACTGTTTTGGACAACGTCGCCGATGGTCTCCTCTATGCAGGGGTACCACTGCGCGAGCGTCGGCGACATGCGATTGAGGCGCTCGAGCAAGTCGGGCTCGCCGACCGGATCGCCGCCCGGCCGACCCAACTCTCAGGAGGTCAGCGCCAGCGGGTCGCGATTGCGCGTGCACTGATCGGGCACCCGGCGATCGTGCTCGCCGACGAGCCCACCGGCAACCTCGACACCGCAACCGGGCAAGCGATTCTCGGACTGCTCGAAGATCTGCATGACGCCGGCACCACGATCGTTGTCATCACTCACGATCGCGACATCGCCTCGCGAATGCCGCGCCAGATCCAGATGCGCGACGGACACATCGTCGCCGACGAAGCGCTTGCGGGGAGCTCGGCGTGACAACGGCACCGTTGCAGTTCAACGATCTCGCGCGGACGCCGGGGCGGTTGCGGTTCAGCGATCTCGCGCGCCTCTCGACCATCGGACTCCGTACCCGCAAACTGCGCGCCACGTTGTCAGCTCTCGGCATTGCGATCGGCGTCGCGGCAGTGGTCGCGGTGCTCGGCTTATCGGCGTCCTCGCAAGCCGGTTTGCTCGCAGAGATCGACAAGCTCGGCACCAACCTGCTGACCGTGACCAACGGGCAGACGGTGTTCGGAGACAATGCCGAGCTTCCGATTGCTGCGCCCGGCATGATCTCGCGCATCGGCCCAGTCACCGCCGTGCAAGACACCGGATCGGTCACGGCCTCGGTCTTTCGCAGCCCGTTGATCCCGTCGATCCAGACCAACGCACTGACCGTGCTGGCGACGACGCTCGACTTACCCGCGACCGTCGGCACCACGCTGGCCGCCGGTACTTACCTCAACGCGGCCACCGCCACCGAACCTGTCGCAGTGCTGGGGTCGTCCGCCGCCAGCCGGTTGGGCATCGATCGGCTTTACCCGGGCGAACGCATCTGGGCGGGTCAGCAGTGGTTCTACGTCGTCGGCATCTTGAAACCGTCGGTGCTTGCACCGGAACTCGACGCGGCGATGCTCGTCGGGTTCCCGGCCGCGAAAACCTACCTCGGATTCGATGGGCATCCCTCGACCATTTACCTGCGCGCGAACACCGATCAAGTCGCTGCGGTGCAGTCAGTGCTCGCTGCCACAGCGGATCCGGAAGCGCCCAACCAAGTCAACGTGAGCCAACCGTCGGCCGCACTGGTGGCCCGGGCCGAAGCGAAGAGCGCGTTGAACGGTCTGTTCCTCGGCCTCGGCGCCGTCGCATTGCTGGTCGGTGCGATCGGCGTTGCGAACATCATGGTGATCTCGGTGTTGGAGCGCCGGTCAGAGATCGGACTGCGTCGTGCGCTTGGCGCTACGAAAGGTCACATCCGCACGCAGTTCCTTTCCGAGGCGATTGTCCTGGCGGTTATCGGCGGCGCGGTCGGGGTTGGTGCCGGCGCGCTTGCGACCGCGATCTATGCGAGCACCAAAGGCTGGGCAATCGTCGTCCCGCCTATTGCTTGGGGTGGCGGACTCGGCGCCGCACTGATCATCGGCGCTGTTGCCGGGCTGCTACCCGCAATCCGCGCGGCCCGCATGCCACCGACCAGAGCCCTCTGGAGCATGTGACCCCGCAGGCCCCGCGGCCAGCCGCGACCGTTGGTAAATGCGCGCGATTTCGACCCGCGCGCACCTGTATGTTGCCGCCATGGTCTCCAGCACCAACCTCGCAGCGTTCGCGGTTGCCGCGCTCATACTCGTCGTGATTCCCGGGCCGAGTGTGCTGTTCTTGATTGGGCGAGCGTTGTCACTCGGGCGTGGTCCTGCGATCGCCAGCGTGGTCGGCAACGGGTTCGGCGTGTACGTGGTGGCGATACTTGTGGCGTTCGGGTTGGGCAGTTTGGTACAGCGCTCCGACCTTGCATTTGGTGCCATCAAGTTGGTCGGCGCCGTTTACCTCGTGTGGCTCGGCGTGCAGGCCATCCGTCACCGCCGCGATTTAGCTAACGCGCTCGGCACCACCGCGGCGACCCCGATCTCGCGCTGGCGAGCGGTGCGGCAAGGGTTCCTGGTCGGATTCGCCAACCCGAAAGCGCTCATCATTTTCGGTGCCGTACTGCCGCAGTTCGTCGACCGGAAAACCGGCCACGTTCCGGAGCAGATGCTCCTGCTGTCGGCGGTCGCGTTCGGCATCGCGTTGATCTCCGACTCGATCTGGGTGCTGGCCGCGAGCGGCATCCGGAGCTGGTTCGCCAAGAACCCGCGACGGTTGGCCGCGATCGGCGGAGCTGGCGGCGTCGCCATGATCGTTGTCGGCGTCAGCGTCGCGACCACTGGCCGCCACGACTGACGAGTCGAGCTGGTCGTGCGAAACGTGCGTGTAACACCCGACAGCGGCATTTAAGTCGCAAGTCTCGGTGTCGATACCGAACGGGTAGTCCGTCCAGAATCGATGCGGGGAGCCGTGCATGGCAGTGCCCCATCCGAGGCTCCCGCCTGCGTCGGATGTCGGCAGCGCCGACCGCGAGGAGCTTCAGCGGCTTCACCTCGCCCAAAAAATCAGCCGGGTCGGCTCCTGGAACTATGACTTCATCGCACCCGCACTGACTGTGTCGGACGTGCTGCTCGAACTGTACGGGCTCGACCGAAGCGCCTTCTGCGGCCTCTACGAAGTGCTGAACAACTGCGTGCATCCGGACAACCGCGCATCGGTCGTCGAGGCGACCCAGCGGTTGACCGAAACCGGCGTCCCGATGACGATTCGCTACCCCGTGATCCGCGCGAACGATGGCGCGATGCGTTGGCTCGACGCTCAGGGCGTCGTCGAGCGCGACGCTAATGGGATTGTCACGCAAATGGCCGGCACTGTCGCCGATGTCACCGAGCTCGTCGAAGCCGAGATCAAAGCGTACGACGCGCACGCCGAGTTGAGCAGGGCGTTGAGCCACCAGCAGGCGGTTATCGCTGCGACACCCGACGCCATTCACCTCTACGACGTGGCGACGAAGCAGTTGAGTCGGGCGAACCGTTCGGGCAAACCCCTTATCGGATTCACGCCCGAAGTCGTGAAGGTACTCGGCGGCCACGACCTCTACGAACTGATGCCCGATCAGGATGTGCTCGATCTCGAACGCGCATACGGACAGGCAAACGATTTGCCGGACGGCGAGGTGGTGTCGCTACGTCATCGCGTGCGGCACTACGACGGCGAAATCCGGTGGCTGTCGCGGCGACTGACCCCGTTCGCCCGCAACGAATCCGACGACGTGACTTCGATCCTCGTAGTCTCGCGCGACGTGACCGACGTCGTGGCCGTCGAGGAGCGCCTTCAACGTGCTGCCTTGCACGACGAGCTGACCGGGCTGCCGAACCGGAGGTTGCTCCACGATCGGCTTGAGCACGCCCTCCGCCGAACCGCACGAGGCGGGCACATCGCCGTCCTGATTTGTGATCTTGATGGCTTCAAGCGGATCAATGACAACTACGGCCACGCCGTCGGCGACGACGTCCTGAACCTTGCTGCGCAACGCTTGATTTTCGCGACGCGCGCGGACGACACGGTCGCGCGCATCGGTGGGGATGAGTTCGCGATCATCCTCGACATTCCCGAACACCTCGAGCCGTTGGCGTTGGCCGAATCGGTCGGTGCTCGCATCGCGAGCCTCATCGCCGAACCCATTCAGGCCGGCGGCCTCGACCACACGCTCTCGGTCAGTATCGGCATTCGCATTGCCGACGACACCGCGACTGCCGACACGCTACTTAGCGACGCCGACGCAGCGATGTACCACATCAAGGCGCACGGTGGTAACGGTCACCGGTTCTTCGAGATCGCGCACCGGCCGGACACCGCCATGCACGGCCGCCTCGAGCGCACGATTCGGCGAGCGCTGGCGAACGACTCGATTGAGGTCTTCTACCAGCCGATCGTGAATCCGATGACCAACGGCGTCTACGGAATCGAAGCGCTATTACGTTTGCGCGATGAGGCTGGCGGCTTCGTCGATACCGCCCAGGTCATTGCGGTGGCCGAACGCACTGGTCTCATCACGGCGCTCGATGAACGGGTGTTGCAGGTCGCGTGCGCGCAAGCGGTGGTTTGGCGGCGCGACGCCGATCTGGCGCATCTGGTGCTCAACGTCAATCGCAGTGCGAGAGACATCGCGAAGCCCGGCTTCTACCAGCGGATCGACGACGCGCTGACCGAAAGCGGACTCGACCCGCACGGACTCACGATCGAGATCACGGAGACGGTTCTCCTCGACGCCACCGCGTCGGATCTCGCCGATCTGCGCGACCTCAAAGAACGCGGCGTCGGGCTCGCACTTGACGACTTCGGGACCGGCTACGCATCACTTCGCTACCTCGCCGAACTGCCGATCACCTGCATCAAGATCGACCGGTCTTTTACGAGCAGACTGCCCGCGGACCCCACGGCGATGACTCTCGTGCGCGCCACCGTCGGGCTGGCGGAACAACTGGCGATCAGTTGCGTCGTCGAGGGTGTCGAGACCGACGAGCAACGGCACGCGCTTCCCGACTATGAGCGGCTGTTGATTCAGGGCTATCTGTACGCCCGACCTGCGAGCGCGACACAGCGGCCGGCCGCAAACCTGGCGGCTCTAGACCCGGCTTCCCTGTTGCGGGCGGCGGAGATATCGCGGTAGTCCGAACGTTGGCAAGACGCTGTTCTCGAAGCGGGTCATGGCGCAGATCTGGTCACCGGCAAGGGTGAGGACGTACAGGCCTATCCCGTGGCTCGCTCCATCGGGTGTCCGCAGGTAGGTGCCGAATGCGGGTTGCCCATTGGCTCGCGTCGGTAAGAGCTCGAACCTGCGGCCCGCACCGAAAATGCGACCGCAGAAGCGCGCCACGACATCTCGTCCTTCGTATTCGAACGGCATCGGTGGCATCGATATGAACACGTCGTCGGTGAGCAGCGCCACGAGAGCCGAAAGATCGGCGGATTCCCACGCGTTGACGAATTTCGCGACGACCGCGTGCTCAGCTGGTGAGTCTGGAGCAGGCGGTTTGTCGGCGGCCGGGAGTCGTTCGTGCAGGCTGGCGCGTGCGCGTTTGAGTGCGCTCTTCACCGACTCGACGGTGCAGTCCAGCATGGCCGCTACCTCGGTGCCGTGGAATCCAAGGACGTCACGCAAGATGAGGACGGCGGTTTGCCGAGGAGGCAGCAGCTGCATGGCTGTCACGAATGCGAGCGAGATCGATTCGGTCTGCTCGTAGCGCGCTTCGGGATCGAGCGGCGTGTCGAACGCGCCCTGCAGCAGGTCGTCGGGGAAAGGCTCGAGCCACACGACTTCGCCGAGCCGGGTCGGCTCGGGCTGCTCAACGTTGGGCACGTCCCACTCCTTAGCCGGACGACGGCTCGCTGTCCGGCGCGCGTTGAGGCATCGGTTGGTCGCAATCCGATAGAGCCAGGTGCGAAGCGACGCGCGGCCCTCAAATCCGGCGAATCCTTGCCAGGCGGCGAGCAGGGTGTCTTGCAGCGCGTCCTCGGCGTCTTGCAGCGACCCGAGCATGCGGTAGCAGTGCACCTGTAGCTCTCGGCGGTGCGGCTCGGTCAGCTCGCGAAACGCCTCGCCATCACCCGCGCGGGCCCGTTCGAACAAGTCGACGGCCACGTCCATCACCCCAGATCACCTCTTCCGCAGATCCTGTCGCACCACTTGTACAGACACCGGGCGAGGGGCGAAGGAGGCGGTGAAGGGCCGCCTCTTTGCCGGGATAGCGGTGTCTACATCAGTGACGGCACCCCACAAGACAACACAAACGGAGACTCGCCATGGGAAAGATTGTTATCAGCCAGAACGTCACGCTCGACGGAGTCGTCGAGGACCCGACAGGTGGGCAAGGCTTCAAGCACGGCGGTTGGTTCGAGGAGTCCGTCGGCACGGACCGCGAAGCCTGGGCCCAGGTTGAGCTCGACGAGGCGCTCGGCGCTCAGGCCTTGCTGATGGGACGGCGGAGCGACGAATACTTCGGCACGCGTTTCGCGACACGCACCGGTCAGTGGGCCGACAGGCTGAACAGCATGCCCAAGTTCGTCGTGTCCTCGACCCTCGTCGAACCGCACTGGACCAACTCGACCGTGCTGCGCGGCGACGTGGTCGACGAGGTCTCCAAGCTGAAGCGAGAAGTGGCCGGCGAGATCGTCGTCTACGCGAGCCGTCCGCTCGTGCACACGTTGATCGAGCACGACCTGGCTGACGAACTCCGGCTGCTTGTGTTCCCGGTTGTGCTCGGAACCGGCGAGCGCGTCTTCGGCGAGACTTCCGACAAGAAGCCGATGCGTCTGATCGACGCCAAGGCCGTGGGTAGGGGCATCGCCGCCCTGACCTACGAGCTCGTCCGAAGCGCTTGACGCGCCGTCGCGGCGAGGGCCCCGGTTCGTGACCGCGAACCGGGTTGCCCCGACTCGGTAACCTTGAGGGTGTGACCGACAACCCCGGCAAGGCCTTCTATCTGACGACGCCGATCTACTACGTCAACGACGTCCCGCACATCGGGCACGCCTACACGACGGTGGCCGGCGACGTTTTGACCCGTTGGCACCGCCAGCGCCACGAGTTGGTCTGGTTCCTGACCGGCACCGACGAGCACGGCGAGAAGGTGCTCCGGACCGCGGAGGCCCACGATGTCTCACCCCAGCAGTGGGCCGACCGCCTGGTCGAGGACGAGTGGCGCCCGGTTTGGCGCTCCCTCGACATCGCGAACGACGATTTCATCCGGACGACGGAACTGCGGCACACCGAGCGCGTGCAGGCCTTCTTGCAAGGCCTCAAAGACAAGGGCGAAATCTACGAGGGCCTCTATGAGGGGCCTTACTGTGTGAGCTGCGAGGAGTTCAAGCTGCCGGGCGATCTGCTCGACGGCACCGGCCAGTACGCGGGCGTGAAGGTATGCGCGATCCACGGCATACCGGTCGAGTACCTCAGCGAGACCAACTACTTCTTCCGGCTGTCGAACTACGGCGATGCGCTACTCGAGCACTACGCACAACACCCCGAGGCCGTCGAGCCCGAGAGTGCGCGCAACGAAGTGCTGTCGTTCATCCGCTCCGGGCTGACCGATCTCTCGATCTCGCGGTCGTCGTTCGACTGGGGCATCAAGGTGCCGTGGGACGACAGCCAAGTCGTCTACGTGTGGTTCGACGCGCTGCTCAATTACGCGACCGCCGTCGGGCTCGAAGCACCTGACGCGGAAGACAAGGAAAAGTTTTCGCAGACCTGGCCTGCCGACGTCCATCTTGTTGGCAAAGACATCTTGCGTTTTCATGCAGTGATCTGGCCGGCGATGCTGCTCGCGGCCGGAGTTGCCTTGCCACGCAAGGTCTTTGCGCACGGCTGGCTACTTGTCGGTGGCGAGAAGATGAGCAAGACGAAGCTCACCGGTATCGCGCCCGCCGAGATCACCGACCACTTCGGGTCCGATGCGTTTCGCTACTACTTCCTGCGCGCGATCACGTTCGGCCAAGACGGCTCGTTCTCGTGGGAAGACATGAGTGCGCGCTACACCTCCGAGCTCGCGAACGGCTTCGGCAACCTTGCGTCGCGCGTGACGGCGATGACCGAGAAGTACTTCGAAGGCAAGCTCCCAGGGCCGGACGACGCGGGGCCGGCCGAGGCTGCGATCGCACTCGTCGCGGCGCGTGCGGTCGAGGCTGCCGATGCGGCGGTGCTGAAGCTCGACTTCCAGGGTGGGCTGGCCGCGATTTGGGAACTGGTCGGCGCGCTGAACGGCTACCTCAGCGACGAGGCGCCGTGGAAGGTCGCGAAGGAGATCGCCACCTCGGCCGCAGCACGGGCCCGGGTCGCGACGATCCTCTACACCGCGGCCGAGGGGTTGCGGGTGCTGGCCGTCGTGCTGCACCCCTTCATCCCGCGCGCGACCGCTTCGCTGTGGGTGGCGCTCGGGGCCGAGGCTGCACTTGGGCCGTTGGGAGCCCAGAACCTGATCGACGCCGGGCGTTGGGGCCAGCTGCCGGTCGGCGCGGCCATCACCAAGGGCGAGTCGCTGTTCCCCCGGCTGCCCGACGACGCCCCAACCACGTGATCTCCGGGTCGCCCCCGCCTGCGCCGGAGCCGCTACGGGTCGAGACCGTCGACTCCCACTGCCACCTCGACGCCATGAACATCCCCGTGCCCGACGCGATAGCCGCGGCCCAGGCGGTCGGCGTTCGCCGGATGGTCACAGTCGGCGACACCATGGAGTCGTCGCGCTGGTGCGCGGCGACCGCTGGGGCTTTCACCGACGTGTATGCGGCCGTCGCCGTGCACCCGAACGAGGTCAAGAACTTCAACGAGGTGGACGCCGACGAGCTGGCGAGTATGGCCGCGCTTCCCGACGTGCGGGCTGTTGGAGAGACGGGACTCGACTACTACTGGGGGCGTGTCGATCCGCTCGTGCAACAGGCAGCGTTTCGCACCCACATCGAGATCGCGAAAGCAGCTGGCAAGGCACTCGTCATTCACGATCGCGACGCACACGATGACGTGTTGCGCATCCTCGAAGAAGTCGGTGCACCAGATCGCACGGTGTTCCATTGCTTCTCCGGCGATGTCTCCATCTCAAGACATTGCGTGCGGCGCGGCTACTACTTGAGCTTCGCCGGAACCGTCACGTTCAAGAACGCCGGTGCACTGCGCGAAGCAGCTGCAGTCGTGCCGCTCGAGTTGATGCTCGTCGAGACCGATGCGCCGTTTCTTGCGCCCGTTCCGTATCGCGGTCGACCGAACGCGCCGTACCTCATCCCACTCACTGTGCGCGCACTTGCAGAGGTGAAAGGCGTTGATGAAGACGTCGTCGCGGGCGCCACTGCAGCCAACGCTGAGCACGTATTCGGCCCCTGGCGCTAGGGGCGCCCACTCCTCACAAATGCAGCTCGCGAACGCTGGGAACCTGCATTCATGAGGAGTCGTGGGCGAGAACTCGCCCGATCGACCGGGTTCACCACAGCAGTCACACGCGTCACAGCAAAGGTAGACCGGAGCGTCGAATTGCGCGGTACTTCCCTAACCCAAGGCCAAATCAAGACCAAAGCGAACGCCATCACCCGCCGAGCGCTTGCTTACTCAACAACTCATTGGTTACGTTCACGGCAGTGTTCGGCCAGAGTGGGGAAGCTCGTGGTCGGCGTCCCGGGTCGCTTTTTGTGGCTCTGTTCGGTCCAAGTTGCGCCCGCGCGACCCAAGCTTCCCATCCTCTGGACCCTTCGAACAGCGGAGTCCCGTGCGATCGAGGCTTGTCGTCGGTTCGGTGTACGGCGTCATCACTGCTGCCCTGGTAGCAGGGACGACGGCGTTCGTCAGCCTTGACAAGCACGTCACCATTTCGGTCGACGGCCAGGTCACGAAAGTGAAGACCTACGCAGCATCAGTCGATGGTGTTTTGCATCGCGCCGGCATCATTGTCGGACCACACGATGCGTTGACGCCCGCACCACAAACGAAGGTGCACGACGGCACCACCATCAACATTGCACGCGGTCGTTTGTTGACGTTGACGATCGATGGTGTGACACACAAAGCATGGGTCACCGGTGACAACGTCGACGAGGTCTTGCAACAGGCGGGACTAAGAATTCCGCAAGCAGCAGACTTGTCTGTCGATCGCGACGCACGCGTTCCGTTGACGGGCATGAACATCAACATCAACCTGCCGCACCTCGTCAATGTGCGCGTTGATGGAACAGTGCATTCGCTTGTCAGTACGCAAACAACATTGCAAGGCGTACTCAACGAAGCGGGCATTCAAGTGAATCCCGCAGACCAGGTGTCGACTGACTTGCAGACGCGTCCGTACGACGGCCTCTACGTCATCATTCTGCGCATCAGTAGCAACCAAGAACTAACGAGCTCGCCGATCCCGTTCACTGCAAAGACGGTGAACGACCCAACCCTCCTCGTCGGCACCAAGAAGGTCGCGCAGGTAGGGAAAATCGGCACAATGGTTGCGACATACCAGGATGGGTACGTCGACGGTATGCAGACCACGAAGAGTCTCATTGGTCAGCAGGTGACTGTGCAGCCCATTCCGCAGATCATCAATATCGGCACCAGGCCAAAGCCGATCCCGAAGCCCAAGCCGAAGCCCGCCGCAGTCTTCAAGGTCGCGGCTGACGGCCTGAACTGGAAGGCGCTTTCCGACTGTGAGGCCGGCGGTCGCGCCAACGCAAACAACCCGCCGTACTACGGCATGTACCAGTTCCGCCTGAACACATGGCGCGCGGTCGGTGGCACCGGTCTACCGAGTGCCGCTTCTGCTAGCGAGCAAACTTATCGCGCACAACTGCTCTACAAGCGCAGCAATTGGAAGACTCAATGGCCGGTTTGCGGCCACTACCTCTTCACCTAAACGCGGCCGGCGCGCAGACGGTGACGCCTGCCGTTTTGCTTGGTGCGACTGACATTCGTGCGCTCGCAGCATCCATCGACCTGACACCCACGAAGACGCTCGGGCAGAACTTCGTCATCGATGGCGGCACCGTGCAACGCATCGTTCGCACGGCAAACTTGAGGCCGGACGACGTGGTGCTCGAGATCGGTCCAGGGCTCGGGTCGTTGACGCTGGCGTTACTGCCGGACGTCCAACGAGTCATTGCGGTTGAGATCGACGAACGCCTCGCGAATCTGTTGCCGTCGACGGTCGCAGCGCGGTTGCCCGGTGGCCCCGACCGGCTGACCGTCATTCATCGCGACGCCATGAGCCTCGACCTGCGTGGCAACGACTTCCCGACGGCGATCGTCGCGAACCTGCCGTACAACGTCGCCGTCCCAGTGCTACTGACCTTGCTCGGGCGGCTGCCAACAGTGAGACGCGTACTCGTCATGGTGCAGCTTGAGGTCGCCGCCCGGCTGGCGGCCAAGCCGGGGGAGGACCCATATGGGGTGCCGTCGGTCAAGGCCGCCTGGTACGGCTCGGCCCGGATGGCCGGCACGATCGGGCGCCAGGTGTTCTGGCCGGCGCCGCGGGTCGACTCCGGCCTGGTCGCCATCGACCGGCACGATCCGCCAGACACGACCGCGACCCGCGACCAGGTGTTCGCGGTGATCGACGCCGCCTTCGGTCAGCGACGCAAGACCTTGCGGGCCGCATTGGCGGGTTGGGCCGGGTCGCCGGCGTTAGCGGAAATTGCCCTACGGGAAGCAGGTATTGACCCCGGTGCCCGCGGTGAGACGCTCGACGTCACGCAGTTTGCCCGGATCGCGGAGCAGCGGCCCCATCAGGATCTGAGCGAGGAGATCCCACCACTTCCTGCCAAGGTCCGCCGCCCGCCGCGCGCCGACTACAAGGTCGACCGCCGTCCGGAGATCCGTCTCGACCCGCAGCCAGACCTGTAGCAGTCGCCGCTCGCTAGCATCGGGTGTTGTGTCTGTCACCGTGCGAGCACCCGCGAAGGTCAACCTCCATCTCGGGGTCGGCCAGCTTCGCAGTGACGCTTTCCACTCGCTGGTCTCGGTGTTCCAGGCCGTCTCGATGTATGACGAGATCACCGTTGACCATGCCGACGACGTCGAGGTCACGATTGTCGGAGACGACTACGACGATGTCCCGACCGACGGATCGAACCTCGCGGTGCGCGCCGCGACCGCGCTCGCTCATCTCGTCGGTCGCGAACCCGACGTCAAAATCACTATTCACAAAGGGATTCCGGTCGCAGGTGGCATGGCCGGAGGTTCGGCAGACGCGGCCGCGACGCTGCTCGCCTGCGATGCGTTGTGGCAGACCGGAGTCGATCCGCACGTGCTGCATGACCTGGCGGCGCGGCTCGGTAGCGACGTCCCGTTCTGCCTATTAGGCGGGACGGCGCTAGGTGGCGGTCGCGGCGAACAGCTGACGCAGGTGCTGGTTCGCGGTACCTATCACTGGGTTTTCGCTTTGGCCGACACCGGATTGTCGACGCCGTTGGTCTATGGCGAGCTCGATCGGATGCGGTCGGAGGGCCCGTGGCCTGAATCGTCGTCGCCACGCGAGCTCATAGCTGCGTTGGGTGCTGGCGATCAGCGGCGGCTCGGAACGCTCTTGCACAATGACCTGCAGAGGGCCGCGCTTCGGTTGCGGCCCGCGCTGCGCCGAACGCTAGAGGCAGGTCGCGATGCGCGCGCACTCGGCGGCATCGTGTGTGGCTCCGGCCCGACGTGTGCGTTTTTGACGGCGGGTGAGGCCGAAGCCGTCGAGTTGGTCGCCGCACTCGCCGGGTCGGGGACGTGCCGCACGGTTCGACGCGCTCACGGTCCTGTACCCGGAGCGCGCGTCGTCGCATGAATCTCGTCAACCTCGAATCGGTCTCGTTGTCGTACGGCGTCAAGCCATTGCTGGACGACGTGTCGCTCGGCATTGCCGAAGGCGACCGGATCGGCATCGTCGGTCGCAATGGCGCGGGCAAGACCACGTTGCTGTCTGTCCTGGCGGGCGAGGTGCCGCCGAACTCGGGACGAGTGACGCACACGTCGGGATTGCGGATCGGCGTGCTCGCTCAGGGGGACGCACTTGACCCCGCAGCGACGGTCCGCCACGTCGTCCTCGGTGATCGTCCGGACCATTCGTGGGCCGGTGACCGCGTTGCGCGAACGGTGGTTGCGACGTTGCTGTCGACTGACATGCTCGATCGTGTCGTCGGCACTTTGTCGGGTGGCGAAAGGCGGCGCACGGCGCTAGCTGCGTTGTTGGTCACCGACATCGACCTGCTGATGCTCGACGAGCCGACCAACCACCTCGACATCGAGACCATCGATTGGCTGGCTGGGTTTCTGGCGCAGCGTCGAGGCGCGCTGGTTGTCGTAACCCACGACCGCTGGTTCCTCGACGTGGTCTGCACGCTGACGTGGGAAGTCGCCGACGGTCAGATCGCGCAGTATCTCGGCGGCTACGCGGCGTACGTGTTGGCACGCGCCGAACGTGAGCGCATTTCCGGAGTTGTAGAAGAGCGCCGGCAGAACCTGCTGCGTAAAGAGTTGGCGTGGCTGCGACGTGGACCACCCGCGCGAACGTCGAAGCCGCAGTTTCGGATCGATGCAGCGAACGCGCTGATCGCCGACGAGCCACCGGCGCGCGACCGAACCACCTTGGCCACGTTCTCGTCAGCCCGCTTAGGAAAATCGGTCTTCGACGTCGAGGACATGTCGCTTGCACTCGGCCCCTCTGAGTTGTTCGACGACGTGACGTGGCGCGTCGGACCGGGCGACCGCATCGGCCTCGTCGGAGTGAACGGCGGCGGGAAGACGACGCTGCTGCGGGTGCTCGCCGGGTTGCGCGGTGTGGACAGTGGCGTCGTCAAAGTCGGGAAGACCGTTCGTATTGGCTACCTCTCGCAGGATGTCGCGGAACTCGACCCGACGTTGCGCGTGCTCGAAGCCGTGGAGGCGGTGCGCCGGCAGACCGTGTTGGGCGACGGGCGCGAGCTGACGGCGTCCGCGTTGTTGGAGCGGTTCGGATTCAGCGGCGAGCGTCAGTGGACTCCGGTCGGAGACCTCTCCGGCGGCGAGAAGCGGCGACTCCAATTGCTGCGATTGTTGATGGACGAGCCGAACGTGCTGCTGCTCGACGAGCCGACCAACGACCTCGACGTCGATACGCTCACCGCGTTGGAAGACCTGCTCGACAGTTGGGCCGGCACGTTGATCGCAGCGTCGCACGACCGGTACTTTCTCGAGCGCGTCTGCGACACAGTGACCGCCCTGATCGGCGGTGGCCAGCTCGCTTCGCTGCCGGGCGGAGTCGACGAATACCTAGCCCGCCGCTCACGTGAACGCGATCAGGTAACTGGCACCCGAACGCCAACAGCGCCTGCCACCACGGGTAGCGCGGGCGACGTGCGAACAGCCCGCAAGGATGTGACGCGCATCGAGCGGCAACTCTCGAAGCTCGAGGACCGCGAAAAAGAGCTGCACGCAGCACTGGCAGAAGCGGCGACCGACTATGTCGCAGCTGCAGCACTCGACGCCGAGTTGCGCGCGCTCCAAGTCACGCGGGGCCAACTCGAAGATGACTGGCTAGACGCCACCCACCGCGCCGGTACGTGACGACCTACGCACCGTTGGCTGGCAATCAGACCGCGTGCGCCTGCGATCACGCGGCACCAAGCGGCATATGTGCGTTCGTCGGTTGCGGCCTGCTCCCGATGCGGCGGCTGCTCCAGCTATGTGTCCATAGAGGTCACCGAGAGAGCATGAATGACAAGGCGGCGAGTCCTGCCACGGCAGGTGTGTGTCGCAGACGGCGTCGTTCTGCTGTGATGATTCACGGGTCTATCGGTCGTACCCCAGATTTGCTTGATAGGCTCGGCACGCCTCGACCAGCCCTTGCTCCGTGGTTCGCGGGACGCGGGATTCCCGCGGGTTTGTGGTCCGCAGTTCGGCCGCACGCAGCCTGCCGGAGTATTGCGAACCCGGTGGGCGAGGACGATTCAAGGGAGACCGCGAACTCATGGCCGGTAAGGGGAATCCGGAGCCGCGTGGCGGTGTGCAGTCGGTCGAGCGTGCGCTCGACCTACTCGAGTTGCTTGCGGAAGCGGGGAGTCCCCAGGGTTTGACGCAGCTGGCGGCGGCGTCGGGTTTGCCGCTTCCGACCATTCACCGGCTGATGGGGACGCTGACGGAGCGAGGTTACGTGCGACGCGAGAGCGCCCGCCGCTACACATTGGGGTCGCGACTGGTTCCGCTTGCTGAGTCTGCGAACAAGGCTTTTGGGGCGTGGGTCCTGCCGGCGTTGCGTCGGGTCGTCGATTTGACGGGCGAAACGGCCAACCTCGCGATGATGGAAGGCGACGCAGTGGTGTACCTGGCGCACGTGCCAAGTGCTCACTCGATGCGAATGTTCACTGAGCCGGGCCGACGCGTTATGGCTCATTGCACCGGAGTTGGCAAGGCGCTCCTCGCGCAGATGCCTGTGGCCGACGTTCGGGCGCTCCTCAGTCGTACCGGATTGCCGGCGCAGACCGAACGGACGATTACGGACGTCGATGAGTTGCTGGAAGAGCTGGGACGAATTCGCGTTGAGGGCTTCGCGATGGACAACGGGGAACAAGAAGTCGGTGTGCGCTGTATTGCAGCCCGCGTGATCCACGCGCCAGGGTTAATGGCTCTGTCGGTATCGGCGCCTCTGGTGCGGATGTCGGAAGCCGACGTCGAGCGTATTGTTCCCGTCGTGACCGCGGTCGCCGCACAGCTGGGCGTTGATTCGGCGGAGCGGCAGGGCGTCGCCGGTTGAGCTCAACGCTTTGCGCCGCGCCCGAGCAGCGCGCCGCTGGGCAGTCCTCGTATAGACGCGTCGAGGACTTCGATCGTGTGGGCAGTGGGCATGCTTTTGCCGGCACGCTCAAGCGCTGCGGAGACTTGCATCAGGCAGCCAGGATTTGCCGTCACCAATAGTTGCGCGCCGGTGGTTTCGACGTTTCGTGCCTTGCGGTCCCCAAGCTCGGCGGCCGCGACTGGTTGGAGCAGGTTGTAGATGCCAGCCGATCCGCAGCAGGTTTCGCCGCTCGGAATCTCGCGTAGTTCGATTCCGGGGATACTCGTAAGGAGTCGTCGTGGTTGGGCGCGTACGCCTTGGGCGTTCGAGAGATGGCATGCGTCGTGGTAGGCGATAGTTGCCACAAATGGGTGGCGCGTCGCAGCTGGGCCTAGTTCGGCTATGTATTCGGAGACGTCGCGTGTTCGTGCCGAGAATTCGCGTGCTCTGACTGCGTAGTGCGGATCGTCGCGTAGCAGGTGCGCGTACTCCTTCATCGTCGAGCCACAGCCTGCGGAGTTGACGACGATGGTTTCGACCTTGGCCTCGTCGAACACGTCGATCAGAGCTCGCGCGAAGCTCATCGCCTCGGCCTCGCGACCGTTGTGCATCGACAAGGCGCCGCAGCATTCCTGCGCGCGGGGGACGATCACGTCGCATCCCTCTGCTGCGAGCACACGCGCGGTGGCCGCGTTCACTCCAGAGAAGAAGACCGACTGCACGCAACCCGTGAGCATGCCGACCACGGCGCGCCGGTGGCCGATTGCCGGAACCAGTTCTGCGACTTTCTCCGTCGGAGTGATCTGTGGTGCGATCGCAGCCATGGCGCGCACCGAGACTGGGAGCCGGCGGAACAGTCGGGACTTCCGAATCGTTTGATCGAGCCGAAACCGCTGCAGGGCGCGTAGCGGCAATATCGCGGCGCGCACGCGACGTGGGTAGGGAAACACGGCGAAGATGAGGGAGCGAAGTGCACGCTCGCGTAAGGGGCGCTTGTAGTTCCGCTCCACCTGTGAACGGGTCGCTTCGATCAGCTTGTCGTATTGCACCCCGGATGGACACGCCGGTAGACAGGCCATGCATCCAAGGCATTGGTCGAAGTGGGTCACCATCGAGGTTGTCAGTGGCTCACCTGATACGCCCTGCAGCATGAGGTCGATGCGGCCACGCGGTGAGTCCATTTCCTCACCCCACAGCGAGTACGTCGGGCAACTCGCGAGGCAAAAACCGCAGTGCACGCAATCGCCCAGAAGCTCCAGACTCGGTGGGTGGACATTGTCGAAGGCGCCGATGGAATCCAAAGGCGCACGCTCGTCCTCGGGCAGTGTCATTAAATCCCTCCGACGAATCGACCGGGTGAGAGTCGATTTTCCGGATCGAAACTTGTCTTCACGCGACGCATGAGCGAAATTGCGGGAATGCGTCCCCAGACATTGACCACGGACTTGACGGCTGCGGGTGCCTTGACCACTACTGCGGATCCGCCTTCGGCCGTACACGTTTCCCTTACCGCATCGACAAATCGAGCGACCGCGGCGGTCGCGCCGCGGCTCACAGACGTGTACAGCACGCCTGTGCCGGCCGAACCCCGTATCGCAGCCGTTAACCCACAATCGACGCTCGCACGTGCCACCGATTGCAATACGGCCGGGACCCCAGAGGGCTGAGCCGTGATTCGTAGGCTGGCGGCTCCCGCGGGAAGGGTGCCCCACCATTGCGGTCGTTGTTCCGAGACGTGAGCGTCTGGACCTAGAAGCGCGACGAGCCGCGACGCCCTTGCGCTGACGCCTGGCCCAAATCCTTCGATGAGGATGCACAATGTCACTGGGCCAACGGGCTCCGACCGGTCGATCTCAACCGCGGTCGCGACAACTTGAGAGTCCAGAACCTCAGCAACCTTTGCACCAGCGGTGGCTTCGTCTGGCAGGGCTATCGAGACGTACGCGGACGCTTCGGGTATGGGATGGAGCCGGAAGATCGCCTCCGTCACAATGCCGAGCGTTCCATAGGAGCCGGTGTACAGCTTGCACAGGTCGTAGCCCGCGACGTTCTTGACGACTCGGCCGCCCGCATGGGCGACGACCCCGTCGGCACGCACGATGGTGATGCCGATGAGTAGATCCCGGACGCCGCCATAGAGGAATCGCGAAGGCCCCGAAAGACCTGTGGCGATGATGCCGCCGACTGTCGAACCAGGCACGACTTCATCGACCGCCAGCCGTTGGCGTGCCGGTGCGAGTGCCTTTTGGAATGTCGCCAGTCCGACACCCGGTTGCACCCGCGCAATCAGATCGCCGTCTGCATGTTCGAGTATCGCGTTCATCGCGGAGAGGTCGACGACGAGGTCGACTCTGGTCGGTGGATTGCCCCAGTCGATCTTCGTGGCGGCGCCGCGCACCACGACCGCGAGACCATGTTCAGCTGCTGCAGCCATGACGGCAGACACGGCATCGGTGTCGACTGGCGAGACTACGTACGTAGCTTTGACGCCGCCGATCGCATCAGCACTCGTAGCGTCGCGAACGTGTTCTGCCCCGCACGCGTCAATAAGGCTTTCGCGAGCGGACATCAGAAGATCTCCGCGATGCCGGTCTCCTGCAACGGATGAACTCCCTGACGACGGCCAGGCCTCTCGCCACATAGTCGCGGGGTGGGAAATACCTTTCCGGGGTTGGAAAGGTTATTCGGATCGAAGGCGTCACGCACCAACTGCATTGTGTCGAGGTCCTCGTCGGTGAACATCGTTGACATGTACTTCGTCTTGTCCGAACCGACGCCGTGCTCTCCGGTGATCGAGCCGCCAAGCCGCACACACAGCTCAAGTATCGCGCCCGACACTTCCTCGGCCCGAACGCCAGCTCCTTCGATCGAATCGTCGAAGAGCACTAGCGGGTGCAGATTTCCATCTCCGGCGTGGAACACGTTTGCTACGCGAATGCCACTATCGCGCGAAAGTTCTTCGATGGCTCGCAGCACCTCGGGCAGTGCAGTTCGCGGGATCACGCCGTCTTGGACGATGTAGTCGGGACTGATCCTGCCAACTGCGGCGAACGCGGACTTCCTGCCTCTCCAGATCAGCGCACGTTCCTCCCCGGAGAGCGCCACCCTGACCTCGAAAGCGCCGCGGTCGCGACAGAGTCCTTCGATAACTGGCGAGAGATGCTCCACTTCCTCGGCCGGGCCGTCGATTTCAACGATGAGTACCGCGCCGGCGCCTGCCGGGTAGCCACAACCCACTGCCGCCTCGGCCGCCTCGATAGCCAGGGAGTCCATCATTTCTATTGCCGCCGGAACGATGCCGGCGGCAATAATCGACGACACTGCTGCGCCGGCGGCGTCAGTGGACTCGAATCCGCACAGCATCGTGACGACGGCCTCGGGCGCCCGCAACAGGCGCACTGTCACCTCGGTCGTTATGCCGAGGGTTCCTTCGGAGCCGACAAATACGCCCATCAGGTCGTAGCCCGGCGCATCAAGACTCTTGCCGCCACCAAGATCGACGGCTTCGCCGTCTGGAGTGATGATTCGCAAACCTGTTACATGGTTCGTTGTGAAGCCGTATTTCAGGCAGTGGGCTCCTCCCGAGTTCTCCGCGACATTTCCGCCAATCGAACAGATCTGTTGGCTCGACGGATCCGGCGCGTAGTAATAGCCGCCCGGGGCGGCCTGTCGGGTCACCTCGAGATTGATGACCCCAGGGTCGACTGTTGCCCGCTGATTCGATAGATCCACGTCGTGGACCGTTCGCATCCTGGACATCACGATCAGGACGCCGTCGGCATTGGGAAGCGCGCCGCCGGACAAACCAGTCCCGGAACCGCGAGCAACAAAGGGCACCTGCATCTCGGCGCACACCTTCACTGCGCGGGAAACGCTCGCGGCGCTATCCGCCAGGACCACAACTGCGGGAATCGAACGAAACTGCGACAGACCATCGCATTCGTAGGTCCGCCGCTCCTGCCGATCGGTAATGACCGCTTCGGAACCGAGTTGATCGCGCAGACGATCGATCACCTGCGAATCCACTATGGCATCCGCGCATAAGCGGGCAGCGTCAGGAAGTCAACAAACTCGCCTCCGACGGTGATCTCTTCAAACGTCTTGCGCGCGTCTGCGTAACCGTCTCCCAGCACCGCGATCTCCTCGTCGAGGATTCGGAACACCAGCGCGGTAGTCACCGTCGTCCCGTTGCTCAGTTTGACGTTGTTGTTGATCCATTGCCAGACCTGGGTACGACAGATCTCGGCCGTCGCGGCGTCTTCCATCATGTTGTTGATTGCTACTGCCCCGCCGCCTCGCAGCCAGGACGCGAGGTATTGGACAGCAACACTGATGTTGTTGCGTAGGCCTTCTTCGGTCATGTCCCCGGGTGTCGACCGTGCGTCGAGGATCTGGTCCGCGGTCACGTTGACGTCACTACGCAGCCGGTCTCGTTGATCGGGCTGGTCGCCCAGAGTGGAGGTGAAGACCTCCTTGCACAGTGCGACTAGGTCAGGGTGGGCAACCCAGGATCCGTCAAAACCGTCACCGGCCTCGCGTTCCTTGTCGGCGCGCACCCTGGCCATGGCGATGTCGTTGATAGCAGCGTCGCGCCGGTTGGGGATGAACGCGGCCATCCCGCCGATTGCGTGCGCGCCACGCTTGTGACAGGTGGCAACCAGCAGGTCGGTATAGGCGCGCATCATCGGTGCGGTCATAGTCACCGTGTTGCGATCCGGCAGCAGGAATTCTGCGCCGCGCGAACGGAACACTTTCATCAGGGAGAACAGATAATCCCACCGACCTGCGTTCAACCCCGACGAATGCTCGCGGAGCTCATAGAGAATTTCGTCCATCTCGAAGGCGGCCCAGATCGTCTCGATGAGTACGGTCGCCCGGATCGTGCCGCGGGGGATACCCAGCACGGCTTGGGTATGGACGAACACGTCGTTCCACAACCGAGCCTCCAGATGGGATTCCATCTTGGGGAGATAGAAGTACGGACCCTTTCCCGCCTCGAGTTGTGCTTTCCCGCAATGGAACATGTAGAGGCCGAAGTCGAACAAGCTGCCCGACATTGGCTCGCCGTCAACCAGAAGATGCTTCTCGGGCAGATGCCATCCGCGTGGACGGACCACGATCGTCGGCATCGTCGCGGGGTCGCGCAGCGTGTAGTGCTTGCCGTCGGGCGAGTTGAATTCCAACGTGCCAGCAATCGCATCGCGCAAGCTACGGTGCCCGCCGACCATGTTCTCCCACAGCGGCGTATTTGCGTCTTCGAAATCCGCCAACCACACCTTCGCACCCGAATTCAGAGCGTTGATCGTCATCTTCGCGTCCGTGGGACCCGTGATTTCCACGCGCCGATCCGTCAAGCCTGGGGCCGGTGTAGCGACCTGCCATTCACCGGCCCGAACCTCAGCGCTCTCCGGCAAGAACCCCAATGACCCGCCCGCGTCAACGAGAGCCTGCCGAGCGACTCTGAGTTGTAACAGCTCGGCCCGTCTTGCCTGGAATCTCCGCTGGAGGTCGACGAGGAATTCCAGGGCTTCAGGGGTCACGATTTCGTCATCGGCCCCGGGCGTTCCGCTAGGAATGGTCAGCTCGGCACCAGGAGAAATGGTTGTCAAAGCGATCCAACCTCCGTTACAGTTTTTCGCATTGTGGAAGCAAACTTCAGCTACTTGGAAGATTCAACAGCCTGCGGCACCGCAGTGCAAGCTCCTCGTCCCGAAGCCATCGCTGCGACGTTCGGTGCATGGGCCCGCGTTTGCTGCGCCGTTGGAGACATCAGAGCGAGTTGAGGAGCACAGGATTATGGCGACTGTCGCGTTCATCGGCCTTGGCGTCATGGGGTCGCCAATGGCCGCCAACATGGTCTCCGCCGGGTTTGACGTCATCGGCTACAACCGCAGCCCGGAGAAGATCAACCGCCTAGTCGCCGCGGGTGGGCGAGCGGCGGCCAGCATTGCCGAAGCGGTGAATGGCGCGGATGCCGTCGCGACGATGGTTCCCGATTCGGCAGACGTTGAGGCTGTACTTCGCGGAGAGCACGGAGTCTTCGAGACGGCGAATCCCGGCACGCTCGTGATCGATTTCTCCTCGATCAGGCCGGACGTTTCCGCGCAGCTCTCCGCCGAAGGCAAGGCGGCTGGATTCCGCGTGCTCGATGCGCCAGTTTCTGGCGGTGAGCAAGGGGCCATTGACGGCACCCTGTCGATCATGGTCGGTGGGGATCTCGAAGACTTTGTCGCGGCAGGATCGCTTTTCGATGCGGTGGGCAAGACGGTCGTCAGGGTCGGTCCCAGCGGCGCCGGCCAGACGGTCAAGGCCGCTAATCAACTGATCGTCGCGGGGACTATCGAACTCGTCGCGGAGGCGATCGTGTTCCTTGAGGCGTATGGAGTCGATACGGAGTCGGCCGTCCGAGTGCTTGCCGGAGGACTCGCAGGCAACGCAATACTCGATCGGAAGGCGGCCGCGATGCGCGCCCGTCAGTTTGCGCCGGGCTTTCGTGTCGACCTGCACCACAAGGACCTGGGCATAGTCACGACAGCCGCGCGTCAGGCCAACGTTGCGATTCCGCTTGGAACGGTCGTCGCCCAACTCATGGGCGCCCTCAGGGCGCAGGGCCACGGCGCGCTTGATCACACGGCGTTGTTGCTTCTGGTCGAGCAGCTCTCAGGCCGCTCCGCCGGCTAATTCGACGCGTTGCCTGCGGTGCCGGATTGGTATACGCGAACCCTTGACCGGCGAGCGCGCCGAGCACTAACGTTCCCAGTCATTGACCGTATCGTAGATATAAGTTTCCACCATACGGAATCTCGTCACGAGAGACGTCGTCTCGGCCGGTCCAGCTGATTGGCGTGCACCGCTGAAGTGCACGCTGGAGAGGACACGAAATGGCAATACCACGCGAGGGCAGCCGACGGCTGCGCAAGGTATCCATCGCGGCCGGCGTGGCCCTTGCGGCCGTGCTCGCGGGGTGTAGTTCAAGCTCAAAGCAAGCCGCATCGACGCCCAGCAGCGGCTCGAGTTCGGCTTCGAGCACTTCCGGAGCCTCGGCGCCGACGCCAAGCGGATCAAGTCCCGCTTCAAGTACAGGCTCAAGCTCGGCTCCGGCCGTGGGTTCGAGCGCGGCCTCGACAGCCGACTGCAATGGCTGCGGTAACGGCAAGACGATCCACGTTCTCCTTGAGAACTGGGGCCAGCCGCAGGCGCAACAAACAGCGTGGGAGAACTTGGTGTCCGCGGCATTTAAGGCGGCGACCGGGGCTAACGTCAGCTTCACCGAGTACGTGGGATCTACCGGCGAACTGACGGCGATCGAGACCGATTCCGCCAGCCAGTCCGGGCCCGACGTCTTCCAGGTCGCCAACAGTTTGGTCGCTACCGCCGATAGTGCGGGAGTGTTCCAGACGATCACACCGGATGAGTGGACGTTGCTCGGAGGTCAGTCACGCTTTCTTCCACTCGCAACGTCCGCGTCTTTGACCGGCGGAACGATGGTCGCGCAGTGGCTCAGTGACACCCTCTTGGCATACAACACAAAGCTGTTTGCTCAAGCTGGCATCACGTCGCCGCCGACAACGTGGAACGATTTCGTTACCGACGCCCAAAAGATCACGGCACTAGGTAACGGCACGTACGGGGTCGGCTTTGACCCTCTCGATCCGTACGACCCGTGGCACGAAATTTACCTGATGGTGAAACAGCGTGGTGGCGACCTTGTCGACGCGACCGCCTCGTCGGCTCCCTCGCGTCTCAACACGGCACCTGTCCAGGCCGCTGTCAACTTCTGGTTCGATTTCTACAACAAGTTCAAGATCGCTCCGCCCCAAAGTCTGACGTGGACCCAGGCGCAGGAGATGGCGTCGTTCGCTCAAGGGAAACTCGGGATGCTGCTCCTGACGACCGCCCAGGTGAACTCTGTCTCAAAGGGGCAGCCGGCGGAGGGCAACATTGCCTTCGCGGGCATGCCGAGCGTCCCCTACGGTGAAACCTCGTTGCCAACGGGAACGACGCCAATCCAAACGCTGAGCTTCTCGTGGAACCTCGGCGTCACGAAGTGGTCAAGCCAGAAGGATCTCGCTTATCGCTTCTTGCAGGTGGCCACCAGCTTGCCTGCGGAGCAGTTGCTGGCGACGGCGTTTAACGAGGTGCCGTCGACAGTCGATGCCACCGCCGCGGAACAGAACAACGCGGGGCTCGCGGACTCGATTAAGTACATGGCGGGTGGCGCAGCACCGCCGGCGCTGGCGTACTGGGGTGTCGTCGAGACTGCAATCGCCGATGCCACGAGCGCAATCTCGAGGAACCTGCAAAACGGCCAGTTCAGCGATGCAGTGGTG
>DASYAG010000006.1:0-61351 GCA_036501485.1 Acidothermaceae bacterium | reverse complement strand
AGGCCTGCAGACGTTTGCGGGCTACCTCCGCGGAAGGAACGGCAGCTCATGAGTGGTCAGGCGGTAGCGGTTGCCCCAGCAGGCACGCTGAAGATGCAGGGCATCGTGGTCCCCAATGGCGTGGTCGACTTCGCCAACTTCTGCTTGCTCACCGAGCGGCACACGTTGCAGGAGCAGGGCGCGAAAGTGTTCGCTCCGACCAACACGGTGCCGGCGCAAGCCCAGGACACCTGGGAGCTGCGCAAGTCCGACATCCTCGCGGACTGCACGATCCGCATCGTCGGCACTGTGGTCATCGCACTGCCGACCGGCACGGTCGCGACGACCGCGCGCTGGCCCTACGACATCGTCAAGTCGTTGCAGTTCACCGCCAACGGCGCGTCCAACCTGATCAACGCATCGGGGTGGAAGCTGAAGGCCCGGCACTTCATGAAGAAGGCCGACCTCGACGACCGCGGCGTCTCCCAGACCATCGGCGGCACCGTCCGCACGCAGGGCACGCTCTCACTGGCAAGTGAGTCGTGGGGCGTCGGGCAGAACACTTCGGCGATCGCCGCCGGCACGTACAACGTCGACATCGCGATTCCGGTCGACGTCGCCGAAGACGAAGTCAACCTCGCTGGTGCGATCTTCCTCGCGACCAGCTCGAGCGACTTGACGCTGACGGTCAACTGGGGCCAGGTCGCCGACCTGTTCACCGTGACCGGCACCGCCACCGTCGTGCTCTCGCTGACCGCGACGCTCGAGAGCACGAAGTACTCGATCCCTATGGACAACGGCGTCATGGTGTTGCCGAACCTGAATCTGTTCCACTCGATTCAACAGTCGCGCACCACCGCGATCGGCAACGGCGAGAACGAGATCCGCATCGTCGGCCAGGGCGCCGGCAAGCGGCTGCTTCGGGTGTTCGCACAGACGTGGAACGGCGCAGTGCCGGCCCCGCTCGCGGTCAACGACACCAACTACGGTTCGCTCGCTTGGCGCTATGCGACCAACGAGCAGCCGGACACCTGGACCGCGCAGCGGCTTCGGGAGCGCAACGAGGACTGGTACAACTCCGACCTCGGTGGCTTCCAAGGCATTTGGGCGATCGACTTCTCGGTGATCTCAGCCTTCCGCGATGCGCCCGACATGGGCACCCACGGCGAGCTGCGCATCGTCGAGACGATCCAGTCCGGCGTGACGCTGACCACCTCGCCCGCGGCCGCCACGGAATACGTGACGGAGACCCTCTACCTCGCCGGCCAGGCCGCGTAGCCGGGAGGCCCTGCAATGACCGCATCACTCGCGGACGCCGGTTACCCGGCGAACACGTACGGGCTCTTCCCCGACACCTCGGGTGCATCGGCGACCAGCACACCGACCGAGACGAGCAAGATCCCCACCGTCTCATCGGCCATACAGACCGCCGGAACGCTGTGGCACAAGGACAACCCGATGCTCGCCGTCGGCATCATCCTCGCCATCACGATCGGCGCGGCGAGTGTGTCCGGATCCGCACGCCTCGGCAAATCGAAGGCGTCCCTCGAGCTGGGAGACCAGAAATGAGCGACCAGATCACCCCGCCGCCTTTGCCGGCGTACCCCACGGATGCGTCCGCCCCAACCCCCCTCGGTGCGGACGCCGGCTCGAGCTCGGCGCCGGCGACAGATGCCGTCGCCTCGCCGAGCTCGACGCCGGAACCTGACGTCACTACGGCGGCCACGCCGGTCCGTAAGCCGGTGGGCGCGACGGTCGAGTTCGACACGTTCGACTCGATCACCGGCGCCCCGTTGCGTGGCTTCGGTGTGGTTCGCGGCTATGTCGAGGATGTCGACGCCGCCGGCAACGCCACCGGGCCGGTGCTGACCAAGGTGACCGTGCTGCCACCCGGCGTGATCTTGATCGGTGACGCCGAGATCCTGCCCGACGGCGGCTGACATGGCCGGCCGGGTGGGCACCAGCCAGAACCCGGCGCCGGACAAGATCATTGCCCCGATCGACTTCGAGCGCCGGCGCAAAGCGCAGCTGCGCAAGCAGTCGCGCATCGACGAGGCCAACAGCGACGAGTTCGCCGATCACGTGCAGTCCTATGCGCACGAGAACGGCTTGCACGCCGACACTGTGCTCAACGACGAGCGCGCGGCGCGTGCTGCAGGCAAGCCCGGCAACCAAGGGTTGCAGCGCTACGTGCAGGAAAACCGCGAGTTCCAAAAGCGCGAAGCGGAGAAGACGGCGCCCCCGAGTTTGCGGCAGAAGGCTTCCAGGGCAACGAAAAAGGGCTTGGGCGCAGCAAATTCGGCCGGTGTTGCTGCCGGTGGCGTGTACGCGAAGCCGTTGACGGTGCGTGTCGCGGCCCCCATGACTACCGGTCCGGCTGATCTCGAGATGACAGTGAGCATCGGTGTAGCCGTCGCGGCCATCGGAGACGAAGTTACGGCAGACACGTTGCTGCGCGACGCTGACGAGGCGATGTATAAAGCAAAACGCCAAGGACCGAACGTCGTGGAGCTGTTCGACGAGCAGCTAAGGGCAGCCGCTTCATCGAGCCTGCGGTTGCTTGGAGAAATGCGGCGCGCCGAAAGCGATCGCGAACTGCGGCTGCACTATCAGCCTGTCATCCAGCTGCACAACGAGGCAGTGATCGGCGTCGAGGCCCTGATCCGCTGGCAGCACCCGACCCGTGGCTTGGTGCAACCCGATGACTTCGTTCCGTTCGCGGAACGAAGCGGCTTGATTGTCGGCATCGGCGCGTGGGTGGTGCACGAGGCGTGCGAGCAGGCTGCGGTGTGGGCCGCGGAACGGCGACTGGCCACGTCGCAACTGACGATCTCGGTGAACGTGTCGGGACGCCAACTCGCGCGACGGGCCGGACTGTTGCGGGCGGTGTCGCTCGCTCTCGACGAGTCGGGAGTCGAGCCGACGTCGCTGGTGCTCGAGGTCACCGAAAGCGCGCTGATGGACGACGCCGAAGCCGCACTACGCGTGCTGACGGAACTGAAGATGCTTGGGGTTCAGATCGCCATCGACGACTTCGGCACCGGCTACTCGTCGCTGGTCTACCTGAAGCGGTTCCCCGTCGACCTGATCAAGATCGATCGTTCCTTCGTCGCAGGTCTCGGCCGCGACCACGAGGACGCCGCAATCGTTCGAAGCGTGATCGATCTCGCGCACGCGCTCGGCATCGCGACGGTCGCAGAAGGGATCGAAACACGTCGCCATCTCGCGATGCTGCAAGACCTCGGTTGCGCGTACGGCCAGGGCTACCTGTGGAGCCCGCCGGTACCGGCCGACCAGGCCGTGCTCTGGACCCGCGACGGCGCGCAGGCGGCCTCGAGCGCCCAGTAGTCCGCGCGCATCTGCCAATTGCGGTCGGCTGTTCGGCGCCTGCGGACCATTCCGCAGCCTGCCGATACAGACAGGACAGCTCTGATTCGACGACTCGCTTGGCGGGGGTATGGAACCGGCTCGACCACGTCGCGCTAGTTACTAGGATCGCTCGGCGCCCGACCCCGCTGCGAGCGGCACGGGTGTTGACCGTCGCGCCGAGGAGCGGTGGGATCGCCGCCGTGCCGCGGCTATCGGCGTCCGGGCAGCCATCGTTGGCGGGCCAATCGCGGGCTCCGTGTTTGCGATGGCGATGCTCAGCCGCGTACTTCCCTCGCCTGGCGCACACGCCGGCGTTCTTTCGCGCGTCGCCTGGTGGGCCGCCATCTTGGCCGGTTCGCTCTTCGCCATGTGGCTGGTCGACCGCGCCACCCGGCGATTGGCCCCACTCGCCGCTCTGCTCGACATGGCCGTGCTGTTCCCCGGCCGGGCACCTACTCGGTTCAAGGTGGCCCGCAAGGCCGGTGACTTGCGCCAACTCACAGCTTTGACTGAGCAGGCGAACAAACTCGACGGCCGCAGCGGTTTGGCTGAGGCCGCAGAGCAAATCCTCGCGCTGGTGGGCTCACTGCGGGCGCACGATCGGCACACCCGCGGACACTCGGAGCGGGTGCGTGTCTATACCGATCTGATCGCCGCCGAAATGCGGCTGACTCCTGCTGCTGTTGACCGGTTGCGCTGGGCGGCGCTCCTGCACGACATCGGCAAACTGCGCGTCCCGAAGGCCACATTGAACAAGCCGGCGAAGCTATCGACCGCCGAATGGGAGAGAATCCGCCAGCACCCCCTTGCCGGCGCGGACCTCGCCGGTGCGTTGCTGCCCTGGCTCGGGGAGTGGGGCAAGGCGATAGCCGAACATCACGAACGCTTCGATGGAAAGGGCTATCCGCTCGGATTGAGCGGCCGCGACATCTCCCTCGCGGGTCGGATCGTCGCCGTCGCCGACTCCTTCGAAGTGATGACCGCCTCCCGTGCCTACAAAAAAGCAACGACGCGCGGAACGGCGCTTGCCGAAGTCGTGAAGTGCAGTGGCACCCAGTTCGACCCCGACGTCGTTCGCGCGCTACTCGAGGTGTCAGCTCCGCGGCTGCGTTGGGCGATGGGACCTACGTCCTGGCTGGTCGGAACACCGCTCCTCGGCTCAGCACCGTCGCTGACTGCGGCTGGCGTCGCTGCCCAAGCAGCGGTCGGAGTAAGTGCGGTTGCAGTCGCAGGCGTAACGGGACTTGCCGGCCCCGCGCTAGCCGCCAACACCACCTCGGCACCCGCGCCGAGCGCCGAGCCGACAGCTGCACATGTCGCGGTCACGCCGACCCACCTCGCCACTCACGCCGCGACGCCACCCGCGCCCCGAGTCGCGACGAAGCATTCGGCGCCGCGCCTAGCTGAAATGCCTCCCCGCCAGCGCCGTCGAAGGCATTGGCGCCGGTCGCAGCGCCCCCCGCGCCGGTCGCGCCGGCGGCGAAGCCCGCGATCATCGCGCCTGCTGCGCCGCCGGCGCAAACGGCGAGCATCGAGCCCGCGAAGAAGTCGGCTGCGCCCAAGCCGACGCCGAGTCCCTCAACGAAAGCGAGCGCACCGCCGGCGCCCGCACTGCCGCTGGCTCCAAAAACCGCAAAGCCGCCTCCGCCGGCGCCGGCGAAGCCGCCGAAGCCGCCGGTACCGCCGAGCCCAATGAAAAACAGCGGCAAGGGCAACGGCAACAGCGGTAACGGCAACAACGGCCATGGACACGGCTGGGGACACGGCTGGAGCCACGGCCCCGGCGGCTGACCCCAGTTGTGCCCAGCATCCAGCCGCGGTCCGATCTAGCTCGTGGCCATTTGGCTAAAGGCGACGGTGGCTGGGTCACCACCAGTCCGAGCTCCGGATTCCAAGGCCGCGATAGCGGCAAGATCTGCTGGGCCGAGAGAAATTTCGGTTGCCACCAAGTTCTCGCGCGCCCGTTGCGGACTGGCGGATTTCGGCACGGCGATATTGCCTGCGGCTAGGTGCCAGGCCAGGACGATCTGCGCCGGCGTCGCAGCGTATGTTTCAGCGAGCGCGCGCACTGTCACAGCGTCCAGGTCGTTACCCCGACCCAGAGGGCTGTAGGCCTCGACCGCGATGTTCGAGGCACGGCAGCTCGACGACAACTCCGTTTGCTGGAACGTGGGGTGTAACTCGAATTGATTGACGGCCGGCACGACTGTCGTGCTGGCCAGCAGCGTTGCGATGTGCTCCGGCAAAAAGTTCGACACACCAATTGCGCGGACTCGCCCCTCGTAGTAGATCTCCTCCAGCGATCGCCACGCATCGACGTACCGTCCCAAAGACGGAACTGGCCAATGAATGAGATACAAGTCGATGACCTCAACCCCCAGTGCCTCTCTGCTGGCGTCGAAGGCGTCTTTGGCCTTGCCCTGTTGACCATTGCGCAGCTTCGTGGTCACGAAGATCTGATCCCGGTCAATTCCGGACGCGGCGATCGCGGCGCCGACGGCCGCCTCGTTGCCATATGCAGCGGCAGTGTCGATGTGCCGGTAACCTGCCTCGAGCGCACTCTCGACGACGGACTGCGTTTCGTTCATTGGAATCTCGAATACCCCGAGCCCCAGCTGTGGAATCGACACGCCGTTGTTCAGCAGTACGTGCGACATGTCAGCCACGTTCACTCCTGCGCTCGATGTTTGGATTGGACGACGACGATCGTTGCCGCCGATTGTCGCGCAACGTGTTAGACACAACAAGCCGCCTAGTTGCACACAAGGAGCGGGGCCAGCCGTGGTCAGCGAAACATTAGCCGGACGCACTGCGCTTGTAACCGGAGGCGCGAGCGGAATTGGCGCAGCGTGTGTCCGAGCACTAAGCGACGCGGGCGCGAGCGTCACCATAGCTGACCTCAATGAGGGCGCCGCACAGGAACTCGCGGACGAGGTCGGCGGCACCACATGGATCGTTGATCTGGCGCAGACGGCAAGTCTCGCCAACATGCGTCTGGACGTTGACATCTTGGTGAACAACGCCGGCCTACAACGGACGTCGCCGATCGACATGTTTGACCCTGATGACTTTCGGCTGATAGTCGCGCTGATGCTCGAGGCACCCTTCATGCTGATCCGCGCCGCACTGCCCGCGATGTATGCGCGCAACTTCGGCCGCATCATCAACATGTCGTCGGTGCACGGACTTCGTGCATCGGAGACCAAGGTCGGGTATGTCGCGGCGAAACATGGTCTGGAAGGCCTCTCCAAGGTGACTGCACTCGAGGGCGGCCGGCACGGAGTTACGAGCAACTGCATCAACCCGGGATACGCGAGAACCGCCTTGGTGCAGCGTCAAGTCGAAGATCAGGCGCGCGACAGAGGCATCACCGAGGACGAGGTTCTGCAAGACGTCCTGCTCGGGCTCAATGCCATCAAGCGACTCGTCGAACCGCGCGAGATCGCGTCACTCGTCTGCTGGCTCGCATCCGACGACGCTGCGATGGTTACGGGCGCCTCCTACACGATGGACGGCGGCTGGAGCGCCCGCTAGTACGTGTCCTGGTTCAAAGGCTGGCCGGCGCCCACAAGAGCGGCGCGCCCGCGTACTTGTGCGCACGAACGTCGCCAGAGCGCGCGTGACCCTCGAACAACTCGACGCGGGCTGCCCGACCGCAAAGCTCGCCTAGCGCGGCGCTCGATTGCTCGTTGGTGACCTGCTGGTATGTGACGGTCTTGAGGTACTTCCCGACCCACAGCCCTCCGGTGTAGTTGGCGGCGCCCCGAGTCGGCAACGTGTGATTGGTTCCAATCACCTTGTCGCCGTACGACACGCAGGTGCCCTCGCCGAGAAACAGCGCACCGTAGTTGCGCATTCTCTCGAGCGCGTCACGGGGATTCTCGGTAAGGACTTGCACGTGCTCAAACGCGTAGCTGTCGGCGAGCGTGTACGCATCGTCGAGGTTGTCGACGACGGCGACCTCACCGTGGTTGGTCCAGGCCGGTCCCGCGAAGTCTGCCGTGGGCATCTGGGTCAAGATCTCCTCGACGAATGCCATCACGCGTCGCCCAAGAGGCTCGGATGTGGTGATGAGTACGGCTGGCGAGTCGGGCCCGTGCTCGGCCTGGCTGAGCAGGTCAACCGCAACGATGAAGGGGTCCGCATGCTCGTCAGCGATGATGAGGATCTCGGTCGGTCCGGCGAGCAAGTCAATCCCGACCTCGCCGAATAACTGGCGTTTTGCCTCGGCAACGTAAGGGTTGCCCGGCCCGGCGAGCATGTTCACTCGACCAATAGTCTCCGTGCCCAGCGCCATCGCGGCGATCGCTTGGGTGCCGCCGAGCAGGAAGATCTCGTCCGCACCCGCGAGATGCATGGCGGCGACGGTCGCCGCCGGTACTTCACCGCGAATAGGTGGGGTGCACGCGAGAACGCGCTTGACTCCCGCAACCTTCGCCGTGACCACGGTCATGTGTGCCGAGGCAACGAGCGGGTAGCGCCCTCCAGGCACGTACGCCCCAGCCGATGCGACGGGGATGTTCTTCTGGCCGAGATACACGCCCGGCTCGGTCTCTACCTCAAACTCGCGTAACGACTCCAACTGGTGTTGGGCAAACTTGCGCACCCGCGCCTGGACGACCTCAATATCGAGCAGTGCTTGTCGGGGCACCGTCGCGACGATCCGCTCGATTTCCTCCGCGCCGAGCCGGAAGTCGTCGGGTGACCAGCCGTCAAGTTTCTGCGAGTACTCCCTTACGGCGGCGTCCCCGTTCTCGCGCACGTCGGCGATGATCGCAGTCACGGTCTCGCGGATGGACTTCAAGCGTTCAGGGCTCTGCTCTGAGCGTGTCGATGACTTTGAGTACTGCGTCATGGCGCTAGA
Organism: Acidothermaceae bacterium; assembly: GCA_036501485.1. Taxonomy (GTDB): domain Bacteria; phylum Actinomycetota; class Actinomycetes; order Acidothermales; family Acidothermaceae; genus PALSA-607. Next base: position 53,139 of record DASYAG010000006.1, on the reverse strand, counting down.
TCCCCTCGCTCACCGAGATGGCTAACTGTGTCGTGCGCGACTCGCCGGGCTCCAGAATCGGTGCTCGCCCGGCGCTCCGATCCGCAAGACGACCGAGAACGGAACAGTTCGCAGGTTCAATCGCCTGGACATACGACCCGCGCTGCCGGCGGCGCCAGGTGAAAACTCGCGGCAACTCCGCTGTGTCCCACCGCACCGCAACGCTCCACGGGACGGTCCCTCCGGTGAGCGTCATGCTCGCCCACCCGTCGCGGTCCGCCTCGACGTCGTGCTCGAAGACCTCATCCGGTTCATCATTTGGCTCGCCCATCGATCGGGGAAACGCGCGTGGCTCTCCCTCGATCTGCGTGCTCCGCCGAATCGCCGCATCGGTAGCGCTATCAGGGCGCAGGAACGGATAGCCGAAGTTGAGGTGATACAGGATCGGTGCCTGCGCTGGCTGACTCGACTCGTTCTCGGTCACGTCTGTTACCTGGATTTCCGGTCGTACCGTGGAAAACCGCAGCGTCCGTCTTAGTAGCAGGCCGCGCCCGAGAGCGTCGCCTTCGCGGATTTCTCCACGGACAATCACGTCGTCCGACAGCGCGGCTGCCCCGTGCCTTCGGTCAATCGAGACGCGCTCCGCTGGTTGATCGGTGTATCGACCGTGTTGTCCGTGACCCTCGGATGGCTCCCCGGCGTTGAGCAGACCGCACGTGGTGAGGAGACCGCCAGCCCACCCGAGGTGCCAACCCTGGTCATCATCGGTCGAACCCGCGGGGCGCTCGCCCCGGGACGAAGTCCAGGACAACGGGGTTCCCCGATACCAAGTTGTGCCGATGTCCATGCCCCGGTCAAGAAGGATCCGTGAGTGGAAGCCGCGGTAACACTGGACCAGCGTGACCCTCGTGCCCGATGCCGGGCCGTCTGCGACAACATGCGTTAGCGCTGACGCCAACTGGTCGTCGTTCGCCGTGACAGAGCGGAGATCTGCATCCCACGCTACGTTCACATCGCACCGAGGTGCAGTGCCGCGGACGTGCCTACTGTGCAGTCAGCCCACCGTCGACGAAGACCAGGGACCCGGTGACATACGAGGCGCTCGGCTGGCAGATGAAACTGATCACCGACGCCACCTCCTCGGGAGTTCCGACTCGATGCAGGGGCACACTTGCGAGCCCCTGCTCGAGCGCCTTCGGATCGTCCATGATCGTTGCGTTCATAGGCGTGTTGATGAATCCGGGAATCACGGTGTTGACTCGGATGCCGGCCGATGCGTAGTGAACGGCCATGGCCCGAGTGAGTCCATGGATGCCAGCCTTGCTCGCGCTGTATGCCTGAGAACGGGGCTCCAGACCGTAGATCCCGTCGGGCGATCCGATGGTGACCACTGCGCCGCCACCCCGAGCCAAGAGTGACCTCACTCCGTACTTGAGAGTCAGGAAGGTGCCCGTCAAGTTCACGTCGATCGTCCGGCGCCACACTGCGGTGTCCAACTCGTGAACTGGTGCGTCCTGCTGGAGAAGCTGAATCCCAGCCGCAGTGACAAGACAGTCGATCTCCGCAGTGGCCCGCACTCGAGCAAACAGCGTCTCCACTGAGGACTCGTCCGAGACGTCCACCGCGCACGCTGTCGCCGCGCCGCTCGTGGCAACGATCTCCGCCTGCACGCGCTCTGCAGCAGCAATGTCGAGATCGCACACCCAGACGTGGTAGCCGTCGGCAGCGAGTCGGCGGCATGTCGCGCGCCCTATTCCGGAGCCGCCGCCGGTGACTAGTGCCTGCAAGGTCCTCTACCTTCTCGAGCATGGTCCCGCCTGTCGACGGACGTCAGCTGGCGCGCTCCCCACGCACATCATCCCTGGGCCTTCGAGTAGTGCGCGATCGCGTCCGGGTCGAGTTCGATCCCTAGCCCTGGCCGATCGGGCACCGCGAGGGTGCCGTCCGATGACATCCGGAACGGATCGCAGATCAGGTCGTCCATGTAGGCAGCCTCGGTGATGAACTCGATTCGCGAGCAGTTGGGCAGAGCTGCCGACAACTGCACGTCTGCGGCCAAGCCGATGGCGTTGTTGAAGCCGTGTGGCACGTAGTCGACGCCGTGGTCCAGCGCGGACCAACCGATGCGGCGCGCCTCCGACAAGCCGCCGACCTTCGTCGTGTCGGGTTGCACGATGTCGATGGCCTTTGGGGAGAACAGCGGGCGAAACGATTGACGTCGGGTCAACGTCTCGCCGCCGGCGATCTTGACCGGGCTGACACGGCGCAACAGTCGGTAGCCCTCGAGATCGTCCGGGGAGAGCGGTTCCTCGAACCATTCCACTCCGTACTCGGCGAGCATGTTCGCCGTACGACGCGCCCAAGCCACTCGGTGGGGCCAGAAGGGCTCACTGCCGCCCGCGTCGACCATGAGATCAATGTCATCACCGATGGCTCTGCGCACGGAGCGGATCATCGCTTCGTCCGTGGCCGGGTCGACTCGACCGAAGGGATGCCATCCAAGCTTGATCGCGCGAAACCCGTCGGCCAGAACCGCTTGAACGCGACGGGTGAGGTCCGCCGGATCACCGAATGCAAGAGATGCGTACGGACGCACACTCGTGCGGTAGTTGCCGCCGAGCAACACCGACACTGGCTGGTTGCACACCTTGCCAAAGATGTCCCACAGCGCAAGATTGACCGCGCTGATAGTGGTGGTCACCGCACCACCCCGACCTTGCCAGTAGGCAGTCTGGTGCAGCATCTCGGTGACACCTTCAGGATCCACCGCAGACTGATTGCGCATCCACGGCCACATAAGAGCAAGGGACGCATCGACGAGTGCCTTGCTCGTGTATGCCGCACCAACGCCAACGGTGCCGTCCGCGGCGACCAGCCGCACAACGGTCTGCTCACTCTCTTGGGCGTGCACGTCCTCGCCCCAGGCCGATTCGGTCCGCCGGCCACTGAGGGCGAAGGTGGAGTGCTCAACGACGGTCAGTTCGGCTGTTGCCTGGGTCATGGTAGCCCTGTTCCAAATCGGGTCGTTGGGGCCTCAAGCAGCGAGAGTATGCAGGTCAGAGCAGTGTGTCAACAATCGAGTGTTGGCTCTTGACACCAACCAAGCGCCTTAGTACAAAGGACCAACCTCGCCTTTCGACAGTGAGAGTTCGTCGTCGCAGCGGGCCTAGAGCGGGTAGCGGGTGAGATATGGCCAGCACAATCAGCGAACCGACTGCACGTCGCGTCGTGCGGCGTCGCAATGCGCTCGCACGTCGCGAGGCGCGCCTTTGTTACATGTTCATTGCGCCGGGAGTGCTGGGCTTCTTGCTCTTCATCCTCGGACCGATGCTCTATTCGCTCGTCATGAGCTTCGAGAACTACCCGATCATCCACCCGGCGACGTGGGTCGGGCTGAAGAACTGGCGCGCACTGTTCCATGATCCGTTGATCTGGAAGTCACTGAAGGTCACCACGTACTTTGCCGTCGGTTCGGTCACAGTCACCGTCGTGGTCGGCTTCTTGCTCGCGCTGCTGCTCAATCAGAAGATCCTCTTCAAGCGCGCGATTCGGACGATCTACTTCTTGCCGAGCGTGATCACCGGCGTCCCCGTGGCGTTGCTCTGGTCGTGGATGTTCAGCCCTCAGTTCGGCTTGATCAACACCGTCTTGAAGTGGTTCGGGATCCAGGGTCCGCAGTGGCTCTTCGATGAGCACTGGGTCATCCCCGCACTGATCCTGATGTCGGCCTGGAGCATGGGCGGCGCGGTCATCATCTATCTCGCCGGGCTGCAAGGCGTTCCTGAATCACTCTATGAGGCCGCTGAACTCGACGGCGCCGGCGCGATCAGGAGGACGTGGTACATCACCATTCCGATGCTTTCGCCGATCATCTTCTTCAACTTCGTGCTGAGCATCATCGGGTCGTTTCAGGCATTTACGCAGGCCTACATCATGACGTCGGGCGGCCCCAACAACTCCAGCCTGCTTTACGTCCTGTACCTCTACCGCAATGCGTTCTCCTACTTCCAGCTGGGCTACGCGAGCGCGATGGGTTGGCTGCTTTTCCTGGTGCTTCTTGTCCTCACGCTGGTCGTTTTTCGAGTCTCGCGGAAATGGGTCATCGACGAGGCGACGCCATGACGACTGTGGTCGACAAGAGTGCGCCAGTAGCCCCACCAAGGCAACGGCTCAACAAACACCGCGAGTGGACGGCGAGCCGGGTCGTCGTCAGCATCGTGGCCATCGTGGGCGCGGTGGCCTTCCTGTTGCCCCTTTGGTTCATGTTCAGGACGTCGGTGATGAGCCTGAACGACGCCTTCTACGTGCCGATCAGGTGGATACCGAACAGGTGGATCTGGAGCAACTACTCCGAGGCTGTGAAGTTCGTCTCGCTTGGTCACTATTACGTCAACTCAGTAATCGTGGCCACCCTGGTAACCATCGGCGCGGTGGTGAGTTCGTCCATCACGGCTTACGGATTCTCGATGCTGCGCGCTCCGGGTCGCGATGGCCTATTCCTGATGGTGATCACCGGTCTGATGATCCCCGCAGTCGTCACCATGGTCCCGACGTACGTGATCTATCGGCAGATTGGCTGGCTAAACACCTGGCTTCCACTGACCGTCCCCAGCTGGTTTGGGGGCGGCGCGTTCAGCATCTTCCTGTTACGCCAGTTCTACCGCACGATCCCGCGCGAACTCCGCGAGGCTGCTCTCGTTGATGGGGCCAACGAGTTTCGGATCTACCGCCAGATCATTGTTCCGCTGGCTCTTCCCGGGCACGCTGCGGTCGCGATCTTCGCGTTCCTGTGGAGCTGGAACGACCTGTTCGGACCTCTCATCTACCTCAACTCACAGTCGAAGCAGACGCTGCCGATCGCGTTGGCAGCGTTCGTCAACACCCAGAGCGTGACCCAATGGCAATGGATGATGGCGGCCACGCTGCTCGCCATGTTGCCGTGCGTGGTGGTCTTCCTCGCTGCCCAGAAGTACTTCATTCGGGGCATCGTGTTGTCCGGGCTCAAGGGCTAGGCGGGCCATGGACGACGTGCGCGGCAACCAAACGGGTTGGGTCCTCGAAAACGAAGCGCTGCAACTGCGCCTCGACGGCGCGGGCCGTGTCATCGGTCTGCGGCACCTGACCACCTCGAGCGAACTGCTCACCGCGTGCCAGCAACCGCAGAACTGGAAGCTCGTCCTCACCACCGACCGCTACCCCGTTATTCACGTGTGGGGTAGTGCACAAACACCGACCAAATCTCGCGTCGACGGCACCAGCGCCGTTTTCGAATACGAGTCGGTGGTCGCCGACGGCACGACGATCCCCATTCGCGTCGTATTCACCGCCAACCTTGTCGATAGCGAGGCGCAGTTTCAGATCTTCCTGCGCAATCGTTCCTCGCACCGAATCCGTGAAGTCTGGACCCCGGTTCTTTACGGCCACGAAGGATTTACAGTCGACGGCGTCACGCACACGGTCGACCTGGTATCACCCCGCAACGAAGCCGCCGATGTGCTGCATACGACGCTGCCGAGTCAGGTCTACCTGTTCAACTCGGACGTGATTCGCGAGACCGCTCTCTTCACCTATCCCCGAACCATGAAGATGCCATGGATCGACCTCGCAGCCGGCGGCGAAGGCATCTGCCTGATGTCGAAGGACGCCGGCCTGATGACGACAGTCTTTCGGCTTGAGAAAGAACCGCCCGAAGGTGGCCTGGAGGCGCCAGAACGACACCTCTTCCCAGCCGACTGGCCGCGGTACCTCAACTTGATCACCGCGTGGCTCACAAGCGTCGATGAGGGCGATTCGTGGACGAGTCCAGTGTCGGTCGTGCTGCCGCACGAAGGCGACTGGCACCGCGCTGCCGATCACTACGCGACCTGGGCGCAGGAGCGTTTCAGTTGGCCTGATCGGCCCAGTTGGGTTGTCCGCGACATGGGTTGGCAGCACCTTTTGGGTAAGACCGATCTCGACGAACGGTTCCACACGTTCGAGCAATATGCCGAGGTCATGCGGAAGGCGATACCGCAGACAGGCGTGACAACGCTGATGACGTACGGCCACGAAACCGGTGGCTGCGAGAGCGCAGACTTCGACATCCAACCGGCCGATGATCTAGGAGGTCCGCAAGGATTCGCCGCAATGGCGGCGGAGGTCCACGCTCTCGGTGGCCACGTGATGGCGATGACGCACCGGCACCAGTCCATTGCCACCGACCGGCCCGAGTACGAGCAGTACCGGCCATGGCTCGTCGTCGACCGAGAGGGCCGGCCACGAACTGAGATCTGGCCGAAGACGACCCTCGAATCCTTCATGCCTGCGATGTTGCGTACGTACGAAGCAACCGGCCCCATCTGGTCGAGAGTCTGCGTCTTCTGCGACGAGTGGTGGGACACCTACCTCACCGAGCTGCAGTCGCTGATTCGTCTGGGCCTCGACGGAATCCAGATGGATCTGCTGGTCGATGAGCCCGTCATTTGCTATGCGACGTCCCACGGTCATCGGGCCGGACGGCCGGAGGAACAACTCGAAAAGCTCGGGGAGCGTCTTCAATGGTTGCGAGACTCGGTCCACCGTGAAGATCCAGACTTCGTTCTCGCCGGCGAAGAGGTTGCCGACTGGCTGTTCCAATACATCGACATCGCCATGTCTCGGTATCGCTCCGATGCGGCAAGCCGCGTATTCGCCTACACGTTGCCAGAGCTTCCCGAAATGGTGTCGATCGGAGCGTTTGGTTACGACCAGGTCAACAAAGCGTTCATGCTCGGCAAGGGATTCCAGATCGACGTCTTCACCATCAAGCGGCCGGTCACCGACACACCGGAGTTCGCCGAATACATCGGCGCCGTGAATCGCATGCGCAGGACGATGCTCGACCACCTAGGACCAGGCGCTCTTTTTCGAGACCACGAAGAGATCGCCGTAAACGGTGACGTGGAGTTCGCGACGCATAGATCGCCGACTGCGCAAGCAGTTGTGCTCCGCAACACCCACGACGACGTGCGTTCTTGCGCGGTCGTCGCGCCCGAGCACCACAAGATGACGGTCTTCACGATTGCGGATCCGGACGGTCGGCCGCTGGAGATCGAGCACGCGATCGATGTGCCGCCGCACGGAGCGGCTCTCGTCCTCCTCTAGTCAACCCGCACAAGTAGCGCCCGGACACGGCACTCGGCCTGTGTCTCATCAGAAGGGATAGTGGGATGAACGAAGAAAGCGGTAGTGCTCTTTCACGCCGCAAGTTTCTGCAGGCAATAGGACTAGCGGGTGCCGGAGCGATCGTGGCAGCCTGCTCGTCGTCCAAGAAGGGCGCATCCGCAAGCGCATCCACGAGCGGCGCCCCCACTCCGACCGCCAGTAGCGCTGCCACCAGCGCTGCGAGCGCGCCGGCAAGCAGTGGCGCGAGCAGCGCTGCTGCGAGCGGCGTTGCAAGCGCAGGCGCATCTGCGGTCCCGGGCATACCTGCGAACGCAGACGGGCCAGCAACCCTCGAATTCCTGTGGCGCAGCTTCCCGACGGAGGAAGCGGCGTTCAAAACGATGATGGCGAACTACCAGAAGACGTATCCCGACATCAAGATCAATCAGACGTATGTGGCGATCGCCGGTTACGACCAGAAGGTCGACCTCATGACGGCAGGCGGCACGACACCCGCCGTATGGGACGCACTGAACCAACGTGGGATCCGCTACTACGCGTCCCAAAATCAGTGCGTGATCCTGGACCCCTACGTCGGATCGTTGTTCAGCACAGACGACTACCCCGCGTCGTACTTGGAACTGCAGAAGTGGAACGGCAAGTTGTGTTCTCTGCCCAACGAAGTCTTGACCGCATTTTTGGTGTACAACAAGACCTTGTTCGACAAGGCTGGCATTCCGGTGCCGACGAAAGACTGGTCGGATACATCGTGGAACATGGACAAGTTCCTCGACGTCGCCAAGGCGCTGACAGACGGCAAGGGTCAGTACGGATTCTTGTCGTGGCAGGACCAGCGATACGAAGTCACAGACTTCGGGGTCAGCTACTGGACCGATGCGGAGAACGCAACCGGATACCCGCACGCCCTGAACACCAGCGCCGACTTCATCAACGCGCTGCAATTCCAGCAAGATCTGATCTACAAGTACAAGGTCCAGCCGACACCCGCAGAGACGCAGAAGTTGGGCGGCGCGAACGTGCCCGACCTGTTCACGACCGGCAAGTTCGGCATGCGGGTGACCTATGCCGGGAACCTGCCTGCCTACGCAGGGATCAAGGACTTCGAATGGGGTCTGGCACCTATTCCTGCTCCCGTCAGTCTGCCGCGTCTTGGCTACGCGTACATCGGGTCGCTTGCGGTACTGACTCCACAGAAGAACGAGAAGGCCGCACTCGACCTCCTCGCCTACATGGCCGCGCCCGAGCAGCAGTTGCTGTTCCCGATCCAGGCTGAAGGCTGGCTTTCGGGACTGAAGTCGCTCGCGCCGCAATTTGCTGACTACATGACCAAGACGTACAAGTTGTCGGCTGACGACCTGAAGGTGGTCTCCGACGCGGTCAACTACTGCGCGCCGAGCCCTGGTTCATACGCGGTCGAGTGGCAGCAGTTCTGGGACAAGTCCCTGTCGCCGGGGATGGACACCATCTTCAACAACACCAAGACGGCGGCGCAGGCAGTGGCAGATATGCAGGGGCCGTTCAAGCAGATCGTCCAACAAACGGGCAAGTAGCGCGCCACCGCGCCGCTTGCAGTCGCGTGGTCCCCGATGGCTGCTCTGTAACGAACGGAATGTCATGAAAATCAGCACGATCTCGACTGTAGGTCTCGCCGGACGCACGCCTCCAGCCGGTTGGAAGCACGAGGTGTCTGCTTCGGACAATCAGCAGACCCTCGTCTTCATCGAGGCCGACAGTGGGGAAATTGGTGTCGGAACGTCGTACACCAGCAAGGCACTCGTGGATGCCGCGCTTGCGCTGATGTCGCCGCACTTGATCGGGCAAGGCGTCGAGCAGCCGGCGCGGCTCTCCGAGATGCTCCATCAAACGCTCTTCTGGCAGGGTCGCGGAGGGGCCGTAACGCACGCGATTAGCGGTGTCGACATCGCGTTGTGGGACTTGTTCGGAAAGGTGTGTGGTCAACCAGTCTCACGGCTCCTCGGTGGCCGCTTCAGAGATCGTGTCCAGCCGTACGCATCGCTGTTGTTCGGTCCCGACGAGACCCTCGCTCAACGAGTCGATGAGGCTGTCTCGGCGGGCTACCGAGCTCTGAAGATCGGCTGGCGACCCTTTGGCAGGGTCGACAGCCGAACCGACGAGGCTCTGATCAAAACAGTGAGGGACGCTGCGGGTCCGTCAGTCGATCTGATGGTCGACGCGGGCGGCAGCGAAGAGTTCTGGCCACATCGGCTGCCCTGGGCAGTACGGACCGCCAAAATGCTCGAGCAGTACGACGTTCGATGGTTCGAAGAAGCACTATCGCCCGATGACGTCGACGGCTTCAGAGCACTGCGTGAGCTTTCGCCGGTGGCCATCGCCACCGGCGAAGTTCTCACCCGTCGACAGTCATTCCGCGAGCTGCTGGAACCACCGGCCGTTGACATCATTCAGCCCGATACGACCAAGGTCGGCGGGCTCTCTGAGATGGTGCGGATCGCTGCGGCCGCCGAGGACAATGGCGTCCTCGTTGTGCCGCACGGATGGAACAATGCAGTCGGATTGGCAGCAGATCTTCAGCTCGTCGCGTCGTCACTGTTCCATGGACTTGTCGAGTTCGTCACGCCGTCGGCCTATATGGATGATCTGCTCGTCGAGAACTTCGCGATGGACGCCGACGGCATGCTCGCTGTCCCTACCGGACCGGGTCTTGGAATCACGGTGGATCCGGATGCGCTGCACTACTACCAGACGTACCAGCAGCGATCGTGAGGTTAGCTGCCGGCAGGCGGGTCAGCGGTAAATCCGGGAACGTTCTCGATGTGGATCCGCACGGCCTCTTTGAGTTGACGTTTCGTTCCCGACTTCAAACGCTCAGCAAGCTCGAGATGTTGAGACGCCGCCAACCGCAGACTCTCGTGAGCCGGAGGGGTCGTCGTGTAGAAGAACCCTCGAATACGCGGCTCGATCGAATGCCAGAGCCGGATGGATTCTTCTTGGCCGCCGATCCGCATCACGAGCGCATGAAACGCCAGATCGGTCTCCACGACCCGACGTACATCGAGATCGTCAGCCGCCTTGAGCATGTCTTCGATCAATCGAGCCAAGTCGGCGTGACCCTTGTCGTCGATTCGACTCCTAGCGTGTTCGAAGCCGCACGTCTCCAACACGACTCGCACGGGCATCAACACCTCGACGATGGACTCCCTGGAGATAGCCGAGACAACAGTGCCTCGATAGGGAAACGACTTCGCGAGACCTTCGCGCTCAAGCTCTCGCAGCGCCTCGCGCAAGGGCCCGCGGCTGATCTGCATTTGCTCGGACAAAGCGTTTTCCAACAGTCGATCGCCGGGCGCAAAGTCGCCGCGCAGGATGGCCTCGCGCAAGGCGTCGGCGACCTGGTTTCGCAACGACCGCAACCCACTCGGCCAGAACCAATCGACGGGTCCGCCGCCCGCTTGTGGTCGCAAATTGAGCCCATCACCGCTTCGCATGATCGACATCATACACAGCGCCGGGTGAGAGTTGTTGACAATCGATCACCTACAGATATGCTGGCGCGCGTATTGCGCTGTAGGCACCCTTCGCACTCTTTGCCGGCCGCCCGAACGCCATCACTGCATGGCGATCCTGGCGGCAAGGCCCTTGTTCACCAGCCCCTAAGTCAATCCACCAGAGCGGTGTGACGCGTCAATGATTCGACAGCAAGAGGTCGCCACCGAGCTTTCCTTCACGTGCGAAGACCCCCGCGTTCTGGGCGGCACACTGCATCTCGACGCAGCGTCGGGTCTCCTCACAGGCATTGATACCAGTTCGCGGCAAGTCCAACTGATCCCGTCGGTCTCGATCCATACCGAAGGCGTCGAAGTGCAGCGCGAGCCGTACATCGACCCGTTCGTCTATGAGCAGACCGTCGACTTTGCCGACAGCGAACTGATTGGCCCGGTGCGACAGGTTCACGGCGGTAACCGTGTCACCTACGTCGCGACGACCAACGTCGGACCCTGTCAGCTTGAGTGGAGCTACACCTTTAGGGCCAACCATCCGTGGCTCGAGATCGGCGTAAGCGTTACGGCCCACGAAAGCAAGGTGCGCATCCGCGATATCGACATGACCTTCGAGGTCGTGCTCGGCAAAGCTGCCGACTGGAGCGTGCTCGCTCCCGGCAACCAACTACGAGTGGGCCCACGCCTCTCAGAGCTGGATGGCAGCTTCCAGGTATTGACCGCAGGCGGCGGTTGGGGATCAACGGGCTTGGTGGCCTTTTCGGCAGACCAGCCCGCCACGACGCTGACAGCCTGGTTCATGTCAGACACCGAAATCGGCCGCGTCGACGTGTCTCCCACAACGGAGGGTGCATCGATCGCGTACCGAACCGGGCTCGCCGGCGTCGTGTCTCCAGGGCACTCGCTTAAGCACGGCGCGATTTTCCTCGACCTCCAGGCCCGTACGTGGGATCACGTCGCGAAGACCGTGCCAGCCATGTTCAATGAGCTGGGTATCCAAGGCCCATCCGGTCGCCCGGCGTGGTTCGGAAACGCGAACATGCTCGAGGTGCACATCGGCGTGACGCATTTCGGGGACTGGGACTACCAGCCTTACCCGACCGTCGCGGAACTGCGCGCAGACCTGCCCCGCATCAAGGAACACGGCTTCGACGTCATCGAGATCATGCCGCGCCAGCCCTACCCCAGCTACGCCGTCGATGACTACGACAACATCAGCCTCGGATACGGCGACGAAGCCGATTTGCGCGAATTCGTCGCCGCCGCGCACGCCCTCGGCATCCGCGTACTCCTCGACATCGTGTTGCACGGCGTGATCGACAAGGAGCGCGCACGCGCGAACCTTGCAAAGATGGAGGCCAGCGAAGGGTACGCCGAACTGGACGTCGACATCGTGGCGCCGTTCGGTGGCACCACGACACAGCGCCATCTGCGCAACATCGCCTGGCTGCGACGGATGCTCGATGAGGTCCCGACGTGGTTCGAGTACGCCCCGGAGCGGCATCCGATCCTCGACGAGCATCCCGAATGGTTCATGCGGAACTCGGCTCAAGAAATCATCGGGATCTACACCAACGGGTTCGACGTCGCCAACGTTGCCTGGCAGGACTACTTCATTCAGTCCGCTGTCGCCATGGTTGAGCGACTTGGTATCGATGGCTTTCGGGTCGATGCGCCCTCGTACAACCTGTTGCCAAACTGGACGCCGGCAACGGCTGAGCGAGCGAGTTACTCCCCCTTGGGGTGCCTGGGCCTATTCCCCAAGCTGCGGCGAGCGCTGAAGAGAGTCGACCCCGACATCGCGCTGTATACGGAGCCGTGTGGCGCCCTGTACCGCACCGATACGGACGCCAGTTACAACTACGACGAGCATTGGCTGATCGACGCGCTGCTGCGCCCCCAGGTCGGTGGCCACGGCGCTGCTCCGATTCGCTCTGGCGGCGATTTCGCAGCTTGGCTCGGCGCACGCAACGAGGCACTGCCCGAGGGCTCGATGGTCGTGCACCACGTCGATTCGCACGACACGATGTGGTGGCCGCTCGTCGGCAGCAAATGGCGCCGCGAGCAATACGGTCTCGATGCGACGAAGGCGTTCATCGCCGTGATGGCGTTAGTCGGCGGCCCTTACATGACTTACGTCGGCGGTGAAGTGGGAGTCGAGGACTACCTCCGCACCATCCACCGACTCCGCCGTCAACGGCCGGAACTTCAGCACGGTGCTTCGGATTTCGCGTCCGTCCGTTCCTCACGCGACGAGATCTTCGGAGTCGCGCGGGGCGGGCCGGGAGCGAAATGTGTCGTTCTGGTGAACATGTCGAGGGAGACGGTGTCGTGCGATGTACAGGTCGATGACTGGTTCACCGATTCGCCCCGCGACCTATTGTCCGCCGACACATTTTCAGGCGACGCACTCTCAGGCGACGGTGTTGACCCGTCGAGCAAGTTCGAGAGCCTGAACTTCGCCCCTTACCAGGCAAGACTGATCGCAAGCGACGATGGAGCAGACGATGTCAGCTGATCTCCCCCACGGTTACTCGATCGTCAATGAATTGCTCGGCTACGTCGACCGCTACGAGTTCGAAGCCGGCGACGAGGTCGACGTTCATGCGGCGGGGCCAGCCGGGCCAGTGACCGTAGACGTGGTGCGATTGCGAACCTTCGACACGCGGGTCGAGGTCGAAGGCGACAGGGCGGAACTCATCCCCACGATCACGGCGGTCGCCGCGCAGGTCGGACCGCAACCACTAGAACCTGGCTCCTTCCTCATCAGTGATGGCGCAGCCGAGATTCCGGCGGGCACGGCACGGGTATCCTTCGACACCTGGGTTTTCCCTACCTACGAATCAGACGACGCGCAGGGCATCGTCGCGCTCGTCGGAGTGGACGGGACACCACGGCTGGGCCTCGCACTCGTGAACGGTTCGTTGCATTTGGTCGCGGGCTCGGGTGCCGACCGAGTCGACGTTGCCCTCGATGCACCCGTCGTCATCAGCAAATGGAGTCACATTGAAGTTGGCGTCGATGCGAGTGGAGCCATCCGTGGCCGTATCTCCCCCAAGCAGGAACTCTTCTATCGGCCAGAGGACGACGAAACTAACTTCGCAAACTCGCTGACCGGCGTTGCGGTTCCCGACCTGTTCGAGACGCCGACACGGCTGGTCGTTGCCGGCCTCGGTGCCCGCCGCTCCGAGACCGGGACGTGGTCTTCCTTCAACGCATTCACCGGGAGAGTCGACACCCCGACGGTCATCGCCGAGTCGTCCGTAGGGGTGGAAGAACTGCTCTTCTCCTATGACTTTTCCCAAGACATGGCCGCAGCGGTCGTGCCCGACCTCACCGGCAGAAGCCGGGACGGCGTACTGGTGAACGCACCGACTCGCGCTGTCACTGGCCGCACATGGGATGGCACGGAGACAGACTTTCGGCGCGCACCCGAGCAGTACACCTCCATCCATTTCTACGCGGACGACCTCGAAGACCCCGGCTGGCCAACGGTCGCCTCTTTCACCATCCCTGACGGCCTGCCGTCCGGCGCGTACGCCGTCCGGCTCCGCTCAGGCAACGAGACAGATCACGTGCCGTTCTTCGTGGTGCCGGCGCGCGGCCAGGCGACCAGCGACGTCGCCATCTTGATGCCCACCTGGACCTACCAGGCGTACGCAAACGGACGGGTCTACATCGACCCAGGCGTGTACATCAGAAACGGCTGGACCGACATCGTCGCGGAACTGCACGAACGAGATTTTCAACTTGAACGTTTCGAGGCCCTCGCAGGCTGTGTCTACGACGTCCACCTCGATGGCACCGGCCGGTCCTGGAGCACCGTTCGACGGCCCATTCTGAACGCGCGACCGGAGTACCAAAGCTCGCTGGTCCGCGGGCCGCGGCACTTTGCAGCCGACTTGTTTCTGGTGACCTGGCTCGAACAGGAGGTCGGCCGCTTCGACATCATCACCGACTCCACGTTGCACGACCGTGGCGCCGAAGCGCTCGAGCCTTACAAGGTGGTTCTGACCGGAGGACATCCCGAATACTGCAGCTCCCAGATGCTCGATGGCATCGAGCAGTACCTTGGTGGCGGTGGTTCCCTGATGTATCTCGGGGGCAACTCGTTCTGGTGGGTCACCACGCAGGATCCGAATCGGCCACACCTCATTCAGGTCCGGCGGGGCCTAACGTCGGCCGCTACTTGGGAGAGCCTGCCCGGCGAGGTGCATGACAGCACAACCGGCGAGGACGCCGGCGGCTGGCGTAGGCGCGGCCGCGCGCCGAACCGCATCGTTGGGTCAGGAATCACCTCGCAGGGATGGGACAGCAAAGCTCCTGGCTACCGTCGAACCGCGGAGGGACATCAACCGGAGTTCGACTGGATCTTCGACGGCGTCGTCGGCGAGGAGTTCGGACACCACGGGCTCGTTATGGGCGGGGCGGCCGGCGACGAGGTCGACAAGTTCGACCCGAAGCTGTCCTCCCCTGGGCGCGTCGCAGTCGTGGCCACCAGCACCGGGCACAGCCACTACTACAAGCCGATCATCGACGACATCCAACTCATCACTGACGGGCTGGACGGCGACAAGAACCCCGACGTCAGGTCGGACATCACCTACATCGATACCGGGCTCGGCGGTGCGGTTTTCGGTGTCGGCTCCATCACCTGGATCCCTAGCATGGCCACGGACTCATTCGACAATGACGTCGCACAGATCACAGCGAACGTTCTGCGAAGATTTCGGACGGACGCGGTCTGATCGGGTTGCAACCGGCCGAACACGAAGGGCAGGCGACAGTGGGCGGACTCGCGGTTGTCACTGGTGCCGGCCACGGAATCGGGACCGTGATTGCCGATCGGCTGGCGGCCGACGGGTTCGCGGTCGGCTGCCTCGACATCGACGGTGTTGCCGCAAGTGGCAGAGCCAGCCTTATTCGCGACCGTGGGCAGGTCGCGGTCAGCCGGCGATGCGATGTGCGCGATACCGCCGAAGTACGCGCCGTCATGGAGTCTCTCGTCAACGAATTCGGTCCAATCCATGCAGTGGTCAACAACGCTATGTCGTGGGCACCAACCGGACCCGTCCTCGGCATCGACGAAGAGCGGTGGCACGCGGACATCGCGATGTTGCTCGGCAGCTATCGAACCGTGACCGCGGGTGCAAACTCCCATCTCGCCCCTGGCAGCTCGGTCGTGATGATTTCCTCAGTGCACGGGCTGTTCGGCAGTGCCGGATGGGGAAGTTACGCCGTCGCAAAAGCGGGGATCATCCAGCTGGCCCGAGTGCTCGCTAGCGAACTAGGTCCCCGCGGCATCCGCGTCAACACGATCGCACCGGGCATCATCGCGCACAGCGATGGGCTGGAAAAGTACGTCGGCCGCCCAGACCTCTTGCAGCAACATGTCGTTGCGTCACCGCTACGCCGCACCGGCACAGCAGAGGACGTCGCTGGTGCCGTGAGCTTCCTCGTCGGCCGTGACAGCACCTGGATCACTGGCCAAACAATTACCGTTGACGGCGGCATGACATCGGTTCTTCAGCTGACCGAACTCGAGCTGTACAGCGGTATCTGGCCCGACGGCGCCTGGCCACCTCAGCCGCAGAACTCCCCCGAATCTCCATCAGATGCTCATTGATTCGCATTGCCACGCGTGGGCGAGCTGGCCTTACAGTGATCGCCCCGAACCTGTTGACAGCGGACGCATCGAGACGCTGGTTCGATCGCTGCGAAGCTGCGACGTCGACGCCGCCTTGGTTGTCGTCGCCGAGATCGGCCCAGAGTCCGACAACCTGGGCTACGTCGAAGCCGCCGCCCGCGCCCACCCAGGTCTCTTGCGGGTGCTCGCCGACAACGACTCATTCTGGTCAGCCAACTACCGGCAGCCCGGTTCGGCCGGACGCCTTGAGCGGCTACTGGAGCAGCACTCGACCGTGGTCGGGATCAGCCACTACCCGGACGAGGACGACCGCGATTGGGTGCATTGGGCCGTCTCCCCTGACGGGCTAGGTCTTTTCCGATCCGCCGCTGACCGCGGGCTGATCGTCAGCCTCGCGTGCATGCCGCATCAACTAGCGGCTGTACGCACGATTGCTGCGCACAACCCATCGCTACCGATCCTGATCCACCACCTTGGCATGATCACCAACGTCGATCAGCATGATCCAGAAGTTCGCGAGCTGCTGGACTGCGCAGAGTTCCCCAACATATTCGTCAAGGTCTCCGGACCGCTGGTCGTGTCAAGCCTCACGACGACAGCAGTCGAGACTGCACAAATCGTGTCGATGCTTGCGACAGCTCTTGGCACTAACCGACTCGTGTGGGGCTCCGACTTTCCCGTGTCGTGTTCGGCCGAGACTTACTCGTTGACGCTCCAAGCCGGCGATTTGCTCCTCGCGCCGCTGGGTTCTGCGGCGCGAAGCAACATCTTCGGCGGAAATCTCGCCCGACTTCTTCGACTTCCGGCAACGCCGCCGGCAGAGAACTAGCGCTGCACGCGCGCGCCACTGCCTTTCATAAGACTTTCGACCTCGGCAAGTGAGGCCATCGAGGTATCGCCGGGGGTGGTCATGGCCAGCGCGCCGTGTGCTGCTCCGTACTCGACAGCTCGCTGCAAATTGTCGTGTTCGAGCAGCCCGTAGATGAGGCCCGACGCAAAGCTGTCGCCACCACCGACGCGGTCGAGGATTTCCATCGCTGGGCGGTGGGTTGCCTCCACGAAGTTTCCCGCTGCCCAACCGATCGCACCCCAATCGTTGCTCGTTGCGGTGTGCGCGACGCGCAACGTGCTGGCGACGACAGTCACGGTTGGAAAGTCGTGCACAACCTGGTCGATCATCTGCTTGAAGTTTTCGACCTCGAGAGAGATGAGACTGGCGTCCGTATCGGGCACCGGGATCCCAAGGCTGGCGGTGAAGTCTTCTTCGTTACCGAGCAGCACGTCGACCTGACCGACGAGTGCCCGATTGACTTCCTGCGCACGTCCCGGCCCGCCGATCGACTTCCAGAGCGACGGGCGGTAGTTCAGGTCGTACGAAATGATCGTGCCATGTGCCCGAGCCGCGGTCATCGCCTCATCGACGACGGCTGACGTCGTCTCCGAAAGGCCCGCGTAAATCCCGCCGGTGTGAAAACAGCGCACGCCAAGTTCACCAAAGAGGTGGTGCCAATCGATGTCACCCGGCTTGAGTTGGCTGGCCGCACTCAATCCGCGATCCGATACCCCTAACGCTCCGCGGACGCCGAAGCCGCGCTCGGTGAAGTTCAGTCCGTTGCGGGTGGTCCGGCCTACCCCATCAAACGGTGCCCAGCGGAGCATCGAGGTGTCGACGCCACCCTGCAAGATGAGGTCTTCGATCAGGCGGCCGATGTCGTTGTCGGCCAACGCGGTGACCACGGCGGTTCGCATGCCGAAACAACGCCGCAACCCACGCGCGACGTTGTACTCACCGCCGCCTTCCCAGACGTTGAAACTGCGCGTCGTCTTGATGCGGCCTTCACCCGGGTCGAGTCGGAGCATGACCTCGCCGAGTGAAACCAAGTCGAATCGGCATTCGGTGACCGGACGCGCGTTCAACACGGGCATCGCTAACCACCACGCCGATCACTGGGAACTTGACTTTGGCGCGCCACCTCGACAGCTGCTGCTGTGAGTCTGGTGACTTCGTCGAAACGATCAGCAGCGATGAGCGAATTGGCCACCATCCAGCTGCCGCCCACAGCCAGCACCGCGGGGTGCGCTAGGTAAGTCGCGAGATCACCGGCGCCGATGCCGCCGGTCGGAACGAATCGCACCCCCGGAAACGGTCCCGCGAGCGCCGCAATCCCGGCGAGTCCACCTAGCACAGTGGCCGGAAAGAACTTGACCACCTGGACCCCGCAATCCAGTGCAGCCATGAGCTCGGTGGCGGTCGCGACTCCCGGGAACACCGGCACCGCAAGCTCAGCGCAACGATTGATCACTGCGCCGCTCACCCCGGGCGACACGATGAACCGTGCGCCCGCGTCCACGGCCTGGTCGACCTGATCCGCCCGAACCACGGTGCCCGCACCAACCAGCATGGATTCGTGGCGAGCAAAGCGCCGCAGCACGTTGTGGGCCGCCGGCGTACGAAACGTTATCTCGGCGATCGCGAGGCCACCGGCGGCGAGCGCCTCCGCCAAAGGGTCGGCTGCGGCGGCATCGTCAAGCACGACGACCGGCACCACTCGCGCAGCGACGATCCGATCAACCGCATCGCTCACGGCGAGTCAATCCCTCCTGGAGCGCAAATCTCGTGGTGTGAATCGTGGGGTTCCAGAAGCTCAGAGAACACCGTAGGTGATGAACGCCTCGGTGCAACTCATGCCCGCCTCGATAGCGCGAAGAACGAGCTTTTCTGCGGCCGCCTTCTCGAGCGCCCCCTCAAGCACCTCGGCCTCGATCTCGCTCGGCACCACAACGACGCCGTCGACATCACCAACGACCAGGTCACCCGGATTGATCGTGACGCCGCCGACCTCGATCGGAATGCGGAAGTCGAGAACCGACGCGCGGACGCCGGCGTCCTGGGCGTAACAACCGCGACTGAAGACCGGCCAGTTCTGCGCGATCACACTGCCGGTGTCGCGGTGATATCCGTCGATAACCGCACCTGCAGCTCCGCGGGTGCGCGAGGCTGTGGTCAGGATCTCTCCCCAGGCTGCGCACTCCATCCGGCCGCTGCGCGCTAGGTACACCTCATCGGGTTGCAGCGAGTCGAGTGCTTCCGTCAGCCGCCCGAAGGGATGAGTCTGGGCTCCGAACACATCGGCGATGAGCACGGGCATGGCCCGCCCGACGAGCACCATCGAGCTCACGAGCGGACGGATGTCGGGCGGCAGGAACTGGTGCCGTCGACCTAGGACGTCAAGGACGTCTCCGATGAGGGGGGTGTTCAACCTCACCCGCACGGCGTCGAACCGGTCGGTATCTTGTGTCGGAAGGGTCGTCATGCGGCCGTTTCTCCTCGTTGTGTAACTGGATCAGACGTTCGTGTACTTGGATCAGACGTTCGTGTACCGGGATCAAAAGTTCTGCGGCGAACAACAGCGACGTCACCGACTGCCGGCCTGACGATCGTCATGTCGGGGCGTGCCCGCATCGCGTCAACAAAGTGCGAACGAGCGTCGTGGTCGATGTTTTGGGCAAACATGTCGTCGTGCATCGGCAGCACCTGAATAACCCCGGCAGCCGCGGCGAGTTCGACCGCCTCTTCTGCGGTCATGTTGCCGGCGAAGCCCATCGCGGCCCGCATCTCGTCGCGACCGTTGATGGGCAGACACAACAGGTCAGGGTGCAACTGCGCCAGTACCAAGCGGAGTGCGTCGTCTGCGCGCGAATCCCCCACGTGGGCAACCGAAATA
Source organism: Acidothermaceae bacterium (assembly GCA_036501485.1). GTDB lineage: Bacteria > Actinomycetota > Actinomycetes > Acidothermales > Acidothermaceae > PALSA-607. The sequence continues at coordinate 33,166 of DASYAG010000006.1, read as the reverse complement.
TCCGGCGCAGCGAAGCAGTAACCCTGATACGGATGGCCGGTGACCGGATCGTCGTCATAGGTCTCATGTGGCACTGCGAACGCGGTGATCGTCAGGCCGGCAATCTTTATGACGTCGCCAGCGCGGGTGCCTATAACGCGACCGGTCGGCCAATCGAGCGCCAGCACTGTCGGTACCGCGTGCAGTGGCAGCACCAAGATGGCGTTCGGTGACGCGTCGGCAAGGGAACGGATCGTCGGTACGTCGAGATGATCGAGGTGGTCGTGCGAGCAGGCAATGACGTCCGCGAACGTGAACTGTGCGGGGTCAAACGGCGCGGATGTAAGGCGGCGATGGTCGAAAGGCCGGGCCAGCGCCGCCTCGCAATGGTTCGACAAGTAGGCATCGACCAACACCGTTGCCTCGGCGAACCGCAGCACCATGCCGGATTGGCCCAACGGCCAGACGCCGACGGCCCCAGCCGGAACCTGCGACCTCATCGTGTCGAGGAGGTCGGCACCGCGAGCAACCGGTTCGAGCATCGCACCCTCACCCCGTCGTATCTGGGAACCTACTTATCATACAGGCAGTCCGGGGCCTAACACTACTCAATGACACTCATTTGTGCGTCGAACCGTGCGGGAGGACCTATATGCTAAGAGTATGAGTTTTTACTGGCCCAGCTGCGTCCGCGGGCCACGATGACGCGTCCGTTGCGGCGCGTTTCGCTCGCCGACATGGCCGTCGATGAACTCATACAACTCATCGAGCAGCGCGGCCTGAAGGAGAACGACGCGCTACCTTCGACTGCTGAGTTGGCAGAGGCGCTCGACGTCAGCCGCACTGTGGTCCGCGAAGCAATAGCCGAGCTCGCTGGCCAAGGTCTACTGCAGCGCAGGCAGGGGCGCGAAACAGTTGTCACGATGCCCGATTCGAGTCAGCTGGAGCGCTTGCTTTGGCTCCGGTTCGCGGTCGGTGGTGCAAACTTCGAAGCCCTGCAGGAATACCGCGAGGTTGTCGAGGTCGGTGCAGCCCGCCTCGCGGCCGAACGTGCCACCGACGACGACATCAAACGAATCGAAGAACGACTAAAGACTCTGCGCGAAGCATCGACCGATGACACTTTGCATGAAGCAGACCAGGCCTTTCACCGCGAGGTGGCGCGTGCAAGTAACAACGACATGGTGCTGCTCACCATCGACGCGATCACGCCGTTGCTCTTTCAACTCCGCAAGCACGCGTGGTTCGGCTGGACGAAATCTGGCAGGGGTGTCGAGCCCATCGTCGAGGCGCACGCCACCATCCTCGACCGCATCAAGGATCACGACCCCGAGGGTGCGGCGACCGCTATGAAGGACCATCTCACCCAAGCCGCCGAAGGGCTCCGCCTCCAACCCGGCTCGAAGCGCTCACATCCCGTCGTCAACGCCGTTCGCCCACGGGTCTCCCAACGCCCAGCCACCCGCCCGCCCAACCATCTCGACGGTGGTCCGACGGGTCAGGCAGCGCGACAGGAACGAGTCAAGTAACTCGATCCCGAGTCCGGGACTCTCTGACGGAATGACGTATCCGCGGTCGGTCGTCGGTCCCCCGACGGCGATGTCGGGGTGGATGCCACGCTCAAACGAACGCACGGTCTCAGTCCACGCGATATTCGAGACAGCTGCGCTGACTGCCATCGTGGCCGCCGCGGCTACAGGTCCGTGGCAGTTGTGCGGTACCACCGGCAGTTCAAACGTCTCCGCGAGGGCGGCGACCTTGCGAAACTCGGTAATTCCGCCCGTCCACGCGACGTCTTGATTGACGTAGTCCCACGCACCTACCTGCAGGTAGTTGATGGCGTCGAATCGAGTGAAGACCCTTTCGCTGCCACATATTGGAATCGTCGTTGCTTCTCGCAGTTGCGCCCATGCGACCGGTGACCGCGCCTGCAAGATGTCTTCGAGCCACAACGGCCGGTAAGGCTCGAGCGCCTTTGCGATCCGGATTGCACTTGGCAGGTTCCAGCACGAGTGACCTTCGATTGCAATCTCGATGGCGTCACCGACGGCGTCCCGCATTGCTGCAATGCGGGCGACCCCCTCGGCGAGGTCGGCCGAGTCGAAGTGTTGACCAAGAGATGCGACCGAGTAGTCGTCGAATGGAGCCATCTTTACGGCCCCGTAGCCTTCGGCCACCAGGTCGCGGGCAAGTCCTGCGGGGTCGTCGAAAAAGCGCTCGCGATCAGGGTAAGCGCCGTACCCAACGCACGTGTTGTAGACGCGAACTCGATCGCGCACAGGGCCGCCGAGCAAAGTGTGAACCGGCACTCCGGTGATCCGGCCTAATGCATCCCACAAAGCGATGTCGACCGCAGACAGTGCCCGCATCTCCGCACCGCCGTACCCGGCATACGAGATCGATTGAAAAGACTCTGCCCAAAATCGCTCGGGTGAGATTGGTCTGCCTAATAGGAGGGGAGCCAGCCGATCGTGCACGGCCGCCTCGACCGCCAGCGGCTTCGGCATAGTCTCGCCGAGGCCCACAACACCGGTATCCGTTTCAATGCGCACCCACAGAAACTCTGCATGCTCAGGGTCGCGCAGCGTCTCGATCGCAACGACTTTCGCGTCGGTCTCGATTGTCGTCACGAGCGACCCAGCACGCCGGCGCCGCTGACCAAAGTGGTGCCACCGTCCATTACGAGCCGGGCGCCAGTCATGTACTGCCCACCCGGCCCCACCAGGAAGGCAATGCCCTCAGCAACATCTTCGGCCGTCTGCAACCGCCCTAGCGGAACCGACGTGGCGATCCGCCGCGCATATTCGGGATCGCGTTTGGCCTCCTCGCCTGCCATGCCTTCGCCGAGAACACCGGGAGCTATGACGTTGACCCTGATTCCGTACGGCGCAAGTTCAAGTGCGGCGGATCTTGCCATCTGACTGAGCGCCGCCTTTGCCGCCGAATAGGCAACTGTGCCGGGCCAGGGACGTTGGTCGATCCACGATGTGACGAGGACGACGGCGCCGCCGCTTTCTGCTGCGATCCAACGCTTCGCGGCCTGCTGCGTCAGAAACATGTTTGCCACCAGGTTGATCTCGAACACGCGGCGCCAACCGGTCATAGTCTGCTCGAGGAACGGAGCGGTGTCGCCGATGCCGGCCACTCCGATGACCGCATCCAACGGCGCCGACGCGTCAAGGTAGGACGCCACCGAATCGTGATCGGTAACGTCGAGTCTTGTGTAAGTCGCACCGATCGACGCGATCATCTCGGCCTGCGCGGGTGTCGCCTCGTCGGCGAGGTCAACCAGATCGGCTACCCAACCGTCGCGCGCGAGTCGGCGCGCGGTAGCGGCACCGATCGCCCCCAACCCTCCAGTGATGAGTGCACGTGGCATGTCAGACACCTTCTCTTTGAACAGGTCCGATGAGGGCGGACTCATGGGGGTGCAGCCGGAGCATCAACTGGCCTGGCGTCTCCGGCGACCACGTGATGGCACGTTCACGGTTGGTGTGATCGAACACACGGGGCAACGGAGCACCAGCCGGAATAAGACGTGCCGGTAACTGCAGCCGTACATCGCGCGCGTCTTCGGCCCACGAACTCACCGCAACCAGCCACTCGTCACCGTGGTCGCGAAGCACCGGCAGAATATCGTCGTCAGGCGTGTCGATGGCGAGTTCGTCACAGTGGCCGACCCGCAGCACGTCGAGCTCGCGGCGAAGTCGTAGCAAGGTCTGCAGCCATTCCTCCTGGTCGGCTTCGCCACCGGAGAACATCATGAACACGCCGTCCCGCATAGCAGCGAGGAAGGTTGCGGCCCGAAGCGCACCGACACCGTAAAGATCCCGCTTCCACTTGCGACCGGGCGGCGGCCACATGATGCTGTCGTGAGAGTCGACCCAGTGCGCGACGACGATGCCCGGCGCGTGGACCGCACGCAGGTAAGCCAGCCGCTCACGGGTGTCGCGCGCCGTTGCGGATCGTCCCATCAGCGGCACAAGAACGGGTATCTCGTCGTAGGGGTATTGCACATGCGCGCTGCCCACGGTGGTTGAGTCGCACGACTCCATGAAGCTCAACGCACTGCCGCCAGCTGCCATGATCCGTGCGTAGAGACGTGAAATCAGTTCTCGTGCTGCGCCGACCGACCAACTCGGCCGATAGCCCGCGTCGCCTGGCCATCGATAACAGCGCTCGGTCCACCAAGGGGCATCGAACCGGTAGCCGTCGATTCCGGCATCCATGACGTGGCCGACGAGGGCGCTGATCATGAACTCTTGCAAGCCTGGGTGTCGCAAGTCGAGCGCACGCGTGTAGGTGAACTGTGCACGGCCGTCGGGAAGTTGGGTGAACCACTCGGGATGCTCGACCCAATACGGATGCAGAGGCGGCGCGACAGCCCGCCACGCGTTCTCGTGCGCGCGCTCGTACATGTCCCAGTCTTGTGGGCTGGGCTGTGGAGCGCCGACGGTCGCAAGCCGCCGCGCTTGCTGCTGGTCTAGTGCTCCTTGATCGAGGACACCGTGTAAGACCACGTCGAGGATGATCCGCATGCCATGCGCATGGAGGGCGGCGACCAGAGCAGCGAACCTGTCGTGCTCACCGGCACCGTCACCGTACTGAACCGCGAGATCGGTGAACGACGCAGTTGTGTAGCTCGGGAAGGGATGCCTCGGCATCAAATAGATCGTGTCGAAACCGAGCTCGTGCAGACGTCCGAGGTCGGCGACCAAATCCTCCGTCGTGGGATACGGCTCAAACACCATGCCGCCGTCAGTCTGGGGCCACCGACCGATCGTGGTTTCAAAAATATGGCAGTTCGCCGCCCAGGCAGGAATCGCCGGCATCGCCCACGTTCCAGCCCGTTCCAGCTGCGTCGTGATGACGTCAGCTGCCCGGGCGTCGTGGTGTTCGCTCCAACCGAGCAAGAACCCGCCGCCGACGAACTCGACGGACGACTCGACCGGGCCGCCGAGATACAGCTCGAGGGTCACCTCATCGCCGGCAGCGCTCGCTGCCTTCCCAGCGACGACTCCTTGACCCATGACCTGGGCGAGCGAACTGTCCTGAACGGGTCCCCAGTGGGCAAACTCGCCATCGCCATGTGACTCGCGCGCGCGCCAGAAGAGCGCCGTCCCGTCGCTGCTCAGTCGTCTCGCAGTTCCGTAACCCAGATCAGAGGCGACGCCGTCGAAAATCCCCGGTTCGAATGACCAACCTGAGCTATGCCAAAACGTCCAATCCAACGTTTCAGCTTCAGCAGCCACCCGCTGCACCCTTACGTCAAAGCCAATCAGCGGCGCTACCCGATCGAAACGAAGTGTCAGACCGAATCGCCAGCCCGCCTCCTGTTGGTAAACGGTCACCGCCAGGTCGCGGCCCTGATCGACAATGCTCGATCCGTCGAAGACGGCGTCAGCACCAACGAGTCGGCCCGGCTCCTCCCCCGGTCGCGGCCGCGCAAAGGGCACGATGCTGCCCGACTGAAGAAGTGGCTGACCCGCGGCAGTGACCGGCTCCGGTACGCGGTTTTCTGCTGGGTCACCACCGACGACCAGTCGTAGACCCACGGGCGCAGTCGCGTTGAAAATAGCCCCACCGCCCGCGGTGCGTGACAGTCGTACCAAGGCGCCAGTTGCGGCGTCCCACTCAGCGGTGAAGAAGCGGTCGACGAATTGCAGTCGATCGTTGCTGGACTCGATCACGGGCATCGGACTCAGGACCTTTCAGTCAGTTCTTGTTTGTCACGGAACCGATGAGTGCGGACTCGTGCGGGTGCAGCCGAAGCATCAACTGGCCTGGGACGTCGGGAGACCAGGTGATGACACGCTCAGCTTTGACATGATCGAAAAGGCGATGCGCGTGCGGATCGGCCGGGATGAACCTCGCTGGGAGTTGCAGCCGAACGTCACGCGACTCCCCGGCCCACGAAGTCACTGCAACAAGCCAATCCTCGCCGTGGCTGCGCAGCACTGGCAAGATCGCGTCGTCATCCGTACCGACGGCCAACTCATCGCAGTGCCCCACCCGTAACAGATCGACGCTGCGACGCAGCCGAAGCAACGTCGCAAGCCATTCCTCCTGCTCGGCTTCGCCGCCGGAGAACATCATGAAGGCCCCGTCGCGCATGGCCGACAGAAACGTCGACGCGTGAAGAGCGCCGACACCGTAGACCTCGCGCTTCCACTTTCGACCGGGCGCAGCCCACGCAAGGCTGTCGTGAGAGTCGATCCAGTGCGCAACGACAACTCCTGGTGCATGGACGGCGCGCAAATAGGCCAGTCGCTCTCGTGTCTGTCTCGCGTTTGCGGATCGCCCCATCAAGGCTGCCAGAACGGGCATCTCGTCGTAGGGATACTGCAGGTGCGCGCTACCTGCGCTCGTGGAGTCACACGACTCCATGAAGCTCAAAGCGCTCCCGCCCGCAGCCAGGATCCGCGCGTACAGACGCGAAACCAGCTCCCGGCCGGCGCCGGTCGACCAACTCGGCCGGTAGCCGGCGTCTGCCTGCCACCGGTAACAACGCTGGTTCCACCAGGGCGCATCGAAGCGATAGCCATCGATCCCAGCATGGACGACGTGCCCGACCAACGTGTCAATCATGAAGTCTTGTAGGCCAGGGTGCCGGAGATCGAACGAGCGCGTGTAGGTGAACTGCGCGCGGCCGTCCGGAAGCTGTGTAAACCACTCGGGGTGCTCGATCCAGTACGGGTGGATCGCTGGGGCAACCGCGCGCCACGAGACTTCATGCGCGCGCTCGTACATGTCCCAGTCGTACGGGCCGGTGCGTGGTCCGGCAGCGGGGCGCGCATCGTCAGCTGGCGCCGGCACTGCAGTCGCAATGCGCCGTGCTTCCTGCTGGTCAAGTGCTTCCTGATCCAGCACCCCGTGCAAAATCACGTCGAGGATGATTCGCATGCCATGGTCGTGTACGGCAGCGACCATGGCGGCGAATCTGTCTTCGGCACCCTCGCCGTCGCCGTATTGAACCGCGAGGTTGGTAAGCGATGCCGTTGTGTATCCAGGGAACGGGTGTCTTGGCATCAAATAGATCGTGTCGAAGCCGAGCTCCCTGACGCGATCGAGATCGGCGATCAAGTGCTCGGTCGTCGGATACGGGTCAAACGCCACACCTGTATCCGTCTGCGGCCACCGCCCGATCGTGGTTTCCAGGATGTGGCAGGTCGGGGCCCATGCAGGGATCGCGGGCATCGCCCACGTGCCGGCTCGCTCGAGTTGGGCCTCCATGACGCGGGCGGCTCGAATGTCTTCATGCCTGCTCCACCCGAGCACGAAGCCGCCGCCGACGAACTCCACCGATGACTCGACTCGCCCACCGATAAACAGCGCGATGGTGACCTCGTCGATAGGTGCGGCCGCAGGCCGTTCTGCGAGATCACCTTGGCCCATCACCTGCGCGATCGCACTGTCCTGGACAGGACCCCAGCGAGCGAACTCACCATCACCGAACGACTCGCGCTCGCGCCAGAATACTGTGGTGCCGCCGCTGCTCAACCGCTTCGCGGCGCCGTAACCCAACTCCGATTCGAGACCGTCGAAGATGCCTGGCTCGAACGTCCAACCTGCGCTGTTCCAAAACGCCCAGTCCAACGTTTCCGCCTCGGCTGCGACGCGCTGCACTCGCACGTCGAAACGAATGAGCGGCGCAACGCGGTCGAATCGAAGAGTCAGTCCAAAGCGCCAGCCCTTGGCGACTTGGTAGACAGTAACGGCCAGATCGCGACCGTGGTCGACGACGCTCGATCCATCGAAGACCGCGTCGGCGCCCACCAGCGAGCCCGGCTCCTCCCCCGGCCGCGGCTGCGCGAGTGGCACCAAGCTGCCCGATTGCAGGAGAGGCTCACCTGGGCGCCGAGCCGGCTCCGGCACGCGGTTCTCGGCCGGATCGCCTCCGACGACCAACTGCAGACCCGCGGCCGTAGGTGCTTCGAAGATCAGCCCCGCATCGTCGGTCCGGGTGAGTCGTATCAACGCACCGCTGGCGGCGTCCCACTGCGCCGTGAAGAACCGGTCGACGAACTCCAACCGATCGTCGCGCGCTTCGATGATGGGCATCGGCCTTCGAACCTTCCTGTCGTTCGCAGTGATCTCATGGTGTTCAGAACTCGCCGCAACGGCCCCGGGTATTTAGCCCTTGACCGCCCCGGAGGCGAGGCCGAAAGCCAACCTGCGCTGGAAAATCAGGAAGATCACGATCACCGGGAACGCGGCGATCAGGCTCGCCGCCATCAGGCCAGGCCAGTCGGTGCGGTAAGGGAGCAAGAACTGGGTAATCAAGGCGCTGGCCGGGTACTGGCTAGGCCCACTGAGGAAGTTGATGGCGTACACGAACTCGCCCCACGCGATCATGAAGGTCAGCACGCCGACTGTGGTGAGACCGTTGCGAATCAGCGGTACCCCAAGTCGTAGGAACTGATTGAACTGTCCGGCGCCGTCAACCGCCGCCGCCTCATAGAGAGAGTCGGGCACCGCAGCGAAGAAGGGCCCGAGCAACAAGATGGCGAACGGCAGCAGGCTGCCCGCGCTCGCGAGGATCAGTCCGTAGAGGTGGTTGATGAGACCCCATGACGTCATAACCGGGAACAGCGGAATGACCGACGACGCGGTCGGAATCATCTGCAGAAAAACAAGCAGCAACAGGATCAAACCGCCCGCGCGCGGTGCCGCCCGCGCGAACCAGTAAGCCCCTGGGACACCGAGCAACAACACGACGGCGGTGACGCCGGTACTGACGATCAGGCCGTTGCGAAGCGACCGCCACGCGCCGGCATGGATCACCTCGGTGAAGGCCGACAAGTGCGGATGCAAGAGCGCGTGCGGTGACAACGAAGGCAGCGTGCCCTGGCCTTGCAGCGAGGTGACGAGCAGCGTCAGCAGCGGCGCGGCATACAGAATGAACAGCACGACCAAAACCACCCGAGGCGGAACGGTCTCGCGTCGGGATCGACTCGCGACGCTCATTCGCGCCTCCCAACAGTGCGTGCGTATGGCAACGCGAACAGCATCACCACGACGATGGTGACGACTGCGATCGCAGCCCCGGTTGAGTAGTTGAATGCCGTGAATGCTGAGCTATAACCGAGCAGCGGCAACGTCGTACTTGCCGTGCCTGGGCCGCCTTGCGTCATCACGTAGGCAAAGTCGAAGCTGCGCACTGCGTACGACATGATCAAAATCGACACGACATACGTCGTCGGGCGCAGGTGCGGCCACGTGACGTGGGCGAACCGCTGCAACGGGCCCGCACCGTCGACTTCAGCGGCCTCGAGACGCTCCCGCGGGATGTCGAGCAACGCCGCTTTGAACGCGATGGTCGCGAAGGGCAAGCACACCCAGCCAGCGGCGAATGCCACGCTCAGGAGGGGCAACCAGCCATCGATCAAAAAGAGCACTGGCTGGGACACGAGGTGGGTGTTGACCAACAACTCATTGATAAACCCGTCGTTGGACAGCAAGAACTTCCAGGTGGAACCGCTGACGATCGGCGGCAGTGTCCACATAAGCACGAGCAGTGCGTAAGTGAAGGCACCGAACTTGCGTCGGCCCTGAAGCGACAGAGCAGCGATCAGCCCACCGGAGACACCGATGACGAGGACGACGACAGCGAAGATGACGGTGCGCCACACCGTTCGGTGGAATTCCGGATCGGCGAAGAGGTGCCGGAAGTTCGCCAACCCGACGAACGGCCACGTGTGCAGGATGGTAGAAGGGTTCACGGTGCTGACACTCATCTGGACGAGCTTCGCCATCGGGTAGGCGACGAAGACTCCCAGAAATGCGACGAGCGGCAACGCGAATGCGACGGACGGCCTGGTAGCTCTGCTGCGTCGGGGACGACGCCCCCGGCCGGGCGACTGTGTCGCCCGGCCGGAGATCAACGCTGTTGTCATGTTGCTACTTTGCTGTCTTCGCGATCTGCGCTGCGGTTGCAGCACCGGCATGCGGGCTGGTTTGGCCGGACAGAACCGCACTCCACAGGTTTCCGATGAGCAATGTGTTCGCTGTGTCGGACGAGATCGGCACACCCTGCTCGACGGCCTTGGCGTAGGCCTCGATCGGCTGGCTTGCGTCGGTGGGAACGGCGTCCTTCCTGGAAGGAATACTGCCGAATGCCAACGTTGCGGTCTCGAACTCCTTGCTCAGCCACGTCGTCTGCAAGAAGTCCCACGCGAGGTCGGGATTCTTGGAGAAGCCGCCGATGGCTTCAGCCTGGCCACCGAGGTAGACGATTCCGGGACCGTTGGGGCCGCTCGGCATTCCGGTGACACCAAACGTGAACTTCGACTTCGTCTGCGCGTCACTGATCAGCCAGTTGCCGCCGACGAAGAACCCGACGTTGCCACCCTCGAACTTGGTCACACCGTCGCCCTGGCTCAAGCTCAGGTCGCCCTTGGGGATGTAACCGGAGTTCACCCAACCTGAAACCTGGGCGAACATCTTCTCGGTGTTGGGGTTACCCAGGTCTTTGTAGCCCGTGACGCCCCAGTCGGTGAAGAACGGCTTGGAAATCCATTCACCCTCGATGCCGGGAGTACCGGCGATCTCCATGCCGATCTTGCCCGCGGCCTTCACCTTGGCCATCGCCGCCTGCAACTCATCGAGCGTCGTCGGAACGGCGATGCCCAAGGAGTCGAGCAAGGTCTTGTTGTACCAGAGCGCGTTCAGGTTGGAATACGTCTGGACGCTGTACACCTTGCCGTTCGCTTGGTTGACGACAGACGCCGGGAACTGTCCCGCGTCAGAGTAGGCACTCCAGTATTTCGACAGGTCGTAGACGACGCCGGCATCTGCGAACGCCTGCGTGTAGGCCGGGTTGTCCCAGATGATGTCAGGACCGGTCTTGGTCGTCGCCGACGCGATCAGCTTGTTGGCGAACTGCTCCTGCGGGATGAACACCACGTTGAACTTCACGTTCGGGTAGAGCTTGTTGAACTCGGCCTGCTGGATCTTGTTGTCGCGCTGCATCTGGTCGTAGGTCCAGATCGTCAGGGTTGCCTTCACATCGGATCCGGTCGGTCCGGCGGCCGCTGCCGCGCTGGACGGTGCTGCTGCTGCACTCGACGGTGCGGGCGCTGCGGCGCTCGACGCCACGGGTGCCGCCGCGCTCGACGGTGCAGGCGCTGCTGCACTCGACGCGCTCGAGGCTGTGGGGGCCGGCGCGCTTGTTGGTGCGCTCGACGAGGACTTCGAACTGCTGCAAGCCCCGAGGAACAGCAACGAAACGACCGAGAGTGTCCCGAGCTTCGTCTTCATTGACATGCCGGTCTCCTTAGTCATCTGCAATTCTTATTAACAGCCTCACTACTTGTACTACATGATGACCTGTGCGGGAACAGAGGGCCTGCAACCGTTACCAACCCGTTGCAGTGTTAGCGGCTGGCGGCGAGCTGAATCAGCACCTTGCCGGGCAGATCGCCCTCGCGATCAAGTCGCTCGAATGCGCCCGGTGCATCAACAAGTGGCACGCGCGAAGCGATGAGTTCGGCCACGTCGCCTGCATAGTCGGCCACGAGTTGAACCGCATCGGCAAAGTCGGACGACGCGTAGCAATAGCTGCCCACCATCGACTTTTCAGCCGTCGTGATCGGGTAGGGCGACAGCTCAAACGCGGTTGCCCCCATGCCAACGAGGACGACGGTGCCGCCGCTGCGGATCGCATCGACCGCGTCGCGCATCGAGGGCCCGATGCCGACTGCGTCGATCGCGACGTCGGCCAACTTGTTCCATCGCGTCAGGAGCTGGGCTGCAAGCGGGCCCGACATCGGATCGAAGGCGTCCGCGCCGAGTCGCTCGCAGATCTTTCGGCGGCCGGCATCAATCTCGCTTACGGCGACGCGTGCCGCGCCGCTCGCGCGCGCGGCTAGCACCGCGGACTGCCCGATTGGTCCACCACCAAGGATCAACACGGAGTCGCCAGCCGACACGTTGCCTCGACGTGCAGCGTGCAGCGCGACCGCAACCGGCTCGACGAGGGCACCGTGGTCGAGCGGCATAGTGGGCGGCAAAGCATGCACGTTCTTCGCTGGCACGACGACGTACTCGGCGAATGCCGACACGATCGTCGGGTCAACGCCGATGACTCGCCTGTTCTCACACAACTGCTCGTGCCCTGCGTTGCATGCGGCGCAGTGGCCGCAGCTGATCAGCGGATTGAACGTCACCGCCTGCCCGACGTTGTCGGACGACGACGACCCGAGTGGCGCGGCGGCTGCGATCCAGCCCGAGGCTTCGTGGCCCATCACCTGGCCTGGCACTCGTCGTCCGTTTGCACCGGTGTAGCCGTGGAGGTCGGTGCCACAGATACCCACGTACGCAACCCTCACCAACACTTCACCCGAAGCGACCACAGGTTTGGGGAGCTCGCGCAACTCCATCTGCCGGAACTCCGCCAAAACGAGCGCGCGCATGGTGCCCTCCTGTAGGTCGCCTAGCTGCCTTGAAGTCTCGAACCTCGTAGACTTATCATACAGGTAGGGAGGCAGCTGTGGCTATCGTCGTTGTGACGGACAGCGATCTTGGCGACGGCTCGATCGAGCGCCAGGTGCTTCGTGATCATGACGTCCGGTTCGCAACGAGTGCCGACGCCGAAGGCATCATCAGTGTTGCTGGAGACGCCGACGGGCTGCTCGTGCAATGGGCGCGAATCGACGACTCGTTATTAGCTCAGCTGCCGAAACTCACCTCGCTCGTGCGTTACGGGATCGGGCTCGACAACATCGACCTCGATGCGGCCGCTGCACGCAACATCACGGTTGCCAATGTGCCCGACTACTGCATCGACGAGGTAGCAGCACACGCCGTTGCGTTCGTGCTCGCCCGCGCACGACGCCTCGTCGCTTACGCGGGAAACGCCGAGGAAGGGCACTGGAATCTCGACGGCGTCGACCTTCCCAAGGCTCCGTCGGACGACCCTGTCGGGGTTGCGGGCGTTGGCCGGATCGGCCGGGTGGTCGCCACCCACTTCGCGAAACTCGGGCACCCGGTCTTCGGCTGGGATCCCTATGCGCCGTCGTGGCCCGACGGGATTGAGCGGGTCGAGACACTCGTCGACCTAGCTGCTGCGGTGAACCATCTCAGCCTGCATGTTCCGATGCTTCCTGCGACGAAGGGAATCGCCGACGCGCAGGTGTTCGCAGCCCTTGGTCCAGGTGGTCACTTGGTGAACACCTCGCGCGGTGGGCTCGTGAACGAACACGACCTGCTTGCCGCGCTGAACACCGGAACGCTGGGCTTCGCGTCCCTCGACGTACTGAGTTCAGAACCACCGAGTGGCGACGCTGCGCTGCTTGTTCAGCATCCGTCGACCATGGTCACGCCGCACGCCGCGTACGTTTCCGACACCGCCAAGATCCGACTGCAGCGGCGAGCCGCCGAGATCATGGAAAGCCTGCTCACCAGTGACCGCTGAAAGCGCGCAGACACTCACCAACCCGCACTCCCGAAACGACACTCCCCCGCCGTGGGGCGACGCATGCTGGATCGGCAAGCCCGAAACAGAGGCCGCGCAAGCGACGCCGGTCGGTCGAGGTGAGGATCGCCCGCAGGACACCATGACCCTGAAGCCGCTGACCTATCTTCGTCGCGAGTTCGATCTCAAACAGGCCGACATCGTCAGCGCCAGGCTGAACGTGACAGCGCTTGGGCTGTACCAGATCTTCGTCAACGGCCATCGCGTCGGCGACCACGTGTTGGCACCCGGATTCACTGACTACAACGCCCGCGTGCATGTACAGCACTTCGCCGTACGCGACGTTCTCGTCGCCGGCCGCAACGTGATCGCCGCCGTCATCGCAGACGGGTGGTACTGCGGGTTCGTCGGCTTCGATCGCGGCAGGCAGGGTCGACTGTGGGGTGAGGTCCCGCGTTTGCTGGCCCGCCTCGAGATCACCCTCGACGAAGACACGGTCATTGTCGAGACCGACGCGCAGTGGCGTCGGTCGACCGGCCGCTTCGTCTATGCCGACTTGCAGATGGGTGAGATGCAAGACGGCCGCACCGAGCCGGTCGGCTGGACAGCATCCGACTTCGATGACTCGACATGGTCGCCGGTGCACGCCGACGCCGTCGATATGAACGGCCCGGCATTCACCTACAGTGCGGCGCCGCCGATCACCGTCACAGAGACGCTCCTTCCACAGCTTGTGAGGCCGATGGGCGGCAAGCGGTGGGTGGTCGACTTCGGGCAGAACCTTGTCGGCGTCGTCCGCCTCCGCATCGACGGCGGCACACCCGGGCAACGCGTGCACCTGCGGCATGCAGAAGCGTTGACACCCGACGGCAACCTCTACACCGACAACTTGCGCAGTGCGCTCGCACACGACATCTATGTCTGTGCCGGGGGCTCCGAAGAGTTCCGCCCCGAGTTCACCGCGCACGGCTTTCGCTACGCCGAGATCGCCGGCTACCCCGGCACGTTGCATCCCGCCGATGTCAACGCGCTGGTACTGCACACGGACGTCGCACGTATCGGCACCTTTAGCTGCTCGTCCCCAGAGCTCTCGCAACTGAACGAGAACGTCGACTGGACAATCCGCGGCAACCTGCTCGACGTTCCGACCGATTGTCCGCAACGCGATGAACGCCTCGGATGGCTTGGCGACGCACAGCTGATCATGACGTCAGCTGTCTACCTCCGAGACCTCGGTGGCGTGCTGGCGAAGTGGACGCAAGACATCCGCGATGCGCAGACACCGAGCGGGGCGTTCCCCGACGTCGCACCGAGGGCCGGGCTGGAACAGGACGGTGCACCAGGCTGGGCCGACGCTGGCGCGATCGTGCCCTGGATCGCGTTTCTCAGCTACGGATCGACCGACGAGCTCGCGCGCAACTACGAATCGATGTCGCGGTGGGTCGACTGTCTCGTCGCTAACAGCCCCGGGTTGATCCGCACCCGCGGTTTGGGTCGGAACTACGGCGACTGGCTCGACTTCGGCACTGCGACGCCGAGATATCTACTCGGCACTGCCTACTTTGCCTACAGTGTTGAGGTTGTTGCGCACGCGGCGCAAGCTCTCGGGCACACCGCCGACGCCGCGCGACTGAGTGCACTGTGGGCCGATGTTCGGGCCGCGTTCATTGCGGAGTTTGTCGATGACGAAGGCCGCGTCGATGGCGACACCCAGACCGGCTATGCGATGGCACTGCATCTCGACCTGATCCCTGCGGAGTTGCGCGAGCGAGCTGCCGACAATCTCGTTGCCGCCATAGATCGCGTTGGCCACCTGACCACCGGCATCCACGGCAGCCGCTTTCTTTGCCCCGCACTGTCCGATGCCGGCCGAAGCGCTCGCGCCTACGACCTCCTCTTCGCCGACAAATCGCCGTCCTGGCTGCACATGGTTGCCAACGGTGCCACCACCATCTGGGAACGATGGGACGGCTGGACGACGGAGTACGGGTTCCACAACCCGCGCATGAACTCGTTCAACCACTACGCGCTCGGCAGCGTTGCTGAATGGATGCATCGCTACGTCGCCGGCATCACGCCGATGCGCGACGGACCTGGCTGGCGACATTGCCTCGTGCGCCCTCATCCCGACCCGAGACTGAGCTGGGTCGCTGCGTCTCACCAGACAACGACTGGCGAGTTCAGTGTGCGCTGGGACTACGAAGCGCCGCAGTTTGAACTAAGTGTGCGAGTGCCACCGCACGCACGAGCCACCATCGCCATGCCCGGACAGGAAGAGACAACGGAGATCGGCCCCGGCAGCCATAACTTTCGAACTGAGCTCGCCCAGAACTGGATGGCGGCCCCAGCACTGTCGCCCGATCGACTGCACCACACCCGAGCTTGACCACTGCACTGTCTGATCCAGTGCGACCAGAAGGGATCGTTCATGACCACGAATCACACGATCAAGCTCATCGACGTCGGCCGGTCTGAGATTCCGGGGCCTGAACTCTTCTGGATGAAGGACTTCGACTCCTGGCATCCACTCTGCTTCCAGGTGGCGCTCATCGAGGGACCCGATTCCCTCATCCTCGTCAACACTGGGCCGGCCAAGGATCTGGAGCCGATGAACGCCGGCTGGCGCGCGCTGCTCGGCCCTCGTGCGGCGATGGATGAGCAGCCGGGCAAGCACATCCTCGAACAACTCGACGGCCTGGGCGTCGCGCCAGCCCAGATCACTCACGTGATCCTCACGCCGCTGCAGCTTTACACGATCTCCAACCTGCTCGACTTCACGGCCGCCCAGATCTGCGTCAGCCGTCGCGGATGGGATCACTTCCATTCCGGTCGTGCGGTCTTGCACGACACGCGACACACATCTATACCGGACCACATCCTGACACCCCTCGTCACCTCCGAACGCGGCCGCCTCCGACTGCTCGAGGAGGAGGACGAAGTAGTCCCCGGTGTGCGTACGTGGTGGTCTGGCGTCCATCACCGAGCGTCGCTCGCCGTCGAGGTCGATACGACCCAAGGCGTTGTCACGATGTCGGACAGTTACTTCTGGTTGGAGAACGTCGAGCAAGCGCATCCAATCGGCATCTCGGAAAACATCTGGGAAGCGCTCGACACCTACGACCGCGTTCGTGACACAGCCGATGTGATCGTGCCGCTGTACGACCCGAAGAACTTCGATCGCTTTCGAGGCGGTGTGATCGCGTGATCGGCAAAGTTGCGGTCGTCACAGGTGGGGCCAACGGCATCGGCCTCGCCGTCGTCGAGGAACTCATCTCGCAGGGCTGCGCGGTCGCCATCGTCGACCGGGAGGGCGACACGGTGAGCACCCTGGCGCAACGCCTGCGGGGTGCCGGCGCGACAATGTTGCCCCTACCGGTCGACGTCAGCCGGTCAGGCGACTGCGTGTCCGCAGTCGCTGCGGCTGCGGCCGAACTAGGCGGCATCGACTATCTCGTCAACAGCGCCGGCAGCTTCATCGCCAAGGGCGCCGACGGTACAGACGATGACTGGAACAGGTCGCTCGGCGTCAATGTCCGAGGAATGGCCGCGATGGTGTCCGCCTGCGTGCCCTGGATGGTGCAGCGCGGCGGTGGCGCGATCGTCAACGTCAGCAGCGTGTCGGGTCGCGTTGCGCAGACGAACCGCTGGACCTACAACGCTACGAAGGGCGCGATCACCTCGATGACCAGGTGCCAAGCCCTTGACCTTGCGCCGTCTGGGATCCGGGTGAACTCCGTAGCACCAGGCTGGATATGGACCAGAGAGCTTGCCCGTGCCGCCGCCGACGACCGCGCGAAGTGGGAGCCGTTGTGGGGGCGGTTCGCGATGATGCGGCGGCTCGGCGACCCGATCGAGGTTGCGAAGCCGATCACCTTCTTGCTCGGAGATGGCGCCAGCTTCATCACCGGTACCGAACTTGCGATCGACGGCGGCTACCTGGCCATGGGTCCTGAGGGCCTGGGCGACGACGCGGTCTTCGCCGGGTCGGACTGACAGGGATCTGACAGCCTTGCGAAAAGGCCCTCTGACCTGCCCGTTTACTGGTGGGCGCGGCAGGTTTCGAACCTGCGACCCCTGCCGTGTGAAGGCAGTGCTCTCCCACTGAGCTACGCGCCCCAGCAGCGCGTCACTCTACACGGGCGACCCGCGGAGCCCAGGCTGGGAATTTCCTGTGACTGGTTCGCCCGAACAGGTTAGAAGCGCGCATAACAGGGGATCTTTGTGTCAGTGCTCTCCGCGACCCCGAGATCACACAGAGTAATGGGCGTCACGGAGCGCGACTTCGGGTGCCCATCTGAAGACCAGTAACCGAACGAATATGCACGAAACAGGCACCAGGAGCGAGAACAGGTGGTCGATGTGCGGACCGACAACGTGAGTCTGGACCTTGAGTTCAGCGTCGTGCTCGCCGACAACGATCCAGTCAAGGTCGATGCGCATCTGCGGTACGACGCGGGCGACCCTTTCGCCGTCTCGGTGAGCTTTGACGCCGGGGCGAACCAGATCGAATGGACCTTCGCCCGAGACCTGCTCGACAAGGGTCTCTGGGAAGCCGTGGGCGATGGTGACGTGAAGGTCTGGCCCCGCGCCGGCGCGGTCTTCCTCGCGCTCTGCTCCCCCTCAGGCAAGGCCGTTCTCGAGACTCGCCGCCCCGCGATCGCCGACTTCATGGCCCGCATCGAGCGGATCGTCCCCGTCGGCCACGAATCCGAATTTGTCGACGTCGACCGCGAGCTCGAGAGCCTGTTCTCCTAGCCCTTACGTCAACGGCGCGACGCCAGCCTGACGAGCAGTTCGGCTTTCAACTCCGTCTCCGCCCATTCCGCCTGCGGGTCTGAGCCCCAGGTGATGCCCGCACCCGTCCCCAAGCGCAGCTGACCGGCGTCCAGCCAGAACGTCCTGATGGCCACCGCGAGTGAAGCTGTCTGCTGATCCGCGTCGACCCACCCGATCGCGCCGCAGTAAGGCCCGCGGGCAACCGGCTCGAGCTGGCGAATGATGCGTAGCGCGCTCGACTTCGGCGCGCCGGAGACCGAGGCGGGCGGAAACGTCGCGGCGAAGATCTCCGTCCAGCTAACACCGGGCGCAAGCGTCGCTCGAACGGTCGAGACCAGGTGTACGAGTCCTGGGTATTCCTCGAGCTGCAACAGTGCCGGGACGTCGAGCCCGCCGGTCAACGCGACGCGACTGAGGTCGTTGCGGGCCATGTCGACGATCATGATGTTCTCTGCGCGGTCCTTCTCCGAAATGTCTGCCGCGGTACGGCCAGTGCCCTTGATCGGCTGCGTCGCTATGACGTCTGCACCATCGACCTGCGCTCTCGACAAGAACAGTTCGGGACTCGCTGAGCAGACGTGGATACCTATCTCTGGCAAGGAAATCAGCGCCGGGTAGCGCGACGGATGCGACGCGGCGAGCACCGTGGCGAGCCCAGTCAGATCCGCGGCATCACTGGGAGCCGACAGCACGCGGCACAAGTTGACCTGGTAGACCGCACCGTCCTCGATCAGCCGTCTGATCGTGTCGACGCCTTCGACATAGCTGGCGCGATCCAACGAGGTGGTCCACTCGTCGTGTCGCGGACCAGACCACGCAGCTGTAGGAAGCGGACCCGGGGTGACGTCGGCGAAGCGCGCGCACGTGACGTCGCCTTCGAAGCTGACCACCACAACCCAGAAGCCAGGCTCGTCGAGAGCAGCGAGGTCGTGCCTGACCTCGACGAGCCCGATGGCGAGCCGGCCATCGATGTACGCGAGGGCCCCGGTGGTCATGTGTGAGCGGTCATGCCTGGGGTCGCAGCGCCAGCCCGGCAGCAACTTCCAACACAACGAGGGCAGCGAGTCGCACAGTTCGGAAGTCGGCGGCGTCAGCGGTCGCATCGACCTCGACGATGTCGACCGTTCTGACGTTGGGGTCGCGGCCTGCGGCGAACGCGGCGGCCAGCAACTCCGCGGCGCGCAGGCCTCCCGGCACGGCGTCGAGACAAGCGGGTGCCACGGCGCGATCACAAACAGACAGATCGAACGAGACGTGAACCGGGCCGCTCTGACCGGCCAAATCAAGGGCCGCAGACATGCATGACGCAATCCCCCGCGCCTCGACGACGCTGCGCGGGTAGAGCGTCATGCCGCGCGCCTTGGCCTCCTCGGCGTGCGAACGGGAGACCGCCCAGTCGGCCGCGCCCAGGTGGCTGACCCGCTCGCCCTCCAGGCCCGCGTCGAACAGTGCGCGCAGAGCGGAGGTGTTCCGCACGCCGTCCCGAAGGTCGTATTGGACATCGAGGGCAACCAGGCCGGCCCGCTTGAGGTCGAGGCCCTGAGCAGTCGGCACCGTCGCCGACCCATCGCCACCAAGCGTGACAAGAAGTCGCGCCTTGGCCAGCGCGGTTTTCACGGCAGCCTGAACACGGAAAGCTCCGTCGTCTCGATCAGGTTCGTCGACATCGCCCATGTCCCACGGCCACAGGTCGGCGAGATCGACGTGCCGCGACGCGCACCAGGTCGTGTAGTGATGCAGCGCCCGACGGATGGCGGCCGGGGTCGTGTGCGTGCCCGCCTTGTTCAGCGATCGAGCGAAAGTCGGGACGCCGAGAACCGCCAGGTCGATCGGATGCCGCCCGGCGCCGGCGCTCAGCCAGTGCCCGGCGCGGGGCCAGCGCTCGTCGACGGGCAGCGACTCAGGCACCGGATCAGCGCGGGACACCACGCCCGCATGCTTCCACACCGCGGCATCGGTTAGAGTGCAGGACGCAGCCGGGGCACGTGCACTGGTTCGCGCGGACGTGGCTCAGTTGGTAGAGCATCACCTTGCCAAGGTGAGGGTCGCGGGTTCGAATCCCGTCGTCCGCTCGGAGGCGCCGACGGCGTCAACAGGGCCTCGGTCGGTTGGTCGTCCGTGGTTCGCCGGCGGAGTGGCCGAGTGGCTTAGGCAAGGGCCTGCAAAGCCCTGTACGCGGGTTCGATTCCCGCCTCCGCCTCGTCGACGCCACCCCTCGGTTGGTGTTGCTGCAGGGCTCGGCACGCGGTAGTTCCCGAACGGTTCGACAAGAAGGGCGTTTAGCTCAGCGGGAGAGCACTTCCCTGACACGGAAGGGGTCGCAGGTTCAATCCCTGCAACGCCCACTTGATCTACCAGTACCAATGGCCTGACGCTTCGACGTTAGGGCCCACATAGGGCCCAAATCGGCAGGCGCGCCGCATCGGCCGAACGGATGTATCACCCGGGCCACTGCGCGCTCTACTCTCATAAGCACGCGAGAGGGGTCGAATCCGATGGGCATGGGTACCGAGTCAGCAATCCTCAACCAGGCGAAGAAAGGTCAGGGCGAGACGAACGAGCGGCTCGACCGGATCGCGTCAGCGATTGAAGCGCAGAACGAACTCCTTCGCCAGTTGTTGCCGGCGTCGTCCTGACATCTTGGGTGGCACCCTAGACCGCATGGAGCTCGGCGACGTTTTGACAGCGAGCGACCCGGAACCCCCGATCGGGACGATCGTCCGTGATGCGTTCGACCGGGGCTGGGCGCGCGATCCCGAGGGGTATTGGCTGCCCTTCGTCACGGGCGCGCGGAGCGTTCACGAACCCGAGTCGTGGGTCAAAGTCGCGGGCAACTACGGCCCGGCGACGGTCGTTATGGTCGGCGCGCTCACCCGCGGCGAAGGCGGCGCTGGCGCTGCGATGCACGGCATCGTCTACACGCAGATTCCCGAGAGCGTCGGCTCCGATGGTGGCATGGGCCGACCGAACGGGCCGGTCACGTCCCTGCATGGTGGTATTGGCGGAGCATCACCAACACCGAACGATCTGATCCAGTGGACCACGACCGTTGTCGAGATCGAACTGTTCCCGCGTAGCCCGAGCACTGAGACTGCGATGGAACGCCTCGCCGATCTGATCCGGATCGGCGATCCGGGCGATGAGCCGACCATCGGCCGGACAGGACTGACGATCCGTCTCCGTTACTCCGACGAGCGCGACCCGGCCCGGGCACGTCGCCAGATCGCCGAGTTAATGCTCGAGAACGGTATCGAGGGCAGCGTTACCGCACACACGGACACATCCGTCATGGCCAGGCCGTGGTGAGTCACGCGGAGCGCATGGAACTCGCCGAGATGGTCGACCGGGTGCGGCGTGAGATGGCACGTCGCGAGACCGAGATGCGCGCCCTGCTGTACCGGTGGCGCAACGAGCCGGGCGCACAGATCCCAGGGGCCACGATCGACCGCACGAGCGCCGAGCTTGCGATGCTCGAAGCCGACCGGGCACGGCTTGATGATGCGTCGTTCGCTGAGGTCGAGCGCCTCGCGACCGTGTACCTGATCGGTCTCGCACGGCCGTGACCTACCCGTGCCAGTGCGTCCTCTTCGACGTGGGATGCCTCGCCCCGATGACAGCAGAGGACCTGCGGTGCGACACGTGCCGGACGGGCTGCAACGCCCTCGGCTGCGTACCGGGCGCCGACGTCGGGGTGCATTGGCGGCTCACCAACATGCGGCTAACCCTGAAATGACGAAATCGGCCGCCACCCCTTGACGGAGTGGCGGCCGATCGTCTGTGGCGGTGCGGGGTCTAGCTGGCTGCGGGTGCCGCCGGGTCCGTCGGTGCGGTGACCGGCGCGGTCGCGGCCGGTACGAGCGCCGCCGTCGCTGCGACGGCGGCCTGCAGCCCGGACAGGTCCAGGTTCGGGTTCGCTGCCTGCAGTGCGGCGATCTCCTGCGCGATCGCAGCGTCGTCGGACGTGAGCGCCGTGGTCAGTGCGTCGATGTCGGCTTGCGTGGTCATCTTCAGTTCCATTCGGTCGAGTTGGATGCGGATGTGCAGAACGTGCCGGTGGATCGACAGGAGCACGGCCCGGTCCGGCAGGTCGGTGACGACTTCGATGAGATCGCCCACGGTGTCAGCCGGATTCAGTGGCGGGCGGTGTCGGGGCTACGCCAGTGACTGTGGCTAGCGGTGACGCGGACGTTGCACTGCCCGCACTGGCGGTCACTGGCGGCAGGCTCGAGATCTGCGTCGACGGGACAAGTGCGGCGGTGATCGCCGCCCGATCGAGCGGACTCAGCGCACCAATGTCGCCCAAGATCGCGCCCACCAGGTCTTTGTTCGCCTTCGTGAACGTGGTGACCTTTTCGATCCACTGCGTCAAGCCCAACTGCGACCACAGGTGACTGTAGGTGCCCCAGGTGGCGAGGATGAGCCCGGCGAACGCTGTGCCGTAGGCGTCGATGCTGGCCTGATTCCAGCCGTGCCACAGACCTTTCGACAGCACCAGGCCGGCAGCGGCGACCGCGACCAGTGCGAGGGTGACGGCGGCACGGACTCGGGCGGGCCATTTCTCTTGCTGCACGACGGCGATCAGCAACGGTAAGACGGTGCCCAGCAGGGCAGCGAGAGCGAGCAGAGTCATAAGAATTCCCCTTCGATGTTCGGGTCCCACAAGATGCGGGTCCGGCCGTCATGGCCATGCACGGCTTTGACCGCTTCGATCCCCCGGTCGTGAAACACGACCGACGTCGGCCACTTGGACATCCAGCGGAGCGCGACGGTGTCGTCGGAGAACATCACGCCTTCGGCGACGACGCCCGTACCGCTGACGCCACTCACGTCAACGTCCCGCAGCAGCACGAACGCACGCGGGCCCGTCATACGGTCGCGAGCGCGTTCCACGTCGTCGCCGGCACCCATTTCGGTGTGACGACGAACGTGTGCGGGTCGAAATACTGCGCGGCGAGCAGGCCGAGCTCGGCGTAGACGGTGGCCTCGAGCGGGTGTTTCGTCAGCCCGTTCGTGGCTGCCCAGTGGGTGCCGTCGGTTTCGATGATTGCGAGCAAGTCGCCCTCCATGGAGGTCGGTAGAGGATTCGGGATCGGCGCTGGGTCCGGGACCGGTCCGGGACCGGTTTTCGGGACAGCGCACGCGTCCCAGTTGAAGGACGGGCTTGTGACGTTGACGTCGATGCCGCCCTGCTGGCCGTACTGGTGCAACGACCACGGCAACGGCGACAGAGGCCTACCGGCCGGATGATCGGGGTCCGCGAACCACAGGGGCGCAGCCTCAAGGATCGTCCGCTCGGCAGGTGTCGCAGCGGCGATCACAGCAACGAGCTCATACCGGTCCGTGTAAAGACCGCAGCGTGCGCCGCACTCCTGATTGATCGTCGCGAGACCCAACGCGGCCCGGGCGGCGACGACCGCCCACGGTTCGCCGTCGACGGTCTCGAGATCCCACCAGCAGGTTTCACCCGGCAGCGGTTTCGCGACCGAGAGGAAGAACCGGGCTTGCGCCGCGCCGTCGTCGTTGGAGCGATCAAAGTGGTAATGCCCGAGGAGCTTCGACCAGTCGCGGGCCCGGGCGGCTTTGTCGGCGTGCGTGGGGTCGGTGAACGTGAGTCCTTCGGTCGCTTTGACGATCGCGAACGACACACCGGCCAGCTGCGTCAGATACGAGAGCTCCGGGTTGTTGTCGGACGCGTCAATCCCAATCATGACGACACCGTGGGCTTCCACGTGTTCGCGTTGAGCACCATGTCGGCGGCCCGGACGTTCGGCTGCAACTTGTGCCCGGCAGGTTGCTCGGCGTCTTTCAGGATGGCGTCGAGTTTCCACGCGATCTGCAACGTCCAGTCCCCTGTGTGGCCGACGCTGAGCGACGACTTCCCGGCTTGGCCGCCGACTGCGTAGAGCAACTCGCGCAGGTTCGTGACCTCGTAGAGGTCAAGGTCTAGCGGGTAGCTCCGCTGGAACACGCCGGGCGGGACGGGTGACGGGAACGGCGGAAGGGCGGCCGGTGCGTTCACCGCTTGCCGCTTAGGTCGCCACCACGTCATGCGCCGATTGGATCGTGCGGTGTGTCAGGCATTGATCCAACGGCCGCCGCGAATCCAGCCGTGATGCTGGCAGCGCGTGCACAGCAACGACGGCTCAAGGTGCAGCGGGTCACGCGAAACCACCTGCCACATCGGTGAGCCGACGTAGGCGGCGTTCTCAGGTATGTCGAAGAGGATCGAACCGGCGCACCATTCGCCTGCCGGGTTACGATGCGCCTCGATGAGCCCGACACCGACGTAGTTGTTGTCCCCTTGCGTGTAATAGCGGATCACAACGCCTTCGCCGACGTCTTCCCAGCCCTGAAGGCCCAGCGGCTCATCATCGTCGGGAACGAAGTCGCTCACGTGACATTCCGAGACTGGTCCGGGACCGCGTGGCCGAGCTCGGCGGCTTTCTCCGGGTGCACGTGGTGCAGCAGCCGGTGCGTCTCATCAAGCAGCCGCTCGCGGCGTTTGCGGGCCGGACGGAGCAACAGACGGTCGAGGCCGACGCCGACACTGATCCACAGCGCGCTCGCAACAGTGTTGCCGGGAACACCATTAGCAAAACACCACTCGTAGGCCGCCCGAAGCGAATGCATCAGCCGTGAACGCCGGACACGATCGCCGCGACCGCTGTGGCGATCGCAGCAGCGGCACCGATGATCGCCATCGTGCGGGCCGTTGACCCTTGCTTCCATGCGTCGATGTCATCGACCTGCTTTTGGATCGTGTCCTTCTCGACTTTGCGGCGCGCCTCATCCGCCTCGTACCGTTCGCGAGAGATGGCGTGCTCAACGAACGCAGCCGGTAACCCGTCGACTTTCGCCGAGAGATCTCGGACGTCCGCTTTCAAGTCGATGAGGCCACGGCCGAGTTCGCCAATCCCCGGTTCATCGGTCATGCGGCGGCGCTCCTGCCTGTCGGCGACATCAGCGAGTTGATCGGTCATGACTAGAAGATCGCGAACCAGTCGGCGCCAGACCTGGCGGTGAACGTCCCGAGCGTCGTCGGGAACGAAGTGGTACGGCCGGTGTCGGCGGTGAAGTACTTCGAGTTAGCCGCGGACAGGTTGCCGTTGACGGCCGACGTGTTCGCAGGGGCTTTCAGGATCGCGGCCGTGGTGCCGTTCTGGAACATCACCGCGTAAAGTTTGCCGGTCGCCAGGCTTGTGAGACCGGTACCGGTGGGCGTCAATGTGCAGGTGTGCTTGCCGGTACCGGTCAGTGCGGTCGCCAGATCGGTCGCGCCGTCAGCAGTGAACGCGGTCCCGATCAGAGTTTTCGTCGAATCGAACACTGCGACACCGCAATGCCCTGAGGTTAGACCCGAGCCAGCGGTCGCGACGGAGAAGTCGAGACTCGTCGGTGACGCTGTCGCAGCGAGTTGCATCACCGACCCGGTGATCGTCCCGGCGTTACTCATCGCCGCCGACGAGACCGCCAGCGTGTCCGGTGGACACGTCATCGCCGCATACCCGTAGTCGGCGGCGCGGCTCAAATATTCGGCATCGAGCCAACTTTTCGACTTGTGCCCCGCGACCGGCCACCACGACCCGGACGTGTCGGCAAGGAACATCACCGACTCGTGCGTCGGAGTCGCTGATGGTGCTAGCAGCGTCAGCGATGAGGAGCCGACACCGCGAATCGACCCCGTTATCGTGCACGTGTGCGCAGTGGCGCCGTCGACCCGGTCAACGGACAGCAGCGCACCGGGGGTGCCGACGGGTAACGCGAACGACAAACTCCCCGACGTGCAATCCAACGGATTGTGCTGCCCGACGACCAGCGTCCCCGCGGACGTTACCGGGGCCTCGACGGATCCGAGCAGGCCGAGCAGGAAATCGTCGATCGTGTTGTGGTCGCTCGTGTGCCCCGGGTCGCCGACAGCGTGCGTACCGTCAATGGTCATCAGTACGTGTCTCCATACGTGTCGGTGTAATCGCCGGGGATACCCCACAAAGGCGCCGGCTGCAAAGGCGACAGCTGGTAGGCGCGCAGCCACGAGTCCGGTGTCGTCGTGTCCGAGATCTGCTCGATGCGGTACTGGCCGCTTGAGGTTGAAACACCGCGGCGGGTCACGGTGACGACCGACAAAATGTCGAGCGCGAGCAACGTTTGCGTCAGCGCTGTGCCCGCATTGTCGTCTTGGGTGATGAGCGCGAGGACGTCGATGGTGATGGTCTGCAACCGGACCTGCGGCTGGGAGTAGACCGCCGCAAGATAGTTGGCCTGGTTGAACGCGTCCTCGTCTGTGTCGGAGTAGATCGTCTTCGTCAGCGTGTTCCCGAACACCAACTCCGTCGTCTCTGCGGTCCGTGACGCTGCTACGGCACCGTTATTGCGGGTGATCGCAACCCGGTCATATACGTACGTCGCATCCAGGCTGAAGCCGATGTCCGGCTCGTACGGGATCTCCGACCCACCGCCGTCGCCGAAGACCGCTTGCGGGGTTTGGGTTAGCAGCCGCCCCCGGCCGGCGAACACCATGTTCCCCGACGCGTCCGGGTACTGCACCCCGAACTCGGTGTCGGTGACCTGCTGCATCTGGGCTGCCAACGTGGACCCGCCGACACCGGACGCGGGCTGCATCGTCGAGGCGCCGGCGTCGATGACCGCAGGGGCGTTCCAGTTCGCCCAATCCAACAGCCGCTCAACCCTGGTGCCGGTCAAATCACCGGGGTATCCGATGTACGCGGCCCAATGGTCGGCGATCTCATCAGTGCCCAAATATCGCTGGTAGAACGCGACCGCGTGCACGTCGACAGTCCCGTAGGACGGTTGGAACGCTGACCCGCCGATGTTGATGTTGCTGACCGGACCGGACGGCAACGCCGTCGAAGACACGGCCGCGTACGCGTTCGGCACACCGTCGACTGCGATGACAAGCAGCAGCGAACCGCCGGTCGCATCCAACGTGACGACAATGTGGTGCGCGACGCCGTCCTGGAAGCCGGAGAAGTTCGGCGGGGTCGCCATGTAGTCCGGGCCGGGCGGGTACGCGAACGTTGTGGTGCCGTCTTTCAACACGATCTGCGCGGCGTCCAACGTGAACCGCAACCATTCGACGGTGCCGTCGTCGACAGAGATGACCGTGTTCGGGCCCAACTGCCCGGCGTCGAACTGCCAGGTGACGAACATTTCCCACGTCACCACTTGACCTGCCTGCGGGAACAGGTTGATCCCATCGGATGCCGCACCTGTGAGCCGCGTGTCACCGTTGACAGTGATCGGGATCGCGAACTCGACACCTTCGCTGGAATCGGCGGCGGCCAGCGGCATGCCGGGGCCGCCACGCGCAGGCAACGTCGCGCCGGTCGTCAAAACTTCATCGGTGGACGGGGCGGAAAGCGCCCACGAGCAGAACAGCGGCAGCTGGCTTGAGCCTTCGTCGGAGAACTGCCACACCACAGCCGAACCGGACTCGACGGGCTGCGTCAACGACTCCGACAGTGGCCACAGATGCGTCGGGCTCGAGGTGAGCATCGCCGACGCCAACACGGGCAGCAGACCGGCCTGCATTGTGGCCAATGAGTCGACCAGTGATGCTTGCACGTTGGCGTAGTCGTCGTGTTCCCACGTCTGGCCCCAGCCGAACACGTACGCCCCCCAAATCGGGTAAGCGACGCCGCCCAGGATCGCGAACTGCCGGACGGGGCACATGATTTGCACATCCGGCCAGTACGGGCTGGACGTGTTGCTCGGGTCCAAAGCTGCATCGGCGTTGTCGAGCAGTAGTTGTCCGGACCCCGGGGATGCTTGCGCGAGCTCATACGATGCGCCGCGAGTAATGCTCGCCTGCTTCAGCCGTCCGGAAATGTCGGTCCACAGCAAAGCCGGACCGCCAACGTTCGGGCCCTGACCGAACATCGCCTGCGTGACGATCTGCGGCCACACCCCTGTCCCGCCAACAGGTGCGACCACACCCGTGCCGAGCAGGTGATGCACGATCAGCGACGTCGACGCGACTGCGTCGAGTGCGGCCGGGGAGCCGGCGAGCGCCAACGTGATACCCAGAGTTTCGGCGCCGGCGAACGGTGCCGTGAACGTGAAAGCGCCGGACGCGGCGTACGCATCCTCCGGGACACCAACCTGATCCGCGCAGACGATCATCATGCCGTTCGGGGTGGCCGCTATTGCGGCTTCATTTGTCCACCCGGCAGGCACCGTCCAAGTGGTCGAGGTGGAGGCTGCGGCGTAGATGGCACCGAATCCTGCGATCAGGGTCTGATCCCATATCGGTGCGATCGACGGCAATGCGACGTTGGTCGTCGATGCCCCGAAAGCGCCGGACGCAACAGTGACGCCCGAGCATGACGACCAACATGCGACGACAGCGGCCCATTCGAAGTTACCCGTGTAGAAAACCGTGACGGTGTGCCCGAGGTCGGCGGCGGTCAACACGCGGCTGTAGCAGTAGAAAGGGGTCAGCACGGCGCTCTGTGCGGTCCACGCCCCACCCGGAGACGATGCTGACGTCAGCGCGGTTGAGTTGAGCATGAACATCAGCACCGCGACGTCGCCCACTTGTGCGGCGGCTGGAACGTTGATACTGAAGGATCCGGTGTAGGGGGATCCGCCGCTGGAAACTGATGTGCTGTCGCGGAAGATCGGCAGATTGGAACCACCGGCCGACGACCCTGACGGCACGGCCGCATCCGTCAAACCCAGCAGGTCGGCGACGGTGATCGTGTGCACGACCGTCTGCGGCGCACCCGTGTCCGTCAAGCCGAGATGGTCATTGACAGTGATCGTCGTGGTGCCACCGGGCACCGAGTGTGTCGCCGCTGCGCCATCGGTCAATCCGAGGTGGTCATTGACGACGATGGTGATGTTGTTCGGCGGCGCGCCCCATGTCGTTGTTGTTGCGTCGTCGCCGCGGATCAGCCCATAAGCCCGGGTGCAGCCGGTGACCGTGTTCCCACCTGCTGCACCCGAGCTCACGTCGGTGAACGCACTCGAACCGGTGTTCTTGCCGGCCAGCGCCGTCGAGTCGAGGCCGGTGAGGACTGTCGATGGCGCGGAGCATTTGTAGAACCGCACACGCACAGTCCCAGCGGTGGCGCTACGCGTGAGCTCGAAATCGCAGCGGTACTTCGTGCCGACGACCAGCTTTGTTGTCGTCCCAGTCCAGATCGTCGACCCGGTCGCCTGCACGAATGGGAACCCGGACGAGTTAATGATGCACCGCACGCCGCTGCTACCGGTGCCAGAGCCGAACCGCACATCCCACAGGTAGTCGTTGCTGCCCGGCATCGTGCCCTTGTAGAAGAACTCCACCGACCACGCCAAGCCATTGGTCGACATGCCGCCGTTGAGGTTGAAACAAAACGTGTCGGAGTTCGCTGCTTCCTCGACGGCGATCGCACCGGACGGGAACGTGTCCGCGACGACCGCTACCCCGGACCCAGTGCCGGGCACGTAGAAGTCGTATCCCGAGGATGCGATATTCGCGCGGGTCACAGCTTCGCCATCGGTCATCGCGCCGAAGTTGGTGACGTACTGCGTCACCGCACAGGCTTCTCGGGCAGGTTGTTACGCAACATGACGTGCATCTGATGCGGAACGACTTCGTGGGTGACCCATCCGATGGGGCCGATGAGTCGCTGACGGCCGTCGACCTTAACGACGCTGGGCGTGAGTTCCTTCCCGGCGGTCAACGTCTTCGCGAGCTCCGTGTGCCACGCGATCATCCCGTCGCCGAAGTCCTCACCCGGGTAGACGTGGTTCTCGTGGTCCCAGCGGTGCCACAGGCCGCCGTGATCCGGGTCGAGGTGGCACGTAACTGGCGTGCCGTCAGGGGCGGGTGCATCGGGCCACAACTCGCCACACAGACTCATGTGAGATGCACCGCGATAGTCCCGACGCCATCATCGAAGGCATTGCCGGTCCGCGTCGGATTCGCGGTGCTCAGCAGGTTGATTTGCAGATTCCCGGTCGTCCCGTGACCGAACAGGTTGTTGCTGATCGAATCGACCTGGTTCCCCGCGCCCAGTGACACGTTGATCGCGATATATCCGCCGTTCATCCAGTTGTTGTTCACCACACACCCGGTGGTCTGCTTAGCGGTGTTGGTATTGAACTGGATGCACGAGTTCGTGGTCGTCGAGCCGACGATGACGTGGTTGCCGCCGTTCCAGTTCGCCGACGTCGCGGTGCCCTGGCCAAGGGTGCTGTCGATGAAGCCTTGGAAGTTGTTGCCGATCGCGACGTTGTAGTTGCCGCCTTCCGGCTGCCACGGGTCGCAGTGACTGGGCCCGTTGCCATGTGACGGGTCGACGAGCCATCCGGCGAGCCCATAGACGTAGTTGCCGAGCAGGTAGGCATTTGCCCGGCCGTTGGCCTGCACACCGCCGCTGAGGTTGTTCGTCGCGGACCGGATGCCGTCGGTGCCGCCGTGGACCTTGCACCGCTGCCAGGTGACGTCGTGGCCCATCGCCGAGTTAGTTGAGGTCGTGATGATGAGCGGCTGAATCTCGCAGTCCTCGACGAGTGCGTTGACGCACCCCGAATGGCGGCAGTCGACGACGCAGTCACCGTTCGCGGCGTGCCCATTCACCAGACACTGCGACACGATCACGTTCGACGTTTCGATGTCGATGCCGCCGGTGACGTGCATCGCCGAGATGAACGTTCCCGACGTGGTGACCGCGTACGAGCCGGTGTGTGTGGTCAGCGTCGTGCCGGACGGCACACCGGACGTTGTCGCGCCGGGCTTGTAGGTGCCGTTCGCGCCGTAAATCCAGCCCCCGATAGCACCCGACGTCGGCGAGGCCGTCGTGTTGTCAGTCAGGCCAAGGCTGTCGTTGACGGCGATCACAACGGTGCGGGTGATGTACCCGACGGTGATGTACCGCTTCTGGCCGACCGTAGTCACCAGCTACGCGCCCAAAGCCAAGTGATTCCAGACGACGACAAGCGTGTCTCCCGCAGCCTTGGCCCCAGCGCCCGACAAAAGCGCGCGAGCAATCGTGTTCGCCGCGGTGCTCGTCGCGTTCGCCAATGCGTCGATCACGATCACGGCCTCTGTGATCGTGGACGCGGTGGTCGCGACACCGGGATTCCATGTCGTCTGCCACGCGATCTGCCGACTCGAGCCGGACAGCGACGACGCGGGAAAGCCGCCGTCGATCGCCACATCGGACCCCGACAGGTATGTCGTCAGAGCGGCACCCGCGCCGGTCTTCGCAACAGCGGTCGATCCGGTGCCGAGCTTCATGCCAGTCACCTGTCCGGGCGGTGAAGCGATACCGGTGGCCCGTTCCGCAAAGTACTGATCGCCAACCTGTGTGATCAGGTTGTGCGTCTCGACGCACCACCGTACGGCGCCGTCTTTGGCGAAACATGTCGCCGTCACACGACCGGTCAATCCGATGCGGTCCGCTGCGAGGTCGTGGGAATTGCGCGTCCAACGAAGGCGCACTTCGTCGGCAAGGCGCGCGGAATCGTCAACCATGAGCTGGCCTCTTTCGGTGAATGGGTTATTGCGCGGCGAGGATGATGAGGTTCAGTTGCAGAGCGCCAGCAGCAAGGAACGGCCGCGACGCGTCCAGCAGCTGCCCGTTGGCGAACACGCCACCCGAGGCTGAGTCCCAGATGCCGTAGTACAGGTAGGTGCCGATCGGCACGAGGAACGTCAGCTGCCCAACCCACGCGACCTGATGGCTGACGACCGCAGGCCATGACACCTGCTGGCGGCCACCGGATGTGTATGCGGCTTCGTTCGCGCCGGTCGCGCCCGGGTCGCCTGTGTGCACGGAGATCCACGTGTAGCGGCCGATGAAGTCGGTGAGCGCATTGTCTTGCGCGGTCAAACCGAGACTGGGCATTTACGTGGCCCCGATCGGTCGGCCGTTGCGCGTGATCGCCAGAGGCGTGCCGGACCGCTGCAGGGCATAGAAATCTGGTAGCAGCAACTGTGCGACGTTCTTGCCCGCGAGTTGCACGTTGATCGTCACCGGCTGCTTACTGCCGCCGGATGCGCCCGTGCCACCATTGCTGAACGCGCCCGCGTGCGCGGCGCTGACGAGCTTGCTCGACGCCGTCGTAACTGGCTGCTGGCTGGCGGTGAGGCCGTTGATGAAACCTTCGCCGACACCAAGCCCGATGTCGTGGAAGACCTTCGATGGGGAGTTAATGCCGAGTAGGCCTTTGACTTTGCCTTCGATCCCCGACGCGATATGCCCGGCGGTTTTCGCGATGTCGGGAATGATGTCTTCCATGCCTTTGATGAGGCCCTTGATGACGTCCTCACCGATGCCGTAAAGCCATTTCGTGGCGTCACCCAACGCAGTCACGATTTTGCCCGGCAAGCTCAGGAAGAACTTCGTCACGCCGATCTCGCCGTCGACCGCAACCTGCACGAGGCTCACGAACGCGTCGGCCGTCCACTTGGCGACACCGGGGCCGAACTCGACAACAGCGTGCAGGAGCTTTCCGGGGATGCTGACGAAGAACTTCACTGCGTCCTCGACACCTGCCGCAATGGCACCGTCCAATGCCCAGAACGCGCTGGCCATCCACTCGACGATCCCCGGCCCGAACTTAACGACCGCGTCGAGTACTTTCCCGGGCAGCGACGCGAAGTATTCGACAGCCTTAATGTCGAACGCGATGATGCCTGCGATGACCCACTCGAAGCCCTGCTCAAACAGGTTCAGTAGCTGACCAGGAAAGGCCTGCAATTCGTGAACAACACCGGAACCGAATGTCGATAAGGCCGATTCGACTTCGCCCGGGAATTCTTCGAAGAAGCGGATCGTGTTGCGGATCGCCATGCCGACGTCGGTAATCGGCCGGATCAGGAACCCCATGTTTTTGCTGAAGGCGTCGAAGTAGCCGGTCTGCCCGCCTGTGATGATCCCGACGAACGCCAACCAGGCGTACTTGATGTCGCCGAACAGGTTCAGGATTGGGTGGATCGCGTCGCCGGTCCACTGCTTGATGTCGCCCCACACCTGCTGCCAGTGC
>DASYAG010000005.1:0-2016 GCA_036501485.1 Acidothermaceae bacterium | reverse complement strand
CAGTGGTTTCCGCCTTGGTCGACGACCGCCAGGATCCACGCACTGTCGCGCGGTCGACTGTGATTGATGTCATTGACGCGGTGGCGCCGTTCGACCGGCGACCCGTGCAGGTGTGATTCCGCCTCAGCTGAATTAGCCGTTCACACCAGTCTTTAACGCAACGCGCTAGCCGTCGAGCTGCCGGCGGATCGCGGTCAACCCGCGCTGCGCTTCGTCGAGAAGTGCAGCGACGTGAGCCACCCGCGCACGTAGGTCGTCGTTGTCTGGCTGTGGCGCAGAGCGACGACGGCGGGCAGGCGCTGCATCGGGCGGCAGCGTCGGCGTGACGATATAACCGGTCGCGAAATCGCCGTACAGCGTCACGTCCTCCGGGCGGTGATACCAAAACAGCGCAACGTATGCGCACACCACCGCGTCGACCGGGTCCTCGTCGCGGTCGAGTTGTGCCGGCCGGGTCGCCGCCTCGACTCGTTTGCGAAGCTCCACCCAGGACACGTTGTGGTTCACCCGCAGTCGGGGCGACGCTGTGTCGAGGCCTTCGATCAGCGTCATCAATTGCAGCAGCTCATGCTGACGGGCCTCGAAGGTTCCCTTCTTGTACTTGAGGGTTTTCTCCAGACCGAACAACGCGATGGTCGCCGGATGCGGATACACCTCGATCGCCCGCCGGGTCGAAGTCGACGCGGGATTCATGTCGAGGGTGAGTGCGCTCGCGATCCGCGCGCCGCGAGGACTCTTGAACGCGGGGTTCTCGGTGTTCGCCGGATGGGCGCCCGCCTCGAACGCGTGGAAGTCGCGGTTGAGCGCCGTCTCGCATGGCCGGGCTCCGCTTGGGTTCCGCACGATCAACGGGGCGTCAATGGCCACCAGGCAGTCGTCGCTGACGTACGACTCGACCGCGGCTTCGATGCTTTCATCGTCGTGCCCGGCGCCGACGTGCAGCAGCCGGCCGTCGAAGTCGACGACGGCGATACCCGTGTTGTTCTTCTCACCCCAGGCCAGGTCGAGCCCAACAAAGTGCATGAGCCTCACTGTGCCTGATCCGTGCCCGGCGCGGCGCCGTTAAGCTGTGTGTTTGTGACAATCCCGAACGTCCTGGCCAACCGTTACGCCAGCGCCGAGATGGTGGCGATCTGGTCGCCGGAGGCCAAGATCGTCGCCGAGCGGCGGCTCTGGCTGGCGGTGCTGCGGGCGCAGGCGGATTTGGGCGTCGAGGTCCCCGCGTCCGCTATCGCCGATTACGAACGGGTGCTCGACGATGTCGACCTGGCCTCGATCGCCGCCCGCGAGCGGGTACTGCGCCACGACGTGAAGGCCCGCATCGAGGAGTTCAACGCGCTGGCCGGTCACGAACACGTGCACAAGGGCATGACCAGTCGCGATCTGACCGAGAATGTCGAGCAGTTGCAGGTTCGGCGTTCGCTGGAATTGGTGTTCGCACACGGCGTGGCCGTGGTGGCCCGGATGGCTGAGCGCGCGGCGACCTACCGCGATCTGGTGATGGCCGGACGCAGTCACAATGTCGCGGCACAGGCCACCACATTGGGCAAGCGGTTCGCGTCGGCAGCGCAAGAGACTTTGGTCGCGTTGACCAGGCTGCGGGAGTTGATCGATCGTTACCCGTTGCGCGGCATCAAAGGCCCGATGGGAACCGCCCAGGACATGCTCGACCTGCTCGGGGGCGACGCGGCGAAGCTGGCCCAATTGGAACGCCTCATCGCTGATTTCCTAGGCTTCACAACCGTTTTGACCAGCGTCGGGCAGGTGTATCCACGTTCGCTCGACCACGACGTGGTGTCGGCTCTGGTGCAGTTGGGTGCCGGTCCGTCGTCGCTGGCTCACACCATCCGGCTGATGGCCGGCCACGATCTCGTCACCGAGGGCTTCGCGGCCGGACAAGTCGGCTCGTCGGCGATGCCGCACAAGATGAACACCCGCAGCTGCGAGCGGGTCAACGGGCTTCAGGTGGTGCTGCGCGGCTACGCCTCGATGGCCGCCGAGCTAGCCGGGGCACAG
>DASYAG010000004.1:0-4266 GCA_036501485.1 Acidothermaceae bacterium | reverse complement strand
CGACCGCGAGGTGGTGCTGGAGAGGGAGTCGAAGTCGGTGAGCGTCGAAGACACCTTCGAGCACGACATCGCCGACGTGCCGCAACTTGTCGCTGTCGTCGACAGCATGGCCCGACGCGTGGTCGAACGACTGCGGGCCGCCCGGCTATCGGGCCGGACGATCTCGGTGAAGGTCCGGTTGCATGACTTCACGACCCTGACCCGCTCAGCTACCTTGCCAGCACCCAGCGACGACCCGCGGGTCGTCGTCCGCATTGCACGTCAGCTACTTACCGACGTCGATGTGAGCGGCGGACTTCGGCTCGTCGGGGTCGGCGTGAGCGGCCTCGCCGACTGGACCCAGGACGACCTCTTCGGCGAACTGATCGCCGCGGACCCACAAGACGACCCGGACCAGACCACGGAAGAACCTGCCCAGAGTGCTGCCGCTCGCCGGACCGACCGCCCGTGGGTCGCCGGCCGCGACGTCGATCACGCCGCCTGGGGCCAAGGTTGGGTGCAGGGCTCTGGCGCCGGCTGGGTCACCGTGCGATTCGAGACTCGCGACACTCCGCCCGGCCGGGTGCGATCGTTTCGGGTGACGGATCCCGACCTGCGGCCCGCGTCACCGCGCGGCTGGTAACTTCACCCGACCCGTTCGGCTCACCCAACCACCCACTCTGTTCGTCCAACAACACCGCTCGCCCAACCACACCGCTCGCCCAACCACACCTCGCCCAACCACTCGGCTCGCCAAGCATCGATCGCAGGAGGTCAGGCATGTCGTTCGCGACGCCGACCTTTCTGTGGTTCTTCATGCCCGCGACGCTGCTCCTGTACTGGGCACTGCCTCGCACCGCGCGCAACGGGGTGCTGGCCTTTGCCAGCCTCGTGTTCTACACGTGGGGCGGCCACGCGTTCGTGTTCCTGCTTCTCGGTTGTGTCGTCGTCAACTTCACCGCTGGCCTCGCCCTCGATTCATCAAAGCCGGTCTTGCAACGACATCGCCGGGCAGTGCTGGTCAGCGCCATCGTCGTCGATGTCGGCGCGCTTGCGGTGTGGAAGTACGCCGACTTCGCCTCACGCCAGGTGAATGCGCTGACGCGTGCATTCGGCGGGCACGGCAGCCACGTCTTGCACTTCGTGTTGCCGATCGGGATTTCGTTCTTCACGTTCCATCATCTGAGCTACGTCGTCGACGTCTACCGCGGCACTCGCAAGCCGTTGCGCAATCCGCTGACGTTCATGACCTACATCCTGATGTTCCCGCAGCTCATCGCGGGCCCAATCGTGCGGTTCCACGAGATCGCCGACCAGCTCGAGAAACCGTCACAGGATCGATTCGGCGACTTCGCAGCAGGCTTTCCGCGTTTCGCCGTCGGGTTGTCGAAGAAAGTCATCGTCGCCGACAGTGTCGCGCCGGTCGTCAACAGCGTCTTCGCTCTGCATACCAGCCAGCTCACGACCATGAACGCGTGGCTGGGCGCACTGGCGTACACAGTTCAGCTGTACTTCGACTTCTCGGGATATTCCGACATGGCCATCGGTCTCGGCCGCATGTTCGGCTTCCAGCTGCCAGAGAATTTCAACCGACCGTACTCCGCGTCGTCGATCACCGACTTCTGGCGACGCTGGCACATGTCGCTGTCGCGATGGTTTCGCGACTACCTATACATCCCGCTCGGCGGCAACCGCGGCGGCAAGTGGCAGACCTACCGCAACCTCTACATCGTCTTCGCGCTTACCGGTTTCTGGCACGGGGCGAACTGGACGTTCCTGGTGTGGGGGCTCTACCACGGCACCTTGCTGGTGATTGAGCGTGTCACGGGCTGGGGCGACACGGTGACATGGTGGCGGCCGTTCCACCGAGCTCTCACGCAGTTCCTGGTTGTCCTCGGATGGGTGGTCTTCCGGTCTGACAGCTTGCCGCAGGCCGGGCACATTCTGGGCGCCATGTTCGTGCCGACCGGCCATGGGCTCACTGCAACGGTTGCAACCGCATTGACCCACCGGACACTTCTGATCTTCTGGCTGGCGCTGCTCGTCTTCCTGATGCCGCCCAGCTTCGTCATGGGCCGGTTCGTCGAGTTCGGCACCGGCCGCCCCGCGATCGCGACCCGGTTCGCCTACGTGGTCGTGCTTGCACCGATTGCGGCGGCGCTCGTTGCCGTCGGTACGTTCAGTCCGTTCCTCTACTACCAGTTCTAAGTGCACTACCAGTTACTAGAGAGGAGTTCCGATGGCCAGGGTCCCACGACTGCGCGCCCCACATTTGCGCGTTCCACGCGTAAGCGTTCGCGGCAAGTCCGTGCGCATCGCGATCGCAGCCCTGGCACTGGTCTTCTTCTTCGGTCCTGCGGTGGCGGCCGCTGCAGGCGTGCGTGCGCCGGCCATCGAGAACCACAAGCTCGGCCCGTTGCCGACCGCGAGCGACGGGTGGCGATCCTTCGGGATCTTTGACACGTGGGCGACCGACCACCTGCCGTTGCGCAACGTGGCGATCAACGCCAATACCAACGTCGAACGCGACGTGTTCGGTGAGACGCCGAACTACGGTGCGAACGGTACGGCAACAACAACGACGGCAACCGGCGTTGCAGGCATCTCTGTGCCACAACCTTCTGCGGCGCCCGCGAGCGCCGAGCCGACAGACTTTCCGGTCGTCATCTCAGGCATGGACGGTTGGCTGTACTACGGCACCGATTTACGTGCCGCTTGCAATCAGACGCTCTCTGCCCCAGTCATCGCGCAGCGATTCCAGCAGCTATCGGAGATCATGCAGCGCGCCGGCAAGCAGTTTGTCATGATGATCGCCCCAGACAAGAGCGACATCTATCCGCAGTACCTACCCACCGCAGACCAGGGCGTGACGTGTGCCTCGAAGGCAGAGGCCGCACTCTGGGCAGCGTTGGCGGCAAATCCCCCGGCGGGCTATCAGGATCTGCACAGCGCGATCGAGGCAGCGAAAGCGAAGGATCCAGGCACGCTGCTCTACCGCAAGCTCGACACGCATTGGAATGGCCGCGGCGCGCTGATCTACGCGCAACTGCTCGCCAACAGCCTCGATCCCACGTTGTGGCCGACGGCAACGGTGACGCCACTAGGCGACAGCAATTCCCAGACCGACCTCGAGGCCCTGCTAGGCCAGCGCACCACCGAGCAGGCACCACTGTTCTCGGTCACCCGACCCGGGGTCACGACGACGGTCAACACGACGAGTCAACTCGTCGACACCACGACCGATGCGCCGCTCATCACTGCGAAGACACTGTTCATCAGCGACTCGTTCACCGATTCGTCACGATTCGCGATCAACCCGTTCTTCGCCCAGGCCGGGTTCATCAACTCCTCGGCCGCTGGCACGGCATACGACGAACTTGTGCAGTCGATCAAGAGCTCAAAGATCGTGGTACTGGAGATCGTCGAGCGTACGGTTATCGACGGACGGGCGCCGCTCCTCGACAGCACCGTGCTCGCGAATCTGGCCGCGAGCCTTGGCGAGGGTTAGGCATGTGAAGCTTCGGGCCGCGCCGTCCCTCCTTTTGCTTCTTGTGATCTCTGCTTGCACGCTGTCCGCCTGCACCTCGAACTACACCGCGGTTGCGGAACCGGTCGTCCCAATCTCGAGTTACGCCGCCGTCAGAGCTTCCGAGGCGTCGGTAACGGCCGGCACGGACGACGAATTCATCTGCCACGACGTGCAGACTGTCTTGCAGGCAGCCAACCGGGGGCGCAAGCTTTCGGCGGCGATGGAGACCCGGCTGCGCTTCATCTACGTAGACGCGCATCGTGTCCCACCCTTCAATGCCGACCCCCAGCTGGCAGCAGACTTGCCATTGAGTACCCAAACGGTGCAGCAGCTAGCGCCCGCAGAGGCCGAGTGCAAGCGTGTTGGATACGTCTTTGCGATCCCGGCCCTGCCTGCACCACCGCATCACAAGAAGCCGAGCGCTGCGCTCGTGTGGGCGTTACTGGTTGGCACCGTACTTGTGCCGCTCTTGGTGGGTGTCGGGTTGTGGGCAGCGAGGTCGAATGCTTTGCGTAGCCGAGCAGATCAGGACCGCGACGCCTACATCGGACGAATGTCAGTGCTCGTTGCAAGGTTGGTGGCTATCGCGCTCGCGACATGGGTCAGCGGTCCGAAGCTCGCTGATCTCACCGGATGGCATCGCCCTGCGACAAACGGCGCGGTGGCCGTCGTTGCGACCGTCCTTGTTGGCCTGTACGTGCCGGTGTTGCGGCGTCGACTTGTCGGCTCGGCGCGCCCCTCGGCGTCCGGTAGGTATG
>DASYAG010000003.1:0-47217 GCA_036501485.1 Acidothermaceae bacterium | reverse complement strand
CCGACGAGTCCGATCCGGGCGCCGGCTCCGATCGTCGCGTCGACGCCGTGGAGCACCTCGCGGGCGCCGAATGCGACACGGATGCCACGGGCAGTCAGGGTCGACACGGTCGCGATCCTGCCAGTTCGGCCTCGCGCCGTGATTGGTGAGCGTGGCGCGCCTCGAAGTAACGCGGCCGGACGTTACCGTGTAGGAATGGATTCGACGGCACTCGCCGCCGCTCGCGCAGACACTGGCACGCGATGGCTCGATCTGGTCGCCACGCGCGCGAACTGGCCGAGCCGGGTGCCTCTCGAGCGGCTCCCTGATCTCGACGCGTTGAGCAGTTGGCTCGACGACCACGCATTGGCTCCCGAGGCGGCACCGATTGCTGCCGATCTGAACGCGGTGCGGCAAATCCGAGCGGCGCTGCGGGAGCTGGCCGCCGCTCGAGTCGAGGGCCGGACGCCGCACCCGTCGGCCTTTGACACCGTGAACGCAGCACTGGCCCGCGCGGCCAAAGCACCGCGCCACATCGTGGTCCCCGACCCGATCGAGCCTGGTTACGTGCGGCGGCGCGTTCCAGACGTCGACGCCGCGCTGACGCTGATGATCGAGCAGGCCATCGACACCATGAGCAGCACCGAGGCGGGCTACTTACGCGAATGTGAAGAGGCCAGTTGCCGCGAGCTGTTTCTCGATTCCACTGGCCGGCGACGCTGGTGCTCGACGCCTGCGTGTGGGATCCGGGCGCGGGTCCGCGCCCACCGAGCGCGCCTCCGCGAGAGCAGTTCTGGATAGCTCCGCGTGCGCGCTACTGATCCGATGCAGGCCCGGGTTGGGCGTAGCTGAAGCGCCGGTCGGGCACGACTTCGGCCGTCTTGAGCCGGTGAAAGCGCCGCCGTTCCTGCAGGACGGGCCAGTCGGCAAAGGCGAACGCGACGACCATCACGATGTTTACGATCGGGATGAACCCCGTCACGACCCACCATGGCGAGTAGCCGGCTTTGCGCAGGATCGCGATTCCGGCCGCGATCCCAAGCGCGCTGAAGCCGCTGTAGATCAGGATGAGAGTGCTGATCAGGCCGGCACTCATGACGTTGCGCCCATGCCACGAAAGATCGGCTGAACGCCGACCTTTCTTCAGCGCAATCCTGCGACGATCGTGAGCGTGGACTTGAACCGATAGTGGCGCGCCGGCGTTCACCAGGTGTGGCCGAAATGCAGGGATCGACGGACGAGGCGTTCATTCGTGCCCTGTACGACGAGCACGCCCGCCCGCTCCTTGGCTACGCGCTGCGCCTCACGAACGGTGACCGGCACCGCGCGGAGGACGTCGTCCAGGAGACCTTGCTCCGTGCCTGGCGTCACCCGGAGGCAATCCACCGCAGCCCAGACGCCGTCCGACCATGGCTTTTCACGGTCGCGCGCCACATCGCGGTCGATGCTTACCGAGCTCGTCGCGCTAGGCCACCCGAGGCCGGACCCGATGGGCTGGAGATCGTGCCGGTCGATGACGACGTCGACCGGGCTTTGGAGGCCTGGATGGTGACTGATGCGATCGCGAGTTTGAGCTTTGACCACCGTCGGGTGCTGATCGAGACCTACTACCGCGGTAGATCCGTCGCCGAGGCCGCGGCCGAACTAGGCGTGCCGGCCGGAACCGTGAAGTCGCGCACCTATTACGCACTTCGCGCCCTACGTTTGATTCTCGAAGAAAGAGGAGTGACCGAAGCATGACCGCCGATGGATGCGCGGAGGTGCGGCTGTCCCTCGGCGCCTACGTGCTCGGGGCGCTCGATCCTGCCGACCGGAGTCGCGTCGATGCGCACCTCGCTGGATGCGCCGACTGCCGTGACGAACTCGCGTCGTTCGCGGCGTTGCCGGGCCTGCTCGGTCGAGTGAGCCGCTCGGAGGTCGAGTCTGAGCCGGCCGATCCCGGCCCGCAGCTCCTCGAGCGTTTGCTGGGCGCGGCCGCCGCCGAACGCCGGCACGACCGGCGTCGGCGGATCTTGACCTCGGTCGCCGCTGCGGTGATCGTGCTTGCCGCGGTCGGGGTTTCGGTCGGGTTCGGCGTGACCCATGACCGCCATTCGACTCCGCGCCCGGTCGTCGCGTCGCAGACCTTCACCGCGAGCAATCCGCAGAACGGCGTGCAGGCAACGATCACCGAAGTGAAGAAGGGCTGGGGCGCCTCGGTCGAGGTGAGCGTCGTTGGCGTCACCGAAGACCTGGCCGGCCCGAGTTGCCAACTGATTGCCGTCGGTCCCGACGGCAAGACCGATGTGGCGGCCAGTTGGTCGGCGCCCGTCGCCGGGTACACCGGTGTGTCGAAGGTCAACGCGGCTGGCTCGACCGCCATGGCGTCGAAGGACATCAC
Source organism: Acidothermaceae bacterium (assembly GCA_036501485.1). Lineage (GTDB taxonomy): Bacteria > Actinomycetota > Actinomycetes > Acidothermales > Acidothermaceae > PALSA-607. The sequence continues at coordinate 44,858 of DASYAG010000003.1, read as the reverse complement.
GGCGTTCAAGGTCGTCGGCTCCGACGGGAAGACCCTGGTCTGGGTGCCAGCGACCTGGTCGACCTAGTAAGCGTCGCTGGCGGGATTACCTACTGGCGCACTGGGGTTAGATGCAGCTGTGACTTGGGTCTCGGTTGTTGCGGTGCTCGCGCTCGTCGCGGTGACGACGGTCGGCGGCCTTATCTGGCGTTCCCGCAACGGGCGAGTGCGTGAACAGGCGGACGGCGAGTTGCTGACGGCGTCCGATATCGGTGCGGCCCTTGGCGAGCGAGCCACCCTCGTGCAGTTCTCGACGGTGTTCTGCCAGCCGTGCCGCGCCGCCCGCGTCACCCTCGGTGAGGTCAGCGCGATGGTCGACGGCGTGACTCATGTCGAGATCGACGCCGAGTCACACCTCGACCTCGTGCGCCGCCTCGACATCATGCGAACGCCGACCGTCCTGGTGCTCGACCCTTCGGGCCGCATCGTGAAGCGGGCCAGCGGTGCGCCGCGCAAAGCCGACGTGCTCGCCGCCCTCGGCGCAGCAATCCCCGCCTCAGTGACTCCGACCCGTTCATAGCCGCGGGGTCGAAGATGACAGCAGGCAACCGGCGTCCGTACCATCGAGGCGTGAACACGCGTAGATCCAAAGACGCACTGAGGCTAGACGTGCAGGCCGATGCGGTCGTGCTCGTGAAGAGGCGCGCGGTCGACCTGTGCCGCGTGGCCGCCTGCCTGTGTCCGATGCCCTGATTGGGCCGGCTGCCCTTATCCAGGCCCGTACCCGGGCCGCACTCCGGCCCTGACGCGATGAGATTCCTTCCCTTCCATCGTCAGGAGCGTATTCATGGCCGGTTCGGCCACTCTCGTTGATCCACGTGGGTTGCGGTTCGCTGCGACGATCACTGCAATCGCTCTCGCAGTCGTTTTGCTGACCAGCAACGGAATCGTGCTCGCCGTGCAAGCCGCGGTGTTCGCGATCGGAGCTTTCGGCGGTCTGCGCCGGGCCCCATACGGTCTGCTGTTCCGGTACACACTGGCCAAGCGACTCGGCCCGCCAGCTGAACGCGAGCCTGAAGCGCCCCCGCGCTTTGCGCAAGCGGTCGGCCTCGGGTTCGCGTTTGTCGGCGTCATCGGTTTCGCGGTCGGTCTGGGCTGGCTCGGGCTTGCTGCAACGGCGTTGGCATTCATCGCCGCTTTCCTGAACGCGGCCTTCGGCTACTGCCTGGGCTGCGAGATGTACCTGTTGAGCCGTCGTCTCCTCACTACTCGCAAGGGAGTTCCAGCATGAGTCGCGAAGCCGTCCTCGTGGACGCCGATTGGGTCGAGGCCCACCTGTCCGACCCCAACATCGTGCTCGTCGAGGTCGACGAGGACGTTTCTGCTTACGACAAGGGCCACATTCGTGGCGCCGTCAAGGTCGACTGGAAGGCCGACCTGCAAGACCCGGTGCGCCGTGACTTCATCGACAAGGCGGGCTTCGAGAAGCTGCTGTCGTCGCGCGGTATCGGCAACGACGACACCGTGATCCTCTACGGCGGGAACAACAACTGGTTCGCGGCCTACGCGTACTGGTACTTCAAGCTCTACGGCCACGAGAACATCAAGCTTCTCGACGGCGGCCGCAAGAAGTGGGAGCTCGACAGTCGCGAGCTCACCGACGAGGCCGTTTCCCGCCCCGCGACGTCGTACCAGGCCAAGGACGTCGACACGTCGATCCGGGCCTTCCGCGACGACGCGATTGCGGCGATCGGCAACCTCAACCTGGTCGACGTCCGCTCGCCTGATGAGTTCTCGGGCAAGCTGCTCGCGCCTGCGCACCTGCCGCAAGAGCAGTCGCAGCGAGGCGGCCACATTCCGACGGCGAAGAACATCCCGTGGAGCAAGGCCGCAAACGACGACGGCACATTCCGATCGGACGACGAGCTGCGCACGCTGTACGGCGACGCGGGCGTCGATTTCGGCAAGGACACCATCGCGTACTGCCGCATCGGCGAGCGTTCGGCGCACACATGGTTCGTGCTGCACGAGATCCTCGACCAGCCGAACGTGAAGAACTACGACGGTTCCTGGACTGAGTACGGCTCGCTGGTCGGCGTGCCGATTTCACTGGGCGCTGACGGCTGATGTGCGGAGCTGTCGCAGGTGGATTGCCGGCCGGTGTTGATGCCGGGAAAGAAGCGGTGATTCAGGGCGTCGTGAGTCGTGACGGCGTGCCGGTCGTCGGATACGTGCGGCTTCTCGACGGCACCGGCGAATTCACCGCCGAGGTTCCGACGTCGGCAACTGGCGAGTTCCGCTTCTTCGCGGCGCCTGGCACGTGGACGGTTCGCGCACTCGTGCCTGGCGGTACCGCAGACCGGGTCGTGAACGCCGCAATCGGCGAGATCGCGCAGGTCGAAGTAGCAGTCTGAGTTCACACTTCGCATCCCTGGTGGTCGCGATGGGCGGCCGAATTTGGCCGTTTCTGCAGCCACCAGGGATGCGAAGTCGTTTAGGGTCGCCGCATGACTGAGTTGATCGCCGTGATTCCGCCGGTCCTGTTCGCCGTCACGATCGTGACGACAGCCGCCCTCGTCGTCCACCGCCTTGTTCGTGCCAGCAACGGCGCGCGAGGGTGACAGAAGGCCCGCTCGACGATCTAGCAGCGGCGTTCGAAACGCCATTCATTCCGGACGCAGTGGTGCCCCCCCAGCAGCCACTGCACCCATCGCTCGAGCCGTTCGCGTTTCTGCTTGGCACGTGGCGGGGTGTCGGGGTCGGTGGCTATCCGACCATCGAGTCGTTTCGCTACGGCCAGGAAGTCGTGTTCGGGCACGCAGGCAAGCCGGTGCTCACGTATGTCAGCCGAAGCTGGGTGCTTGACGACGATGGCAACGTGTTGCGTGCCGGCGCTGGTGAATCGGGGTTCTGGCGCGTCGATGCAGCCGGCGAGCTCGAGGTCGTGCTGGCGCACGCGAGCGGCGTCGCTGAGGTCTACCTCGGCAACCTCGCATTCGGCCGCATCGAACTCAGTACCGATGTCGTGGTCCGGACGGCGTCGGCAAAGGAGGTCACCGCCGGCCATCGCCTGTACGGGACTGTCGACGGCGACCTGCTCTACGCGTTCGACATGGCGGCCGTCGGGCAACCGCTCGGCCCGCATCTGTCTGCGCGACTGAAGAAGGTCTAGTCAGCGCGGGTCGTGCCTCAGCCGTTGGGGTCGCGGCCGAGCAACCCAATCAGTTCGTCGAGCGGTGGTGCGTCGTCAGCAACTTCGACGATTTCGCCGAACGACTTGTCGGCTCCGCGATACTCAGGCTTCAAGTTCGCTTCGGCCGCGGCCTTTGCGGCCTTGATCGACCGCTCCGAATAAGGCGCCGGTTGGTCCGTCGCCATCGCGAGGTCCCAGCCGTGCCCGATGTCTTCCATCAAGATCACGCCTAAGATCATCGAGCCCGGGGACGGCCCGTTGCCCAGGTCGATGTCGCGGTCGGCGGCGCCGTCGCGGAAGGCGGCGATCAGTCGTTGCGCCGACGCGTCGTACTCGACTGCTGGGTCCGAACCCACCCGGTACGTCGCGGGATTGGTCTTCGATGATTCTTGGGTGGCGCCGTCGGCAAAGACGGTGACCCAACCAACGATGTGGTTGACCAGCGTCCCGACGTCGTAATCGGGGCACGGGGTCGGCAAGCCGTATTGATCAGGCTTGACCCCCGCGACAATCGCGCTGGTCGTGTGCAGAACGTCTTCGAGTTCAGCGGTATCGGCCATGGGGCACATCTTTCCCCGGATTCGGCTATCTAGACGCCCCCGGACATGGTTCGACCCTCGGACTTCTCCATGCCGCACAGATGCGTACGAGCACGGGCCGGCTGGACGATGGCCGGCGGTCCGAGGGTCGGATGAGCTGTCGTGGTTTCGCCATCGCCATCCAGGCGACGTGAACCTCGGTCTCAGTAGAGGCACGCCCGAAAAATGGACGGCGGCTAGCTGACAGCCACCTCACGCGTCCGGTTAGAACACATTCTTCGAACCACCTCCTCTCTCGTGTACTTCCACCGTAATCAAGGGACGGTCGGTCGGCAATCACATTCGCGGGTCCGGGTCCGGTTGCGGGCAGGGCGTTTGGCGGTCGTTTAGACCAAATAGCCCAATGCGGCATCTGCGCGCGATCTATCACCCTATCGGCGGGTCAGTGGCACCATTCGGCTGCCGATCCATAATTTCGTGAGTACACAAACGGAACACCTAGAAGACATCGTCCCCATGCAGCTGCTGGCGGACCACCTGTCGATCTCGCTGCTCTGGGATCTTGCCGACCCGGCTGGCCCTGACAGCGCTGACCTGCTCGCGCACGAAGGCTGACACTTACACTCGTCGTTATGGCCGCGGTGGATGAAAGTGTGCAGATCGATGCGTACCGCAGCCCGCTGCTCGACTTGCCAGGGGCGGTAGCCACAGATACGCCCGCCGGTGCCGCCGCTGTCGATCCCGATGCCGGCGTGGCCGCGCACTACGGCGATCCGCTTCGTGAGCAGCGCCAATTGGCGAGCGGTGCGGGGTTCGTCGACTTGTCGCATCGCAGTGTCATCCGAATCGCTGGCGCTGATCGGCTGACCTGGCTGCACAACCTGACGACCCAAAGCCTCGAACGGCTCGCACCCGGTATCGGTGCACAAGCGTTGATTCTCAGTCCACAGGGCCACGTCGAACATCACCTGCAGCTCGTCGACGACGGCGAAGCCGTTTGGATTCACGTGGAACGTGCCGATGCCCTGTCGCTCGTCGATTTCCTTACATCAATGCGATTCATGCTGCGGGTCGAGGTCGACGACGTGACGGCAGATTGGGCCGTCGTATCGGAGCCCATCCTCGAGCCGCACCCGACGTTGCTGACCATGGTCGATCCGCAGCGCGACGAAGTTGCCGGCCGCCAAGTTTTCGTTGATCGCACTGACCTTTTGGCGTTCGCGACGTCGGCTGGTCGCACTGGGCCGCCGGCCGGCGTCCACGCGCTCGAGGCTCTTCGAGTTGCAGCCGGACGCCCACGATTCGGGTTCGAGACCGATCACCGCACGATCCCGCATGAGCTGGGTTGGATCGGGACGGCGGTGCAGCTCGACAAGGGTTGTTACCGCGGCCAGGAGACGGTGGCTCGGGTGGCGAATCTGGGTCGGCCGCCGCGTCGCCTCGTCCGGCTTCACCTCGACGGAAGTGCGCGCGAGGTTCTGCCGGCGCGAGGCAGCGATGTTGTGCAGGTCGGCGATGACGCAGATGTGATCGGCCGGGTGACCAGCGCGGCCTACCACTACGAGCTCGGACCGATCGCCTTGGCCGTAGTGAAGTACGCGACGGCCGACGACGCCGCCGTCTCGGTCCGCACGAGCGACATCGATGTACCCGCAACGATGGATGCGGTCGTCGAGCGTGATTCCGGACCGCGTCCCGGCCAGGTTGCGCGAGCGGCATTCCGGACGCTCGGCGTTCGCTAGTTGCTCGTTCCGTCGATGTCGATCACCAGCGTCATCGGGCCGTCGTTTATCAACTCCACCCGCATAATCGCGCCAAACTGACCCGTTGCAACCTCGGCTCCAAGTGCGCGCAACGCATCGACCACCGCGTCAACGATCGGCTCAGCGAGCAGGGCCGGTGCAGCAGCATTCCATGACGGACGTCGACCCTTTGCGGTGTCGGCGTACAGAGTGAATTGGCTGATCACGAGCAGCGGCGCATCGAGGTCGGCGCAGGATCTCTCGCCCTCGAGAATCCGCAGGTTGTACAGCTTCGATGCCAGCAGCTGCGCGTCGCTCGCGGTGTCGGAATGCGTAACCCCGACGAGGACGACGAGGCCTGGGCTTGCGAGCTCGCCGACGGTCTCGTCATCGACAACAACACGCGCTCTGCTCACTCGTTGCACAACTGCACGCATCGATGAATCGTGTCACGCCGACCACGGATGTTCTTCGGTCGTAAGAACGACCGCTGGGGTCCGGCGCTCGCCGAGCCGAGGTCGGCTGGTCACGCGGACGTCGACTAGCGACCGAAGAGGCCGCGCTTCTTCTTCTGCTGTGCAGCACTGGCGGCGGTCGGCCGGGCCGAAGTCGGTGTGCTCGGACCCTGGCTGGGCGCCGGCCGTGGAGCACTCGGTGCGGGGTCGTCCTCGAAGCCCAGGCTGGACAGCTCACGCAACAGCGACGCGGTGTCGGCCAAATCGCGCTGTGCAAACGGCTGGAAGGCCGACTCGTAATCGGGTTCCGGCATTTCCGCGGGAGCGTCCTCGCCGTCGTGCGGCAGGGTCTCAGAACCGGTGCGGCTGAAGTCCGACAGCATGGCGTTCGCCGACGCGAGCTGCGCCGGGTCGTGTGACGGTGCAGATGCCTGCGCCATCATCTGGTTCACCGCTGCGATGCGCGTTGCTTCGGCTTCCTTGGCTTCGCGTTGCTGCTGCTCCGCGACTTCGGCTGCTTCGTCGGCGGCACGTTGCGCAGCTGAGAACTGCTGGCGCGCTTCGTACTCCGCGCGCAACTGCTCCTCGTCGATCTGTTGAGGTTCGGGCGCGCCGAAGTATTCGACGTTCATGCGTTCGGTCGCTACCCGGCTGGCTTCCTCGGCCGCGAGCAGCTCTGCTTCCTGGGAAGCGAGTAGCTCTGCTTCTTGGTCAGCGAGTAGCTGGGCCTCCTGCGCAGCACGCAGTTCGGCTTCCTGGGCGGCGAGTTCGGCTCCTTGGGCGGCGTACTGGTCGGCTTCTTCGGCCGCAAGCCGCTCTGCTTCTTGGACGGCGAGTTGCTGAGCCTCTTGGACGGCGAGCTGCTGAGCCTCCTGGGCAGCAAGCTGCTCCGCCTCGTAACGCGCGGCCTCCTGAAGGGCGACCTGCTCAGCTTCGAGACGTGCAGCTTCTTCGGCGGCGAGTCGTTCGGCTTCGAATTGCTCGGCTTCGAGGCGCGCAGCTTCTTCGGCTGCAAGTCGCTCGGATTCCAGGCGGTCGGCCTCCAACCGCTCGGCCTCCAACCGCTCTGCTTCCTGGCGTTCGGCTTCCTGGCGTTCGGCTTCCTGGCGTTCGGCTTCCAGGCGTTCGGCTTCCAAGCGTTCGGCCTCAATGCGCTCTGCTTCGAGGCGTTCGGCTTCCAAGCGTTCGGCTTCCAAGCGTTCGGCTTCGAGCCGCTCGGCTTCCAAACGCTCGGCTTCGAGCCGCTCGGCTTCCAAACGCTCGGCCTCAATGCGCTCTGCTTCGAGGCGTTCGGCTTCCAAGCGTTCGGCCTCAATGCGCTCAGCCTCGAGGCGTTCGGCTTCCAAGCGTTCGGCTTCGAGCCGCTCGTCCTCTACGCGTTCGGCTTCCAAGCGTTCGGCTTCGAGCCGCTCGGCCTCTACGCGTTCGGCTTCCAAACGCTCGGCCTCAATGCGCTCGGCCTCGAGGCGTTCGGCTTCCAAGCGTTCGGCTTCCAAGCGCTCGGCGTCGACGCGTTCGGCTTCCAAGCGTTCGGCTTCTAGGCGTTCGGCTTCTAGACGGGCAGCCTCCTCCGCAGCGAGGCGTTCTTCTTCAACGCGAGCCGCTTCCTCAGCGGCTAGGCGGGCAGCTTCTTCGGCAGCGATGCGCTCGGCTTCGAGCCGCTCCGCTTCAACGCGCGCTGCTTCTTCGGCAGCTACACGAGCAGCTTCTTCCGAAGCGAGCCGCTCTGCTTCTAGGCGTTCGGCTTCGAGGCGCGCGGCTTCTTCGGCGGCCATCCGAGTGGCCTCTTCCGCGGCTAGGCGGGCGGCCTCCTCTGCCGCGATTCGTTCGGCTTCCAAGCGTTCCGCTTCGATGCGGGCGGCTTCTTCGGCGGCCAGGCGGGCAGCCTCTTCGGCAGCGACTCGTTCTGCTTCGAGGCGCTCGGCCTCCACACGTGCGGCTTCTTCCGCTGCGGCGTGCGCGGCCCCTTCAGCAGCGAGGCGTTGTACCTCGAGTCGGCGTTCGGTCTCGAGGCGCTCGGCCTCAATGCGCTCCGCTTCGAGACGGGCAGCTTCTTCGGCGGCGACGCGCTCTGCTTCGATGCGCTCCGCTTCGAGACGGGCAGCTTCCTCGGCGGCAACCCGTTCGGCTTCGATGCGCTCGGCTTCTTCAGCAGCGACGCGTTCAGCTTCGATGCGCTCGGCTTCTTCGGCTGCGACGCGCTCTGTTTCTAGGCGCTCGGCTTCGAGACGGGCAGTGGTGTCAGCGTGCTCACTTTCGCGGCGCTCGGTCTCGGCACGGGCAGCCTCGCGGCGCGCTTCCAGGTCGACGACCTGAGCGATGTGACCGGACTTGCTGGTTCGCTTGGTGGCATTGTGCTGAGCCTCGGCCTCGGCGTGCGCGGCTGCGAGTTCAGCAGCGGCAGCCTTTCTGATCCGATCCCTGCGGAGCTGGTCCTCGCTCGGGACGGCGGAAGTCGCAACCGCCTTCGGTGCGGCGCGCATCCGGATCTCGTCGGGCACGTGGAAGGGGTCGACGAACGAAGGGCCAGAATCCGTGCGCGGCCCGAGCGCTCGGGTGAGCGCCTCGGAGACCTCTGCCAACGACGACATGGCCGCCGCCTCTTGGGGCTCCGGGCCAGTCCACTCGTGCTGCTCATCGGCGACGGCGGGTGGGTCGGCGACCGGTTCCCGCCCGCTCAACGCGAAGGCTGCCGCGAGGGCCGCCGTCCTGGAGAAGTTGTCGCGCATCGGCTCATCGGTCTGTTCGACCGCGACCTGGTCGTCGTCCGTGCCGTCGTCTGAAGCGTGGACGTCGATTGGCTCGTCGTCGTCTTCGTACACTGGCGCGCCGTCCGGCCCGATGTCTTCCTCGACGTCGACTAGGCCAGCCTCGACGAGGACGCGCACGACCGTGCCGGCCTCGAACATGGTGAAGCCGCACTCACGGGCGAGGTCGGCGATGCTGCGCTCGCCGTCGATCTTGCAGAGCAGCGACCACGTGTCGGAGTCGAGCGTGATGTGCGCCTCGCCGCCGTGGGCGGCGAGCATTGGCACGGCGTTAGGGCCATGCACGGCGTCGACGATTTCGTCCCACGTCGACTTCCGGATCCGGACCTGGTCGAGCAATTGGTGCAAGGGAGTCGGCGGTGCGACGTCCTCGCGGGTCTTCTCGCCCTTCCGGAAACGCCAGCGGCCCGACGTCCAGGCAAGTAGGTCAGTCAAGCCGTCGCGGACCTGCTCCTGCACGAAAGCCTCGACCACGTCTTGTTCGACGAAGCCGAGGTGCACGAGCAGTTCACCGAGACGCCAGCCCTGAAGCTCAGTGCGCTGGGCCTCGAGTGCCTCGGCCAAGTTCTCCGGGACGAGGGCATTGCTCGAGATCAGCCGAGCGCCGAGCTGTGGTCGCTGACCCGGTACCGAAACCGCGTAGACCAGCCCAGCCTTGAGGTAGATAAGCGCCTCGCTCCCGGCGTCGTCGACGACATGGAGACAGCCAGTGGCCTGCTCGTCCGCGAGGCTACTGAGGGCAACTTCAATGGGGGTGGTCGTGAGTTCGCCTTTGAGCACGGGCGACCTCCCACCTTGGAACGGCTGTTGCGCTGACGCAAATGGACGCAAGGGTGCCGATGAACCCTGCATCGTTGCCATCGGCAACTGGGGCGGGGGCATTGAGCCATCCGGTCGAACATCCAGGCGTATTTGGCGTCCCGGAGCGTAGGGATTCGTGCCAGCTCGTCCCTTGGCATGGCACCATGGGCGACGTCACTCCAAATGCCTCGCGGCATTACTCCAATCGGGCTAACCCAGGCGGGCTAACCGAACGGGCCGATCGGCGAGGTGCATGCTGGTAGCAGTAGCGCGCACGACGAGCCGCCGCACGACGAGCCACCGCACGACGAGCCACCGCACGACTAGCCACGGAGGCACTAGGTGTCCGACGACCGCAGTGACGCACCGAGCGGTCATCGCCGCATCGATCGGGTGCTCTCGGAGGGATACCTCGATGGATTGGCCGGCCTGCCTCTCTCGGAGGTTCGCGAGCTGCGCGACCAGGCCGAGCAAGAGGAAGCAGATCTTTCGTATCTGCGCCGAATGCTTCAGGGCCGGGTCGACATCATCAACGCCGAGCTCGCCCGACGCCGGGGCGACGCCGGCGAAGGCAGCAGCATCATCGACCAGTTGCCGCGCATCCTCGCCGACGAGCGCTCGCCCGCCAGAGGCCTCGGCCGGCACACGGTCATCGAACCGTCCCGGGTCGACGAGCACCGCCGGTTGGTCGAGCGGCTTGTCGGTGACTCGGATCTGTCCGCGCTCGCCGGCCGCACTGCTGAGCAACTGGAAGAGACGCTCGAGCGTTTCGGTGACCAGGAGCGTCAGATCTCAGAGCAGCGCCACGCCGTCCAGATCGTGATGGACGCCGCCGCGCACGAGATCACCCGCCGTTACCGCGATGGCGAGGCCGACGTGTCGGCGCTGCTGCCGAGCGAGAACTAGCCTGCTGGGCAGGTCGCTCCGGTGGCCGGCAGCGTCAGGTTGATCAAGTAGCTGTTCACGTCGTTGGTGACGCACGTCGTCTTGGGGTAGGCGGTGTGCCCGTCGCCCTGCCAGACCAGCAACCGGCCGGATCCGAGCAGCGCCGCGAGATGTTGCGCACCCGAGATCGGGGTCGCGGGGTCGCCGGTGGTGCCGATGACCAGGATCGGGGCCGAGCCTTTGTTCGCGACGGTGATCGGCTGGTCGGGCGGGGCTTTCCACAAACTGCAAAAGCCGAGGCTGGACGCCGCGGAGCCGCCGAAGAGTGGATTGGTGGCCCGCCATTGGGGTTGCAGCGCCTGCGCTTGCGCGACCGTCGGCCGCTGGGTCGCGTCGGCGCAGCCAATCGCGGCGTTCGCATCTTCGAGGTTCGAGTAGGTGCCATCGGTGTCACGCTCGTTGTACTCGTCGTCGAGCGACAAGATGCCCGACGCGTCACCCTTGTTTGCGTCGGCAAGAGCGGTGATCAGGTCGGGCCATTCGGTTTCGTCGTAGAGCGCTGAGATCACGCCGAGCAGGACGGCGCCGTCGTCGGCCGTTCGCTTGTCACTGGAGTCCCCGCTCGGAATCGGATGTGCCGCGGCCTTGGTCATGAGATTCAGCACGTACTGCTGGGGGTCGGTTCCGAGCTTGCAGCTCGTGCCCTTCGATGTGCAGCTCGCCGCGAAATGGCTGAACGCCAGTTGGAACCCGGCCGCCTGTGTCTTGTCTTGGTCGGTCGAGGAGATCGTCGGGTCGACCGCGCCGTCGAGCACCAGTGCGCGGACCTTGTCCGGGTAGGCCGAGGCGTACTCGGCTCCGATCAGCGTGCCGTAGGAGTAACCGAGATACGTCAGCTTCGGATCGCCGAGTTTGGCGCGCAGCGCTTCCATGTCGCGCGCGGTTTCGGCTGTCGAGTAGTACGTCAGATCAGAGCCGTACTCGGTGTAGCACTCCTGCGCGACCTTGGTCGCGTCGGCGATTTCCGCCTGCCACTGGGCCGCTGTCTTCGGGTCGGCAGGGAGATTGAGCTCGGCGTCTTTCTGCTTGTCGGTGATGCACTGGATCGGATCGCTAAGACCGATCCCGCGCGGGTCGAACCCGACGATGTCGAACCGGTCGAGAATCGCCTCTGGCAGTTCGTCGACTGCGAGTGACAATGCCGCTTCGATACCGGAACCGCCGGGGCCGCCGGGGTTGATGACAAGTGAGCCAATCCGGTTCTTCTGGCTAGCTGAGCGAATTCGCAACACCGTGATGCTGATCTTCTTGCTGGTGACGTCGGCCCAATTGAGCGGCACCTGCATCGTCGCCTTGGCGTAGGAGAAGGTGTGCTTGTTGTCGCCCACGGCTGATGCGAGTTGCTTGGTGATGTCGGTCCAGTCGAGGTTGCTCGCGTACGCACCCGGGTCGCTGCGGCCGTCGTTGCTCGAGCTCGCCATCGGGCTGGCAGCACTCGATGCGCTGCTCGCCGGGCTTGAGACAGCTGCGGGCGTCGACGCAGCGGCAGATGATGCAGCGCCAGATGATGCGGCCGGCGCTGATGACCCGATGACTGCTGAGGCGGTCGGCGGCGGGCCGCTGCTGCCGCTCTTCGAGGTGCATGCGCTCAACAAGGCGAGCGTGACGCAGGCGGCGGTGGTCGCAGTCGCAACTGCCCGGCGCTGGTGGTGATGCGACAAGGTTGGACCCGTTTCGACGATGGCGCGGGATCGACTGGGCGGCTGCCAAAAAGCGAGGAGCTTCCCTGAGGCTGAGAGCGAGGAACTTCGCTTAAGGCTAACGGCCGATATCGATATTCGGAGCCGCCCTGCTAGCGGAGCGCTTGCAATAGCTAGCGCTTGGAGTAAAACTGTGGGTATGGCACAGAACTTCGATCTCGGTGAGTTCATCCGAGAGCAACGACGCACAGCACAGATTTCGGTCCGGCAGCTGGCGAAGCTGGCGGGCGTTTCCAACCCCTACCTGAGCCAGATCGAGCGTGGTCTGCGTCGGCCGAGCGCCGAGATCATGCAGCAGATCGCGAAGGGCTTGCGGATCTCCGCCGAGGCTCTTTACGTGCAGGCGGGCATTCTCGACGAACGAGTAGTCGGCGGCGTCGTCATTGACGCGATCATCGCCGACCCGACTCTGACCGAACGCCAGAAGCAAGTGATGGTCGAGGTCTACGACTCGTTCCGCAAGGAGAACATGAGGCGCGACGCCGACGAGGCCGCGGCTAATCGTGCGCAGGCGTCGAGCAAACTGGCGTCCGGTGGCTCCGAACTCGACGCAGACGCGGCTTCGGTACTAACCGCGCACGACGCGCCCAGCCACAACACTTCCGGTCACCCGGGCTCGGCGAAGACCGTCACAGCGCCGTCCGCTCGTGTCACACCGTTGCGCACCACGATGAACCGTTCGACGTCGCCGAGGAGATCGCGATGAGCCGCACTGACGACCTGTTCAACACCGTGCAGAAGGCGGTGGGCGACGGCCCTTTGCAGCTGCTCGTCGGCGTCGGCGACCTAGTGTCGGAGAAGCTGCGCGAGCTGCCCGACGCAGTGACGACATGGCAAGAGGAGAACCGCGACTTCCCGATGCGCGCCGCCGGGGTGCTGATCGGCTCCGCCTTCCGCGCAAATCTCAAAGTGGGCGAGCTGTACGACGAACTCACCCGGCGCGGTCAGGACGTCATGACGAAGATGCGCGGCGATGAGGTCGTGGCTGAAGAAGACGAGCCATTCGTCCACGAGCCGTTCATGCCCGAGCCGGTTCGGCGCCTACCCCCGGCGAAGACCTCGCGCGCGAAGCGTGCGGAGGCTTCCATGACGTCAGCAACGAAGGCGGCCGGCGCGAAAAGCGCAAAGAAGGCCGCAAAAAAGGCCGCTACCAAGGCTTCGACGAAGAAGGTCGCGACCAAGAAGGCTCCGACGAAGAAGGTCCCAGCCAAGGTCGGCGCTAAGAAAGCCACGTCCTAGGGCTCGAGATGCGCTCTTCACATCCGGTGTGGTCGTGAAATCGGCAAAAGCGGCCGTTTTTGCAACCACACCAGGTGTCAAGTGGCATGACGAGGTGCCAACGCTTGCCACTGTTCGATGGCGAGTGCGCGTTTCGTAGGGTGGACGTATGGGTGACATGACGTACCGCCAGCTCGGTGACTCTGGCTTGACCGTGTCGACCGTAGGCCTTGGCTGCAACCAGATCGGGCGGCGCCTTGATCTCGCGGGCACTCGTGCTGTTGTTGACGCAGCGTTCGAGGCTGGCATTACGTTCTTCGACGCGGCTGACATCTACGGCTCCCCGGCCGGTTCGTGCGAGAACCTCCTTGGCCAGGCGCTCGAGGGTCGGCGTGACGGCGTTGTCCTTGCCACTAAGTTCGGCCTGCCCACGGGCGGGATGACGCTGCCGGAGCACGAGGCTCGGGGGTCGCGGCGCTACATCAGGGCGTCGGTCGAGGGATCGCTGCGGCGACTGCGCACCGACTACATCGACCTCTACCAGCTGCACCGGCCCGACGAGCTGACACCTATCGAAGAAACCCTTGCTGCGCTGGACGAACTCGTGCGCGAAGGCAAGGTGCGCTACATCGGTTCGTCGCAGTTTGATGGGTGGCAAGTTATCGACGCTGACTGGGCAGCACGTGCGAACGGCGGCACCCGTTTCGTCAGCACGCAGAATCAATACAGCCTGCTGGAGCGTGGTGCGGAGAACGAACTGCTGCCTGCCGCAGAGCACGCTGGCGTCGGCTTCATTCCGTTCTATCCGCTGGCACGTGGACTGCTCACTGGCAAGTACACGCGTGGCCACGCAGCGCCCGAAGGGACGCGTCTGGCTGGGGATGCCGAACTCCTCGAGCACGCCAAGTGGGATGTGATCGAGGGGTTGCAGAAGTTCGCCAGCGCGCGGGGTATCAGCATGCTTGAGGTCGCAATCGGCGGGCTCGCGGCGCAACCTGGCGTGAGCACCATCATCGTCGGCGCCACCAATCCTGAGCAGGTGTTGCTGAACGCGCAGGCGGGCACGTGGGAACCCGCGTCAGTCGATCTCGTCGAGCTCGACGACATTACGGCGGCTGTGCGCCGCTAGCGAAGGCTTCGCGACGCTCCTGCAGGCAGTACCGTGGATGGTGTGTTGCACATCTCCGCGTCGTTCCTCACCGTTGTGCTCCTTGCCGCGCTGGTCGTGCAGCTCTACGCGCTGGTCGACGCCGCACTTGCCCCGGCCGCGGCATACCTTGCCGCCGGGAAGCTGACCAAGCAGGCGTGGCTGGCGATCCTTGCCGTGGCCGTACTGGTTGTCTTGCTCAGCGGTTGGTTCGGCCCATTAGGGCTGGCCGCGATCATTGCCACCATCGTGTACTTCGTTGACGTCCGGCCGGCGTTGCGACGGGTCCGCGGGCGATAAGTCAGGTCAGGCCAGCAGTGAAGTCAAGGTCTTCGGGTGGCGTCGCAGGGCACACCCAATGCAGCCAAGGCTTCGCGAACTCGTCGTGGTAGGCGTTAGCCCGTCCAACCATCACTTTGTACGCGGCCTCGAACGCCTCGCCGTCCGCCGCCTTGATCGCTATTCGCACTGGCTCGCAATCAGCGGTGAGGTAGGTGTTGATCGCTTCCTCGTACTTCGGCCGCGAGAAGGCACACAGGCTCAGTTGCTTCACCACTGAACGGAAGAAGTAGTCCGCGAGCCGCCAATTCCCAGCCCTGCCTGCAAAATAAAGCCGATGCATGCGCGGTCCGAGCTCAGCCATCAGGCGGTCCAACCCCGGTTGGGTGGCCGCGAGTTGGTCGAGTGTGAGGTCACGCTTGCCGTTGTTGACGGTGTGCACGTGATCGGCGATGCCTGGTGTGTTGTCGGCAGCGTGTGTGACGTCGGGTTGTGTCATGAGGTTCTGTGCACCTTGTATTGAGCGGCTTGGGCAAGAGGCTTGACGACGAGCAGGTCGACGTTGACATGGGGCGGCCGCGTTGCGCACCAACTGATGCAGTCAGCGATGTCTTCTGCCGTTAGTGGTTCGGCGACACCCCTGTACACCGCCGCGGCCTTCTCGACGTCCCCTCTGTTTCTGTTCAGGCTGAACTCTTCGGTGCGCACCATGCCTGGGGCAACCTCGGTCACCCGAACTGGTTGGCCGTTTAGTTCGAGCCGCAGCGTTTCGGTCAACGCCGCCGTTCCGTGTTTCGCGGCGGTGTAGCCGCCCCCGCCTTCATACACAATCCGGCCCGCGGTCGAGCCGACGACGATCACATGACCGGCTCCCGATGCGATGAGCGCGGGCAGCAACGCCTGGGTGACGCGTAGCACGCCGAGCACGTTCGTGTCGAACATCGCCTGCCAGTCGTCCGGATTGGCCTGCGAGATGGGCTCGGATCCGATCGCGCCGCCCGCCACATTGACGAGTAGCGAGCACGAGGTGACGGCGGCTGCGAGGGCGGCCACGGATGCGGCGTCCGTGACATCGAGCACCACCGAGCGACCGCCGATCTCGGCTGCGACGGCGGCAATCCGATCAGTTCGGCGGGCTGCACACACGACGTCGAAGCCTTCTCGAGCGAGCCGGCGTGCGGTTGCGGCGCCGATCCCGCTGCTGGCACCGGTGACGACCGCGACCGGCCTCGTCGATGGAGTCGTGCTTGGGCCTGCGCTCATGAAGGAATCTTGGCAGTGCCCGGTTCAGGGCTGGACAGCCAGGGCAGGTAGGGCTGTGCGGGGAATGGTCGGCGCAAGTCAGACGTTGCGCAGCGAGGTGGCGTCTGGCCTCGAGCACGAGGCCGCCGCTCTCGGCGTACGTTGTGATGACCGAGCCAGCGTGAGGAGGAAGCTTGTCGGACGATCTTCAGACCGTCGCGAAACTGCGGCGGCGCACCCCCCGACTCGCGTCCCCCCGAGTAAACGCACCCCGAGGCAATGCGGCGAGACCGCCGGTAAGCCTGCTGTCAGGGTCGCGTCCGCCGCTGAAACGACTGGCAATGCTCAGCCTTCACACGTCCCCGGTCGAGCAAGCGGGCGTGGGCGACGCCGGTGGGATGAACGTCTACATCATGGAGTTGTCCCGCAGGCTGGCCGCTCAGGGTGTTGAAGTCGAGGTGTTCACCCGCGCCACCTCTGGTGACGTGCCGCCGATCGAGTACATCGAGCCCGGCTTCATCGTTCGCAATGTCGTCGCCGGCCCGCTTGAGCCGCTGCCCAAAGCAGATCTGCCCTCCCAGCTATGTGCCTTTACGGCCGCAGTCTTGCGGGCCGAGGCTGCGAGGGAACCCGGTTGGTATGACCTGATCCACTCTCACTATTGGCTTTCGGGCCAGGTGGGTTGGCTGGCCAAAGAGCGCTGGGGCGTTCCGCTCATTCACAGCATGCACACCCTCGCGCGGGTCAAGAACGCGGCGCTCGCAGAAGGCGATGCTCCAGAGCCGTCGATGCGCGCGATCGGTGAGGCGCAGGTCGTTGACGCGGCCGACCGATTGATCGCGAACACGGCAGCCGAAGCCCGTCAGCTCATCGATCTGTACGACGCCGACCCATCCGCAGTTTCCGTCGTCCCGCCTGGTGTGGATCTTTCGTTGTATCGGCCAGGATCGCGGGCCGCCGCTCGTGCCCGCCTCGGGCTGCCGGCGAATCGTGACGTGCTGCTTTTCGTTGGCCGGATCCAGCCGCTCAAGGCACCTGACTTATTGATCCGGGCGCTCGCCGTCATGGTCGATCGCACCCCGTCGTTGCGCGATCGGTTGGTGGCGGTGATCGTCGGCGGCGTCAGCGGATCGGGGGTCGCGGAGCCCGACCACTTGGCCCGCCTCGCCGACCAACTCGGAGTCGCCGACCTGGTGCGCTTCGAGCCCCCGGCGCCCAGCGATCGCCTTGCTGATTTCTACCGAGCCGCGAGTGTCACTGTCGTGCCGTCGTACAGCGAATCGTTCGGTCTCGTTGCACTCGAATCGCAAGCCTGCGGTACCCCGGTCGTCGCTGCGCGAGTGGGCGGCCTCGTCACAACCGTCAGCGACGGCGTATCCGGGTTGCTCGTAGACGGACATGAGCCGACGTCGTACGCCGACGTGCTAACAAAGCTTTTATCGGACGCCGATTTGCGGCGCTCCTTGGCGACGGGCGCGATCGCCCACGCCGCCGGCTTCGACTGGGATCGCACCGTCGATGGCGTGATCGATGTCTATGCCGACGCACTGCGTGGCGTCGCGGGCCGCAACGTCGAAGGGTTGCCCGTCGCCGTTTGGCGGTGAGTGCCTCGTGAGCTGGCTTGCGCGCGCCGAAATCGATGCCGTCATCAGGACGACACTCGAAGAACGCGAGATCGTGTTCGATCAGGTCGGCGAGTCGGCTTTCGTGGTACGGCTCCTGGGGACGCATCGTTTGGTGACGGCCGTACGGCTGGTCGTCGGTGATCAGAGCCTGCTCATCGAGGCATTCTTCGTACGGCGTCCCGATGAGAACGCGCAGGAGTTCTATCGATTCCTGCTGGAGCGAAACGGCCACATGTACGGCGTTCATTTCGCGATCGATGCGAAGGGCGACGTCTACTTGATGGGTCGGCTGCCATTGCTCGCAGTGACTCCCGACGAGATCGACCGGCTGCTCGGCTGCGTGCTCACGTACGCCGACGAGACGTTCGACGCCGCGCTGCAGATCGGGTTCGCCGAGAGCATTCGTCGGGAGTGGGAGTGGCGGGCGTCGCGCAACGAGTCCGTCGAGAACCTGCGCGCGTTTGCGCGTTTCGCCGATCCGGCAATCGGGGGCGGCGACTCGGAAGTTGGTGGGCACGATCCGGTAGTTGGTGGGCAGGGCAGGCACCGACGCCCGACCTAGCGACCCGTTGGTCGGCGGCGAAGCGGGGTCTGGGAAACTTACGGTATGTCTGCGCGAACGCTCATCCTCCTGCGTCACGGCGAAAGCCAGTGGAACGCGAAGAATCTCTTTACCGGCTGGGTCGACGTCGACCTGTCCGCGAAGGGCGAGGCCGAGGCTGCCAATGGTGGCCGGCTGTTGGGCGAGCGCGGCATCACGCCCGACGTCGTGCACACCTCGTTACTGCGCCGAGCAATCCGGACCGCAAACATTGCGCTCGACACGGCCGAGTTGTCGTGGCTCCCGGTGCAGCGGTCGTGGCGGTTGAACGAACGCCACTATGGAGCGCTGCAGGGCAAAGACAAGAAGGCGACGCTAGACGAGTTCGGCGAAGAACAGTTTATGTTGTGGCGCCGCTCATACGACGTCGCGCCGCCGCCGCTCGCCACCGACAACGAGTTCTCCCAAAGCGCCGACCCGCGCTACGCGACCTTGCCCCCCGAGCTGCGGCCGAACACCGAATGCCTGAAGGACGTCGTGCACCGGATGCTGCCGTACTGGTACGACGCGATCGTGCCGGATCTGTACGTAGGGAAGACGGTACTCGTCGTCGCACACGGAAACTCCCTGCGTGCATTGGTCAAACACCTCGACGCGATCTCCGACGATGACATCGCGGCACTGAACATCCCGACCGGAATCCCGTTGATGTACAGCCTCGACGACAACCTCGTGCCAGTCGTGCGCGGCGGCGAATACCTCGACGCCGACGCGGCCGCCCAAGCCGCAGCGGCGGTGGCGAACCAAGGCCGCTAAGGCTCGGCTAGCTCGAGGTTGCTGGCGACGGCGACGCGGGTGCGCTCGCCGGCGCTGAGCCCGCGGGTGCGCTGGCCGGCGCCGATGAGCCAGCTGGCGGCGAAGCAACCGGCGAAGCAACAGGAGACGCAACCGGCGAGGACGGCGGGGGCGGTGGCGCGGTCGGAAGGAACGTGCCGACGACGGCTGAGCTCTGTACCGGCACCAGCAGGCCCGTGACCGAACCGCTGTTGCCGAAGGTCAAGCTGACCATCACCGAGTCACCCTGCTGAAGCGGTGCCGTGAGGTTGCGCAGCAACACGCTGATGCGCGTGGTTCCGGGTCCGCTGCCGGTGGCGGCAGGCACGCTCGCATCGGTGGCCGCCTGCAGTTGTTCGGCGGACGGCGGGACAGAGGCAGTGGCGCTCGGGTCGACGGGCGTCACTGGTTCGACGCTCACGTCGATGAGTGCGTCGGGCTGGGTAGCAAAGTTGATCGCGTCGAACTGCAGGTAGGCCAGGCCGCCCTTAGGCGAGATGGACCCGCTGGGTAGCGCGATAATCACGCCCTCGACTTCGAGGTTGGTGCCGATCTTTGCGGTCGCTGCCTGCAGGTTGGCGACCGCGTGACGGACCGGTGAACCGAATCCCGTGGCAGAGCACGCGGCGAGGATCGGCGCGCACACTCCGACCACGATGGCGGTGCGCACGCGGCGGCGAGTCAAGCTCTGAACCATCGTGCTGACCTGGGTGCTGCTCACGACCTGTCCCCTTCGGCTGCCGGTCTGCGCCGTAGCCTAACGAGCCCCGCAGGACCAGTCGTCACGCCCCGGCGTGTGCCGGTTGCTTGAGCTCGGGAAGCACTGTGTCGAGCGACGTGGTGCGGGTGAAGTTGTCGACGATCTGTTCGATGACGCCGTCGGCGTGGACGGCTACGACCGTCAATGTGCCCTTGGCAAATGTTGTGGTGATTGCCGAATCCTTATCGACCATGACCCGCACGGCGACACTCGTGTCGCCTGCGAGCGCGTTCAACTCTGACTGCTGTGCCTGACTTCCGATGAGATAGATCGTCAGGCCGTTGTCGGCCGCTTCCTGCGCGAGGTGCGTCAGCGCGGCGCCACATGCGCACTCGTGCTGAGTCACCGCCAGCAGCGCGGGCCGCAGAGCGCGGGCGGTGGTCGTGCCGGTCTGCCCGACGAGCGCGTCGTCGGGGACCAGGCCACCGACAGTGCCGGCTGTCGCGGCCGGTGCGGCCAGTACGAGGGGCACCGGCGCGGTCGGCGGGTGCTCCGGCGTCCGGCCGGGGAAGATGAGGGTCGCACCGAGCAGCGCGGCCGCGATCATGAGCGTGATGATGATCGGCGCGGACAACGCGCGGGGCGAGCTGGCTCGGCCGCCCAACATCCGTTCGAAGACGCGACGGCGGCGCTTCCACCGCTCTTCGCGACGCCACGCGGCGATGTCGCGGGCGAGCTCCCGGGCGTCATCGGGGACGACGACGTGCGCGCCGGCCGGTATCCCGCCCGGTTTGTCTTCGCTGCCGCCCACACCCGGCTCCACGGACCCAGTATGAGCATGAAGCCCAGCCGTGTGCAGATGGGGCGTGGTTAAAGCTTCTGCCTACCCTCTTCAGCGCCCCTCAAGGCCGGGTGAAGTGGCCCCGCGGCGCACAACCATCGGGGTTTTGTCAAGACCTGAATCGGGGGTTGTTGATCTTGCTTTGACTGTCACCATGGCTCTGACCTGCGCAGATGCGCGGACTGACGTTCCCGCGGGCCTGTTTTGCGTGGTAGCATGGGGTCAGCTGAAGGGACTAGTGCCACATGTCGTTCAACGTCGGTGAGACAGTTGTTTACCCCCACCACGGGGCTGCACTGATCGAAGCCATCGAGAGTCGTGTGATCAACGGCGAGGAGCGTATTTACCTCGTCCTTAAGGTCGCTCAGGGTGATCTCACGGTTCGGGTTCCCGCTGACAACGCCGAGTTTGTCGGCGTCCGCGACGTCGTGGGCCAAGAGGGCCTTGATCGGGTGTTCGAGGTGCTTCGCGCGCCGCACACCGAAGAGCCCACGAACTGGTCGCGCCGGTACAAAGCCAATCTCGAGAAGCTGGCTTCTGGCGACGTCAACAAGGTGGCAGAAGTCGTTCGCGACTTGTGGCGTCGCGATCGCGAGCGCGGGCTGTCTGCGGGCGAGAAGCGGATGCTTGCAAAGGCACGCCAGATTCTGGTGAGTGAACTGGCTCTTGCAGAAGGCACGAACGAGGACAAGGCCGAAGCGATCCTTGACGAGGTCCTCGCCTCCTAACATGGGTTAGCGCCGGGCGTCCGGCCACCCCTGGAGGGTCATGACCATCAAGAAGCGCGCGCCCAGCGGCGTGGTCGACGTACTGCGCCTGCTCGTCGTCGTGTTCTTCGCTGGGCTCGGCTATGAGGTCTCGAAGCGCTTCAGTTCGGGCGCCTTCGCGCTGGGTCCGCTCAACGGCGTCATGGTCGGCATCATCATCGGCTCCGGCCTGGGCTACGTCCTTGGTGGCGTGCTCGGTCGCACGACCGTGACAGCGGTCGGACGCACCGAGCACAGCCTGCGCCAGACTTCCGCCGAGGAGCTCGTCGCGGGCTCGTTCGGTGGCGTTATCGGTGTGCTTGTCGGCGCGGGTATCGCTTGGTGGATCTTCCTGCTGCTGCAGCCATTTCTCGCCTTTCCGCTGTTCGGATTCGTCGTCCTCGTGATCGGCTATCTCGGGTATCGCCTTGGCACAAATCGGCGCGAGGAGATGCTCTCGATGTTCGCCGGGCGCGCCGGCATGGGCCCCCGGCATCAGTCAACGTCGAACCTGCCGCGCATCGTTGACACGTCCGTTGCCATCGACGGCCGGATCCTTGACGTCGTGCGGGCGGGCTTCCTCGACGGCACGTTCCTGGTCCCTAGCCCCGTGCTTGCCGAGCTGCAAGGGCTGGCCGATGCGGGCGATGACCTGCGGCGTTCTAAGGGACGTCGCGGGCTGCAGAACCTTGAAGCGTTGAAGCGTGAGCCCGGGGTCAACCTCGAGGTGCTCGACGAGGAGTTGCCAGCGGTGCCAGAAGTCGACGCCAAGCTCGTGCGCATCTGCCTCGATCGCGGCCTCCCTCTACTGACACTTGACACCAACTTGGCAAAGGCCGCTTCGCTGGCCGGCGTCCACGTCATGAACTTGCACGGGCTCGCACTCGCGCTTCGTCCGCCGGTCTCTGCTGGCGACGATGTCGTCGTCCACCTGCTGCGTCCTGGCAAAGAGGCTGGCCAAGCTGTCGGTTACCTCGACGACGGCACGATGGTGGTCGCCGAGCGTTCTCGCGATCACATTGGTGACGAGATCGCGATCCACGTCACGAGCGTGCTGACGACGGCGAACGGACGCATGGTCTTCGGCCAGCCAATGACCACATCGCAGGCTCCGAACGGATCGATGACACCCACACACGATGCAGACCCGTTGCGGGTGGAGGCTGCCCGACCTGGCCCACCGAGCCATCCGCTCGGTCGATCGCTGTGAGTCGATCCCTATGAGTCGGTCACGGTGACCGTCGCGGCCATCGTGCCGGCGGCTGGTCGCGGTGAGCGGCTCGGTCCCGGTCAGCCCAAAGCGTTACGCACGCTCGACGGCGTCCCGATGCTCGTTTATGCCGTGCAAGCACTAGCCCGCGCACGTCTTGTCGAGTTGGTTGTTGTCGCTGCGCCTCCCGACGGTGTTGCCGAAGTCGAAGCGTTGCTGGCATCGCACGACATCGGTGCGCCGGTGCTAGTCGTGGCGGGCGGTGAGCAACGCCAAGATTCGGTGGCGCGGGCGCTCGAGGCGCTGCCGCCCGAGGTCGATGTCGTGCTGGTCCACGACGCCGCCCGGCCGCTGGCGCCGAGCGAGCTTGTCGACGCGGTGGCGAGCGCGGTGCTGGCCGGTCACGGTGCAGTAGTCCCGGGTCTTGCGATGACCGACACGGTCAAGCGCGTTGTTCTGTCGATTACGGGGTCGGACGACGGGGGGCCGCCGTCAGAGCAGGTGCTAGAGACGGTGACGCGCACCGATCTGCGCTGCATCCAGACCCCGCAGGGATTCGATCGGGCGGTGCTGGCGAAGGCACACGCGGCAGCCGAAGACGCTGCCACCGACGACGCCGGTCTGGTCGAGCGACTCGGGCTGCCCGTTGTCGTCGTCGCCGGATCACCCGACGCATTCAAGATCACCCGCCCGATCGACTTGCTGATCGCCGAAGCGGTGCTGCGCGAACGGCGTGGTCACGTTGTCGACTGACACTGGCGGCGCCGCGACCGGGATGCCGCGTGTCGGCCTCGGTGTCGACGTCCACCCCTTTGAGGTTGGTCGTCCTTTGTGGGTTGCCGGTTTGCATTGGCCTGGCGAGACCGGGCTTGCCGGCCACTCTGACGCCGACGTCGTCGCTCACGCATGCTGTGATGCGCTGCTGTCAGCCGCCGCACTGGGCGACCTCGGCAGCCAGTTCGGCACCGACGATCCGGCGTGGGCAGGTGCCTCCGGCGCGGCATTGCTCGGCGAGACCATGCGGCGGGTGCGCGATCGCGGTTACGAGGTCGGCAACGTCGCCGTGCAGTTGATCGGAAATGTGCCCCGACTCGGTCCGCGCCGCGACGAAGCTCAAGACGTGCTGTCGACCGCAGTCGGTGGCGTGGTGTCGCTCGCTGCTACGACGACCGACCGGCTCGGGCTCACCGGCCGCGGTGAAGGACTGGCCGCCATGGCCACCGCATTGATCTATCCGCGCGCAGCTCGCCCTAGTCTTGCCACGTGACGTTGCGCCTTTACGACACCGCCAGCCGCCAGACGCGCGAGTTCGAATCGATCGAGCCCGGCCGCGTCTCGCTGTACCTGTGCGGCGCGACTGTGCAGGCACCACCGCACATCGGGCACGTGCGATCTGCGGTTGCTTTCGACGTCCTGTCTCGATGGCTCTCTGCGAGCGGATATCGCGTCACGTTTTGCCGCAACGTGACGGACATCGACGACAAGATCCTGGCTGTCGCCGCGACGTCTGGTGTGCCGTGGTGGGAGATTTCGCAGCGCAATCAGCGCATCTTCGAGTCGGCGTATGACTCACTCGGATGCCTTCCGCCCACGGTCGAGCCGCGCGCGACCGGGCACGTTCCAGAGATGATCGTGCTGATGCGCCGGCTCATCGAGTCGGGTCACGCGTACGCGGTCGACGGCGACGTGTATTTCTCGGTGCAGTCATTTCCCGCGTATGGCGCACTTTCTGGCCAAGATCCGCGCAATCTGCAGCAGGGCGAGTCGGACGTCGAATCGAAGCGCGACCCGGTTGACTTCGCGCTCTGGAAGCGGGCCAAGCCGGGGGAGCCGTATTGGGAAACGCCGTGGGGCAACGGCCGACCGGGCTGGCATCTCGAATGCTCGGCGATGGCGACGAAATATCTGGGCGCGCGTTTCGACATTCACGGCGGCGGACTTGACCTGGTGTTTCCACACCACGAAAACGAGCA
Source organism: Acidothermaceae bacterium (assembly GCA_036501485.1). Classification (GTDB taxonomy): domain Bacteria; phylum Actinomycetota; class Actinomycetes; order Acidothermales; family Acidothermaceae; genus PALSA-607. Next base: position 20,380 of record DASYAG010000003.1, on the reverse strand, counting down.
GGCGCAGTCGCGATCGGTGGGCGACGGGTTCGCCAACTTCTGGATGCACAACGGCCTGGTGACTCTCGGCGGCGACAAGATGAGCAAGTCGCTCGGCAACACGCTGTCGGTCGAGAACCTGCTCGAGCAGGTTCGCCCCGCCGAGTTGCGCTACTACCTCGCCGCGCCGCACTACCGGTCGAGCGTCGACTTCACCGCCGCATCACTCGACGAAGCAGCTACTGCGTATCGCCGGGTCGAGGGCTTCGTCACGCGGGCAGTTGAGCTTGCCGGCGTTGGAATTCCGACACCCTTGACGTTGGCGTCGTTCCCCCCTGCGTTCGTTGATGCGATGAACGACGATCTCGGCGTGCCGCAGGGTTTAGCGGTCTTGCACAACACCGTTCGCGAGGGCAACGCTGCGCTAGCGGACGGCGACAAGGTTCGGGTCGCCACGCATCTGCGGCATGTCATCGCGATGCTGTCAGTGCTCGGGCTTGACCCGATTGCGGACGGTTCTGCTTCTGGGGGCGGCGGTGATATGCGTGGGGTGATCGATGCATTAGTGGCACTTGCCATCGAGCAGCGGACTGCGGCTCGCGAGCGAAAGGACTATGCGGCCGCCGACGCAATTCGCGATCAGCTGGCCCAAGCAGGCATCATCGTTGAAGACACCGCCGCGGGAGCCCGCTGGCAACTGCGGAGGGATTGACGTCATGGCCGGTGGCAAGCGCGGGGGCCAGGGCGGCCGCGGCGCCAAACCGGGCTCGCATCGCAAGGGCGCGTCGGTCGGCTCAGGCGGTCAGAAGCGCAAGGGCCTTGAAGGTCGTGGGCCGACTCCGCCTGCCTCAGAACGCAAGGGTCACGCAGCTGCACGGCAGGCTCGGCGTGCGGACGCAGCTGCTGCTCCTGTTGGTCGTACCGGGCGCCCCGCAGCGAGCGGTCGTCCTTCGGCCACGGGAGCTGGTCGTCCGGCCGCTGGCCGTAGTGCGGGGGGTCGCTCGTCGTCGGCCACGCGGACCGTTGCAGGCGGACGGCCGACCACCACTCGCCGTCCAACTCGAACGACTCGACCCGATCCGAATGCTCCGGAGGTTGTCGCTGGCCGCAACCCCGTTGTCGAAGCATTGCGCGCGAGCATTCCCGCGACTGCGTTGTACGTGGCGACCGGGATCGAGCTCGATGAGCGAGTGCGTGAAGCCATCAAGCTCGCGAACGATTTGCGGATACCGCTGCTCGATGCGGAGCGGATGGAGCTCGACCGCTACGCGCAGGGCGCGGTGCATCAGGGCCTTGTCTTGCAAGTACCGCCGTTTGATTACTTGCACCCGGACGAGTTGCTCGATCGTGCGTTCTCTTCCGGCGTCCCGTTGCTCGTTGCCCTTGATGGCGTGACGGATCCGCGCAATCTGGGTGCCGTCGTGCGCTCGGTCGGTGCATTCGGCGGCCACGGCGTGCTGGTGCCCGAGCGGCGATCGGCAGGCATGACGGCGGGTGCGTGGAAGGCGTCGGCGGGTGCTGCTGCGCGAGTGCCGGTAGCGCGCGCGACGAACCTCACTCGCGCGCTGACTGCTTATGCCGAGCGCGGCCTGCTTGTCGTTGGTCTGGCCGGTAGGGGCTCGCTCGATTTGATGGATCTCGAAGCTGCGACCGAGCCTCTTGTTCTTGTTGTCGGCTCGGAGGGCAAAGGACTTTCGCGATTGGTGCAAGAGCGCTGCGACATTGTCGTGCGCATTCCGATAGCGTCGGCGACCGAGTCGTTGAACGCATCAGTTGCCGCGGGTGTTGCGTTGTATGAAGTCGCGCGTCGACGTGGAAATCGTTAGTCGGTGCTGGCGCGCAACGCTGCACCGAGCACAGCACGTTCATCCGGCCGGAACTTCAGCACGTTGTCGACGTACGACTTTGTCGCGGCGTCCATGCCGACATCGTGTCCGGCAGCTTCGGACAAGAACCACCGGTGCACAAGCACTTCGTGAAAAATCTCGGCGGGTTCGAGGCGGCCACGCAGCTCCGGTGGTATCTGCTCGATGACCGGTTCGAACACGTCAGTGAGCCAGTGTCGCGCGACAGTTTCCTCGTCGACATCGGTGCCAGGCATCACCGCGATCGCGCGAAAGCTGTCGAGGTCATTCAACAGTCGCCTTGCCTGGTTTTCTTCGACAGTCAAACCAGTAAGTTGCTCCAACCGGCGCTGATGATGGCCAGCCTCGACAACCTGCGTCTGCAGCTTCAGACGTGAGCCGCCCGGTTCATCGACGAGTTGCAGTTCGCCGACGTCGTAACCGAGATCGTTCAGACGTTGCAGGCGATGTTCAATGCGCCACCACTCGTTGGGATCGACGTATTCGGCTCGTGTGAGTTCAGTCCACAACGATTCGTAACGCGAGATCACGCTGTCGGCGACGTCGGTAGCTTCGACACTTTCTGCCAGCAGCGACGCGGCCTCGAGGTCGAAGAGTTCGCCCGCAATGTTGACCGCGGCTATGTCGAGATCTTGCGCACGTTGGCCGTCGGAGAGTGCGGTGTGCAACTCGCCAGTCTCGGCGTCGACGAGGTACGCCGCGAACGCGCCGGCGTCACGTCGAAATAGTGTGTTCGATAGCGAGCAGTCTTTCCAAGCGAAGCCCACAAGGTGCAGACGCACTAGGAGCTGGGCAAGTGCATCGAGCAGTTTGTCGGCGAGTTCGGGGTCGAGCCGGCGCGAGAACAGCGCGCGATAGGGAAGCGAATAGCGGAGGTGCTTGGTAACCAACGCAGCGTCTAGTGCCTCGCCGCTATCGGTGACCCGTTCGCTCACGACGCCGCGGGCTCGTACGACTGGGACCTCTCGCTTGCCAAGCTCGTTCAGCAGCCGGTACTCGCGTTCGGCGACGTGCTGAGGGAGCTCCTTGATCGCGTAGACCGTTCCGGACACCCGTACGAAGCGCACGACGTGACGCGAGATGCCGCGCGGCAGCGACACCAGCCGGTCCGCGGGCCACTGGTCAAGAGGGGTCGACCACGGCAGCGACAGGAGTTCGGCGGGGTCGGCTGTGGTGGCGAAGAGCAAGCGCACGCGTCTACTCTCACACGTCCGGCATAGGATCAGCCACGCAGTCCCGCCGGTGTGGCGCAATCTGGCAGCGCACCCGACTTGTAATCGGGAGGTTAGGGGTTCAATTCCCCTCGCCGGCTCTAGGTCGAAATTTTCAAACTGACGCCCGGCCCTACGTGGCGGGCTGCAGGATGCTGAAGACGGCGCCTTGCGGGTCGCGGATGGTCGCCATAGTTCCGATCGGCATCACCGTCGCCTCGACCAGCAGAGTGCCACCTGCTCGTTCCGCCGTCGCAGCCACCGCGTTGGCGTCGGCGACCGCGAACCAGGTGTGCCAGTGGTTGGGCACGCCAGCCATCTGTGGCGCGATCGAGCCGCCAACATCGGAGCCATCGACTTGCAGCATCGTGTAGGCGATCCCGCCCATGTCGGTCTGCACCCCGTCGATGTTCGCGACGGCCTTGTAGAAGGGCAACGCGCTCGCGGCGTCGGCGGTGATGAGCTCGTTCCATGTCAATGTGTTGGGTTCGTTGACAAGGGTCGCGCCGATGCGCTCACCCGCCTGCCACAGACCAACTGCTGCACCGCTCGGATCGGCGACAAACGCCATCCGTCCTGAACCCGGGATGTCGTCCGCCGCCATCAACACCGTGCCACCGTTCTCGCCCGCCGCCGCGACTGCCTTGTCCGCGTCATCGACGGCTAGGTAGGTGTTCCACATCGGTGGGATGTTGTTCTCGGCCACCATAGGCGGCTGCGGGGCGATCGCAGCGACTGTGTCAGACCCGACCTGTGCCAGCGAATAGGTGGCGCCCATCGGCGTGGGCATGTCGTCGAAGGTCCAGCCGAACAGTTCGGCGTAGAACGCTTTCGCGGCCTCGACATCGCTGGTCTGCAGATCTGTCCAACACGGAGTTCCGTGCTTGTACGAGTCACGCTTCGACATAGTGACGCTCCTTTACCCGATCGATCCCGACGCCGGCTGCGGCGCTGTCCAAGTGAACACAAGTAGTTCACACAGTCACGACGAACGCGAGCCCGCAAAATCGACAGCTCGGGCGACGTTGCGCGTGTCATTAGTGCGCGAGCCTCCGTTCTCGTCTAACTGGGCACTCGGAGCGGAGGGCTGGGTGACGGAGGAACAGCAGGGCTGAGAACCCGACCCGTTCGGGCGGTGATGGAGCAAATGCGGTCGTTGGTCGCGCTCGCAGCACTGTTTGTTAACGCTTTGGATGTCCGCCATTGAGATTGTCGCCAGCATCCGTTCTTGGGCGACCGACATGGTCGTCGCGTGGTTTCAAACGCACGGCCAAAGCATGCGCGGGGGCCACGTCACGTAAGCCAGCCCAGGCACGCCAGACCTGAACGGACCAGCAAGCACGCCGCCGGGCCGCACTTGTCTTGGACGAAGATCGGGACCTCAGGAATTGCCGCCGCGGTGATGTTGTGGGCAATCGCGTCCGCGTTGGGATCCCACGGCGGCAAGTCGCAGGACGCCACGGCGCTAGGCAACGCCATCGGTAGCTCGTCATATCTTTCCGCGTCGTCGGCCAACGGCTCCACGGCGGTTCCGTCGAGCGCTGCCATGCCCGTCGTGCCTGGACTTGCACAGGCGGCGATTCGTCGCCCGGCCTCGGTGAGCTACGCGACCGTTGCGTGGGTCGGTCGAGCGGCTCCGCACGTTGACGGAACGGTTGCCGAGCCGGTTGCGCTAGAAGTGACGGCCATTCCGCGACTCGCCAGCATCTCCTACCAGCGGGCCGCGGCCGTCGAGGCCCAGGTCGCTCCGACTTGCGGCCTTAGTTGGGAAATCCTCGCTGGTATCGGGCTCGTCGAGTCGAACCACGGGCGCAGTGGAGGCTCCGGCAATCCGAACTGGGCAGGCGTCGCTAGTCCCGCGATCCTCGGTCCGGTCCTCGACGGCCAAGGTGGGTTCCCCGTCGTCGCAGACACCGACAACGGTGTGCTCGACGGTGACCGGTCATTCGACCGGGCCGTCGGTCCAATGCAGTTCTTGCCGGCAACGTGGCGCGAGTACAACCCCGCGACGAGCAGTGCGGGTGCGTCGAACCCGGAGAACATCTCAGACGCGGCAGCAGCGGCTGCCCGATACCTGTGTGCGTCCGACGTTGACCTGCGCACACCAACCGGCCTCGTCGACGCGCTGTACGGGTACAACCACTCGTTCGCGTACGTCATGAACGTCATCACGGCCGCTCAGCGCTATGCGGAAGGCACATTGCGCGGCGCGGGCGGTGCCATGTCACTCCTGCCTGCGCTGCTCAGCGGGCAGCCCACCGCCAGCTTCGTGACGTACCCAGTCACGTTGCCGCCGGGCTCGACGTCGCCGGCGCCGCCCACAGAGTCGGCCACGGATGGGACGACGCCCGACACGTCGCCGAGTACTACGAAATCGGCAATCGTTGGGTTGCCGAGCCCAAACCCCAACCCGACCGCAGATCCTGTTCCCGACCCGACGTCTGTACCGACGGACGATTCGCCGTCCGATTCCTCGTCGTCGGATTCATCGGACCCTGACTCACCGCCGTCCGACTCACCGCCGTCCGACACGCCGCCGTCCGACACCACGGCGACCGATTCTCCCTCGGCAACTTCGCCAGCAACGGACCCGGCTGCGCCGTCGACAACCGTGTCGGATTCACCGGCGCCCGACACCTCGGCGCCAGACACGTCAGCACCTGACACACCGACGCCGACTCCCTCGCTGGCGCCGACTCCGACCTTGCCAGTGACGCCGCCCACGACACCACCGCCAACACCTTCGTCGACTGCGCCCGATGCTAGCCAAGAGCCAGGCCCGACGAATACCGGTGTGCCGGCCGGTACGCAGTTGACCGTGTACAACGGCAACCTGACGATCACGACGCCCGGTGCCACATACGCCGACCTCGACATCTACGGATTCGTCAAAGTCGAAGCGCCTAACGTGACGATCAAAGACTCGATCATCCGTGGGGGCCCGGCGACGTCCAACACCTCAATCATCTACGACCTGTCAGATGCAGCGACCAATCTCCTTGTAGAGGATTCGGAGATCGTGCCGGCCGATCCATCGGTCTACATCGACGGCATCGACGGCTGGAACTACACGGCACTTCGACTGAACATCCACGGCACTGTCGACGGCGCAAAGATGTTCGGCACGAATGCCACGGTGCAAGATTCGTGGATCCATGACCTGGTGACCTACCAGGACGATCCGTCGCACGGTGGCGGCATATCGCACAACGACGACGTGCAGATCCTGTCGGGATCGAACCTGCGAGTAATCGGCAACGATCTCGAGGGCGGTAGCAACAGCGCGATTCAAATCACGCAGGACCACGGACCGCTGACCGATGTGCTGATTGATGGCAACTGGGCGGACGCCGGTAGCGTCACCTTCAACATCGCGAACAAGCCGCTGGCGTCACTGGCGGGCATCACGGTGACCAACAACATGTTCGGCCACGCAGCTGTCACCGGCTGCCAGATCCTCTACACGGCCACAACAACGCTGGTCGCGTTCAACAACGTGTACGCCGACACAGGCTTGCCCGTCGTCATCCTCAACGCGGGTTCGACGACTTAGCCGCTAGTGCCGGGCCAAGTGATGCCGGCGCTTCGATCGCATCAGCAGCGCGCCCGTACCCACTAGTGCGGCTGCCATTGCCAACAGGTTCGTCAGTGGCAGGCCAGTGAACGGCAGCGGCCCCTTCGGAGGACGTGGGCCGGACGGCGGGGGGTTGACGAAGGTGATGCCCAGCACGGTCGGTGACACCGATGGAGTTGTGCTGGGTGCCGACGATGTTGTGCCGCCGCCGGGTGGTGGGCTCGTCGGGCTGCCACTCGCCGGGCACGCGTTATTGCTGGGCGATGTGGTCGGGAACTGCGTAGTACTTAGCGGTGCCGTCGCGACGCCGCCTGCCAAGGGCACGATGACGATGCCATCCGTCGCGACGGCAGCGGGCCAATTGGACTGCCTCGTACTTGCGTTCGGCGAGGGCTTGGCCTCCGCATCGGCGCTTATCGCGAAGGCTGTTGATGCTCCGATCGCAATCCCTGCGCTCAATGTCAATACTGCGATCCGCAGTCTGGTGCGTGGCGCGTTACGACAACCAACCAGCAGCCTGGCGGCGGCCACGTCGGTTCCCTTCTCTGCACGCGGCTGGTGCGCGCACGCTCCACGCGGAGCTGCCCCCGCCCCGTCACAAGGTGCCAGATCTGCATCTCGTTCGTAAGCGCCCAAAGCAATGTCTATCCGCCGTTCATCTCCCCATAGCGTTTCGGCTGTAACGGTGTTGAAATGCCCACGCCCGAACGAACCCAGTGACGTTGCCTGCTGCGCCGACTCAGGCCAAAACGGCGTTGTTGGCAAGTCGATCGCCGATGGGGTCGAGTCGGACGATTGATTGGCGCGGCAGCTCGATGACGGACGACTTCTCGTTCGTACGCATCGATGCTGATCCTCGGGCGGGAGCTGCGTCGTAGGCAGTAATGGCAATGGGCATGAATTCGATGAACTGTGCAACATTCGCCTGGCATTCACGGAAGCGCTGGTACAGACGGCCACTACTGGCGATGTTGAGTCCGTCAAGCTTCGCTCGCCACGCCCACAGATTGTGAGTGTCGTCGTGGCGCACCGTCGTCACGACGCCATCAAGCGCTTGCTGGATTTCCCGTGCGGCCTGGTAGCACTCGTGGAAAGTGCTGAAGGTGTGCGCACTCCGGGCAATCTCCCGATTGTTAGCACCCATCAGTCGCCACGCACACCAGGCGTCGAGATCCACCGCAAGTTCTGCTTGCTCTGGCTCAAGTCCCGGAGCGCTCCACGCTCCCGCGCGCCCTGACACGACAAACATAAGCCGGACAGCCGCCATAACCGCTTTCCCCTCCATGCGCGCCGCCGCTGGCGCGACGCGGTTTCCACACTCCACCCGAGCGGAGCACCGCTCCACCCGCGCCAAGGTGTCAGATCCCGGAGCATTTCCCAAGCGTCCAAGGCAGCGGCAATCCATCGTTCATCTGTTCTTCTCCTTCTGGACGAATCGGTCGTGCAGACTCCAACCCGAACCTAGTGCGGCGAGTCTTGACCTGTGGGGGTAGTAAGTCGATGACGTCCACTGCCCATGTAGTCGGTGACGACCTGGCGACCGGCCGGCATCGACGGTCCGAGTTGGCGACACCCGTCACCGATCGTCGTCCGCTTGGTCGGGCCTCGCGCCAGCGGTACCGAACTGCTGCGGGTACGGCGCAGCAGCCTGCTCACGGACGTTCGACCTTGCGCGACCCGGTCATGTGGGTCATCTCGGTCGCTGTGTTTGTCGCGTCCGCAACCCTGGCGATCACGCACCTTGTTCGGTTCGCACCAGGCAGCTGGGACCTTGGAATATTCACCGAGGCCGAGCGCGGGTACGCGAATCTGCACGCGCCCATTGTTGACATTAAGGGCCCCGGCTTTGATGTAATCGGCGATCATTTTCACCCGATCCTCATCCTGCTCGCGCCATTCTTTCGCGCGTTCCCGACGCCCATAACGCTGCTTGTCGCGCAGGCGCTGCTCACGGCCGCGTCGGTGATTCCTGTTTACCAGGCGGCACACGAACTTCTAGGCCGCAGCCAAGCGCGATTGATTGCCCTCGCGTACGGCTTCTCGTGGGGTCTCGCGGCGATGAATGGCTACGACTTTCACGAGGTCTGTTTCGCGGTGCCGCTGTTGGCGGCGTCGCTGTCTGCACTCGTTCGTTTAAGGTACCGACCCGCTGTGCTGTGCGCCGCGCCGCTTGTGTTCGTCAAGGAAGATCTCGGTCTGACTGTTGCGGCAATTGGTCTCGTGCTCGCGCTGCTTTATAGGCAGAGGCAAACCGGAATGTCGTTGGCCTACTGGGGGATCGCGTGGACGATCATCGCGGTGTACGTAGTCATCCCGCTCACGAATCCGCAGCACACTTATCCGTACTGGAAAAACAGCGGACACGTTCTCGGATTATTCACCGATGGCACGAACACCAAGCTCACTACTCTTTTACTGGTTCTGCTACCGACGGCGTTCGCGGCACTGTGGTCACCACTCGTGCTCATCGCGTTACCTGAGATTGTGTTGCGGTTTGTCTCTGGCCAGAGCGTGTTCTGGGGGACGATGGATCACTACAGCGCGACGCTGATGCCGATTGTCTTTGTCGCCGCCATCGACGGCATTTCGAGGGCACGACGGCGCGGGTCCGTCGGATATGCCAGCGTTGTCACCCAGTTCGCATCGCGATACGCCGCGATCGCGATGGTAGCCGTCACGGCGTTCATGGTTCCGCATTGGCCGCTCAGCCAGCTGTGGCACTCGAGCTCGTATCGCGTAGACGCACACGCGCATGCGGCAGAAGCGGCGCTGCGCGTCGTCCCGTCTCATGTGACAGTTGAAGCCAGCCTCAATGAGTTGGCGCCACTCGCCGCGCGCGACACCGTCTACTGGTGGGGTTCGATCGCGCCGGAGTGGATCCTGTACGACTCCACGAGTCCGGAGTGGACGGAGACGCCTACGTTCATCGCCACCCGCCACCCAGGCGCGACCTACCGGGTCGCATTCGACCGCGACGGCGTTTGGGTTTTTGAGCGAACCTCGTGAGAGCTAGACCGTGGAGCCGACCGCGATCGCAAGTTCTTCTTGCACCTGAGCAGCACCCACGAGGAATTGGCTCAGATTGTGTTCGCATTCCCGTTGCCGGCTAAACGTGCGAGGCGAAATCGCGATGGATGCCCCGAACAGGCTGACTTCCCAGTGCCAAAGGCCGGTGCGCATTCCGGCTGAGATCGAGGCCTCGGCGTAACTGATGTTGTCACGCAACACGCTCACGGCTTCAGCGCACGCGGCGCTGCTTGGGAACGTGCTGAAGCTGCGGCCCAACTCACGGTTGTTCGCGCTGAGCAATCTCCAAGCGCACCACGTCGTGCTCCGCGGGACGGCAACCTCATCGGGGCCGTACCAACCGCCGGGCCAGCGCACAACTGAGCCCGCGGGCGCAGAGACCAGCATGAACCGCACTTGAGTCAAGGTATGTCCTTCGATTCCGCCGCGCCGAACTCGTAGCGGCGATGATCCTTGATGCCGGATCGTCTTTCACGTGAGGCAACCTAGGCCGACGAATACGTGAACAAGAGACACGACGCGAGTGAACGGGAGTAATTCCTGGCTGCGTCTCTCGTTGTTCACCCGCAGGAAATCTGGCCTTCGCGATTTGGTGTGAGTCACTTCTCTCAGAACCCGCACCATCGTCGGGTACCACGTGGCGGGCCGGTGGCTGTCCGACCGCAGTGGCATCACTTTGCAGGAAGGTGCGATGGCTGCGCGGCGCAAGCGTTCCGGCATGTCACGCCGTCATGGCAGCCCTCGTCAGTACGAGGCGGCGGTGGCGGCGATTGTTGCGATATCGGCCACCATGCTGGTGATTGCCTCGCGCTGGGTTAGCACCGTGCAGGCGAGCGTGTGGTCGACCCGGGGCGGACGTCGGCGCCGCGGTGCCGTTCACGGCAGCCTTGCTCGGAGCAGGCTCACTACAGGCAGGCACATCAAGCGCAGCTTCATCTCACACCTCCTTGTAGTCGGCGACCGGCGCGCAGCGGTGAATCTGATGGGCTTCGCGCTTGCGCTCGCACCCTGGGCAGGGATTGGCATGTACTCCCTGCTTTCGCGACCGGCGGTGGCGCCGAATACAGCACTGGCTGCAAGTTCCATCGCGCCGGCGGTTCCGTCGCTGGACGAGACGATTGAAATTGTGCCGCTCGACCCGCCGCCGTCGGGCGCCAGCGCGGTAGCCCAGGGTGCTCCGGTGCAGATGACGCTGCGCTCCGTGCAGCAACTGGTTGCGGTCGCCAATCACAGCCTGGCCACGACGGGCTTGCCGACGACGCCGACGATTACAGTGCCGCCCGGTGCGACGAGCATCCCGCGGGTCGCGCTCATCGCCTACGTCAACGCTGCCGCGCATCAGCAAAAGGTGACGTCCTACTGCAATCTGAACTGGTCGACGCTAGCGGCGATCGGCTATATCGAATCCGATCACGCCAAGAGCGGCGGCTCTGGGTCGGTGACCTGGAACGGCGTGGCTAATCCGCAGATCCTCGGGCCAGAACTCAATGGCACCAACGGTTACGCCAGCATCCCTGACACCGACCACGGCCTACTCGATGGCGATATGAGTTACGACCGCGCGGTTGGTCCCATGCAATTCCTACCTTCAACTTGGCAGGAGTATGCCGTCAGCGCGACTCCGGGTCGTCTCCCAAACCCACAGAACATCTTCGACGCGACCGAGTCCGCGGCGAGATACTTGTGTGCCGACGGACTCGACCTTCGCGCACCAGCCAACCTCGTGGCGGCCATTTACGGCTATGACCACTCGCTGACCTACGTCGACAACGTCATCACTGTCGCGGGCAGCTACGCGAACGCGCGACCAACCGAAGTAGCAGCGGCGTTTGCGGCCGCACAGACTCTGTTCGCTCCTTCAGGATCCAAGCCGGTGAGCGCCGCCGAGTCTGCGCTCGGAATCGCGCCGACGCCGTCCGGGGTAGCCTCTCCGACGCCGAGTGCCTCGCCGACGACTGCTCCGGTGTACTGGCCGGTTGCGCCGAACCCGATCGGTACGGATGCGCCGACAAGCCTCCCGTCGAGCCCGACGAGTTCAACGCCAACACCAACCGCAACGGACAGCACTGGTCCCGGCTCGCCAAGCACGGCGCCTCCTGCGTCGTTAACACCATCACCTACCACCGACCCGACGCTGACTCCGCTGCCCACGCCGACGGCGTCGCTCACACCGACTCCAACCGTGACCATGACGCCGAGCGCAGCACCGGCTTCGCTGGCTTCGCCGGCCCCGAGCAGCGACCTGTCCTCGGCTCCGCCACTTGTCGTTGCGTCGCCACCCATAGCTACGAGTGTCACGCCGTCCCCACTAGATGCAGCGGCGCGCTCATGAGCGGACGTCACGTGACACAAGCAGACCGCACCATCTATCTCCCCGAGGCGGAGTTCGAAGAGTACGACGACGGCCTCCCTGCTCCCGGCGCACAACTTGACGCAATCAACGTCTCGGCATGGTTCGGCGCGAACAAGGTCCTGCATCGGGTCAATCTGGCGATGCCGCCGGGCATCATTACCGCACTTATCGGGCCGTCGGGTTGCGGCAAGTCGACGTTTCTGCGGATCCTCAACCGCATGCACGAGCGGGTTGCGAGCGCACAGTTGGCCGGCGAGGTGCGACTCAACGGCGAAGATATCTATGCTCCTCAAACTCGGGTCACTGACACTCGACGCCGCATCGGCATGGTTTTTCAGAAGCCGAATCCGTTCCCGACGATGTCGATTTCGGACAACGTTGTCGCGGGCCTGAAGCTCAACGGCACCAAGGTTTCACGCGGCGAGCGTCACCAGCTTATCGAGCAGTCCCTCATGCGAGCCGGACTGTGGCTCGAAGTGAAGGACCGGTTGGGATCCGCGGGTGGCGCGTTATCTGGCGGTCAACAGCAGCGTTTGTGTATTGCGCGTTCGCTCGCGGTGAATCCCGAAGTTCTGTTGATGGACGAGCCTTGCTCGGCCCTCGACCCGACGTCCACGCGACGTATTGAGCAGACGATTCTCGACCTGCGCGACGAGGTCACCATCGTCATCGTCACCCACAACATGCAACAGGCCGCGCGAGTATCACAGCAATGCGCCTTCTTCCTCGCCGAGTCCGGCACGCCAGGTGGCATTGTCGAGTCCGGCGCGACAGACCAGATCTTCGGCAGCCCAGTCGACCCGCGAACGGCTGATTACGTCAACGGGCGGTTCGGATGACCATCGGCGCGACGCTCCTACCGGAGGAGCAACCGCACGGCGCGCAGCCGGAGCAGCCGCGCCGCATCGCGTCGAGTTTGCACCCGGCGGATCGTTTCTTCCGCAACTCGGTGCGAGGCGTCGGCATCTTTGTGCTGCTGCTTGTCGTGGCCATCGGCGTCTTTCTCGGCTTCCAGCTTGTACCGACCATCCACCTATATGGCTGGCACTTCTTCACACAGGCGAAGTGGCTGCCAGGCACGAAGACGTCCGGCATCTTAGCTGCCGTTGTGGGGACCATAGAGGTTGCCATAATCGCGCTCGCCGTCGCCTTCCCACTGGCCGTGAGCACTGCGCTGTACATCACCGAAGTCGCCCCACCGCGCGCGCGTACATGGCTGATCGCAGGCGTCGACTTGATGGCCGCTGTGCCGAGCATCATTTACGGCGCATGGGGTGCGTTCGAACTCGAGCCGCATGCCCGTGATCTCGCGCGATGGCTCTCTGAGTACTTCGGGTGGCTGCCAATCTTCAAGGTCGACGCCGATCCGCATGCGGCAGTTTGGGAGAAGTCGCGATTCACCTCGTCCGTGTTCATCGCTGGGATCGCTGTGGCGATGATGGTGACTCCGCTCGCTTGCGCCGTTATGCGTGGCGTGTTCGCGCAAGCACCCATCGGTGAGCGCGAGGGTGCGCTTGCGCTTGGTGCGACACGGTGGGGCATGATCCGCTCGGTCGTGCTGCCTTTTGGCCGTGGCGGGATCATCGGTGGAACGATGCTGGGCCTTGGCCGTGCTCTTGGCGAGACAGTCGCCGTGCTGTTGATCATTGCGCCGGACTTCGGCATCAAGATACGTATCTTGCAAACAGGCGCAATCACGATCTCGTCCCTAATCGCTAACTTCTTCGGCGAAGCGACGGGTGGGCAGTTGCGTGCGTTGCTGGCCGCTGGCTTTGTTCTGTTCGTAATGACACTGGCGGTCAACACGGTCGCTGGGATCGTTGTCACGCGTAGTCGTAGCGGTTCGGCCACGGAGCTCTAATGACACAACTTGACGGCTCCGTACCGTGGCAGCGCTACAACTACGAGCCGGAGCTCAGCGTGCACACCTCGGCGGCCTCGGACTTCTATGGGACATCACCGGGTTACGTCGAGACCGTGGACCCGTACCTCGGCACGCTGCGTAGCTACCCGCAATCGGACGCCGAGCCAGCGCCACAGCCGGCCCGGACGATGTATATCGATCTGTCGTCGCCGACGAGCCTGCCTACCTATCAAACCGTCTACTCGTGGGACAGGGCGACAATCGATCCGCTAGATCCCTCGTACGACGTGTTCGCAGCCGCAGGTCAAAGCGCCGTCGTCACCGCGCCGTCGATGCATGAATATCCGGCCGTGCCTGCGACGTACGAATATACGACCGCACCGGCAACGTACGTACGTCCGCCAGAATCGCACGCCGACACGGCGCCGCCGATTGCTGACGCCTACACGTCAGCGCCAGTCGACGGGCCTGTGGTGATCGATGACACGGCCACGTTGCAGACCTATGCCGACCCGGATCAGACGTACGTGGCAGCGTCGATTGCCGACGTGGCTGACCAGCCCAGCAATGGCGCGCCACCGCGCAGCGACTTCCGGTTTCGGAACAACACCCCGGCGCGCGGTGACGTCCCTCCTCTTGATGGCACTCCGCATTCCCTTGGTGTCAGTGACTCGCCGCGGGCACTTCGCGCGCGTTCGGTCGACGACAGACTGTCGTGGTGGGGCGCGGCCGTCGGCGGCCTTGCGCTGGCATTTATCGTCTACGACCGCCTGCTTCCGTTCCAAGGCGTAGTCGGCTTCGTGATCGTCTATCAGCTGTTCCGGCTTGCGTTGCTGGGCACGGTCACCGCGCTCTCTCACCCTCGTCCGGTGGTCATCGACCGGCTTGCTACTGCCGCGATAAGACTGGGTGCGAGGCTGGTCTTCGGCGCGCTCGCGTGGACGATTGGCTTTGTCATCCTGCGCGGCTGGCGCACCCTGCACCACGTCGCCTTCTACACGCACACGATGGCCGGCGTCTTGCCGCAAGGGTCTGTCAATCAAGGTGGCGTACTGCACGCCTTGATCGGCTCAGGCGTTGAGCTTGCGATCGCTACAACCATCACGCTTCCACTCGGCATTATGACCGCTGTGTACATGACGGAGGTTGGTGGCAAGCTCGCTCAAATCGTCCGAACTGTCATCGAAGCGATGACCTCTCTGCCGGACCTGCTCGCTGGACTTTTCATCTACACCCTGTTGATCATCGGCCTCGGTTTCGACCGGTCGGGGCTCGCGGCTGCTCTCGCACTGGCGATCACAATGTTGCCACTCGTCGCGCGGTCTGCGGAGGTTGCGCTGCGAGTTGTTCCGGCTGGATTGCGTGACGCCGGAGTAGCCCTCGGCTCAACGCAATGGCGCACCGTGTTGCAGGTCGTTCTACCGACCGCGGCGCCAGGCCTGGCTACGGCGCTCATCATCGCGGTGGCTCGCGCCGTGGGTGAAACAGCGCCTGTGCTGATCACGTCTGGAGCGTCGACCTTCATGAATGTCAACCCAGTGCACAACCCCATGAACTCCCTGCCCCTGTTCATTTACGCATCGCTGCGAAGTGGCGAGCCGAACAACATAGCTCGTGGGTTTGGTGCCGCTGTATTGCTGCTTGTGGTCGTCGTTATTTTCTTCGTTTTGATTCGGCTGGTTGCTTCGAGGAGCGTGAAGACCCGATGAGATCGGCATACCAAAACGATTTGTATGCGCGCCGCACTCCTGCCGTGGCGCGGGTCGCGCGATTGGTTGTCGCTGCCGCCGCGGTTGCACTTGGGGTTGGCGCGCTGACCCCGCCGCCGGCCGAGGCGACGACCCACTCGCAAATCGTGGCCGACGGTTCCAGTTGGGCTGCCAACGCCGTGAACACCTGGGTTCCGAGCGTTGTCCCGCAGGGTCTGCAAGTGGTATTTACCTCGACCGGCTCGGCGCAAGGTCGGAGCGACTTCGCCTCGAGCACCGTGGACTTTGCCGTCAGCGACATTGGGTATCAAGGCAAGGATCCGCTGACAGGGGCCGCCGATAGCAGTACTCGGCAGTACGCATACCTGCCGATCGTCTCGGGCGGCACCTCGTTTCCTTACCACCTGATCGTCAACGGAAAGATGTGGACCTCACTGCGCTTGTCAGGGCAGACACTCGCCAAGATCTTTACCAACCAGATCACAAACTGGAACGACGCAGCCATCACCACCGATAACAACGGCGTCGCGCTTCCATCGCTGCCGATTGTGCCGATCGTGCACTCGGAGGGTTCAGGGTCGACCTATCAGTTCACCGCCTACCTCGCTCAGCAGTTCCCGAGCATTTGGCAGGCCTTCGCCGGCGCTGACGTGCCGACCGAATACTGGCCATCGGGCAAGGGTAAGCAGATTTCCGAGAGCGGTTCGGATGGGGTAGTGAACTACCTCACGTCGAGCTCCGGCAACGGGTCCATTGCGTACGACGAGTATTCGTACCCGCTCGGCGCCGGATACCCGGCGGCGAAGGTATTGAACAGCGCTGGGTACTTCACACTTCCCACTCAGTACAACGTCGCGGTCGCTCTCACGCAAGCGCAGATCGATCCGACCACCCTTTTGCAAAATCTGCAAAACGTCTACACATACAACGATCCGCGGACCTACCCGCTGTCGTCATACTCATACGCTGTCATCCCGACCTCGGCGACCGACTCCAAAGAAAATACCGGCAAACGGCAGACGATGGCCGATTTCCTCGACTATGCAGTTTGCCAAGGGCAGGCAGAAATTGGCTCGGTGGGTTATTCCGCGCTGCCAATCAACCTCGTCGAGGACAGCTTCGCGCGTATCGCTTTATTGCACACGGCTGACCCGGCCGTGGACGTCAGTCAGGCTGCGGTTACGTCTTGCAACAACCCCACCTTTGTTGCGAACGATCCATCAGCGAATCATCTTGCTCAGGTCGCCCCGCAGCCGCTGGCTTGCGACAAGGAAGCTGCCGGGCCATGTGGCACCACCAACGCCGCTAGCCCGGCCCCGTCTGCGTCGAGTAGCGCATCGCCTTCGGCGACGGGAACATCTGGGAGCGGAGGTGGCGGGTCTACAACAACGGCGACCGGGTCGACGACGAAGACGGCGACCGGGTCATCTACCACAGGGTCCACCACGACTGGGTCGACCACGAAGACCGGCACAACCACCACCAGCGGGAACAGATCCGGCGCTGCCGCAACCGGTGCAACGAACAGCAACACCGGTGGAAGCAGCACGGGTGCGCAGGTAGACCCGGCGACAGGTCAAGTCATCGTTGCTCCGGTCGTCGGTGGCAGCACCGCGCCTGGCGATTCGGATGGACAAGCCTCGGGCGGGACCGGGTCTGACACCAACGCGGCCGGCGCGCAAACGCCGCTGGTACAGGCGGCCGCCAACGTTGGCCCAGGCCAAGGTGACGACGCGACGCTCGGTGTCTTGGCTGTCATCTTGCTACTCGCCGCGCTGATCGCGCCGCCGTTTCTGTCTCGGCGATTCAGCCGTGGACCAAGTCAATGACGAGTCACGCAGCGAGTCCATCGTTGCGGCGACGCAGCAGATGGCGTGCCTTCACGCTGGTTACCTCGCTGGGCGCAGTCGTGTCCGGGTTGCTCCTGCCGAACGGTTCGTTTGGCCCTCATGTTGCCCGAGCCGACCCGACGAACGCGTCGTCGGCGTTCACCAAGACGGAGACAATCGGTCGCACGATCCTGAAGGCCGACGGCACGCAGACCACGCAGGACACGCGAAGTTTCACGCTGAACGTTGACCGCACCACAGGTCTGCGAAATCTCGACGGCATCAACGTGACGTGGTCTGGCGCGCATCCATCAACGAACATTTATCCCGACTTCAACAAGGATCAGGGACGGTTTGAACAATATCCCGTGGTGCTACTCGAGTGCCGCGGGGTCGACACGCCGGCGGCGGGCCAGACGCAAGTCAGCCCTTCAACGTGCTGGACAGATGACGCCGACGAGCGTTCGGCACTAGAGGTCGGCACGGACTTCCCAGAATGGCGTCTTGATCGTGCCGCTATCGCTGCCGATGGTGGTGAACGGCCGTCGCAGTTCACCGGGATTCCGTCGGTTTCTAGCACTTGCCACGTTTTCGATCCTACGGAATCGCAAGCCGCGTACGGCATCCCGATCGATGCGGCCGACGGCACAACTTACGACGGGGCGGTGACCATCGGCTGCGGCACCCTTGCGCCAGAAGAGCTGCAGCTCGGTTATCCCCAGGGCGATCCGGACAACCTGACCTGGGGTACGACTCAAGCGGACGGAACAGGGAGTTCGGTATTTCGGGTTTGGTCCAAGGATACGAACGCGACCCTCGGATGTTCCGACAGTGTGCCGTGCTCGTTAGTCGCGGTTCCAATCGAGGGCATGAGCTGTGACGAGAGCATGGCTCCGGAGACGGACGGAACTGCACCGGATGCCGCGGACATATCGGCGTGCGAAACGTCGACCGACTCGGTTGACGTATACAACAGCAATCCTTTGGCTGGGAGCCCAGCAATTGATGGGGAACTCTGGTGGAGTCCGTCGAACTGGAATAACAGGGTGGTTGTGCCGCTCACCTTCAACGCTGCGCTAGCGACGTGCACGAACTCGGCCAACGGCACGGTGTACGCCTACGGATCAGAACTGATGGATCAGGTCGCGCCGCAGTGGTCGGCCGAGTTTTGTACCGACTCGAGTTACACGCCGTTCGACGCCGTCTCGGCTCCCGAACCGCAAGCCGCTACTCAGCTAGCATCTGGACAAATCGAGGCAGCGCTGTTGACGAATCCACTGCCTGCGGGCACTGCATCGGAACCGATTGTCATGGCTCCAGTCGCCATTACTGGATGGACGATCGCGCTAGACATCGATACGGCCGATCACAAACCTGTGCCGACGGTAAAGCTCGACGCGCGGCTGCTCGCGAAGTTGTTAACGTGGTCTTATTACGATGACGAAACCGGCAAAGGTGATCCTGCGATCGCTGGGAATCCGGCCAATATTACAGTGGATCCGGAGTTCGTTGCGCTCAATCCTGGGCTTTATGTCGTCCCGCCCGGGCTTGGCAATCGCGTCGCTGCGACGCTGCTGACATTGTCTACGCAGTCGGATGTCATTTACGCCTTAACCTCGTACATTAACGCCGATCCTGAGGCGCGAGCGTGGCTCAACGGTACGCCAGATCCATGGGGCATGACGGTCAACTCGAATTACAAAGGCATGCCGTTGCCCGTAAATATATGGCCGCTGCTCGATTCCTACATACCGTTTGTTGCAGACGCCGACGGGACTTCAAGTCCGTACACTAACGACCCGAGTAGTTGTTTATTTTACGCACCCACCCCGTATCAGCAGCTTGTAGCTGACCCCGAAACGCGGCTGACTCTGATTACCCAGAATATGCTGGCCCACCAGCCGAACTCGCATTTCCAGTGTGCAGGACACGACTCACTTGGGATCGACCCAGCGCTTGGCCCGGGGTATGAGTTCATGGTCGGCACGATCACGGCCGCTGACGCAGCGCGCTACGGCTTGGCAGTTGCGCAACTCGAGGCCCAGTCCACTGCAAGCACGACCACGCAGTTCACTGATAGCACGGGTCGTACGTTCGTCGGTCCGACTGACGCGGGGATGCAGGCGGCGGCGAGCACTATGACGAAGGACGCTACGTCTGGGGCGTGGACTCTCGACTACAGCGCCTTGCGAAACAGCGCTTCCGGAGCTAGCGCATACCCAGGCACCATGGTGGTTTCACTGGCGGTGCCGACGTCTGGGCTTCCGAGCGCTGACGCCCAGGCGTACTCGAAAATATTGAACTACGCAGCGGGTAACGGCCAGGTTCCCGGTACTGGCAACGGCGAACTCCCGCCCGGATACGTACCGATGACTTCGGCCAACGGGCTCGGAGCAATGGCGGCGGACACAATGCAAGATGCTACGGCCGTCGCGGCGCAGCTCGGCGCTTCCCCGTCGCCTTCTCCGTCGCCGTCACCCTCGCCGTCGCCCTCGCCGTTGCCGTCTCCATCTCTGTCTGCGACGGCGAGTTCTTCGGCAGCTTCCACGACACCGCCGGCTGGTGTTGGAGTCGCTCCAGTGGCACCGGTTCGTCAGACAGGTAGCACGCCTACGACGCAAACGAGCCCATCGCCGACATCTGCCCCGGCACCCCCAGCAACGTCGACGCCTAATGCGGTTTCGTCGGCCCTATCGTCACCAGCGCCGGTCGTGTCGCTCGCCGCCGCTGTAACTCCTAAGAGCCCAGTCGGCCGTCTCGGATTCCTTTTGCCAATGCTGCTTCTCGTCTCGGCTGGCGGCGGCACTCTCGCACTCATTGTCGAAACCGTGGCCGCAAAGGTGGCCAGGTGACCGCGACCTTGCTGCAACTGAAGCAATCCGATACTGCCTCCGGGCGGGGGGCCGGTGTGCACCGGTCGGGTGCACCGCAGGGTCGGGTGCCAGCCGCTAGTTTGCGCACGTACCGGC
>DASYAG010000002.1:0-83868 GCA_036501485.1 Acidothermaceae bacterium | reverse complement strand
ACGTCCCGGGATACTCGCTGGCGCCGGGTCCAGGAACCGTGGTCTCGACCGTGCCCAGCGGCTGGCTGGAGGTGACCTTCGTCGGATCCACAGCCGGGCTCAGGCCCAGCTTGGTCAGGGCCGCCGCGGCGGCGGTGGGGTCTTCGCCCTGCAGGTTGGGGATACTCACGCGCTCACCGTGTAATACGGCGTCCGGCGGATTGATGAAGCTTTGGATCGGTTGATTGAGCAGGGCACCCTTCATGGCGAGCTGCCAGATCGGCCCGGGCAGCGTCGCGCCATAGACATATGCGTACTTCTTGTTGTTGACCGTGATCGCCTGCATCGGCACCGTCGAGTCAGGGTTACCGACCCAGACAGACGAGGCCAGGTTCGGCGTGTACCCACTGAACCACGCGTTCTTGAAATCGTCGTCGGTTCCGGTCTTTCCAGCGGCCGGGCGGCCCAGCGCTAGGCCGTATCCGGTGCCGCCCTTCGACAAGACGCCCTGCAGCAGCGTGGTGATGCCTTCGGCGATCGTCGGGTCGAGCACCTTTCCGCAGTTGGGTCCGGGAACGGGGCGGTTCGTGGTCACGTCACCGACCTGCCAGGTGACCTTGGTGATCGACTGCGGGGTGCAGAACGTGCCGTTGTTCGCCAGCGCCGCGAATGCTCCCGTGACGCTCAGGGGGTCGACCGGTTCGGCGCCCAGAGTGAACGCGGGGATCTGGTCGAGGTCGCCACCGGTCGCCTTGTGAACGCCGAGGTCCTGGGCGATCGTGACCGGCGCGCACAGGCCGGTCTTCACTTCGAGCTGTGCGAAGTAGGTGTTCACCGACTGGGCGGTCGCCTGCACCATGTTGAACGTGCCGCCCTCGGAGTCCTCCGCGTTGACTACGTTCCACGCCGAGGTCGGCAGCCCGTCGCACGTCGTGGTACTGCCCTTCGGGATGGTGATCTTGGCCGGCGACTTGATCGTCGTCCCGACCGGAATCTTTTCTTCCAAAGCCGCCGCGAGGACGAAGATCTTGAATGTCGACCCGGCGTTGCGCCCTTGCGAGCCGCCGTGGTTCACGTAGTCGGCGGCCAGGTTGACCTCAGTCTGGCCGAACGCGGTGCCGTAGTCGCGGTCGACCGCCATGGCCTCGATCGCGCCGGTCTGCGGGTTGACCATGTCGATCGCTGCGGCCAGCCCGGCGTTGAGAGTGGGACTCTTCGGAACGACGGTGTTGACCGCCAGCTGTGCGGCCGCTTGGACGGCGGGTTGCAGCGTCGTCGTCACGACGAGCCCGCCGCGACGTAGCAGGTTCGCGCGATCGTCGACGGTGGCGCCGAACTCGGAGCCGTTGAGGATGTCGTGCACGACGTAGTCACAGAAGAAGGGGGCGGTCGACGACGCGCAGCCATTGGGGATATCGACGGGATGCAGGTCGAGCGGCGAGGCCTCAGCCGCTTGGATCTGGGTGGAGGTGTAGGTGTCGGGGTAGTTCACGAGCATCCGGGCGAGCACGATGTTGCGGCGGGTCGTCGCATTGATCGGGTTCACCTCGGGGTCGAACGTGGTGGGGTTGTTGATCACGCCGGCCAGCAGAGCCGACTGCGCCAGTGTCAGCTGGTCAGACGTCTCGCCGAAGTAGTGCTGCGCGGCAGCCGAGATGCCGTACGCGCCGTCGCCGAAGTACACCGTGTTGAGGTAGTCCTCAAGGATCTGGTCCTTCGACAGCTTTTGCTCGAGCGCCAGTGCGTATCGCGCTTCGGTGAGTTTGCGGGTCAGGTTCTTTGAGGTCGCGGCGGCGGCCGCTGCCGTGTTGTTGTCCGCAGCGTTGGTCTCGACCAGCGCCTGACGCACGTACTGCTGGGTGATCGTCGACGCCCCTTGCACCGCCGCGCCCGAAGACGTGTCGGTCAGCAGCGCCCGCAGGATGCCTTTCGGGTCAACCCCGTGGTGCTCGTAGAAGCGGGAGTCCTCGATCGCCACGATCGCCTGTCGCATGGTCGGCGCGACGTCGTCGAGGCTCACCGACTGCCGGTTCTCGTAGTAGAAGGTCGCCAGGGTGGTGCCGTCGGCGGCCTTGATCACCGAGAGCTGAGACAGCGGCGGCGACTGCAGCGACGCTGGGAGCTCATTGAACGTGATGTCGCCGATGGCGTTCTTGGTCGTGACCCCAAGGCCGGCGGCGGCAGGCAGGGCCAGGCCAGCGACCAGGAGCCCGACGAGCAGCGAGAGCACCCCCAGCATGAACGCGCGCGCCAGGCGCCCGCCGAAGTTGATCCGCCCATCTGCCACAACTTGAGCGTAACCGCTGGCCAGGGATGACTAGGCCGCTCACCCAGATGGCTCGGCGATTGTCCATCCGTACGAGCGTGAACGGACCGTACGGAGACTGTTGAGGGGCACGCCTGACTCCGTAACGTCGGGGGATCGAGCCCACCTGGGGACGGTAGCTCGAGAAATCCACAGCAACGGACGGGGCTCCCGATGGCTTGGACCACTGACTGGACCACCCGCGCAGGGTGTAAGAACGCCGATCCGGACGCCTTGTTCGTCCAGGGCGCCGCGCAGAACCGGGCGAAGGCCGTTTGCTTCGGCTGCCCGGTCCGCGCTGAGTGCCTGGCCGACGCTCTCGACAACCGCGTCGAGTTCGGCGTGTGGGGTGGCCTGACCGAGCGCGAACGTCGCGCCCTGCTGCGCCGCCGTCCGAACGTCACCTCGTGGACGAACCTGCTCAGCACGGCGATGTCGGACTTCGAGCGCGAATCCGCCGAGACCTACTCCGCCACCGGCTGAGTACTACGCACTTTCACGCCACACTTCTAGTGCGCTTCGCACAACGCGCTACCGAGGGTGCGCAGGCCGTTCAGATCGTGCACGTCCTGGGCCAGCGCTCGCGCCGAGGCCAGCAGCACGTTCGGGTGGGCAAGGGCGAAACCGTCGACTCTGCGTTGTTCGGTTGCTTGCATTGTCATCCGCTCGGCATGCACCCGGAGTACGCCGGCGGTAAGCGCGCTGTCCGCCGTGCCGTCGCTGCCGTTGCTGGCTAGCTCGGCATCCTCAAGGGCTTCCGCCGCCGCCAGCGCGTTCACCGCAGTGATCTGCGGCACCGTGCTGCGATGCACCCGGTTCACGACCACACCCGCGAGCGGCATCCTTTCTTCAACCAGCCGATCGACGAAATACGACGCCTCACGCAATGCGTCGGGCTCCGGCGATGCCACCACAACAAACACCGTGCCGGGCGCGCGCAGCAGTTTCGCGGTCGCGTCGGCCCGTTGCCGCAGGCCGCCGAACATCGTGTCCATGGCAGCAACAAACGTTTGGACGTCGGTCAGCAACTGGGTTCCGAGGAGCTTCATCATCGCTCCGGTGACCATCCCAAGCCCGGCTTGCATCACCTTCGTGTAGCCGCGGCCGCCGACCTTCGCCGGCACGAGCAGCATCCGGATGAACCGGCCGTCGAGGAAGCGGGCCAATCGCGCGGGCGCATCAAGGAAGTCGAGCGCCGATCGTGCGGGCGGTGTGTCGACCACGATGAGATCCCACTGGCCCGAGGCGCGAAGTTGGCCGAGCTTCTCCATCGCCATGTACTCCTGCGTACCGGCGAAACTCGACGACAGCGATTGATAGAACGGGTTCGCCAGAATCTGCGCCGCCTTCGCGGGCGACGCGTGCGCCTCGACGATCTCGTCGAACGTGCGCTTCATGTCGAGCATCATCGCGTGCAGTTCGCCCTCGTTTTTTGCGCCGTCCGCTCGCTTCTTAAGCTTCATACCGGCGACTCGGCGCGGCACGTTGTCGAGCTCTTGGAGTCCAAGCGATTGGGCAAGCCGTCGAGCCGGATCAATGGTGAGGGTCACCACGCGTCTGCCCTGTTCAGCAGCGCGGACGCCGAGGGCAGCGGCCAGCGTCGTCTTTCCGACGCCACCGGAGCCGCAACAGACGATGATTTTCGTGCCGGGATCGGCGATCAGCGTCTCGATATCGAGCTGTATCACGCGGCTCCCTGCTCGACGAGTTCCGCGGCCAGTGCGTAGAGGCGACCGATGTCAGTGGTATCGAGATCGTGAAGTTGGTAGGTGGGTCTCGCGGCCGCGCGCAGGCGCAGGCGGAGCTTGCGTTCGACCGCCAACTGCAGCGCGTGATCTTCTGCTTCCATCGACAACCCTGCGGTGATCGCGTCGCCTGCGGGCAGGCCTGCGGACTTGAGTCCGCGGGCGAGTGCAGTGAGATCGATGGCCCCTGTGCTGGCCGCCTTCAACTCGGTCTTCGGCAACAACGGCTCGTGCACGCGGTTGACGAAGATGCCGCCGACCGGTAGGTCGAACTCGTGCAATTCGTTGATGCCGTCGAGCGTTTCCTGTACAGGCATCTCTTCAAGCATCGTGACGAGATGCACGACTGTCTGTGGCGATCTGATCAGCCGCATGATGGATTCGGCTTGACGGTTCACTGGGCCGACACGCGCCAAGCTGGCCACTTCGCTGTTGACGTTGAGGAATCGCGCGATGCGGCCGGTCGGTGGAGCGTCCATGACGACGGCGTCGTAGACGAAGTCATCGGTTGCATCCGTTGATCGATCGCCCGGCGACGTCCGCGTTGATTTGTGTGTTGTTCGTCGTCGCGTTGCTTCGTAGACCTTGCCGGTAAGTAGCACGTCTCGAACACCGGGCGCGATTGTCGTGGCGAAGTCGATCGCGCCGAGCCTTCGCAGCGCGCGGCCCGCGCGACCGAGGTGGTAGTACATCTCGAGGTATTCGAGCAGCGCTTCCTCGGGATCGATCGCGAGCGCGTAGACGATGCCGCCGTCGTGTGCGACCGCAACACGGCGTTCGGCATACGGCAGCGGCGGGCTGTCGAAAAGTCGGGCGAGGCCCTGGCGTCCTTCGACTTCGACCAGGAGGGTTCGCTTACCACCGGTTGCGAGAGCTAGCGCCAGCGCCGCAGCGACAGTGGTTTTGCCGGTGCCGCCTTTGCCAGTGACGATGTGCAGGCGGACGCCGTCCCAGTCGCGATCGCGCCCGCTGTTGCCTCGCTGCGCGTTCACTCGTCGAGAGTAGCCATTAGGCTCACGCTCATGACGAAGTGGGAGTACGCGACTGTGCCACTGCTGGTGCATGCCACCAAGCAGATTCTGGACAACTGGGGCAGCGACGGATGGGAGCTCGTCAGCCTCGTGCCCGGGCCAAATTCCGAGCAGCTGGTGGCATATATGAAGCGACCGGTCGAATGAGCACCCCTGACCTGACGACACCCGAGGATCGCCTCGCCGCCATGGGCCTTACGTTGCCGGCGGTTGCCGCGCCACTAGCGGCCTACGTGCCTGCGCTGCGGACCGGGAATTACGTCTATACGTCGGGCCAGCTTCCGACGGTTAACGGCGAGCTCGTCGCGGTCGGCAAAGTGGGCACGGGTGATGGCGCATCTGTGTCGCCCGAGGAAGCAACCGCAGCCGCCCGCATCTGCGCCCTGAACGCGCTGGCTGCGCTGCGCGGCGTCGTCGGAGAGCTGTCTGCCGTCGTGCGCATCGTCAAGGTCCTCGGCTTCGTCGCGAGTGCGCCGGACTTCTTTGCCCAGGCCCAGGTCATCAACGGAGCGAGCGAGCTGCTGCTCGAGGTGTTCGGTGTTGGTCCTAACGGCACCGCGGTCGGCGCCCACGCCCGCAGTGCGATCGGGGTCGCCGTCCTGCCTCGAGACGCACCCGTCGAGGTCGAGCTCATCGCCGAGGTCACCCCGGCCTAGGTCCTTTTGGCCGATCTTCGGCCCTTCCGGCTCGAACATGTGTTCGAGTAGGATGACTGGGTATGACGCCCGGCGGGCAGCCGACAATCCTGCACGCTGACCTCGACGCGTTCTACGCGTCGGTCGAGCAACTCCTCGATCCGACGTTGCGGGGGATTCCGATCGCCGTGGGTGGCGGAGTCGTGCTGGCCGCGTCCTACGAAGCGCGCGCGTTCGGTGTCACCGGTGGCATGTCGGGCCGCCGAGCCCGCCAACTGTGCCCGGCCCTGCGCTTCGTCGGCGGGCACTTTCACGAGTACCAGAGCCTGGGCGATCAAGTGATGGCGGTGTTCCGCGACTTCACGCCGCTGGTCGAGCGGATCTCCATTGACGAGGCGTTTCTTGATGTCGCGGGTGCGATCACGTTGTTCGGTTCGCCGATCGGGATCGCCACCTCCATTCGGCGGAGGGTGAAGGACGAGATCGGCTTGCCCATCTCGATCGGTGTGGCCGGTACGAAGCACTTGGCGAAAATCGCGTCACAGGTCGCGAAGCCCGACGGGCTGGTCGTCGTCCCGATCGGGCAGGAGCGCGAGTTCCTCAACCCGCTCCCGGTCGGACTCATCTGGGGCGTTGGCGCTGTCACGCGCACCCGGCTCGCCGGCGTTGGCATCCGCACGATCGGTGAACTCGCAGAGACACCGAACTCCTACCTGCGACATCTGCTCGGCACCGCTGCAGGCGACAAGCTCGGGTCGCTCGCGACCAACGTCGACCCGCGACGGATACAGACGACGAAGTCCGCGCATTCCGTCGGTGCGCAAGCAGCGCTTGGACGCCGACTGGTCACGTCAGACCTCACGCGCACGACCCTTGGTTACCTCGCGGATCGGGTCGGTGGTCGGTTGCGAGCCGCTGGCGTAGCCGGTCGCACGATCACGGTTCGAGTGCGGTTCGCCGACCTGCGCGCAGTAACGCGGTCGATCACCGTCCCGGCTGCGCTGTCGGCGACGCTGACATTGACGGAGGTCGCGACTGCACTCGCTGACGCCGCCCTCGCGGATCACCCCGACGAGCGCGAGATCACCCTGCTGGCGATTTCGGTGTCGCAGTTGATCGATCAAGCTTCGCTGCAGCTGGAGCTACCCCTGGAGTTGTGTGACGACGAGCGCCGGCCCGGCACCCGCACCGGCGCCGCACGCTGGGTCGTCGACCGGTCGGTCGACCTGATCCGCTCCCGGTTCGGGCGTGACGCCATCGGCTACGCAAGCGTGAAGTTCGCGGACGTCGGTCATGTGCCGGACGGATTCAGGGAACTCGCAGAGCACGCGCCCGAGTGAGATTCTCAATGCATGAAGGTTCGCCTCGGCTGGGCCATGGCTATGCCGCTGGCCGTGCTCTGCCTGAGCGCATGTGGCCCCGACCACCACCAGGCCGAGAACACCACCGACTCCGTCCTGACGCCCGATAAGGGAGAGATCAAAGGAACGCTGACCACGCTCGGCGGACCAGGCTCAAGTCCTCAACCTGTACGAGGGATAGTTGACGTCTACACGCTGGGCGGCAAGCAGGTCAGCGATATCTCGCCGGTGTCTGCGTTCAACTTCGAGCTGAAGCCCGGCTCATATAGCGTGCAAGCGACCGCGGGCAGCGTGGCGTGTAACCCAGTCGTGGTGAAGATCGTCAAGGGGACCATCCAAGATATCGACATGACCTGCCCGACCTCATGAGGTCCGGGCGCTGGGCCGCTAGCTGCTGCGACTGGTCCAGGAGCTCGGCTCCGGCAGGGTGACGTCGCCGTAGCTTTTCCCGCGCGCGGTCGTGACATCGAGTTCGAACAGAATCCAGGCATCGTCAACGTCGTACGTCGCCGCCGCAACTGCCGCTGCGCGCAGGCTCGCCTCATCGCACGGGCGACCCATCCCGGTGATAAAGAACTCGCCGCCGGTGCCGCTGCCCTCCACGCCGGTGTGCAGCGCGTAGCTGCCCCTCGCACGCAAATCGTGACGCTTCGGTGAGGTTGAATCCATGAACAGGAACAACCGGCCATCGCCAATCACCGGCATAACGGGGTGCACGCGTGGGGTGCCGTCAGCGCGCACGGTCGCGAGATAAGCCGCGCAACGTTCAATCCGCGCGGCGCCGAACTCTGCCAGCGACGGATGTTCGGCTGCGAACTCACCCCACGTGGCCACGGCTGATTGTGACACCGTGCGCCTGTCAGTGCACGGCAGGTTCGGTGCCGCCGACTATTCGGGCTTTGGGTGCCAGATGCCGAAGCGGTTTCCCATCGGGTCGACGGGATGAGCGAAGTAGATCTGGCCGTTGTCGACGAGCGGAATCGCGACAGTCGCTCCGAGGGCGACGGCCTGGTCGACCGACGCCTGCACGTCGTCGACCTGGACGTAGAAGATCGCCCAGTTGGCTCCGCCCATCGGTGAGGTATCCCACAAGCCACCCTTGTCGCGTTCAACCATGGCGTACTTTGCAGGCCCCGATGGCGCCTCGATTTCCCATCCAAATAAATCGGAGTAGAACGCGGTAGAGGCTGCCGGGTCGGGAGTGCCTACCTCGAAGTAGTCGACAACGTTCGTCATCTGAGCCTCCAGTGGGTTGGATGGTCCGCCCCACTTGGGACCTTGGCGCCAGCGTAGTTTCACCGACTGACAAAGTGGCGCGGCGGAATTTGGTTGTGTCACAAATGTCGATCCACGAGCGGCACGGTTCGTCGTCCAACTAGGAGGCCCAGCCGGGCTCTAGATGATGGGATGAGGACATGGCGAAGTTTCTGGTCTTGATCTATGGCGACGAAGTGCGGTGGAGCGCGATGGCGGCCGACGAAATGCGCGCTCATGACGCCGCGCACGTTGCCTTCAGCAAAGCGGCGGGTTCACGGATCATCAACGGTGAGGAGCTGGATTCGCCGTCGAAGGCAAGAACGGTGCGCCGTCGCCACCAGGCTCGTACCGCAGCTGCGACTGACGGCCCCTTCATGGAGACGAAGGAAATCCTCGGCGGCTACTACCTGCTTGAGGCAGCCGATCTCGACGAGGTCGAGGAGCTTGTCGCGTTGCTGCCTGAGGTACAGGCTGACCACAGCGGAGTCGAGATCAGGCCGGTCGTAGACCACGGCTAATGCCGAGGCGACTCATTGGCACGGCGTCAAGCCACCAGCGAGCAGAGCTGGTCCTAGCACGGCCCATGCATCGCCGTAGTACGTCGGATTCTGCGCGGCCTCGCTTTGTGCGTTTGCAAGAAGCTCGGCAGCGGCGGCGTGGTCTCCGGCGGCTTGTGCTGATGCCGCGGCAGCGATCGGGGGTAGCGGATTTTGGCTCGGGTTCGTCACTGCTCCGTCGAGGGTAAGGGCGATGGCCTTGTCTCGATCACCTACGGACAGAACGGTTGACCAGTCTGCCGCCAGCTTGACGCCGTCTGCCGTGCAACTCGTTGCCAGCCAGACTGGAACCCGTTGGGCGTCGAGGCCGTACTGGATCGGTGCCGATCCGCCAGGGGCAGCAATCGCGGTGATGTCACCGTTTTGTAGCTGAGCCCAGTCCGGCGGTAGTTGCTTGCCGCTGTCTGTCAGCTGCTGGAGGAGATGGATGGAACCCGAGGCCGCTCGCGACCACCTCTGGTCACCCGTAAGTACAGCTAGCATGTCGTACACACCCGGCATCCAGTACGAAACGTCGATAGTCGATACCGCCGCAACGGCCCACGGGCCGGCCGCGACCACCGGCGTGCCGTCGGGCAGTTGAGTCGTTTCGTGGGCAAGCACGGCCGCAGCAACCTGCTTACCGTCGGCATGCAACGCGTCGCTGTTCGCGCCGTTGTACCGAAGCAGGGCGAAGGCGATCAGGATGTCGGCGTCCGAAGCAGATTGTGGGTCTAGCACCGACCCATCGCCGTTGGCGTGATACGACAGCAGCTCGTCGGGTCGTTGCAGATGCTGTTGGGTCCAACTCCAGATGCGCTGCGTGGTCGTGCTGTCGCCGGCAAGCTCGGCGATCAGCATTCCGTACGCTTGGCCCTCGCTGACGATGTCGCCGCCTTGGTCGTGGCGGATTACTCGACCGTCGGCCGTCACGTAGCGAGCCAAGAACGCTTGTGCTGCAGGTGTTACGACTGCCGATGAGCTCGACGGCCCGTTCGTCGCGGGTGTGCTAGCCGGGACGGCGGTTGTGCTCGACGGGACGATCGAAGACGTGCTTGACTGCGCGGTTGATGATGGCGCGCCTTTGGACGGCGTCGTATTGTGCGCGCAAGCCGCAGCCAGCGTCACAGTGATAAGCATCCCCGTGGCGGGCAGGAGTCGACTCCGACGACCGTGTGCCATTGCCTACGGACTGCCGACGACGGTCGGTGCCGCAGCCGGTGCAGTCGCACTGGCGGTCGGTGTCGCGGTCGCAGTCGGTGTCGCAGTCGGTGTCGCGGTCGGCCTGGGTGCTGCCGAGGGCGTTGACGTCGGAGCCGCCGTGGCTGTTGGCGTCGGGGCGGCGGTTGGTGTCGCGTGCGTCGGCTCGGCCGTCGGGCTCGAGGTATCTCCGGCAGACGACGCCGGCGCGCTGGCCGCAGCGGCAGGCGCGGATGCCGGCGCACTCTTGCTTGGTGCTGACGGTGATGGTGTTGGCTTCGCGGTCGCGGCCGGCTTCTTGAGCACGGCGGAATGCCCGCGTGCGGGACCAACGAGGGGCGGGCTCAGCACGCCAGTGCCGCCCGGCGACGACAGCAACGCCACAACTGCGGCTGTCGACGCAGCCGCAACTGCCAACCCACCCGAAGCGATGGTGACCTTCCGCGTCGGTGAGGATCGCTGGTACTCGGTGCGGCGACGCGCTCGAAGCTGTGGCGGAAGTGCTGCGTGCTGCGCCGCGAGACTGTTCCAGGGCGCAGCGGCGAACGCCAACGTGGGCCACAGCAAGAGCAGGGCGACGAGAGGCCCACCGAGTCCGCTGTGTCGCGACAAGGCGCCGGCGATGCCGAGAACCCCGAGGATCGCGAGCCCTGTTTCCGCAAGATTGCCGCGAACGGCGTCCCACCAGCGAGCTTCCTCCGCGGTCTTAGGAGTGCGGACAAACATCGCGTGCTTCGCGTACAAGGCCTGCACAGACGCCCGCGCCACAACCAACGCCGTGCACTGCCAGATCATGAACGCACCGAAAGCATCTCGCCACGAGGCACCGGTGCTGCGGCGCAACAAGGCAACCGCCCGAAGAAGACCGAGCACCACTAGGAGCGGAATCGCGCCGATCAGGAATCCGGTCAACTTCCGGAACAACAGCCCGCCGCCGAACGCGATGTTCGCGCCGCCGACGACGAGAAAGAGGAAGAAGACCAGGCCGAGCAAATCCCCGTACCACTGAACTGCTCCAGACAGATAAGCCCAGCGCTGCCCCGCCGTCATACGGTTCTCGTTGTCGACGCGCCCAGGCATCATCCAGCGCCAATGCATCCGCAGGATTTGAATCCCGCCGAAGCACCACCGGAAGCGCTGCCCCTTCAACGCCTCCAACGTCAACGGCATCACACCGCGACCAAACGACCGATCGATGTGTGCACCTGACCACCCGGCGCGAAGTAACCGCAACGACAACTCCGCATCTTCGGTGATGCACCACTCATCCCAGCCGCCGACCGCTTCCAGAGCGCGTCGACGGATCAAGCCCATCGTGCCGGCGAAGATCGCGCCGCCTCGCTCATTGCGGCTGGGCTGCGACACGGCAAAGAAATAGAGATACGAGTAGTAGAGCCGGCGGTAGAACGGCGCGTGCTCCCAATCGCGGTAGTCCTGCGGCGTCTGCAGGAATCCGAGCTTCTCATCTGCGAAGGATGGCGCGCATGCACGCAGGAATTGCGGGTCGACCTGATAGTCGGCGTCGATGATGCCGATCAGTTCCGTTCGCGGATCAATCGCGTGGCGCAACGCATAGTTCAGTGCGCCCGACTTGTAGCCCGGCCAGTCCTCAAGGTGAACGAACTTGACGTTGTTGTCTCCACACCATGCCTCGAGTGGGCGCCACAAACTCTCATCGCCTGTGTTGTCGTCAATCGCGATGATCTCGTACGCCGGATAGTCCAGTGCCTTCAGGGACTTCAGGGTCTCGATCACCATGTCGGGAGGCTCGTAGTGCGCGGGAACATGCAGGCTGACGAACGGGAAGTATTCCTGGCCCGAGGCAACCGTTAACGCGCCGCTCGGACGACGGAGCCACCGCTCCCGCCCGATCGCATCGCAGAGTTCCCATAAATACGCGCACCCGAGCAACGCGGCAAAAACCTC
This sequence comes from Acidothermaceae bacterium, assembly GCA_036501485.1. GTDB lineage: Bacteria > Actinomycetota > Actinomycetes > Acidothermales > Acidothermaceae > PALSA-607. Next base: position 71,893 of record DASYAG010000002.1, on the reverse strand, counting down.
GAGCAGCCACAGGATCACGCCGCCGATGGTGCCCCCGGCTCCCAGGTGAGACGCGAAGGTCCAGTCGATCATGAAGACGAGGTACGCAGCGAACAAGAAGGTCGTCGCCGACCAACACACGTGAGCCCGACCGCTCCATCTGCGCGTGAGCGGCAACCACGCGACACTGACAATGATCAGGCCGGCCACTGCCACCGACACGTTGCGGCTGGTGACCCCGATGGCTAACAGCGCGGCAGCCACCAGCACGGCCAATCCAGCGGTCATCAGTACCGCAAACACCATGCGACGTGTCGCGGGCCACGCACCCTCAGCCGCGCCCAGCCGCGGCGTCCGCACGAACATCGCGAGGGTAGCGATCGGAACGGCAAATAGGCCGGCTAACAAGAATGCGGCAATCAATGCACGTCTCCCCGCATGTAGGGTTCCACGCGCGTAACGTCGCGTGGCGTCTCGCCCGGCTGGCGACTGCCAACATCCGTTCCCGTCGCTTCTCGGAACCACACTTCCCAAACGAGGGATTTCCGTTCCTTGGGAAGGGCGAGAGCTTCGCTTAACCGTAATAACGTTCGCGTCGCCGACGTGTAGCGGAGAGAATGTGACGCACGATGAGAATTCCTCCGTTCACCCCGCGTGTCGATTCCCGCCCAATCGACCAGAAGTGGCCGCAATTGCAATGGCCGCCACCGCACGACATTGCGCTGCGCGGGCGATGCGTCGACCTCAAACTGGCCGATCCAGATCGCGACGCAGCTGACCTGCTCGCCGCCCTTGACCATGACGCGGTCTGGCAGCACGTAGCCGGTCGCCCAGCTGATGTGGCCGGTTACACCAAAATGCTTTCGCAAGCGTTGGACGTCGGTTGGTGGCCGTGGGTGGTGCGGCTGACCATCGACTACGCCGAACTCAAGGCCGGCGCGGTCGTCGGTATGTCGTCGTATCTCGATGTGGCGCCGCGCGACGCGCGACTGGAGATCGGCTTCACCGCATATACGCCCGCAGTCTGGGCCGGCGTGGTCAACCCAGAGACGAAACTCCTGCTACTCGGTTATGCCTTCGAGACACTCAATGCCGCGCGCGTTCAGTTGAAGACCGATGTGCGCAACGCGCGGTCACAACAGGCGATCGCCCGTCTCGGCGCACAGTACGAAGGAACCTTGCGGCGCTACCAGCGAAGGGCCGACGACACGATCCGCGACACCGTGCTGTTCTCGATGCTTGCCGATGAATGGCCGCCTGCTCAAGCTGCACTCATCGAGCGCCTCGACGACCTACTCGGCCAGTAGACCGGTCTAAACGACCGGAGTATGGCCAGCCAGGATCTGCGTCAGCAGCGGAGTGTCCATGTTGCCACCGCTCTGAATCACTGCAACGCGACGGCCGCGCATGGCCGGGCGCTCCGACATTAGGCCGGCCAGGGCGATTGCGCCCGCTGGTTCGGCGAGGTTATGAGTCGTTGACAACAGCAACCGAACGGCGTCCGCGCAGCTGTCTTCGGTGACTTGCAGAATCCGCGCGGCGCCGGCGTTGATGACGTCGATCGCGGTCGGATCTGGCGCTCGGCAGGCGACGCCGTCGACGAATGTCGCCGCCGACTCGGTCGTCACAACCTTCCCAGCGGCGAAGGACAACGCGGTGGCCGGAGCTAGCTCGGATACGACGCCAACGATCTCGGTTTGGAGCCCGAACAAGTCGCGGACTCCGATCAGCCCGCAAATGCCAGTGCCCATTCCCACTGGGACGTAGATCGTGTCGAGTTCACCTACCGCCTCGAAAAGTTCGCGTGCGTAGGTCGCGACACCCAGCACGAGGTCGGGGTGGTAGGGCGGCACCACGTCGAGGCCACGCCCCGCCGCGAGCTCTATTGAGTACTCGCGCGAGGCTTGATAGTCGTGCCCGTGTTCGACGACCTCAGCTCCGAGTGCGCGCATCGCGGCGTTCTTGTCAGGGCTGTTGCCATGCGGCACCACGATCGTGACGGCCAGATCGTTGGCGCGACCTGCGAACGCAAGACTTTGCCCGTGGTTACCGCGTGTTGCCGAGACGATGCCAGCGACATCAGGCCGCCGCGCGCGCAACCGGTCAGCGTAGACGAGACCGCCGCGAATCTTGAATGCCCCGACCGGCGTCTGGTTCTCGTGCTTCACCCACACATCGGCACCAACTTCGGCGCTGAGCAACGGCCACGCGTACTGCGCCGTCGGTGGCACCCATCGACCCACGAGTTCGGTCGCGTACGTCAACTCGTCAGTGCTAAAGGACATGCCGGCAGTGTTGCACCTACGTCGACGCCTACGCTTTTGTTTATGCCGGACGCCGATCAGCAGCGCGCCGATGGCCAGCGCGCGGCACCCAGCGCTGAACTGGTGGGCCGGGCCCGCGCACATCGCGACCTCGGCGGGTCTCCGGCGGTTGCGAAGGAGTCCGCGACGGTGATCTTGCTGCGCGACCATCCGGATGACGGAGCGGGTGCCACCGCATCCACACAGCTCGAGGTCTTCATGATCCGGCGGCACACGGGGATGCTTTTCGCGGGTGGCATGTACGTCTTTCCGGGTGGCGTGGTCGACGCCGCCGACGAGGTTGACCGCGATCACGAGCAGGCCCACGCGTTCGCTGCGATCAGGGAAACCTTCGAAGAGTGTGGAGTCTTGCTGGCGGCAGGCCCAGAGGTCGACCCCATCACGCTGGAGGCAGACCGGCTCGCGATGATCGAGCATCGTGCGACGTTTGATGAGGTTCTCGCCCGACACCGATCGACCGCTCGGCCAGACCTGCTGCGGGCGTGGTCGCGCTGGATCACCCCGGAGTTTGAACCACGTCGTTATGACACCCACTTCTATGTCGCTCTCGCGCCGCCACGAGAAGCCGCGCGCTTCGTCGGGGGGGAAGCCGATGCCGCGCAGTGGGTTACACCCGCACGCGGACTGGCGGCGCAGGAAAGGGGCGAGTGGCTGCTGATGCCACCGACGGAATGGACTCTTGGCGAGCTCGCGCGGTTCACGTGCGCGGCAGATGTATTTGCCGCAGGCAACAACCGCGATCTCAGCCCGGTGCAGGTGCGCATCGACCTCGACTCCGAGCCGCCGCGCTGGGTGGTCAGCGAGTGATGGCTTCCGAACACCCGACCGCCCGGGCTTTCCTGGTGCGTGCCAACAATCCTTCGCCGATGACGCTCGAGGGCACCAACACATGGGTGCTCATCGAACCCGGCGGCGACCAAGCGATCGTCGTCGATCCTGGGCCGAACGACGAGACGCACCGCGACGCGATCCTGGCGGCGGTCGAAGTGGCCGGCGCGAAGCAGGTCGCGCTCATCGTGTTGACGCATGGTCACTCCGACCACGCTGAGGGCGCTCCTGCCCTCGCGCAACGGGCCGCCGTGCCGATCCGCGCCATCGCACGAGCGCACTGTTCGCCCGGCCAGCTGCCACTGGAGGACGGTGAGCCACTAGCCATCGGTGGCTTGCACCTCGACGTCATCGCAACGCCGGGCCACACCGCCGACTCCGTTTGCTTCGTCATCAACGCCGACGCTGCGTTACTTACCGGCGACACGATTCTCGGCAGAGGCAGCACGGTGGTCGCCCGACCCGATGGCGAGCTCGGCGACTACCTCGCGACCTTGCGTCGACTAGCTGCACTTGTCGACGAAGAGCAACTTCTCGTCGTCCTGCCTGGGCATGGTCCTGTCGTTGACGATCCGGGGGCGAAGATCGCCGCCTACCTGCAGCATCGCGAAGAGCGCCTTCAGCAGGTGCGTGCCGCAGCGATCGCGAGCCATACGGTCGATGAGGTGCTCAACGCGGTGTATGGCGACGTCGCGCCGGAGCTGCAATTCGCGGCGCGGTGGTCGTTGTTGGCTCAGCTCGACTATCTGCGGGGCGAGGGCGTCAGCGTGCCCGCCGAGTGAGTCCTTCGACGTCGCGGATCACGACCGCGCGCGACTCGATACGGATCCACCCGCGCGCGCTGAAATCGGCCAACGCCTTGTTCACGGTTTCGCGAGAAGCGCCGACGAGTTGCGCGAGTTCCTCTTGGGTGAGGTCATGCGCGACGTGGATGCCCTCGCTGGTCGGCTGACCGAAACGGTCGGCCAGACCGAGCAAGGCTTTCGCTACTCGCGAAGGGACATCGCTGAAAACGAGGTCGGCCAATACGTCGTTGGTGCGACGTAGCCGTTGCGCCAAAGCTTGCAAAAGTTGGACGGCGACATCAGGGCGCCCGGTGATCCACGGCCGTAGTTCTTCGTGGGCCAGTGATGCCAGAACGGTGTCGGTCAATGCGACGGCACCGGCCGTTCGTGGTTTGGGATCGAACAGCGACAGCTCGCCGAACATCTCCCCTGGCCCCAGGACGGCCTGCAGATTCTCCCGACCGTCCGGAGCCGTGCGGGCCAGCTTCACCTTGCCTTCGATGACCGCGAACAGCTTGGTGCCGGGGTCGCCCTCGTCGAAGATGACGTCACCCCGTGAGAAGTTCTCGTGGCGCATCGCGACCCGCAGTGCCACGTTGGCGTCGTCATCGAGCGCAGCAAACAGGGGGAGCTTGCCCAACACGTCATCGACATGATCCACGTTGGTGATTCTCACACTATTTCGAGCCGAAGGCTTCGATCGTGTGGTGTGGAGCAGTCGGCCGCTCGCGGTGGTGCTCGAGCTACCGGCGCTCGGCCAGCGCCCTTCGGCTCGCGGCTTCCTTTTGGTCTGCCGGGAGTGCGAGCAGGCACAGGCCCGGGTCCTCGCGGTAGCGCGCGATGAGTTCGTCGGTTGAACCGGTGATGCGGCGGTGCAAGGCGTTGCGGTAGGCCGACAGCTGAGCCTCGGCAGTCGCGAGGTCGCACGCCAACAGCTCGTTATGGGCGGGGTCGGCAGGTCGCGGCTCCCGTTCCCACAGCGACGCGAGGTCGGGCAGCGGCGGCACGTCTTCGATCGGCAAGATGGTCACAAGCGCGCGGCGGCTGCTCGTGAGGTGAGCGTCAGCCAGCACATTGCGCAGGTTGTCGACCCTGACCGCACCGGTCTCGCCGGCCCGGACGACGTCCAGCCTGGCTTGGATGATGCGCCGCCAGTAGGAGACCCGGTTCTCTTCCTCGGCCAGCGCCGCGCGGTAGTGGCGCAGGTCTCCGATGGACAGGTGGTCGAAGTCGGTACTGCGCTCAGGAGTGCGACGAGTGCCTGACTGGCTGCTCCCGGCGTTCAAGTCGACCCCGTCCCGATGCTCGCGGCTCTGCTTCTGAAATGGATGAGTGCTGGAGGCGTGTGGCTGGCTTCCCAGGCGGCATCGGCGGGTCCGGCGTAGGCCTTGAGGGCTTGTGGGCCGGGGTCACCCGGGTGGCCGTTCAGGTCACCCGTCCAGTCGAATGGCAGTCGCCGTGATTAGGCTCGACGTCGTGCCGCGGCGGAAGATCGAAGAGGAAACGCCGCTTGCGCTTGTCCGCCGGGCGCGCACGATCAACCGCGAGCTGACGCTGCTGTATCCCGATGCGCACATCGAGCTCGACTTCGGCAACCCGCTCGAGCTGCTGGTCGCGACGATCCTGTCGGCCCAATGCACCGACAAGCGGGTGAACATGGTCACCCCGGTGCTGTTCGCCAAGTACCCGACAGCGGCTGACTACGCCGGGGCCGATCGCGGCGAGATGGAAGCGATCATCATGTCGACCGGGTTCTTCCGTGCGAAGACCACCTCGATCATCGGCATGGCCCAGGCGGTTTGCGAACGGTTCGGCGGTGAGGTGCCGCCGCGCCTCAAAGACCTCGTGACACTGCCCGGCGTCGGCCGAAAGACCGCCAACGTCGTGCTTGGCAACGCGTTCGGCATCCCCGGCCTGACCGTCGACACCCACATGCTTCGCCTCTCGAATCGCTTTGGCTGGACGACGAACTCCGACCCGGTCAAAGTCGAGCAAGACATCGCGGCGCTGATCCCGCGCAAAGAGTGGACGCTGCTGTCGCATCGGGTCATCTGGCATGGACGTCGGGTGTGTCACGCCCGCAAGCCTGCGTGCGGTGCGTGCGGGCTGGCCCGGTGGTGCCCGTCGTTCGGCATCGGTCCCACCGATGAAGCGACCGCGCTCAAGCTGGTGAAGACCGGCCCGGTCGACACCCTGCTGTGAGTACCAAGCAGCGGGCGTGGTTGACCGCGCTCGGTGTCGTCGTCCTCGTCGTCATTGCTTTGCTCGTCAATCGATCGACGGCCAAACACAACGACTCCACGCCGTTGCGCGCATCGCTGATCGCTGCGGCCCATCTGCCTGACTGCCCGGTCGCGGCCGGCACCGGCGCGGTCGCATCCGGCCTGCCTTCGTACACCTTTCCGTGCCTGGGCAACGGTCCGCAGGTCAACCTCGCGAAGCTTCGCGGGCCGCTGTTGATCAACGTCTGGGCAGGCCCGTGCACCGAGTGCAAGGTCGAGGCGCCGGAGCTGCGGTCGTTCGCCACCGCGGCGGAGGGCAAGGTCGCTGTGCTGGGCATCGTCGACGGCGCCTACAACGACAGCGAAACGTGGGACGACGCCCTCGACGCCTCGCACGGGCTCGGCCTCACCTATCCCTCGGTGTGGGACGCCGACGGCAAGTTCGTGCAGTACTTGCGGGTGCCAGGGATCCCCGTCTCGATCTTCATCAACGCTTCCGGCGCGATCACCCACGCCAAGATCGGCGTGCTGGCTCCCGGCGAGCTCGCCAAGCTGTCGGCGCAGTACCTCGGCGTCACGGTTACGGACACCACATGACGTCTCCGCCGTGGCTTGACACGTTGCTCCAAGCGGCCGGCGGGCTCGAGGCGGCCGATCTGAGCCGATCGATCGCGCCGCCCGACGGGGGTCGCGAGAGCGCCGTCCTGGTGCTGTTCGGTGAGGGGCCTGACGGCCCCGACGTGTTGTTGATCGAGCGAAGTGGGCACTCGCGTCAGCACGCGGGCCAGGCGGCGTTTCCCGGCGGCGCTGTCGAACCGGACGACGATGGGCCGGCGTCGACCGCGTTGCGCGAGGCCGCAGAAGAGACTGGTCTCGACCCGACCGGTGTCGACGTGCTGGCCGCGCTGCCGGCCTTGTGGCTCCCGCCGTCCGGTTTCATGGTGGTGCCCGTTCTTGGTTGGTGGCGCGAACCCTCCGTGGTGGGGGTGGCCGATCCGGGCGAGGTCGCGGCCGTCGCTCGGGTTCCGATTGGCCGCCTCGTCGATCCGGCGAACCGATTCAGGGTGCAACACCCGAGCGGTTATGTCGGCGACGCCTTCGACGTTGACGACTTGTTCGTGTGGGGCTTCACCGCCGGCCTGCTGTCGCGGCTGCTCGAGATCGGCGGCTGGGCGCAGCCATGGAACGCTGCCGACGTCCGCGATCTGCCGTCGCTGTAGCGTGAAGCGCGTGTCGAGACCCACACTCCTGATCGCAGGTTGTCTGCTGATAGCAGGGTGTTCCGCGAACAACACCACGCTGCACGTGTCGGGTACTGGCGCGCCCAAGCCCGATCAGGCGAGTGCCTCAGCGACCGCACAACCGGCGGCCGACGGCGTCCAGCAGATTGTGATCGACACCCTTGACGACGGTCACTTCAAGCCGGACGTCGTCTATGCCAAGCCGGGTCAACTGCGGGTCACGATCACCAATCCAAGCGTGGTGCCGCAGGATTTCGAGGTGCCCAGCCTGAACGTGCACTCCGAGACGATCTTCGCCGGGCGCTCGACGACCGTCACGTTCAACGTCCCGGCGGCAGGGGTCTACTCGTTCGACTGCCATTTCCAGGAGCACGAAGGAATGACCGGTCAGCTGATCATCAGCTGAGCATTGCTGTTAAGCCTCCGGACCCTCCAGCACGGACCCCGTTAGGTTTGACCGTGTGCACGCCGACGCCCTCGACCTGATTCTGGTCGTGCTGATAATTCTGTCGGCGTTCTCCGGGTACCGCCAGGGCTTCGTCGTCGGCGTGCTCTCGTTCGTGGGACTGCTCGGTGGCGCGGTTATCGGAGCGCAAATCGCGCCGCTGATCGCGAAACACTTCTCCGGCACGGTCGCTCCATTCGCCGGTGTCGCCATCGTGTTCGCGTTCGCCTCGCTCGGGCGCATCGGGGCAGGTGCGCTCGGTGCGATCGTGCGGCGTCGGCTGAAATGGCAACCCGCCCGCACCGTTGACTCGGTTGGTGGGGCAATCGTGTCGGGCCTCGCCGTCCTGCTTATTGCTTGGTTTATTGGCAGTTCGCTGGTGCAGGCGCCATTTCCTTCGGTGGCAAGGCAAGTCAACGGTTCGCGCGTGCTAGCGGCCGTCGACCATCAAGTGCCGACGCAGGTTCGTGGCTGGTTCGCAGACTTCCGTGCGGTGGTTGCTGACGGCGGCTTCCCGCAGGTGTTTGGCGCGCTCGGTGCCGAGCGCATCATTCCGGTCTCGCCGCCCGACCTCGCCGTCATCGGGCAGCCTGGCGTCGTCGCCGCACGCGCCAGCATCGTGAAGGTCACTGGCGATGCGAAGTCGTGCTCGCGCCGCATTGAGGGCAGCGGATTCGTCTTCGCCGACGGCCGGGTCATGACGAACGCGCATGTGGTTGCGGGGGTGCGAAATCCGCAAGTGCAAGTCGAGGGCATCGGTCCGCAGTTGGCGGCCACCGTTGTGTATTACGACCCGAAGGTCGACGTCGCGATCCTGGTGGTGAAGGGCTTGCAAGCCAAGCCGTTGTCGTTCAGCGGACCTCTTGCGCCGTCGTCGAATGCCGTCGTGGCTGGCTTTCCCGAAGACGGGCCCTACCAGACTGTGGCCGCACGCATCCGCGGTGCTGAACTCGCGCGCGGGCCTGACATCTACCAAGACGCCGACGTGACCCGCGACATCTACGCGGTGCGCGCCCAGGTTCAGCCCGGCAACTCGGGCGGACCCCTGCTCGACACGTCCGGTGGCGTCGCAGGAGTTGTGTTCGGCAGGGCGGTCAACGACGACAGCACCGGGTATGCGTTGACGGCGTCGCAAGTGAGCGCGGCCGCAGCAGCAGGGCGGACGGCGACTGCACCCGTCTCAACCCGCGGCTGCGACTAGTTTCCGCGCAGGGTTAGCCGCGGAGGGTTAGCCGCGGCGGGTCGGCGATCGGTGCGGCGGCCAAGTCTTCAGCCCAAACGAGCACGCCAACGATGTCGATGCCGTGGGTGTCGCCGACATAGTTGGCGACGCGGCCGGCACCTCGACGCAGCAATGTCGCCCCGCCGACGGTGTTTCCCCGCATCGCGTGTGTGAAGCCGACGGCGATCTGCGCCAACCCTTGCCAAAGGTCGCGTTCACTTGCGGGGCGCGTTTTCCAGAGCGCTTCGAGAACCTCGTGCGCATGGAACGGACGCCCGCTGTCGAGATAGCTCTGTGCAAGAGCAACCGTGTCGTCGACACTCATGTGCAGTTCGTCGGGCACCCGTTCGCTGCCCGCGCCCGACCCACGGGGCAACGGCCGGCCAAGCCCGTCGCGCGGCCTTGCGTTGCGTGCGCGACCTAGCGCGTCGCGGTCGCGTTCGACGGTCATCGTTCTAGCGCCACAACTAGCGGCTGTGGTCGAGTTCGTCCAGCCAGTGCAGGATTTCCGCCGACACGGCCTTCGGCGATTCTTCCTGCAGGAAGTGACCGGCGTCCTCGATCAATCGCCAGGTATAAGGGCCACCGACGTAGCGACCCGAACCTGCCGCCGTCCGCGGAAGTACGCAGGTGTCGAGAGCACCGTGCAACTGCAACGTCGGGACGCCGACCGGCTGACGTAGTTGATGATTGAACCGTTGCCCGTCGCGTCTCAACTGCGAACGAAGCGTCCAGCGGTAGTACTCGAGCGCGGAGTGGGCGACGTGCGGGATCTGGATCTGCTCGCGGTAGCGCCGCTCGGATTCTTCATCGGGCCAACTCGGCGCCGACCATGCATGCAACATGCGCCCGACGGCGTCCGCATCGTCGCGTACGAGTTGTCGCTCGGGGACCCATGGCCGCTGGTAACCGACGAGGTGCGAGCTGGCCATGAACTGCCCGCGCGGTTCGGTGAGCAGGGCGTTGCGAAAGCGCAGCGGGTGGGGCGCCGCGAGGGTGACGATGCCGCGGACCGAACCGGGATGCAGCACCGCCGTGCACCATGCGGCGTAGCCACCCCAGTCGTGTCCGACGATGATCGCGTTGCGGGCGCCGAGCGATCGCACGATGCCCGCAACGTCCGACGCGAGAGTGAAGGCGTCGTAACCGCGGGGTGGCTTGTCGCTGCTGCCGTAACCGCGCAGGTCAGGCGCGACCGCCCAGTAGCCGGCGTCCGCGATGTCCTGGAGCTGGTGGCGCATCGACCACCAGAACTGCGGGAACCCGTGCAGCAGGACGACGAGCGGATCCTGGTTGGCGTTCCCCATCTCGGCCGCGTGAAAGCGCGTTCCGTTCGCGCTGACTTCGCGGTGGGTCCATGGTCCGTCGACCATCACCACGGAGGGGTCGGGTGCGGGCATCCGCCCAGCGTGCCACAGGTTGGGGCAGATGGTGCCGGGGGTTTTTCTTGGACGCCGGGCAGTGGCCGGGCAGGGGCGGCCAGGGATCGGGCTAGGCGGCGCCGCTTCTGGTCGGCTTGCGGACGATGGCGTGGATGTCTGCCTTGACTGAGTCAGCCGTGCGGCTCGATGGCTTGGCCCGGGCGAGCATCTTGATGCCGATCAAAGCGGCGATGCCGCCCAGCACCAGGTAGCCGCCCCCGACGATGAGGAATGACCAGCCCAGGCTCACGCCGAGCGCATGGATACCGAGCGCGATCGCGATGGAGATGACCGGCAGCGCGAACAGCGCAAGGACAGCGGCGACTGCGAGGCCGACCGCGCCCACCGCGAACTTCTTTGCCGCCTTGAGCAGGTCAGCCTTGACGAGCTCAATCTCCTGGTGCAGCAGCAGAGCCAGGTCGCGGGTGAGGGTGGCCACCAACTCGCCCAGGGAGCGCTCGCCCAGAGGTGTCGTCACGCGTCGAGTATGAAGCACAGGCCCTCCCGTTGGTTTCCGGTGCTCGGTTCTAACCGGCCGAATCCGTGGCGATGCCCAATTTCTGAGCCACCCATGCCAATGAGCCGCCTTGAACAACTACCGACAGCGCGACCACGACGAACACGATGGCGTAAAGCCGCCCGGCGTCCGGCACTCCACCGCTAACGGCGAGAGCGCCGAGCAGGATCGGCACCGCTCCCTTCAACCCGGCCCATGCGATGAAGGTGGTCTCGCGCCGTTCGAGCCTGAGCGCTGTAAGCAGGGGCGCGCAGACGATTGGTCGCAGAACAAGCGTGAGGATCGCGAAAAGGCCGAGTCCGATCAGCCATGCGTCGTGTTCGAACACCGTGTGCAGCCGGACCGTGATGCCGAGCATGACGAAGGCGACCACCTCGCCAATGCTGGCGAGTGTCGAGTGAAAACTCTTCACGGGTGCCTCATCGGTGACCGTGTCGCCGATCACAATGCCGGCGATGAGAACCGCGAGGAAACCAGAACCATGCGCGACGGTCGCCAACCCATACAGCGCAAGGATTCCAGCCAGTGCAAGCAACGGCTGCGGTGCTTCTAGGGTCGGACGACGAGGGCTGAGCAACCGTCGCAAGCCGACACCGCCGACGATGCCAACGGCGCATCCGACAGCCATCTCGATCGCGAAGTTTCCCAGCACGACTGCCACGGAACCGTGCGGGTGGGTCGCCAGTTGCACGAAGCCGAGCAGCAGCGCGATGCCGGCCGGATCGTTGAATCCAGACTCGCCTTCGAGGATCGCTGACGTCCGGCCCTTCAGCGGTTTGTCTGCGAGCACGGCGAAGACGACGGCGGGATCTGTGGGCGCGAGCGCGGCGCCAAGGACCGCGGAGAACTTCCAGTCGAGACCGAATACGGTGTGTGACACGAGCGCGATCAACGCCGTCGTGGCGAAGGTCCCCAGCACACCGAGGGTGACGATCGGGGCGGCGGCCTCACGGAACCGCCGGCGCCCAAGGTGCAGCCCGCCATCGAAAAGGATGACGATCAGGGCCAGCGTGACGACGTTCTCAACGACGTGCAGGTCGACGGCGGTACGTACCGACTTAATGGAGTTGGCAGCCACCGCGGCGGCCACCAAGAAGACCGCGGGGGCGGGGATCCGGATCCAGCTGGCGACCTGCCGACCGAGCAATGCCGCAGTGCCGACGAGCCCCCACACGAGGACGACGCCGCCGAACGAGGTGACGTCGTGCATGGGTGCACCTCACGGGAGTCGGCGGGCAAGCAGGAACCATGCCGACCAGTCTTCCCGGCGCACCAAGCCGCACCCTATCGCCGGGACGGCCACTTCCCGCCGTCCCGGCTCGGCGGTGTTTGGGTTATTCCTCGGTCGAGGCTGGCATTTGGGCCGCGATCGTCGCGACCACGTTGGGGTCGAGCAGTGTCGTCGTGTCACCAAGCGCGCGGTGGTCGGCGACGTCGCGCAGCAACCGGCGCATGATCTTGCCCGACCGTGTCTTCGGCAGGTCGGGGCTGATCAGGATGTCGCGCGGCTTCGCGATCGCGCCGATCTCCTTGGCGACGTGCGCCCGCAGTTCGGCCGCGAAGGCCGCACCGCCGGATTCGCTGTCGGGCACGTTGCCCTTCACTGTGACGAACGCGACGATCGCCTGGCCGGTGATCGGGTCGTTCGCGCCGACGACCGCTGCTTCGGCGACCTTCGGGTGCCCGACGAGCGCGTGCTCGACTTCGGTCGTCGAGATGCGGTGGCCGGAGATATTCATGACGTCGTCGATGCGACCGAGTAGCCAGAAGTCGCCGTCCTCATCCTTCTTTGCACCGTCACCGGCGAAGTAGAGGCCGGGGAACCGCGACCAGTAGGTCTCCTTGTAGCGCTCAGGGTCGCGCCAGATTCCGCGCAACATCGACGGCCAAGGCTGGCTGATGATCATGTAGCCGCCCTCGCCGTTACCGACCGACTTCCCGTCGTTGTCGACGATGTCGGCGGCGATGCCAGGGAACGCCGTCATGGCCGCGCCCGGCTTGGTCGAGGTGATGCCTGGCAGCGGCGTGATGAGGATCGATCCGGTCTCGGTCTGCCACCACGTGTCGACGATCGGGCAGTTGTCGCCGCCGATGTTCTTGCGGTACCACATCCACGCTTCGGGGTTGATCGGCTCACCGACGCTGCCAAGCAGTCGCAGCGACGAGATGTCGTGCATTTCCGGGAATTCCTCGCCCCACTTCATAAACGTCCGGATCGTGGTCGGCGCCGTGTAGAGGATCGAGACCTTGTACTTCTCGACCATCGACCACCAGCGGTCCTTACCCGGGGTGTCGGGCGTGCCTTCGTACATGACCGACGTCGCGCGGTTGGCGAGCGGGCCGTAGACGATGTAGCTGTGGCCGGTGACCCAGCCGATGTCCGCCGCGCACCAGTAAATGTCGGTGTCCTCGTGCAGATCGAAGACCATCTTGTGGGTGGCGCTGACGCCTGTGAGGTATCCGCCGCTGGTGTGCAGGATTCCCTTCGGCTTCGCCGTCGTGCCGCTCGTGTACATGATGTAGAGCGGCTGCTCGGCGTCAAAAGCCTGCGCTGCATGGGTTTGCGGCTGCTTGTCGACCACGTCGTGCCACCACACGTCGCGGCCCTCGTACCACTCGACGTCCTGCCCCGTACGACGCACGACCAGGACAGTCTCGACCTGCGGACACTCCTTGACCGCCAAGTCGACCGCGGGCTTCAACGCACTCGCGGCACCACGGCGGTAGCCGCCGTCGGCGGTGATGATGAACTTCGCCTCGCAGTCGTTCGTGCGGCCGGCGAGTGCTTCGGCCGAGAATCCGCCGAACACCACCGAGTGCGGTGCACCGATACGCGCACACGCCAGCATCGAGACCACGGTCTCGGGAATCATCGGCATGTAGATCATGACCCGGTCACCAGCTTCGACGCCGAGTTCGGTCAACGCGTTCGCGGCCTGGCACACGCGCTTCGTGAGGTCGGCGTAGGTGATCGTGATGGTGTCGCCCGGCTCGCCTTCCCAGTGGTAGGCCACCTGATCGCCGTGCCCGGCCTCGACGTGGCGGTCGAGGCAGTTCACCGCGACGTTCAGCTTGCCACCGACGAACCACTTGGAAAACGGCGCGTCACTCCAGTCGAGAACCTGCGACCACGGCTGCGCCCACGTCAGTCGGTTCGCCTGCTTTTCCCAGAAGGCCAAGGGATCCTTGGCTGCCTCGGCGTAAATCTCCTTCTTCGCAATTGCGTCTGCGGCAAGCTTCGGCGGGGGATCGAACCGCCTCGTCTCGTGCAACAAGTTCGACAGGCTGGCCTCGGGAACAGCTCCGGTCACGATGCGCCTTCCGTTCTTTGTCTCGTTCAGATGGCACTGCAAGTGGCACTGCAAACGATCTCAATTCGTACCGCACCAAGTTGACACCCAGTTGGCGTGCGATCAAGTACCCGTGGGGCCTCAAATAACCTTGCCGCCGCTCGCCTTGACCCTGCCTTTACTGCGCCGATAGCAGATGCGAGCGGCGCCCCGTTTGCACGGGACGCCGCTGCTCGCACGATCCTCCGGTTACCAGGCGTGCACCTGCGAAGTGTCGGCGAGCAGGCGGCTCCGAGGAGTCACCCGCCCGACTCGACCGCCTGATTCGGCTGGTTCCGCGTGGGTGCCTGAGGTTTCGTGCGCGAGTCCGGAACCTCGAGGGGAGACCCCTCGCGATACCCGACCCGTGTCTTGTTTCTACGCCTAACGCCACCCAATCGGAAGAGCCTTGCGACTTGGAACAAGCTCAGACTTTGCTCAGCTCTTGGTGGCAGTTCGCAGCGCTGGGCCGTCCTTGCCGCGTCGCCGGGCGTACCAGACCAGGCCGGCAGCGGCCATGCCCGCACCTAATCCGGCCGCGGCGTAGACCGGACTGCGCGGCGAACCGAGGCCAACTCGCGCCCTCAGCGGTACGGGGTTGTCGAAGTTCAATACCGGCCAGCCGCGACTGACCGCCTCCTTGCGCAATGCCCGATCGGGATTGACGACTGAGGGAAAGCCCACCGCCTCCAAGAGTGGGATGTCAGTCGACGAATCGCTGTAGGCAAATGACTGCGCGAGGTCGTAACCCTCCTGGGCGGCGAGCTCGATGACCGCCGCCGCTTTTGCCGCACCGAAGGCGTAGTAGTCGATGTCGCCGGTGAAGCGTCCGTCCTCGACAACCATGCGAGTGGCGATGATGCGGTCGGCTCCAAGCAGTTCGCCGATGGGCTCGACGACCTCGATGCCAGACGTGCTCACGATCACGACGTCAAGGCCGGCCGCATGGTGCTGCTCGATCAGAGCCGCCGCCTCGTCGTAGATCAGCGGATCGATGAGATCGTGCAAGGTCTCCGCGACGATCGCCTTCACCTGCTCGACGTCCCATCCCTTGCACAGCTGCGAAAGGTAGGCGCGCATGCGTTCGATCTGGTCGTGGTCGGCGCCACCCACCAAATACACGAACTGGGCGTAGGTGCTCTTGAGCAGCGCCCGCCGGTTGATCAGGCCGCCTTGGTAGAACGGGCGCCCGAAAGCCATGACGCTCGACTTGGCGATGATGGTCTTGTCGAGGTCGAAGAAAGCCGCTGGCCGGCCTGCAGTGCTCATCCTCTCAGGATAAGACGCCGGACGTGATCACCGGTGCGTCGGAGTGGGCTTTTTGTCACAAAGTGTTCTTGTCACGAATTGATTGCGACAGGGGGATGCGCTTAGCGGGGCGCTTGCCTTACGTTAGTCCCGGTACGGCTCTCCCCCCAGAGTCGGACCCTTCGTGAACGGCCCCCGCTACCCCCCCGGCGGGGGCCGTTCCATGTCCCGGGACCGATTGCGCCGGAACCGTTCCAGGTCCCTCGTCGGGACCTTTTCCCCACCCAGACCAGCAGGCGGCTTAGTCCACAGATAATCGCCAGGCTGGCCCCCGACGTGGTGCAGACCTTGATCGTTGGCTCATGCCGATCTCACGCGATCCCGTCACCGGACCCAGACCGCTGCTGGTCACGGCCGATCCAGAGCTGCTTGACGACGTCCTGCGGCTAGGTGCGGCGGCCGGTGTCGACATCGACGTCGCGCACGATCCGGTGGCCGCTCGGCTGGGGTGGACGAAGGCGGCCCTGGTGCTGGTCGGCGACGACGTCTCGATCGCGCTAAGCCGCGCGTCTGTGCGGCACCGGGTCGGCGTCGTGCTCGTCGGGCGAGACCTCGATGACGGCAACATCTGGAAGCGGGCGGTCGGTGTCGGCGCCGAGCACGTCGCGTTGCTGCCCGACGCCGAGCCCTGGCTCATCGCGCGACTCGCCGACGCCGTCGATGAATCCGCCGCGTTGGGGCTGACGGTCGCAGTGATCGGCGGGCGCGGGGGAGCGGGTGCAAGCACGCTCGCTGCTGCCCTCGCGGTCACGGCCATGAGGGGCGGACGTCGGGCAATGCTCGTCGATGCGGATCCTTACGGTGGTGGTGCCGATCTGCTCTTCGGTGGTGAGCATGCAGCAGGCTTGCGCTGGTGCGACATTGCTGGTGCCCGCGGCCGAATCGGCGGCGAGGAGTTGCATGCCGCGCTGCCTCACATGGGCTCATTGGCGGTCTTGTCGTATGACCGCGGCGATCCGCTCGACCTGCGGGCCGACGCGATGTGCAGCGTGCTGTCTGCCGCAGCCAGGGTGTGCGACCTGACGGTGGCCGACCTGCCCCGGCACTTCGACGACGCCACCGGTGTGGTGCTGGAGGCGGCCAATCTCGCACTTCTCGTCGTCCCGGCTGAGGTTCGTGCCGTTGCTTCAGCCGCCCGGATCGCCACCGCCGTCGCCGCAGTGGTCGACGACGTTCGGATCGTCGTCAGAGGTCCAGCGCCGGGCGGCCTGACCGCGGTCGATGTCGCCCATGCGCTCGCGTTGCCGTTGGCGGGCTACCTGAAAGCGGAGTCGAATCTCGGCGCGCGGCTCGAACGCGGTGAGGCGCCGGCCGGTCAGGGCCGGGGACCGCTCGCCCAGTTCTGCCGAGAACTGCTCGTAGCACTGACGTTTCCTGGCGATCTGATGGGCGATCACGTATCCGTTGATTCGACCACCGACTTTGCAACGACCTTCGACTCCGTCGAGACAGTCGGCTGGCGTCCGATCGCCGTGCCATGACCCTTGACGCCGCGTTAGTAGCGAAGGTGCGCACCCGTCTCGCCGACGACGTCACGCCGCCAACCACCGCGCGGGTCGCCGCACTGGTGCGCGAAGAGGCGGGCGTCCGCGGTGCAGCTCAAGTACTCGCGGCGGTAGAGACACTGCGCAGTGAGCTCGTCGGTGCAGGTCCAATCGAGGCGTTGTTGCACGAACCTGGTGTGACCGACGTGCTGGTCAACGGTCCCGATGAGGTATGGGTCGACCGCGGTCGTGGGCTCGAGCGCGCTGACGTGCACCTCGGCAGTGACCGCGAGATTCGTCGGTTGGCCGCTCGCCTTGCAGCTGCCGCGGGTCGTCGCCTTGACGACGCGGTGCCTTACGCCGATATCCGGCTGGCCGACGGCGTCCGGCTACATGCAGTGCTGCCGCCGGTGTCGCCGGGCGGCGTGTGCCTGTCGTTTCGGATTCCGCGCCGCCGCGCGTTCTCCCTCGATGAGTTCGTCGACATGGGCGCGATGTCGCGCGAGGCGGCCGCGCTGCTCGCCGCTGTCGTCGCGTCGCGTGCGTCGTTCGTCGTGACCGGTGGCACCGGCACTGGCAAGACCGCTCGTGCTAAGGACGCCCCGTGTCTTTGGCGCGGTCTAAGACGCGGCGGTCGCCATACGGCTCAGAACTTCTCGCCGGGATGATCGATCACGAACGACTCTTTGGCCTGGGTCGCGAGCATTGCTGTCTCGCAGGCTTCGAGAGCGTCGTCGGGCAGCGCGCGCGTAGGCATGCCTGTGATCGGCTTCCCGGACCAATCAGGCTTGACCTGCTCCCACACTCTGAGGGCTTCAACCTCTTCGCGCTCGAGCGCGGCGTATCGCTCTTGTAGCACAGTCATCTCGGCGTAACCTTCCTGGAAGCGTAGTTAGTCACAGTGTGTCGTATTCGGTCGTACGAGTCCGGGCGACACGCGGGCGCCAAGCCGGCGCCGGAGGGTTGGCTTACGTAGCGGTGGCGGCGGTGGGGCGCGCGACTCTCAGTCTCGGTAAGACACACGAGCAGATGGTTCCGGGGTGTGACGGAAGGTTGCGCTACTCTTCCGGAGTGAGCGCGAAAAGACGTCCTGTGAGACGGCAAACTGTAGTTGCGCCGCGCGCAAGCATAGTTGCGGCTAGCGCAACCGATGTTGCGGAGGACCGGCCTGGCGGTGACGACCGGGTCGTGCGGCCGGCCGTACCGCCTGGCGCGCGGGCGATGACTCGCGCCGGCTACGCAGTCGAGGCGGTCGCATCGGCGGTGTATGACCAGCGCCAGGCCGACCGGCAGCTGCGGCGCGCGGTGGAAACTGCACGCGCGGCCGGTGTGACCTGGGAGATGCTGGCGGACGTGTTCGGGATCTCGCGCCAGGCTGTGACGAAGCGTTTCACCCGGCGCCCTGGTAGCTGATGCGTGTTGTCGGGTGCGAAATGCCGTTTGGCAACGTGCCTTTCGAGGAGGTCGGCTGCGGGCTGCCGAGCAGCCGCCGTGTGTATGCGCGGCGGCACGATTCCGTTACCTGGCAGCCTTTTTTCGCATGCGACCGGCACGTCGGACCGCTGTCGTCGTTGTTGAAGCGTGACGGCTGGGACGTTGCCGCTGGTAGCCGGCCGGCGTTCGATGAGCCGGTATCGTTGGCGACAGCTGGTCGCAAGGTTTGACTTCGGCCCGGTGGCACATCCCCCGTCGTCACCGGGCCGATTCATGCCCCGGTGGCATCGTGAGCGATTAGGCGGGGCGGGCCGGCCCTGCTTTACCGGGCGGCCCCGCAACGGACCGAGCTGCGCGGCCGCTAGAGGCTCGGGTCAAGCCATGCCTTCCCGGCTTGACGCGAGACGTGGCCGTGCGACCCGCGCTCGGTCGGCCAGCCATCGGCTCTGAGCTTCACCATCGCGCGAGCGGCGCGGGGAGGCGCGGAGCGCCGGGCCCCGCGCGCGACGCGCCTTGCGTGTGCTGGGGTGCAGGTCGTTGTGCCCTGGCCGTGGTATTCAAGTGATGTCGGTTGCTGTGAGGGCAGCCGGCCGGCCTGGCCCGGGCTGCGTTCTGGCGGTAGATCGTCCGCAGGGTGGTGTCTCGCACGGACGCCCGAGAGCTAGCCGACCTACTGGTCGGAGTGCTGAGAGCAGTTACCTTCTCAGCGCTTTGGCGGTCCGTGGTGGATGCAGTTTCGCCGTCGTCGGCGGAGTGGTTGCGCGCTGTTCGCGCGATGGTCGCGCGGACGTGTGCTGATCAGGGCGTGCCGCGTCTGGTGTCGGATGAGGCGACCTTGGCGTCTGTGGTGACGCTGCTTGGTCCGCCGTTGCCTGTCTGGCGGCGGCCGCCGCGGTCGGCTAGACGCGCCAAACGGGGTTGAGCCGCTGCAGGTCAACGGCGCGCGCGCCGGCGGTGCCGGGCAGGATTTCGATGTGGGCGACGACGGCGCGGATGATGTTGACCTGGCGGTCGAGCTCGAGTTCTGCCCAACGCGTGCGTAGCGCTTTGCCGTGGCCAATGTGACTGTCGATCGCTTGCGCACCCGCCATCTGTGCGAGCCGTTTGCGCGCTGCTGCTCGGCGTTGCTCGATGGGGTCGCGGGCGGCCTTCCACATGTCGGCGTCGATCTGGTGGTTGGCCCACATGACGGATAGCTCGGCAAGCTGTGCCGTGTCGTCACCGATTTGCTTCGTGAGTTCGGTGCCGGTCGTGGTGTCGCGGGCTCGACCGGCCAGGTTGTCGTGCATGGTCGGTGAGTCGAGTCGGATCAGGACTGCTTCGGCGATCGCTTTCTCGGCGGGTTCGGCGGTGATTGCCATTCTTCCGCAGCCGCTGAAGTTGGGACCGGATCGGCACAGGTAGCGGCGTACGTCGAAACGCGGCACGGAGTACATGACCGCGCCACAGTGACCGCACCGACACAGCCCCGACAGCAGGTAGCGGCGCGCGCTTCGGTTGGTGCGCCGTGCCGGGTTTGTGAGCAGCGTTCGCAGCGCTTCTCCTTTGTCCGCTGGGATTATCGGCTCCCACGCGGCAGGGCCGAGTGGTTGGCCGCGGTGTGTTCGAACGCCGGAGATGCGAGGGCTTAGCAGCAATCCGCGCACCGTCGGGGTCCGCCACGTGCCGCCGCGCACGGTCGCAACGTCACTGGCGCACAGCCACCGAACTAGCGACGTGAGGCTTTCGCCGGCGAGCGCTCTGTCGGCCAGCTCGCGGACGATGGCCGCTTCGACCGGCCGGTGCGTGATGCGGTCGTCGTTGAAACCGAACGAGCGCGTTCCCCCGCCGTGGGGCGTGCCGGCTTCGGCGCGCTCTTGGTTCTTTCGCTTGCCGCGTCGACTCTTGGCGTCGCTCTCACTCGCCGCGACCGCTGCCAGGAGCCGCGCAACCAGCAGGCCGTCGCCGCTCCCGAGGTTGAAGTCGCCGTGCAGGGTGACGACGTCGGTCAGCCCGGCTTGGGCGCAAGTTTTGATCAGACCCTCAAGCTCGATCGGCTGGCGGTGCAGCCGGTCCATGTGCCACACGAGCACGGCGTCAACCGAGCGGGAGGCGATGTCTGCGAGGAGTCGCCCGTACTCGGGCCTGTGCGACCCGCTGTAGGCGCTCACATCGTCGTCCACGTACTCGCCTGCCACCGACCAGCCACGGCGGGCCGCCTCGGCTCGGCAGTCCTCGATCTGCCGGCGCACGCCGAGCCCTTCGCCGTCACGGTCCTGGGAGATGCGGGCGTAGATCGCTGCGCGCTTTAGCATGGGGTGAGCTTAACGAATGCTGGGGAAGACCACGTTGTTGTCGACGCTGCTCGGCTGCGTTGATCCCCGCGAACGCGTGGTCATCGTCGAAGACTCCGGTGAACTACGGCCCGCCCATCCGCACATCGTCAGGCTCGAGGCGCGGTCGCCGAACATCGAGGGCACGGGCGCGATCGAACTGCGCTCACTTGTTCGGCAGGCCTTGCGGATGCGCCCTGATCGACTGGTTGTCGGTGAGGTCCGCGGCGCCGAATGCGTCGACTTGCTAGCGGCGCTGAACGTCGGGCACGACGGTGGAGCCGGCACGTTGCATGCGAACTCGGTGGTCGATGTGCCGGCCAGGATCGAGGCCCTCTGCACCGCAGCTGGGTTGTCGCGCGAAGCCGCGCACAGCCAACTTGGAGCTGGGCTGCGCGTGGTCGTCCATCTCGCGCGCGGCCACGACGGCCACCGCGTGCTCGACTCGGTCGGTGTCGTGATCCGTCGCGACGACGGTCTCGTCGAGGTGCAGCAGGCGATGCGGCGCTACGAGGGGCGCTGGCTCGACGACGCGGGTCGTGCCGCTCTCGATCAAGTGCTCGACAGATGAGCCGATCACTGGTCCGGCTCGATGCGGTCGGCTTGCGGGGCTCCGCGGCCCGTAGTGCATCGGGCGCCGATCGGGTCGCGGCGCTCAGCGCATGGGCTCACCGGCGAGGCTTCCGTCGCGCGCGCGACCTGCTGTTGACGCGCACTGCTGTCGTAGATCTTTGTCGCGCGATGGCTGCCGAACTGCGCTCTGGCCGGGCGTCGGCGGAGGCATTCGCCGCCGCGGTGCAGGCCGGACCGACCCGGTTGAGCGCCGCGCTGCAATCCGCCGTCGCTGTTGGACGCCGGGGTGACAACGGCGATCTTGCCGACGCCGTTGCCCGCGTCGCGGAATCTCCAGGGTGCGAGGGGTTGCGGGCGATAGTCGCTTGCTGGCGGGTAGCAGCCGCGTCCGGAGCGGCACTGGCGCCAGCCATTGATCGCGTCGCCGATGCGTTGCAGGACGAGATCGACCTAGGCCGCGAGGTCAGCTCGATCATGGCCGGCCCGCGCGCGACTGTGCATGTGCTCGCTGCCCTGCCGGTGATCGGACTCCTTCTTGGGACGGCGATTGGCGCGCGTCCGATCGGTTTCCTTTTCGGGTCCGTGCCAGGTGTCGGGTGTCTGGTTGGCGCCGTTGTTCTCGATGCGTTGGGCATCGCGTGGTCTCGCCGCATCGCACGTCGGGCGGCGCGGCTTGGTTAACGTCACGCGACGCACTGCGGCGTCGCGCGAGCAGCAGGATGCCAGGTCGCGTGGAGCTGGATCTGTCATCGCGCTGGGCGCGGGCATCGGCATCTTGGCCGGCTTCGTCGGTGGCCCGGTGTTTGGCTTCGCCGTCGGCTCGGCAACAACATTCGTGCTCCTTCGGCGTAGTCGGAGCACTGGTCGCTCGAAGGCGTCCGGGTCGGTCGGGCGTCAGCTTCCGGTCGCCCTCGACTTGCTCGCGGCATGCCTGGCCGCCGGCGCGGCACCGGCCCAAGCTTTTGCCGCGGTCGGTGAAGCGTTCGACGGCGAGGCCGGGATCGTTGTGTCATCAATAGCGAAGCTGGTCATGCTTGGCGCACCAGTTGAAACAGCGTGGGCGACCTGCCTGGCCGACCCGCGATGGTCGCCGGTCGCGCGTGCCGTGATTCGCGCACATCATTCGGGTGCCGCACTGACCGACGTCCTCGTACATCTTGCCGACGATCGGCGCCGGGCACTTCGCACCGATGCACAAGCTGCCGCAGAGCGGGCAGGCATTGCGATCGTGCTGCCGCTTGGTGCGTGCTTCTTGCCTGCCTTCGTACTGGTCGGCGTAGTACCGGTGGTCGCAGGCTTCGCCCACGCACTGTGGTCATGATCACGAAGAGCGACGGGGTTGCCCACAGGTGCGGTCACCCTCCACAGATCGGTCGCGCGAGAGCCGTAACGATGGCCAGCCGGGTTGGCTTGTCACATGACATTCATCAAGCGAATTGCCCAGCGGGCAAAGACAATCCGATCCGCCGTCGATGCAGGAATGACGACGGCCGAGTACGCGGTAGGCACCGTCGCCGCCTGTGCTTTTGCCGCGTTGCTGTACAAGGTCATCACCAGCACGCAGGTCCTCGATCTGCTGACGGGCGTGGTCTCACGTGCGCTTCACGTGCCGTTCTAGTGTCGGCCGCGGGCGTCGCATCAGGCCCGACAGTGGGCGTGTCACCGACAGTGGGCATGTCAGTGACAGTGGGCATGTCAGTGACGGCGGGTATGTCACCGCCGAGACGGCGATGGTGCTGCCTGTGCTCGCCCTGTTGCTTGCGGTCGGTCTCTGGTCGGTCGCAGTGGCCGGCGCGCAGTTGCGATGCGTCGACGCCGCACGCGACGGCGCAAGGGCAGCAGCTCGTGGCGAATCTGATGCGATCGTCGTCGCTGCTACCACCGCGGCGGCGCCGCAAGGCGCGCAGATCAATGTGCAGCACGACGGCAGTCGCGTGGTCGTCGTGGTGAGTGCCCGCGTCGGGGGTGGCCTCGGGCCGCTCACCGCTATCGCCGCACCGACGGTCTCGGCGACAGCCGCGGCAGATTCCGAGGCGGGACCGTGAGCGATCGCGACGCCGGGTCGGCGAGCCTGTGGGCCTTGTCGTTGGCGATGGTGCTCTGGGTGTGCGTGGCCGGTGTGGTGCTAGCCGGCGCCGCGATCGTCGCACGACATCGGGCAGCGACAGCCGCGGACATGAGTGCCTTGGCTGCCGCCTCGGTGATCGCCCGCAATGGATTCGCCCGCAGTGAAGGGCCGGGCGACGCGGGCGCGGTGTCGAACGGCTGTGCCGCAGCCAACGCGATCGCCATGGCCAACAACGCGATGATCACCAGCTGTGAGGTGGTCGGGCAGGTTGTCGACGTCACCACGCGCGTTGAGATTCCGGCACTGAGTTGGTTGGGCGGTGTGGGCCTCGACTCCGTCAGCTCGCGTGCGCGGGCCGGGCCAGGGTGACGACGACATGTGGGTCATCCACCCCGTGACCACTCGATGGCTCGGTGGCTGCACCGCAGATTGCCGGCGCGTCTGCCAGCAAGGTGTCGAGCAACCTGATCGCACCCGCCTTGTCGAGTGGCTCGTTGCCGTTGCCGCACTTTGGCGACTGCACACACGAAGGGCAGCCGGTTTCACACGCACAGGCTGCGATCGCCTCGCGGGTTGCGGTCAACCAAATCGCGGCTGCCTCGTAGCCACGTTCGGCGAATCCTGCGCCGCCGGGGTAGCCGTCGTACACGACGACGGTCAGCCGACCGGTGTCTGGGTGCAGCGCGGTCGAGACCCCGCCGATGTCCCAGCGATCGCACGTGGCGACCAGTGGCAGCAGGCCAATCGAGGCATGCTCGGCCGCATGCGCGGCGCCTGGAAGGTCAGCCCAGACGAACCCGGCGTGCGCGAGTTGCTGCTCACTGATGGTCCACCAAACCGCACGCGTCGACAGCTGCCGCTCGGGCAAGTCGAGTGCCTGCTCCCCTAGTACTTCTCCACTACCGACGCGTCGGCGCAAGTACGACACGACCTGCGTCGTGACGTCGACCGACCCGAAGCTCACTTCTGCGGCGCCCCACAGCGTCGTCCGCGACGTGGCGGTAATCCGCACGTCGGTGATGTCGCGTGCGGAGGTGAAGTAGTCGACGTCCGCCGGTTCAACGAGCGCGACACCGTCATCGACGTCAAAGCTGCGCACGACGTGGGTGGCGCCTTGATGCAGGTAGACCGCGCCCGTATGCACGGTCGAGTCAGCCGACGCCGCATTCGCGGTGCCCAGTAGCTGACCCGTCGCTTCGTCGACGATGCGTACCGGCGATCCGCCGCTGCCTCTGATGTCGGCGAGCTCACATGCGCGCTCGCGCTTGGTCCAGAACCAGCCGGTCGGCCGCGCGCGCAGCATCCGACGCTCGACCAGATCGGCAACGACGTCGGCTGCGGTCGGGCCGAACAGGTCGAGGTCTTCGGGCGCGAGCGGCCACTCGCTGGCCGCCGCGCAAAGATGCGGCCCGAGCACATGCGGGTTGTCGGGATCGAAGACCGCTGCCTCGACCGGCCGCCCGAACAATGCATCGGGATGGTGCACCAGATAGGTGTCGAGCGGGTCGTCTCGAGCCACCATCACCGCGATCGACTCTTGGCCAGCTCGCCCGGCCCGGCCGGCCTGCTGCCACATCGATGCGCGAGTGCCAGGAAAGCCCGCGAGCAAGACCGCATCGAGACCTGAGACGTCGACACCCAATTCCAACGCGCTGGTAGCAGCGAGGCCGACGATCGTTCCGTGCCGCAACGCGCGTTCGAGTGCACGCCGTTCTTCGGGCAGGTACCCAGCACGGTAAGCCGCGACCTGCCGCCCCAGATTGCCGCCGACTTCATCGAGTGCTCGACGGGCAGCGAGCGCGACCGCCTCAGCGCCGCGTCGCGACCGGACGAACGCCAGGGTTCGCACACCGTCGAGCACCAGATCCGCGAGCAGATCGGCGGTCTCTGCGCTCGTCGATCGCCGCACGGTCGCCTCGGGTGCCACCTCGTCGTCGTCGCGGTCGGCATCGAAGCGGCGTCCGGTCACGGCCATCAACGGCGGTTCCCACAGCACGAAGCGAGCCGCGCCTCGCGGCGACGCGTCGTCGGTGACGGCAGCGACATCAAGGCCGATCAGTCGGGACGCCGACACTGCCGGCTCCGACACGGTTGCTGACGCGAGCACGAATACCGGATACGACCCGTAGCGGGCCGCGACCCGTCGGAGACGGCGGACGACCTGTGCGACGTGCGCGCCGAAAACGCCGCGATAGCCGTGGCACTCGTCAATGACGACGAAACGCAGACCACGAAAGAACGACGCCCATTGCCGGTGCGAGGGCAGCATTGAGCGGTGCACGAGATCGGGGTTTGCCAGCACCAGGTTCGCGTGCGCGCGAATCCAAGACCGTTCGTCGTACGGGGTGTCGCCGTCATAGGTCGCGGCCTGAATGCCAGGCAACGCCACCTCGTCGATCGCGCGCAGCTGATCGGCGGCCAGTGCCTTCGTCGGTGACAAATAGAGCGCGGTTGCCGGCTCGAGGCGCCGGCGGTTCGGCGTCCCGTCGGTCAGTGCTTGCAACACGGGTAGTTGATAGGCGAGTGACTTGCCCGACGCGGTGCCGCTAGCGATGACGACGTGCTGGCCGAGCCTGGCCAGTTCGGCAGCCTCAACCTGGTGCTCCCACGGGAACTCAATCCCGAGCTGCGCGTAAGCACCGACGATCTCTGGGCAGACCCAGCCGGGCCACGGTGTCGAGCGGGCGAGTCGTGCCGGGATCACCTCGACGTGAGTGACCCGCTCGCGGCGACCGGGCGGCTGGACCAACCGTCCGAGGACGTGCTCGCTCGAGCGCGCCGGGCCAACCGGTCTCGGCGGCGAGTTTGAGGAGTAGCTCTCGGCGGACACCGAGCTCAGTCTGGCATCGGCGGACGACGGAACGCGCGTCCACGCCGGTACCTGGGCGTCACTCCGACTGGGGAAGATCACGTCAGGCGTGGTTAGATTCGTGGCTAGCCGGGTACCCAAGGCTCCACACCGCGCCCGCCGGGCGTTAGATGGTCCTGCCCGCGTGCGGTTACAAGCTGGAGGAATGCAGTGGATCTGTCTTTGTCTACCCGCGCCGAAGGCGAACACACTGTTGTCGTCGTCGGTGGCGAGATCGACGTCTACACCGCGCCCAAGCTGCGCGAGCAGCTGATCGATCTAGTCTCGGCCGGCAGCTACCACATCATCGTCGACATGGAGAACGTCGAGTTTCTCGACTCGACGGGCCTCGGCGTCTTGGTGGGTGGCCTCAAGCGAGTCCGGGCCCACGACGGGTCGCTGCGCCTGGTCTGTACCCAGGAGCGCATCCTGAAGATCTTCCGGATCACCGGGCTCACCAAGGTTTTCCCGATCCACGGGTCGGTCGACGAGGCCGTCGCCGCCACGGACTGAGTGGCGCGCTTTGCCTACCGTGACCGTCTCGTTCACGCCCTTACCCGAGCACGTCCGAACTGCCCGCTTCATCGCCGCCTCTGTTGCCCGACGGGCCGGGGTCGCCGACGGTGCGCTCGACGAGATCAAGCTCGCAGTGAGCGAGGCGTGCTCATTGGCGGTCCGTTTCAATCTGGCGCACGCGCCCTCGTCGCCCATTGAGCTGAGACTGATCGAGGAGGCCACCACCTTTTCGGTGGAGGTCGCCGACTCCGTTGGTCGGCCGGCGCCCGACGCGGACGGCGAGCTCACGTTCGACTTGAGTACCGACGACGAGGTCGACAGTGTTGACCTGAGCGGGCACGAGCGCCTCGGACTGGCCGTCATCAGTGGTCTAGTCGATGAGGTGCGGGTCGAGTACCTCCCGGCCGGATCGGTCGTAACGATGACCTGGCCGATCGGGTAGTCGCGGGACGTGACTTGCGACACACGCCCTACCGACGCAACGGCTGGAGACATAGACTCCCGCATCCGCTTTGACGTCCAACTATCTGTCTGGACGACTCGGCGGAGTCCACAGGATTCCCGCTTCTGCAACGGCGCAGTAGCGGTCGAGGAGGACTCATGCTCGGGCTAGACCTGGTGAGCGCGACGACCGGCGCGGATACCAGCGTCACGGGCGGCAACTACACGTGGGTGTGGATCGTCGCGGTCGTGGCGTTGCTTGCGCTCGGAGTGGCCTTCGCGCTGGTGCGCGAGGTGCTGTCGGCCGATCAGGGCACCGAGAACATGAAGCGGATCGCCGGAGCTGTTCAAGAAGGCGCGAGCGCCTACCTGAAGCGGCAGTTCCGAACGCTTGGCGTCTTCGCGGTCATCGTCTTCTTCCTGCTACTCCTGCTGCCAGCCGACTCCGGCACCCAGCGCATCGGTCGATCGATCTTCTTCCTGGTTGGCGCCGTCTTCTCGGGCGTCACGGGCTACACCGGCATGTGGCTTGCCGTCCGCGCCAACGTTCGGGTCGCCGCGGCTGCTCGCGGAGGTGAGTCTCGAGGCGCGATGCGGATCGCCTTCCGTACCGGCGGTGTCGCCGGCATGTTCACCGTGGGGCTCGGCTTGTTCGGTGCCTGCCTCGTCGTGCTGTTCTTCCGCGCAAACGCTCCCAAGGTGCTTGAAGGGTTCGGCTTCGGCGCTGCCCTGCTGGCCATGTTCATGCGTGTCGGTGGCGGCATCTTCACCAAGGCCGCCGACGTCGGTGCCGACCTCGTCGGAAAGGTCGAGC
The DNA here is from genome assembly GCA_036501485.1 of Acidothermaceae bacterium. GTDB lineage: Bacteria > Actinomycetota > Actinomycetes > Acidothermales > Acidothermaceae > PALSA-607. The sequence goes on along the minus strand of DASYAG010000002.1, from coordinate 43,782 downwards.
AAGGCATCCCCGAGGACGATCCGCGCAATGCGGCGACGATCGCCGACAACGTGGGCGACAACGTGGGCGACTGCGCAGGCATGGCCGCCGACCTCTTCGAGAGCTACGCCGTCACGCTCGTCGCCTCGTTGATCCTCGGCAAGGCCGCGTTCGGCAACCTCGGCCTGGTCTTTCCTCTCATCGTGCCGGCGATCGGCGTCCTCACCGCCGTGGTGGGCATCTTCGCTGTGTCGCCCCGCGCTGGTGACCGCAGTGGCATGACCGCGATCAACCGAGGTTTCTTCATCTCGGCCGCGTTCTCAGTCGTGCTGGTTGCCGTTCTTGCATTCACCGAACTGCCATCGAAGTTTTCCGGGCTCAAGGGTCTGACGAACGACGAGATCGCCTCGCACTCAGGCAACCCGCGCGTATTTGCGCTCATCGCGGTCGTCATCGGCATCGTGCTCGCCGCGGTCATCCAGCAGTTGACCGGCTACTTCACTGAGACGAACCGGCGCCCCGTGCGCGACATCGGCAAGACCTCACTGACTGGCCCGGCGACCGTAATCCTCGCCGGCGTATCGGTCGGTCTGGAGTCGGCCGTCTACTCGGCCCTTATCGTCGCGGCCGCCGTCTACGGCGTATTCCTGCTCGGCGGCGGCATCACCCTGTTGTCGCTGTTTGCCGTCGCACTCGCTGGCACTGGCCTACTCACGACCGTCGGCGTCATCGTTGCCATGGACACCTTCGGGCCGGTGTCCGACAACGCCCAGGGCATTGCTGAGATGTCCGGCGACGTGACCGGCGAAGGTGCCGTGGTGCTGACGCAGCTCGACGCGGTCGGCAACACCACCAAGGCCATCACCAAGGGCATCGCTATCGCGACTGCAGTTCTTGCCGCGACCGCGCTGTTTGGCTCCTTTACTTCCGCGATCAGCGACGCCCTCACAACGGCCGGCACCTCGGCGTCCGGCCTGACCGGTATCACGGCGGCGAGCCTGTCGACCGACGTCACCTCACCGAACGTCATCGTGGGCGCGATCATCGGCGCGGCGGTCGTGTTCTTCTTCTCAGGCCTGCTCATCAACGCCGTGGCGCGCGCGGCCGGCGCAGTCGTGTATGAGGTACGGCGCCAGTTCCGCGAGATCGTCGGGATCATGGAGGGGACAGCGCTGCCGGAGTACGGCAAGGTCGTCGACATCGTCACCCGCGATTCGCTGCGTGAACTGGCGACTCCTGGACTCATGGCGGTGCTCGCGCCGATCGCGACTGGTTTCGCGCTCGGAGTGGGCGCGCTGGCCGGCTATCTGGTCGGCGCGATCGCCGCAGGCGCGCTGATGGCGGTGTTCCTGGCGAACTCCGGTGGCGCGTGGGACAACGCCAAGAAGCTGGTCGAGGAAGGCAACTTCGGCGGCAAGGGCTCGCCCGCTCACGAGGCAACGATCATCGGCGACACGGTCGGCGACCCCTTCAAGGACACCGCCGGCCCGGCCATCAACCCGCTGCTCAAGGTGATGAACCTGGTCGCCCTGCTGATCGCGCCGCTGATCGTCCGGTACTCCGTGGGCGTGCATCACAACGCGCCGTTGCGCATCATCATTGCCGTCCTGGCGTTCGCGATCATCGCCGTTTCGGTAGTCATTTCCAAGCGCCGCAGCGTCGCGGTGGGTGCCGGCGAGGACGAAGACACGCCCTCCGCCCTGGTGGTCTAGCGCTGGTCCAGGGCTCGTCTGACGCCTGCCCGGCGAGGCAGCCGAAAGAGTCACAGGCCGGACGGCGATTGGGTCGGTCGCGGGGTCAGTGGCCACGCCCGAGGCGGCGAGCGGTTACCGTGGCTCGGGACCCCGCACCCGATAGACGCATGAACAACCGATGAGGAGCACCCCGTAGTGGCGCGCGCCAGCACTCCCGCGGCATCCGACGACGACACCCGCCGTTTGGTCATCGTGGAGTCCCCGGCCAAGGCGAAGACCATCGCCGGGTACCTGGGTGGCAACTACATCGTCGAATCGAGCATCGGGCACATCCGCGACCTGCCGACCTCCGCCGCTGACATCCCGGCCAAGTACAAGAAGGAACCCTGGTCGCGCCTTGGCGTCGACGTCGACCATGGTTTCGAGCCGCTCTACGTGGTCAACGCCGACAAGCGCCAGCAGGTAGCCAAGCTGAAGGCCGCTCTGGCCGGTGTCGACGAGCTCTACTTAGCGACTGACGAGGACCGCGAAGGCGAGGCCATCGCGTGGCACTTGCTCGAGGTGCTCAACCCAAAAGTCCCGGTGCACCGGATGGTCTTCCACGAGATCACCCGCGACGCCATTCGCGAAGCGGCGCAGCACCCCAGAGAGCTGAACCAGGCGCTTGTCGACGCCCAGGAGACGCGGCGGATCCTCGACCGGCTCTACGGCTACGAGGTGAGCCCGGTGCTCTGGAAGAAGGTCATGCCGCGGCTGTCGGCCGGCCGGGTGCAAAGCGTGGCCACCCGCATGGTCGTCGACCGCGAGCGCGATCGCATCGCGTTTCGCAACGCGTCCTACTGGGACATCAACGCAGTCTTCGATACGACGCCAACCTTTGAGGCGACGCTCGCGGCCGTCGATGGCCAGCGCGTTGCGCAGGGCCGCGACTTCGACTCCGTCGGTGTTCTGAAGACGAAGAACCTGGTGCACCTCGACGAGGCGCGCGCTACCGAGCTGGCGACGGGCTTCCGCAACACCGAGTTCGTCGTGCGAAGTGTCGAGAGCAAGCCCTATCGGCGTAGCCCTGCGGCGCCGTTCATGACGAGCACGCTGCAGCAAGAGGCGAGCCGCAAGCTGCGGTTCAGCAGCCAGACCACGATGCGCATTGCCCAGCGGCTGTACGAGAACGGCCACATCACCTACATGCGTACCGACTCGACGACGTTGAGCGAGACGGCGCTGAACGCGGCGCGTAACCAGGTACGCGAGCTGTACGGCAGTGAGTTCCTGCCCGATGTGCCGCGCCGGTATGAGAAGAAGGTCAAGAACGCACAAGAGGCGCACGAGGCAATCCGGCCCAGTGGTGACAGGTTCGCTACCCCCGGCGAGCTCGCCGGCCAAGTCACCGGCGACGAGGCGCGGCTCTACGAGCTGATCTGGCAGCGCACAGTCGCTTCGCAGATGACCGACGCCACCGGCCAGACGGTGACCATGCGCCTTGGTGGCACGACCCGGCCCGATGCGACTAACACAAGTCACGACGCGGAGTTCTCGGCGTCCGGCACGGTGATCGTGCATCAGGGCTTCTTGAAGGTCTACGTCGAGAGCACAGACGACGACACGTCCGACGACACGAGTGAGCGCCGGCTGCCGAACTTGGTCGAGGGTGACACCGCCCGCGCGACGTCACTCGAACCCGTCGGGCACACGACGAACCCGCCGGCCCGCTATACCGAAGCAAGCCTGGTCAGGGCTTTGGAAGAACGCGGCATCGGCCGCCCGAGCACGTTCGCGAGCATCATGGGCACGATTCTTGATCGCGGCTACGTGTTCAAGAAGGGCAGCGCGCTGGTCCCGACGTTCCTGGCGTTTGCGGTCGTGCAGTTGCTGGAGCGGCACTTCGGTGACCTCGTCGACTACGACTTCACCGCCGAGATGGAAGAAGACCTCGACCGCATCGCCGACGGCGAGACCGCGCGCACCGCATGGCTGACGCACTTCTATTTCGGTGGCCCACTCGACGGCGGTGTGGGCGGGGTCGGCGGCAAGAGTGGGCCAGGCGACGACAACCCCGGCCTCAAGGCGATGGTGAACGACCGGCTCGGCGAGATCGACGCGCGAGACGTCAGTTCGTTCCCGCTCGGCGACTCGGGCATCGTGGTGCGGGTCGGCCGCTACGGCACCTACCTCGAGCGCGACGGTCAGCGCGCGAACCTGCCCGACGGAGTAGCGCCCGACGAGGTGACCGAGGAGTACGCGCAGGCCCTGCTCGACAAGCCGAGCGGTGATCGGCCGTTGGGCATCGACCCGATTTCGGGCCGCGAGCTGGTGGCGAAGGACGGCCGCTACGGCCCTTACGTCACCGAGATCCTGCCGGAGGATTCGAAGGTCAAGCCCCGCACCGCGAGCCTGTTCCAGACGATGTCGCTCGATACCGTCACGATCGATGACGCCCTGCGGTTGCTGACCTTGCCGCGCATTCTCGGTGAGGTCGAGGGCGAGGAGGTCGTCGCGAGCAACGGGCGTTACGGGCCTTACGTCAAGAAGGGCACCGACACCCGGTCGATCGACACCGAAGAGCAGCTCCTCACCATTAGCCTGCAACAGGCGCTCGACGTTCTCGCCCAACCCAAGCCGCGCGGACGGCGAGCAGCTGCCGCCGGTCCGCTTCGCGAGCTCGGTGTCGATCCGGCAAATCAGAAACCAATCGTCGTCCGCGATGGTCGTTTCGGTCCTTACGTGACCGACGGCGAGACCAACGCGACCCTTCGCAAGGGCGACGACGTCGCCGCCATCACGCTCGAACGGGCATCTGAGTTGCTCGCCGACAAGCGGGCCCGCGGCCCGGCGCCCAAGAAGGTGGCGGCCCGCAAGCCGGCCAAGAAGACCGCAACCAAGATGGCGAGCAAGACCGCTAGTAAGACAGCTAGCAAGACCACGGCGAAGACCTCAGCCAAGAAGTCGACCGCCCGCAAGACGGCCAAGAAGGCGCCCGCGAAGCGGACCTGACACAGCCGACGCGAGATACTGGCGTGTCCGGCGGTGTGAGTCCAAGGCCGCTAGCGGTTCCCGGCAGTGGGGAGTTGGCCATCTCCGAGGAGTTCTTGGGCGCGGTGCCGCCCCCGGTGCCGCGGGTCGAGGCTGCCCGCACGACGGCTGGCGAGGTCACCGGTATTCGCGGTGTGCTGGCCATCAAGGCATTCCGCAAACTGTGGATCGCACTGTCGCTGTCGAGCTTCGGTGACTGGCTCGGCTTCCTTGCGCAGACCGCGCTGGCCGCCGAACTTGCCGTCGGCCACACCTACTTCGTGCAGAACTCCTCCGTCGGCCTCGTTGTCTTCGTGCGGCTGCTGCCCGCGGTTTTGCTGGCTCCGCTTGCCGGTGCGTTCGCCGACCGGCTCGACCGACGCCTCACGATGGTCATCGCCGACATCGGCCGGTTCTCGCTCTACGTGTCGATCCCGATCGTGCACACGCTGTGGTGGCTGTTCGTCGCGACATTCTTGATCGAGACGCTGAGCCTGTTCTGGATACCGGCGAAGGAAGCCACGGTGCCGAACCTGGTACCGCGCGAACAGCTCGAGCAGGCGAATCAGCTCAGCCTGCTGACGACCTACGGATCCGCCCCCGTGGCCGCGCTGGTGTTCGCGCTGCTCTCGCTGTTCACCGGCGTGATCAGCCACGCGTGGCCGTTCTTCACCACCAACCGCATCGACCTCGCGTTGTACTTCGACGCGTCGACGTTCCTCGTTTCGGCCGGCACCATCTTCACCTTGCGCGAGATCTCTCACCAAGGCGGACGACGACGGCGCGCCGAATTCGAAAACGGGGCCGAGGTCGGGGTGATCTCACAACCTTCGGTTATTCGGGCCATCGCCGAAGGCTGGCAATTCATCGGCCAGACGAAGGTCGTCCGCGGGTTGGTCGTCGGCATGCTCGGAGCATTCGCAGCCGCCGGCGTCGTCGTCGGGCTGGCCAAGAGATACACGCTCGACCTCGGCGGTGGTGACCCGGCGTATGGCGCGATGTTCGGATCTGTGTTCGTCGGCCTCGCAGTCGGCATGTTCCTTGGCCCGAAGTTCTTCCGTCGACTTTCTCGTCGCCGACTGTTCGGGCTCTCGATCGCGGCGTCGGGCGTCACCCTCGCGTTGACGGCGATCGTCCACAACCTCGTGCTCGTGGTGCTCGGCGCGCTGATTATGGGTGCATTCTCGGGTGTGGCTTGGGTAACCGGATACACCTTGCTCGGCCTCGAGGTCGAAGACGAGAAACGCGGCCGAACATGGGCGACGCTGCAGTCGATGATGCAGGTCGACCTGCTGCTTATGGTGGCGGCAGGCCCATTCATCTCCGGAGCCATTGGGGTGCACACGCTGCACCTCAAGCCTCATGTCGTGATCCGTGAAGACGGCGCGGCCTTTACGTTGCTCGGCGCAGGGGTCATCGCCTTCTTTGTCGGCGTGATCGCCTACCGTCAGATGGATGATCGTGATGTGTCGCTGCGCCGCGACCTTATTGCCGCGATACGCGGTTGGCGGCCGCTTGAAGGCCGCGGCGTGACGACAGGGCTGTTCGTGGCGTTCGAGGGCGGCGAGGGCGCTGGCAAGTCGACGCAAAGCAAGCTGCTCGCGACGTGGCTGAATGAGCGCGGGTACGAGGTCGTCACGACTCGCGAGCCCGGCGCAACGCCGATCGGGCGGCAGTTGCGGCAGCTGCTCCTCGATCCCGACAGTGGCGAGATCGCACCGCGGGCCGAAGCGTTGCTGTACGCGGCCGACCGCGCGCAACACGTGGCCATGGTGATCCGGCCCGCGCTTGCGCGTGGAGCCGTCGTCGTGAGCGACCGATACGTCGATTCCTCGTTGGCCTATCAGGGTGTCGGCCGGTCGCTTTCGACCGTCGAGGTCGAGCGGCTCTCGCAGTTCGCGACATCAGGGTTGCGTCCCGACGTGACGGTGCTGCTCGACGTCCCAGTCACTGATGGTCTTGGCCGGACGTCGGTTCGCGACGAGGTACCCGACCGACTCGAAGCCGAGTCGACCGAATTTCATGAGCGCGTTCGAGCCGCGTTTCGCGAGCTGGCGGAGGCCTCGCCCGACCGCTACCTCGTCATCGACGCTCGACTGCCGGCGGCGACGATTCACCAGCTGATCGTTCGGCGGATCGCCGATTTCGTGCCTGAGCTCTCGCCTGATCTCCAACCGACAGTGCAACTGAAGGTCGGGCGGCGGTGAGCTGCTGGTGAGTGTCTTCGACGATCTCGTCGGCCAGTCGCGCGTGGTCGAGTTGTTGCGATCGGTCGCGATCTCGGCCGCCGAAGTCGCGTGGGCCAGCGATTTGGGTGGCGATCTGTTCGGTGCTCTTTCGGAAGCACCGGCGGCGCTGCCCGACGTGACTTTCACTGCTGTGCCTGGGGCCGCGATGACCCACGCGTGGTTGTTCACCGGGCCGCCGGGGTCGGGCCGATCTGTCGCCGCGCGTGCGTTCGCGGCCGCTTTGCAATGCACGGCAGCGATTTCCGGTGGCGGTGAGATCGAGCCCGGCTGCGGCGTGTGCGTGGGGTGCCACACCGTGCTCGCAGGCACCCACGCCGACGTCGAAATCGTTGCGCCACAGGGGTTATCGCTGGGCGTGCGGGAGGCTCGCGACCTTGTCGGCCGGGCCGCGCTGGCGCCGTCCGGTGGCCATTGGCAGGTCATCGTGATCGAGGATGCCGACCGCTTGACCGAGGGCGCCGCGAATGTGCTGCTGAAGGCGATCGAGGAGCCCGCGCCCCGCACGGTGTGGTTGCTGTGCGTGCCGTCGGCAGAAGACCTCGTGGTGACGATCCGCTCGCGCTGCCGCGTTGTCGCGCTGCGCACGCCACCGACCGATGCGGTCGCCGCGGTGCTGGTTTCGCGCGACCGGGTGTCCGCTGAGGTGGCCGAGTTCGCGGCGCGGGCCTCGCAGGGTCACGTCGGGCGTGCGCGCCGGCTCGCAACCGACGAAGCCGCGCGGTCACGGCGGCATTCTGTGTTGCAACTACCTTCCGCTTTGGCCGACGTCGGCGGTTGCTTGGCGGCTGCCGGTGCGTTGGTCAAAGCAGTCGGCGCCGAGTCGGCCGAGGTCACCTCAGCGCTCGACGAGGCCGAAACCGCCTCGTACAAAGAGGCCTTCGGCGAAGGCGGGACGGCGACCGGGCTCGGTCGCGGGTCCGCTGCTGGGGGAGGTGCCGCTGCTCGGGGTGCACTGCGATCGGCCGCCGCGGCATTGAAAGATCTCGAGGGCCGGCAGAAGTCGCGCGCCACCCGCACCCAGCGCGACGCACTCGATCGGGCGCTGACCGACCTCGCCGGGTTCTATCGCGACGTGCTCGTCGTGCAGTTGGGTGCCGGCGTCGACATCGCGAACATCGACGAGTCAGCGGCTATCTCTTCCTTGGCCGCGTCGTCGTCGGCGGAGTCGACCGTGCGCCGGTTGTCGGCCGTATTGGCCTGCCGCACGTCGCTCGACGCGAACGCGAACCCGCTGCTCACCGTCGAAGCACTCACCCTGGCCTTGCGCGCCGGCTAGGCGTCGGTGAGTTGCTGGCAGACGTCGTCCAGCTCCCGGTCTTGTCCTTCGATCAACCGCTGCGCCTCTTCGCGCAACTTCTCGATGTTGTCGGGCGAGGCGTCGTCGAGGTCGTCCGACGCGTGCTTCAGCGGAATCTGGAACCGGTGGTAACGGTCTGCGCCGAGCATGCTGCGTAGTTGGAAGTCGACCGTCTCGCCGACTCCGTCGACCACGATGTGCAGCAGCGGCCGAGCCCAGTGCGCCAACCCCCACCCGTTGACGTCGTCCCACTGATAGCGACGCGTGAGCGATCCGGTGCCGACCGACACGACCATCACGTTGCTGCCGTACCTGCGTTGCTGTACCTCGGTGAATGCGCACATCGCCGGGTTGTTCGCGAACACTGAGCCGTCGATCAGCACCCGCTCGCGTGGCGGATTACCGAACGTCGCCTGCACTGGCGCGAAGTACGTCGGGGCGGCTGCGGTTGCGTGCGCAGCGACCCGCACCGGCAGGTCGAACGCGTCGTCGTCGCGCGCCCGACGACTCGAAAGAATCCACGCCTCTCGCGCGACCAAGTCGTAGGTCGTGACCATGACATCGCAAGTCGCCTCCGACAGCATCGTGTTGCCGAAGTACCCATGCAGCAGCGCGAGGATCGCGGCCTCGTCGTAGCGCTGCCGGAACATCGCGCGCACTTCGCCGAACGGCGCGGGCGGAAACATCTTTTCTCCATCGCGCGCGTAGATCTCGATGAGTTCCTCGGCGCGCCAGGCAGCCTTGCCATCCGCGCCGGGCATGGCGAGGCCGAGCGCGATGATGCCGCCCGTCGACGTCCCAGCTATGAGATCAAAGAGGCGGGACGCCGATTGGCCGGTCCGGCGTTCGATCTCGGCGATCACGATGGTTGGCACGATGCCGCGAATGCCGCCGCCGTCGATCGACAGCACCCGGAACGGGCGGCTGTCACCGACTTGCGAAAGGTCCGGTGCCGTCACGGCTCGCGATCCTAACGACGAGTCGTTCGACCCAGTGCAGGTCTTGGAGCAGGCATTACCTACTCTTGACTTATGTCTCGATTGTCGCGCTTTAGGGTCGGCTCCTCCGTCGCTGTCGCGCTGTCGGTGACACTTGCGCTGGCTGGGTGTAGCAAGAGCTCGAGCCCCCACGCGGCGGCGTCGAGCCCGGCAACTGCGCCATCAACTGCGGCGTCGGCCGCTGCGAGCACGCCTGCGACGAGCAGCGCACCGGCGGCAGTAGTCAGCAGTGCGCCACCCTCAGCGCCAGCCAGTTCGGCTGTGGCTGCGAGCTCGCCAGCGCCTGCGAGTTCGCCTGCGGTAGCCGGGCCCCCTGTCACGCCACAGCTAACGGCGATTGCGCTGCAAGCATCGGATCTGCCGGCCGGCTGGGACGGTACTGCGTCTGACCCTGACCCTGACGAAGCGTCGGAGGATGCAGCATTGGCCCAGTGCGTCGGTGGCAAGGACTCCTACCCGGACGAAACGGGGGAGTCGAACTCCGACGACTACGGCCTCGACAACGCCAGCATCTCGTCGTCCGCGACGAGCTTCAAGTCAGAGGCCGACGTCACGTCTGACACCGCGATCATCAAGAGTCCGAAGATCGACTCCTGCTACAAGCAGCTTGCGGTGAGCGAGCTGGGCGGCCTGCCTGCCGGCGCAACACTGAACAGTGCCGTGATCGATGTGACGTCCGGTTCGGCAGGTGGTCCGAAGAACGTTGTCGCCACGGCGACGGGCAAGATCGAGGTCACGGCTTCGGGCCAGGTGCTCGACTTCTACCTCAACATCGCCTTCATCACCGGCCCGTCGATCGAGGCCGAGGTCGACTTCTTCAACATCGGGAGCTCGGTGCCCGCCGCGTTGCGCTCCTCGCTCATCGCGAAGGTCGCGGCGCGCGCGGTTGCGGCGGCCCAGGCGTAGGCGCTCCCATTTCGGGGCGTAGCGGGTCCGAGGGCGCGGCGGATCGTCGTCCGTTCTTCTTCGAAGTTGCCTGCTTGATGCTCAGGATTCGCCGAACGATGGGTGGTGGGGCCGCAGCGCCTCGGGCAGGTGCAGCTGGAGCAGCTTCGACTCGAGATCGCTCGGCAGGTATGTCGGTGTCGCTCGCGAGACGACGATCATCGCGAGAAAAGCGAGCGGGACCGTCCAGATCGCGGGCTGCCCGAGCAGTACCTCTGGCCACCCGCTCTGACCTACGCCAGCCATCGTCAAGATGATGGCGATCGACGACGTGCAGCCGCCGAGTACGAGTCCGGCAATCGCACCGACCCAGGTCAGCCGCCGCCACCAGATGCCGAGAACGAGCAGCGGGCAGAAGGTCGACGCCGCGATCGCGAAACACCAGCCCACCAACATGTTCAAGTCGAAGCTCTGCACCTGGAGACCCGCAACCAGGCCGACCGCGCCGGCCACCACGGCACACCGCCGGAAGGTGCGAACCCCGCCGCGCATCAGGTCGTGGGCCATCGCGCCGGCAACACTGACCAGCAGGCCGGACGACGTGGAGAGAAAGGCCGCGAACGCGCCGGCAGCGACCAGTGCGCCGAGCACCGAACCGCCGATGCCGCCGATCAGTGCGTGCGGCAACACGAGCACGACCGAGTCTGTCTGGCCGGTGAGGTAGAGGCTCGGATCACGCAGCCGGCCGAGCACGGCGAACACCGCCGGGAACACGTAGAAGCAACCCAGCAGCATCAACACGATGATCGTCGTGCGACGTGCGGCCCGACCATCCTGGTTGGTATAGAAGCGCACCAGAATGTGCGGCAACCCCAAGGTGCCAAGGAAAGTTGCGACGATCAGCGAGTAGGTCGCGGCAAGCGGATGCGCGCCGCGGTGCCCGGCGTCGACGAACGGCGACACCCACGATTTGCCATCCAGGATTGGCAGTCCGGTCGCGTGGGGAGTGGGCGCACCGGCCGGAAACACCAGCACCGCGCCGTCCTTCACTTCGTACTTTCCTGGGACCAAGGTGAGCGGGCCGTCGACCTTAACCCCCTCCACAGTTCCGTCGGCCGTCACCGTCACCGGCGTGATCACGTTGATGTCGACCGAGGTCTGCACGTGCACCGTTGTCTGCGTCTCAAACACCGGTGGCGCCGGCCTCGTCAGTGCCTGACGATGCAGACCACCAACAACGGCAAGCAAGACAACAGCGGGGACGGCGATTGCCACCAGCTTGATCCAGTACTGCAGCGCTTGGACGAATGTCACACCCTTCATGCCGCCCGCGGCGATGTTGCTCGTGACGACGATCGCGAGCACACCGACACCCACCCAGTACGGCGTGCCGAGCAGTACGTTCAACGTCAGGCCGGCACCCTTCAACTGCGGCAGCAAATAGAACCAGCCGATGACGAGTACGAATGCTGTTGCGACCTTGCGCAATCGTGGTTCGCCCAGACGCCCTTCGGCAAAGTCAGGGATCGTATACGCGCCAAACCGTCGAAGTGGCGCCGCGACCAGGAGCAGCAACATCAGATAGCCCGCCGCGTAGCCGACGGGGTACCAAAGCATTCCCAAGCCATCCTTGAGAATCAGTCCGGCGACGCCAAGGAACGAGGCCGCCGACAGGTACTCACCCGAGATCGCCGCGGCATTGCGAAACGGTGGTACGGCGCGCGCCGCGACCATGAAGTCGTCGGGAGTTCGGGCCACCCTGATGCCGAGTGCGCCGACGATCATCGTGATGAGCGTCACCACAATGATCGCGGCGAGCGCCAGTGGCGCGACTGTCAAAGCTTCTCGACCAGATCGGAGAAGTGCCGCTCGGTGCGTTCGGCCAGCCGGACGTACGCGATCGCGATGACGACCAGCACCGGATACACGGCGATGCCGAGCACGGCGAGCGTGAGCGGCAGGCCAAACACGTGCTTGTCGGCGAGCGACGGCACCAGGCTGACGACGAGCGGCAGCGAGATCAGCAGGCCGACCGCCAGCGCGATGAACCCCAAGGTGAGGCCGAACTGCGCGCGCATAAGGGAGTGCAGCAGAACATCGCTGTACTCGGTGCGTTCGTCAAAAGCTTGCGACTCACCGCGGAGTCTGGGCACGACGCCGCCCGTCGAGCGCACGGTCGTGCGCACCGGTCGTTCGGGCAGCGTCGACTGACTCGCGGGCGGTTCGTTCACGGGCGGCTCAGTCACACGTCACCGGCTTCGGCCGCGTGGACGTCTCACGGCTGCCGGCTGCCGTGTTGGGGGCCGCTGTGCTGCACCCGCAGCAGGCGGCGCTTCAACTCAGCGGCGTGCCGTCTGCTCACCGCGAGGTCTTGGCCGGCGACTCGAACGACGGCGGCTCCTGCTGCGCCGGTGCGGATCTCGACGACATGCCGCAACGCGATCAGGTAACTGCGGTGGATCCGAACAAAACCGTGATCTGCCCAGCGCTCCTCGAACAGCGCGAGCGGCAGGCGCACCAGGTGCGCGCCACCGTTCATCGTGTGCAGGCGGACATAGTCGCCGTTCGCCTGAATCCAGCACACGTCGGCACGCTCGACCATCAGGGTGCGGCCGTTGACGTCAACCGGGACCACCATCAGGTCGTCGCTCGTGTGCGCGCTGTCCGTGGTCGTCGGTGCGGCGGGTCGTGGGCGTTTGGCTTCGGTGATCTGTGCGACGGCGTCGGAGAGGCGATCGGCGGACACCGGCTTCAGCAAGTATCCGCGCGCGTGGGCCTGGAAGGCGGCGACGGCGTGCGACTCGTACGCCGTCACGAAGATGACGAGGGGCGGGTCGGTGAACTGCAGCAGCAACCGAGCCAGTTCGAGGCCGTCGAGCCCCGGCATCCGAATGTCGAGGAACACGCCGTCGTAATGCTCGTCCTTCAGGAGTCGAAGAGCCTCCGTCGCATCGGCCGCGACATCGACGACCGATATTGCAGGCTGATCGCAAAGCAGGAACTTGAGATCGTCACGCGCCGGCGCCTCGTCGTCGACAACGAGCACGCGCAGGCCTGCGACGTCCGGCTCTGACGACCAACTCGGTGCTGATGCCGTCACGATGCGCGAACCCCCGCCTGGTACTTGGGAATTCGGGCCGTCACTTTCATGCCGGCACCTAGGGCGGTCTCGACCGTAATGCCGTGATCGGCACCAAAGACCTGCCGCAGTCTCTCGTCGACGTTGACGAGTCCGACCCCGCCATCCCGCCGTCCAGACAAATGCTGGCGCACCAGGTCGGGATCCATGCCCATGCCGTCGTCTTCGACGGAGAGGATGCACTCGACGTCGCCGTCTTGGGCCGAGATTGTCACGTGGCCCACGCCTTCTTTGTTCTCGAGGCCGTGTCGCACTGCGTTCTCCACCAGTGGCTGGATGAGCAGGCACGGTACCGCTACGGCGAGCACCTCAGGCGCAATTCGGAGCACGACCTGCAGCCGGTCGCCAAATCGCGCTCGCTCGAGTTCGAGGTAGGTGTCGACGGCCTGGAGCTCATCGGCGATCGTCGCGAACTGACCCCGACTTCTGAAGCTATAGCGGATGAAATCCGCGAAACCGAGCAACAGGTCGCGGGCCCGATCTGGGTCGGTGCGCATGAACGACGCGATCGCGGTCAAGGCGTTGTAGACGAAGTGCGGCGAGATCTGTGCGCGCAGAAACCGCAGCTCGGCCTCGGCGGCGCGTGCGCGTGCGCTGTCGAGCTCGGCCAGTTCGAGCTGGGTCGATGCGAAGCGAGCAACCTCGCCGGCCGCTCGGAGCAGTCCAGCTCGGGTCGATGGCGCGAGCGCGACGAGCGTCCCGACGACGACTCCACCGCTGGTAAGCGGGACGACGACCCCCGAGCGCAGCGGACAGTCGACTCCGTTCGCACATCGAAGGTCGCGCGGGCCGAGAGCCATTGCCTTTCCAGTGGCCAGCACCTGCCGCGCGCCGACCAGAACCGAGGGGGCGTGATCGATCCCTGGGCCGTCCCACGCGAGCAGCCCGCTGGTACCGGTGATTGCCGTCGCGCGTGCCGCGAGCAGCGCGCGCAGGGCAGGTGCCGACCGCGCCGCGCTCTCGCGAGTCAACCCGGCCCGCAGCGCCCGCGCCGCCGACCCGGCTGTGTGCAGCACGTCATACGTCGTTCGCTGCAGAGGTGTGCCGAGGCCCCGGCTGCCGCGCCGCCAGTACCAGAGCGAACTGCCCAGGGCGATCGCGATCACGCCAAGACCGATGCCCAGCGCTACCGACTTCACGCCCCCGACAGTAGGCCGCGAACCCGGTCGGTTAAAGAGGCGCGCGCGACCGCTTGGCGATCACTGCCACCGCTCGGCGCACAAAAAGATCCGTTCGGCGCGCCACGAGCAGAGAGCCGTTGCGAAGCACTGGTAGCGCTCCCAGGCTCTGCCTAGATGTTTGCCAGGACCCCGTTCTCATCAAGGAGGCACAGTGTCCACTCAGACTCCGGCGGTACCACCAGCGCCGCCGGCCGCAGTATTCATCGCGGACCCAGGCCCACTCGGGCTCGCCGGGTTCGCGATGACCACGTTCGTACTGAGCACGTTCAACACCAACATCCTCAACCCCAGCATGGAAGCCGCAGTGTTGCCGCTTGCGCTGTTCTACGGCGGCATCGGCCAGCTGCTCGCGGGTATGTGGGAGTTCCGCAAGGGGAACACGTTCGGCGCCACAGCGTTCTCGTCGTTCGGCGCTTTCTGGTTGGCGTTCTACTGGCTCGTGACCTACGAAGCGGCACACTTGACTCCCGCTGACCAGGCTCACAAAGCGGTTGGCCTCTTCACGCTCTCGTGGGCGATCTTCACCGCTTACATGACGATCGCGGCGATGCGCACGAGCGGCGCGGTACTAGCGGTCTTCGTAGCCCTGACGATCACCTTCATTTTCCTTACCATTGGCAACTTCGAAACGGGCAACTCCGCCAAGGATTGGACCCACATCGGCGGCTGGTTCGGGTTCGTCACCGCCATACTCGCCTGGTACGCCTCGTTTGCCGGCGTGACCAATGCGACGTTCGCCAAGACCGTCGTTCCGACGTGGCCGTTGGTCAACCGCGGTGTGGTCGCCCGGCCGTAGCTCCGACTGCTTTTGGGCACGCACCTATGGCTCAGCGCGGTGCTGAGCCATAGGTGCGTGCCAATTCAAGCCGGACGACGAGGCGCTGGTCTTCGACCATCGCGCGCCGGAAGTCGTCCCAATCCGGATGCTCGCCTGCATTGGCGCGATAGATCGTGATCAGCTCCTCGACCACGGCGTCGTCTCGTTCCTGCGCGATTGGCGAGAGGTCGGCAGTCGCCTCGGCGGCCGCCCAGCCCCATCCGTCGGCGGCGATGACATGCAGAGTCGCACGTGGGTCACGACGCAAGTGCGCGACCTTGAACCTGTCCGCGGTTGTCGAGATCAAGATCCGCTTCGTCGCGTCGTCGTACATGTAGCCGATGTTCGACGATTGCGGGCGCCCATCGCGCTTGATGGTGATCAGCACGCCGAGGTGGGCGCGGGCGAGTACGGCGAGGTCTGCCGGCACCAGCTTGGTGTCGGTCGGGTCTGGTTGCGTCACGGCGGTGGTCCCTTCGGGTCACGACCCACCGTATGTGCTGCCCGGCCGTGGGCCGAATGGTCCTGAACAAGTCCGTTACGTGCGCCGACGACGTTGGAGTGAGACTTCATTCCTCGCGCGCCGCCGCATGAGCGAGCAGCAGCCCTGGCAGTCGCCGCAGCCGCCGCAACCACAGCAGGGGTGGCCCCCGCCACCGGCCAATCCCTACGGCTACCCGCCACCGCCGAACCCCTACGCGGCCGCGCCGCAGAACCCCTACGCGGCCTCGCCGCAGAACCCCTACGCGGCTCCGACCTACGGCTATCCGCCCCACACTTACGGCTACCCCTCGCCGTCCCCTTATTCGTACGGACCGCCCCCGCGCACGCATCACGGCCGCAACCTGCTGATCGGTGGGGTCGTCGTGGCCTTGCTGGTCGCCGTGGTGGCTGTCGCCGCGCAGCATCCGCAGGCATCGACGGCAGTGGTGCAACCGACTGCGCCCGCGCAAACCAATCAAGCCAACCAGTCCAATCCGACCCAGCCCAATCCGACGCCGCCGAGCCCCGGGCCGACGTCGGACGGCGTGACCGCATCGTCGTCGCTGAGCCCGATGAGCGGCATCGAGGTGTACTCGGATGACTTCACCGACTCGACGTCTGGGTGGTCGACCGGTGCCGATCCCAAGGGCGCGGACTTTGAATATGCGCCGGACGGCTACACCGTGACCAGCACGGTCGCAGCGCACTGGCTGGCGTACGCGCCCTACGACGACCCGGCCCAACAGGTCAACTTGAACATGACCGCTCACGAATCCGCCGGGGCACCGACCGGGGCGGGCTTCGGATTGGTGTGTCGGCGCGGTCCGGATTCGACGGCGGACGTGCGCTATGAGTTCGTCGTGAATGAATCCAACCGGTGGTTCATCGAACGCAATCAGGGCGCGGTGTCGTTATCGTCGCCGACTCCCACGATCCTCGACGAAGGTGCATTGCCGACCAAGCTCGGCACGCAAGAACTCGAGATCTCCGGGATCTGCGCGACGCTCGCCGATGGCCAGACGACACGACTCGCGCTTTTCATCGGCTCGCAAAAGGTCGCTGACATCACGGACGTGTCGAGTCTCGACGGCGACGGGTGGCTCGGCGGTCTGATCAGCAGCGGTGACGACGTGAAATCGACCACCACGGTGGCGGGATACACGGAGTCGGATCTTGGTAACGACGGGATCCTTGCGGCGAACACGTAGGGATAGCCCGCACGACCCGGTCTAGAGTTGCGCCATGAGCATGATGATGGCGGTCAGCTTCACCCGCTACGGCCGCCTTTACTACCTCGATCCCGGGCCGCATGCGCCGAAGGTTGGCGACAAGGTGCTGTTCCCGACGACGGCCGGCGATGAGGTAGCTGAGTGCATCTGGGCGCCGACGTACGTCTTGGAGGAGGTCGGCGGCCTCCCGATGTGCGCTGGCTTCGCGACGTCCGACCATCTTGCTCGTGACGAGCGCAATCGCACACGCAAAGCCGAAGCGCGGGTCGCAACGAAGCGGCTTGTTCGTCAGCACGAGTTGCCGATGAAGGTTGTGGGCGTCGACTATCTCGATGCTGACAACAGTTTTGTCATCTACTTCAGCGCACCGCAACGCGTTGACTTCCGGGCGCTGGTACGCGACCTCGCGCGCACGTTGAATGCGCGCATCGAGTTGCGTCAACTTGGTGCGCGTGACGAAGCGCGAGTGCAAGGTGGCATCGGCCCGTGCGGTCGCGATACCTGCTGCTCGACGTTCCTGAAAGACTTCGAACCGGTCAGTGTGCGCATGGCGAAAGACCAGGATCTGCCGCCGAATCCGTTGAAGATTTCGGGCGCTTGCGGGCGGTTGATGTGCTGCCTGAAGTACGAGCACCCGCTGTACACGGACTTCAAGTCGGACCTGCCAAAGATGGGTACGGCGGTGTCGTCGCCTGAGGGCGATGGCACGCTAGTCGGTTACAACGTGCCGAGTGAGACCGTCATCGTGAAGGTCGCAGAAACGGGCAAGCGCTGCGCTTGCCCGAAGGCCAGCGTCTGCGGATCGCGCATCGAATACGACGCGGCCTACCCGGACACCCCTCCTTCGTGACCGGGCCAACCCGCTGGGTGGCCGCGATTGCTACGGGGGCGGTTCTTTGCTTGAGCGCGTGCACGTCTACCTCGTCGCACGTTGGGGCTCCGACTGCTCCCGCGAGTTCGCTTCCAAGCGCGCCAGCGACGTCGTCGTCGACTGTTGCGGCGAGCTCCGTACCGCCGGTCAATTCGTCCGCGCCCGCGCTGTCGTCGTCCCTGCTTGGTTCGCCGGCAACCGTGGCGACTTCGTCGGCAGCCTCGCCTGCCGGGCCGCCGGTGCCGACAGCGCTGCCGCATATAGACCCGTCAACTTTGACGGCGTTCTACACGCAGCAGCTTGCGTGGAAGCCTTGCGGCGGGTTGTATTGCGCGTCGCTGACCGTGCCGATCGACTACGCGAACCCGGCGGCCGGAGCAATCCAGTTGGCCGTCTCGCGCGAGCTGACCACCCGCAAACCCAACCTTGGTGAGGTCGTGGTGAACCCGGGCGGGCCGGGTGCGTCCGGTATTCAGTTCCTGCAGTCCGCGGCTGGCTTTGTACGGACTCAGCTTGGCAACGAGTTCGATGTTGTGTCGTTTGATCCGCGCGGCGTCGGATCGAGCGCACCGATCCGTTGTCTGAGTTCGGCGCAACTCGACCAGTGGGTTGCGTTCGAAGGAGATCCGCAGTCGCCGTCGTCGGTTACCGAACAAGATCAGCTGGCGAAGGGATTCGCCGCCGGCTGCGAGGCGAAGTCCGGTGCGTTGCTCGCACACGTCAGTACCATCGACACCGCGCGCGATCTCGACGTCCTGCGTGCAGCTCTCGGCCAATCGAAGCTCACTTATATGGGTTTCTCGTATGGCACGTTTCTCGGCGCGATCTATGCCCAGCTATTCCCGCAGAATGTTCGAGCACTTGTCTTGGACGGCGCGGTGGATCCGGCGGCTTCAGCGGTGGAACTTGACGACGTGCAGGCTCAGGGCTTTGAGGTTGCACTGAAGGCGTGGATCGCGAGTTGCGTGACGTCGTCGAATTGTCCGGTAGGCACGTCTGCGGCCGACGCAGAACAACGCCTGGATACCTGGCTGGCCACGTTGCGAACCGCACCCATTGCCGCGTCGGACGGCCGCTCGCTGACGGTGGCCCTCGCAGTCCAAGGCGTTGCCGCGGCGCTGTACACCACACAGGATTGGCAGCCGTTGACGGCTTCTCTTTCGGCGGCGATGAAAGGCAACCCGGCCGGCCTTCTGACGTTGTCCGACCAGATCGACGGGCGGCAATCCAACGGCAGCTACGACAACCTGATCGAGTCGAACATGGCTATCAACTGTGTTGACCGCCCCAGCCTCGGTCCTATCTCGGCCTACGCGGCCGCTGCGATCGCCGGCGCGAAGGACGACGGTCCGACCTTCGGTGAGTTCATCGGTTGGGGCAATGTCGCGTGCGCCGACTGGCCCGTCGCTGCCGAGCTCGCACCGGGCCCGATCAGTCCCGCTGGATCGCCGCCAATCATGGTCGTTGGGACGTTGCGGGACCCCGCGACGCCTTACCGATGGGCGCAAGCCTTGGCGAAGGAGGCCAAGGGTCCGCTGCTCACGTATGACGGCGACGGCCACACCGCGTTCCTGCAATCAAGCTGCGTGGACACCGTGGTGAAGACGTTCCTCGTGTCGCTGACGGATCCCGCGCCGGAGACGACCTGCCAGGACGACACGTAATTCGCCGCTTCTGAGGGTGCCCGGGGCCGACCGGTTAGACTCTCCGGGTCGTCCCGTGGTCCGGTTCTGTTGGCCGAGGGCGGCTCGCCGCCTTAGCTCAGTTGGCAGAGCAACGCACTCGTAATGCGTAGGTCTGGAGTTCGAATCTCCAAGGCGGCTCCCCTGCTGTATTGATCCGGCTGATGCTTGACAGTTCGGTGTCGGTTGATGCTTTCCACGGTTTCGGCTGATGGTTGACAGCTACTTCGGCTGATCCTTGACACTCCCTCGCCATGAGGGAAAGTGTCGTTGTCCGTGGGGATCGGGTTCAGCTTCGGGCTGGGGCCGCTGCGGTTCTTCGTCCCGCTGACACGACGTCGGCGACGACTCCGCAGCACAGCTCGACGACGCTCCGGGCGCGCTCACGCGGCGAGTACAGCGTCGCTCGCACGGTGAGCGACGCGATTAGCGCGGACGCCTCGGCCGCACGGCGGCGAGGACGGACCGTTCGTATGGTGCCCGCCGGCAGTAGCGGAAGTAACTTGAGGCTCGAATCGCTCTGGGCCTAGTGCCCGCTTCCGAGCGGCCCCGCTTGCCAGCCGACCGCCTGGAGGACAGATGAACCGCGCTGGGGCAATCAATGTGGCCTCGAACGACGACCCGGTGCAGTCGTTCCGGGACTGGCAGAGGGCCTGTGCGATCCGGCGGGTCAGCGAAGCACGCGGCGATGACAACAGCGACATCGTGCGTTTGCCGGGGGAAGTGATCCGCACGCGCAACGCGCTCACCTTGGACCGACTACGTGCAGCTCGCGAGGTGCCCGAGGACATCGTTCGGCACCTCACCCTCGACGACCTACTACTTCGCGAGAAGGATGACGCGGGCCGGTAAGTCAGACGAAGGCGGCTCCACGCTGGCTAGTGCCTGTTGCCACTTCCGTCTGTCTCGCGTTTGTTGACTCGCGGGGGACGGGCGTACGAGGGTGGTTGGATCCGCTTCAAGTACAGGCGGACGACCATCGGGAGAACAGTGAGGCAAACGACATGGCTGACTTCACGACCAGGGATGGATCTCGAATCTTCTAAAAGGACTGGGGCGCGGGTCAGCCGATCGTCTTCAGTCACGGGTGGCCGCTATCGGCCGACGACTGGGACGCCCAGATGCTGTTTTTCATGCAGCACGGTTATCGGGTCATTGCGCACGACCGCCGCGGCCATGGCCGCTCCGCGCAAGCCGCTGATGGCAATGACATGGACCCACTACGCCGATGATCTAGCTGAGCTAACCGAACGTCTTGACCTGCGCGAAGCCATCCACGTCGGACACTCCGCAGGTGGCGGTGAAGTGGCGCGCTACATCGGCCGTCACGGCGAGAGCCGCGTGGCGAAGGTCGTGCTGATCAGCGCCGTCACGCCGTCCGTTCCGCAAACAGACAGCAACCCGGTCGGCGTCCCACGCGAGGCTTTCGAAGGGGTTGCAGGCGCAACTGGCAGCGAACCGCTCAGAGTTCTATCGCGCTGTTCCGTCAGGGCCGTTCTACAACTTCGACCACCGGGCGTCACGCCGTCTGAGGCCGTAATCGCGAACTGGTGGCGGCAAGGCATGATGGGCGGCGCGAAAGGCCAGTAGGACTGCGTTTCCGAGTTCATCCGCGATGACTGGTCGGACGATCTGACGAAGATCACCGTCCCCGTTCTCGCGATGAACGGCGACGCTGATCAGATCGTCCCGTACGCCACCTCGGGACCGCGGACGGTTCAAATAGTCAAGAACGGCACTCTCAAGACGTACGCGGGTTTCCCACACGGCATGCCGACGACTCACGCCGACATCATCAACGCCGACCTGCTGGCCTTCATCCCGTCCTGATCGCTCGATCGAGCCCGGTAGCGGCGCCGCCCGCCGACTACCGGGCTCAACGTTGCCCTTCCGGCTTGCAGACTCACTGCACGAAGTAGCCTGCCCCGGTGAAGCTCAACCTTCTGCCTTGGCGGAGGGCGCCCCTGTTACTGCTGACGGAGCGGCCGCAAGTCGGGCTCGTCATGGCGGGCGCGGCTCTCATGATCGGCCTCGCGTCGGCTAGTGCACCGCTCTTCTTGTCGTCCGCCGAGAACGCGAGCCTCGCACAGCAACTCAACAACGGTTGCGAAACCGGAAGCTTGACCGTTGCGTCAACAGACAACTACGCAGGCTTAACCTCAGGGCCGGATCAGTTTGCCGACGACATGTTCGGCATCAACGGAACGACTCGAGTCACCGGTGTGCCGTCGCTTCCGCACCTGTCTGCACCGACGCGCATGCTGTTCGCTCCACATGTGATGGTGAGCGCGGCCGGGTCCGGAGCTGGGACCTTTATAACTCTTGCGTCGAAGCCTGGTGACCTCGCGCATGTCGACGTCTTGTCGCGGGCGCAAGGGGTCAACGGCATTTGGCTGGCTGACACAACGGCGAACGCCCTACATGTCGCCGCCGGCGGCACGATCGCACTTCAGGAGACCGGCAGTTCCGCACCGATGAAGCTTCAGGTCGCGGGCATATTTCGCGACCTAGAGACGCAGCCCGCGCAGCCGTTCTGGTGTGACGCAGAGCAGTACATCGTGCCGCCTCCGTCGGCGAACCCACCGCCGGTCTTTCCGTTCGGGTTGCTGACCCAAGATGAGATGCGCACTGCAGCGCAATCGCTGCCGCTCAACGTGCAAGACACCGATGTCTGGACTCTTCGTCCGGGTGGGCTGACGCTGCCGCAAGCTCACACCCTGGCAAAGGCGCTCGACAAGGTAGTACTCGAGCTGCCGAGCACACTGAACGCGCAGCGCGGGACGTTGGAAGCCAAGTACGCCAGTGCACATCCCACATTCCAACCGGACGATCGCATAGACCTCCAAGCGACTGAGCGCGCAGAGACCGAGGTCGACCTGCCGGTTGACCGGGTGTCCGCCGTCGGGCGCGCCTTGCCGAGCACGATCACGCCGATCGCCATTGCGGGCGTACTCGTGGCACTTGGTTTGGTCTTCGTTGCCGGCGGCTTCTGGGTCGATCGGCGTCGACGCGAGGTCGACGTACTGATTGCTCGCGGCACCTCCCCGTTGGCGATTGGTGTCAAGGCAGCCCTCGAAGCCTGCGTACCGTTCTTGCTCGGTGGCCTTGCTGGGGTCGTTCTTGCCTACGCGCTCGTCCGCGCGGTCGGTCCGAGTTCGCTACTCGCTGGACGATCGTTTGCGGACGTCGGCCTCGTGACATTGATCAGTCTGATAGCAGGCCTGATCTTCTTGGTCGCCTCAGCAACTCGCGGCTGCCAACGTCGAGAGTCCCCTCCCGTGCCTCGTGCGGTAAGCAAGAAAAGAGTAGTGACCTTCGTCGGGTCAGCAGTGGTCGTCGCGGTCGTGGCGATCGTTGTTGCCGCTCGGTTGAGTCACCGAACTCACTTGTCCGGTAGTGGTCCACAAGTTGCTCACGTTGACCCGGTCGTGATTGTGCTGCCGATGCTGGCGTTCATCGTTGGTGCTGCGGTAGTTCAGCAGATTCTTGTCCGGCTGATTCGCAGGTCTGCCCTGCGCGGCGCACGGCTGAGCGTGCCGAGTTGGCTTGCGTGGCGGCGGATCGGCGGCAACGCGAAGGCATCCGCCACACTCGTCGCGGTACTCGTGCCTGCACTCGCGATTAGCGTGTTTAGTGCGTTCGTTAACTCGTCTGTGCAAAGAACGCTGCACGACTCGTCGCGAATGATTGTGGGAGCGGACGACGTGGTGAACCTGCAGGGTTCGGTTGCGGTGCCCGCGTCGCTGACGAAGCGTGCCACGCTGGTGCTTCGCATCGACCACCCCACCTTCGGAAACGAGCTGGTCAGTGTTGTCGGCGTCGACCCGACGACCTTCGGATCAGGCGCATTCTGGGATGCAGGCATTGCCGGGCAGAGTTTCCCCGCACTCATCAATCGGCTGCACGATCAGGGTCCGGGAAAGCCGTTACTCGGGGTGCTCTCCGGCGGCGGCGTTGCGTCGGGCAGTCAGCTGAAAGCAGTCGCGGCCGCAAACCCGGTGACGACCAGCGTGACGCTTGTCGGCGGCGCTGCGCATCTTCCTGGCGAGCAGGGAGGTTACGAGATTCTTTACGTTGATCTCGCCGCCCTCGAGCGGGTCGATCCGGTGGGCACCTACCAGTTCTGGATCAGCGGGAGCCCAGGTACGGCGGCTGATGCGTTAGCCGCCGCGCACATCACGACCACGTTTAACCTCACTGCCGACAGTGTGGTTGATAACTCGTATCTGCAACCCGTCAGCTACACCTTCGCGTATCTCGACGCGGTCATCGCCGTGATCGGCGCGGTGGCGCTGGGTGGCGTGCTCCTCTATCTCGATGCCAGATCACGCCCGCGACGTCTTTCCTACGTGCTGGCCCGGCGCATGGGCCTGACGCGCACGGCGCACTTCCTTTCGATATTCATCGAACTCTCGGCATTGGTTGCGGCCGGTGCGGTCGTCGCTCTTGGCTTTTGTGCAATGGCCGTTGCGTTACTCCGTTCGCGGTTCACGGTTCAGGCGAGCCTCCCGCCGTCCGCCGTATTGAGTTGGCCGTTCGCGCTGACGATCGCGGACTTGACCGCGCTTGTCGTATTGGTGGCTGTTTCCGCGACAGCTGTGCAGCTAGGAAGCGATCGCGTACGTGCGGCGGAGGTGCTTCGTGAAGCCAACTGAACGCTGGTGCCGACCGTGAGCGCGCAGCGGACCGGAGGAGTGTGGGTCGAAGGCATCTCTCGCGCATACGTCGTCGGCGACGAACGTGTTCCCGCAGTTTCTGATGTCACGGCGCACTTCGCGGGCGGCGCTCTAACGGTAATCAGCGGGCCTTCAGGGTCAGGCAAGAGCACATTGCTTCGCATGCTCGGCATCTTGGATCGACCTGATAGCGGCGGCATGTGGTTGCACGGGCAATCCATCGCCGCGCTAAGCATCCGCAAGCGTCGATCGATCAGGCGGCTGCGGGTCGGCTACGTATTCCAGCAGCCCGCGTTCAACCTCCTGAGCTACGCACGGGCTGATGAGCACGTCCGGCTCGGCGCACAACTGCGGGGGCGCGCGCCAAACGAATCTGATGACGCGTTGCTCGATCTCATCGGCTTGACGTCGCGCCGTACTTACCGGCCCGCACAGTTGTCAGGTGGCGAGCAGCAACGTCTCGCGCTCGCGTTCGCGGCGGCCGGAGATCCCACTGTTCTGGTTGCTGACGAACCAACTGCCTCGCTCGATAGCGTCGCGGGCGCGACGGTGATTGAGGCGTTGCATCTGCTGGCCGAGAAGGGATTGACGGTGATCGCCAGTTCGCACGATCCGGCGCTCGTAGAGACCGCACATGCCGTAGTGCGGCTTCATGATGGACGGCGGGTCGACGGGTGAGCGGTCTGCTGCGAATGGTTGGTGGCGTGCGCAGCTACCCGCATGGTGACGAAACTGTGCGTGCGCTGCGCAACGTCGATTTCGCTGTGGCTTCGGGTGAGTGCGTCGCTGTCGTCGGGCCATCTGGTTCAGGAAAATCGACCCTGCTGCTGGTGCTTGCTGGGTGGGAGGTTCTCGACGAGGGGATCGTCAACTTCGAGAGTGTCGGCCAGACCCGGTCTCCGGCGGCGCTCTCGTGGAACGAGTTGACTGTCGTACCGCAGTTGCTCGGGCTTGTTCCGGAACTGACCGTCATGGAAAACATCATGTTGCCGGTCAAGCTGTCAGGTGCCGATAGTGATGCTGTTCACGTCATCGACTGGATGCGGACGCTCGACGTCGAGAAGCTCAAACAGCGCAGAGTGGAATCCTGCTCGCTTGGCGAACAACAGCGAGTCGCGGTGTGTCGCGCCGTGGCGCACTCACCGACGATCGTATTGGCAGACGAGCCAACAGCGCATCAAGACGCTGGTCACGCGTTGGCTGTCACTAGCGCGTTGCAGTCGTTGGCAGCGCAGGGATGTGCCGTCGTCATTGGAACGCATGACACGAGTGTGATTGCAAGCGTTGACCGCATTGCGCGCATGAATGACGGCGCACTGGACGTCGGAGACAACAAATAGCGGTATGTCAAAACGCCGCTAAGCGGGTTAGGTCCGATTGGGCGGAATTCCTTCGTTCATGCGCTGTTGAGTTTGGCGCACGCCGACTCGGGATAGGGATCGTCTCGCCGCTGCCAGTTGATCTGCGTGGCATCCGGCTGCCCGCCCGTTGGACGACGTTCGCCCTTTGAGAGGGGACACCTTGAACAGTCACGACCTCGCACCGTCCCGCAAGACTGAAGTTCGGCGATACCGTGGCGCCTCGCTTGGTGTCATCATGGCGCTCGGCGCTGGTTTCGTCGGTATCGCGCTTCCGGCTACGTCCGCTGGTGCTGCAACGCCTGTGGTAACGCGAATCTCCGGGGCAACCCGGTTCGATACCGCGATCGCAGCGTCACAGGATCAGTTCACTGCGGCCGGTAGTGCGAAAGCCGTCGTGTTGGCCCGCGCGGACACCTACCCCGACGCACTGTCCGGTGGCCCGTTAGCAGCCAAGGTAGGCGGTCCGCTGCTGCTGACTTCATCGACGTCCCTGCCAGCGTCCGTACAGGCCGACTCATTCGGGTGCTGCCGAAGGGTGGCACGGTCTACGTCCTCGGCGGTACTTCCGCCATCAGCACTTCCGTCGAGACGACCATCACCGGACTCGGCTTCGTCGTGCAGCGTCTCGCCGGTGCTGACCGTTTCGCGACCGCAGTCGCAGTCGCTGGGGCCATGGGTAACCCGACAACAGTGTTCGAGGCGACTGGGCTTAACTTCCCCGACGCGCTCGCGGGTGGCCCGGCGGCAATCAAGTCCGGCGGCGCCATCTTGCTGACCAACGGCTCGACGCAGTCGACGGCTACGGCCGCCTACCTCGCTGCGCACACCGGTGGTAAGCACTACGCTCTCGGCGGCCCGGCTGCCGCTGCAGACAAGACCGCGACACCGCTCGTCGGAAGCGATCGTTACGGGACGGCGGCAGGTGTCGCTGGCATGTTCTTCCCGACGGCGACGTCGGTTGGCGTCGCGACGGGTACTGACTTCCCGGACGCACTGGCAGCTGGGCCTGACCTCGCTTCCAAGGGTGCGCCTTTGATGCTGGTGGCACCGACAGGAGCACTACCAGGCGGGACGACGGCGGCGCTGCTTTCGTTGTCAACGACGGTCAAAAGTGCCGAGCTTTTCGGCGGAACCAGTTCGGTAAGTGACGACGTCTCCGCCCAGATCGGCACTCTTGCCGGCGCCGGCGCGACCGCCGCTGCAGCAAACACCTCCGCGGCATATACCGGCCGCTACGGCGTTGCGACTCAGACAGTGACCGGCACGAGCACGGTCGCACTCACGCAAGTCATCGACGGCACTAACGGCGCGGTCACCAGCTATGTGAAGACCGGCACCGCGCCGGCCGCTACGACGACGGCAACACTTGCGCAGTTACAGGCGGTGCCGCTCGACTCCGCTGGGCTGATGGCCGCTGTGAACACGCTCTACAAGGCGTATGACACCTCCATCGGTCTCACGAGTACCGACGCGAACGCATTGTTCCTCGTGAATGCCGAGCAGGTGCTCCTCAACCCGACTACGCCGCCGAGTCTTCGCCTTGCTACGTATGGGGTGCTCGCCGCGGCTCCGGAGACTGTCGTCACGTCGGGAGTGAAGGACTCCACGGGCCGCTCGGGTATCGCGATCACTGCCGAGATCACCAGCGGCACCACCCAAGACACGCTCACCTTCATCTTCGATCCGGCGACCGGGCTGCCGCTTGAGGATGTCGTCGCAACAGCGGCAGGTGCTGTTGTCACTCGGGACACGGTCAGCTCGATCACAACGACGAACACCTTGCCGACCAACCCGTACGTGTAACGAGAACCGCACGAGTAAGTAGAACTTCAACGATCGGCCCGGCGCGTTCACCGCGCCGGGCCGATCGTGCGTTCAGGCAAACCACGGCCTGACCCCTGTCGATTTTGGCCCGTTCGGTTCGTCGTGACGTTGTGTGCAAGCTCTTCCACGACTCTCATCGTCTTAGGAGCATCGTCATGGCCCATCCCGTGATTCACGCCGAAATCCGTTCCGCTGACCCTGACGCCACGCGCGCCTTCTTCGGTGAGTTGTTCGGTTGGAAGGTCGCCTCCGAAGGCGCGTTCCCCGGTTACACCTTCATCGACACCGGGACCGAGGGTGGCACCTACGTCGCGATCAGCCCGCGCCAAAGCGCGGAGGACGAGGTGCTGTTCTTCGTCGGCGTCGAGGACGTCGACGCCACCCTCGCCAAGGCCGAGAAGCTCGGCGGCAAAGTCATTCAGCCCGCCCAGCACGTACCCGGCACCAGCTTCGGTGTCTTCGCCGACGCGCAGGGCCATCGGGTCGGCGTCGCGGCCAACGGCTGAGCCACTGCACTGCGGAATACC
This sequence comes from Acidothermaceae bacterium, assembly GCA_036501485.1. Taxonomy (GTDB): domain Bacteria; phylum Actinomycetota; class Actinomycetes; order Acidothermales; family Acidothermaceae; genus PALSA-607. The sequence goes on along the minus strand of DASYAG010000002.1, from coordinate 15,881 downwards.
AGATGAGCGCGTCGGTCAGATCGACGCGCTCATCGCCGCAAGCTTGGCTGGGTCAGCGATCACATGCAGTCGTGCAACCACTCCATCAACAACTGTCAGATGGATAACCGCGTAAAGACGTCGATCGATGAACGCGTGCACCTGTGTCTGGTCGCCAAAGGGGTCCGACACCAGCGTCGTGGCACTCAACCAGCGCACGAGATTGCGCGACACCTTGCGGAAGCCGTGGTTCACCACGCCGTCGCGTGGGTCGAGCGGCCCCATGTCGGCGTCACCCCACACATCGGGGTCGAGCAGGGGAACGAGCGCGTCGATGTCGCCATGCGACACCGCGTCGATGAACTGGTCGACGACGAGTCGGTGTTGCGAGACGTCGACAGAGTGGGGCGCGACGCCGACATCGCCGGCAATCTTCCGTCGAGCCCGCCGTGCGAGTTGTCGACAGCTCGCCACCGGTCGCCCGACTGTGGTCGCGATGCTGTCGAACGGTGTTTGGAAGATGTCGTGCAGCACGAACACGACGCGTTCGGCTGGGCTCAGCCTTTCGAGCACGACCAACAACGCGGAGCGAACTTCGTCGTCGAGCGTTACTCGATCGGCTGGGTCGGGAGCGCGCTCGGCTGCGTTCGTGAACTCGATCGCGGACGCATCGACGGACCGCTCGCGCCGTACGCGCGCCGAACCGATCTGGTCGAGACAGACCCGGCTGGTGACCACGATCAGCCAACCCCGGGTGTCCTTGATCGCGCCACGATCAGCAGTCGAGAACCGCGCGAATGCTTCCTGTACCGCATCTTCGGCGGCGCCGATGTCGCCGAGCATGCCGTAGGCAAGGTTCACCAGGTACGGAAGATTCGCCTGCCACGCCTGCGCGAACTCGTCGTCAGTTGCCGTCACAGTGATCTCCGCACCTCCTTTCGCGCTCTTCAACGTCAAAGGACGACGCAGCCCTCCCGATAGTGACACCGCCGACGACATGTCACGTTCCTGCGGTCTATCTCGTCCTTGAGGTTGGCCCCAAATCTCAGATGGCGGCAACTCTCGGAGGACGGCATGACGGCAACACTCGAACGACCATCGGCGCTCAAGACCAGCGGCGGCAAGGCGATCCTCGCGCTGCTCTGCGCTGTCGCGTTTCTCGACTTCGTCGACGCGTCGATCGTCAACGTCGCCTTGCCGTCGATCCGCGCCGACCTGCACGTTTCGGTGCAGGGACTGCAGTGGATTCCGTCGGGCTACCTGCTTACTTACGGCGGCTTCATGCTGCTCGGTGGACGTGCGGCTGACCTGCTGGGCCGACGTCGGTTGCTGGTCGCGGGCACGATGGTGATTGGTCTAGCCTCTCTTGCCGGTGGCCTGGCGCCGAATCTGGGGCTGCTCGTGGGCGCGCGCCTCGCACAGGGCGTCGGCGCAGCGATGGTGCTGCCCGCGGCCCTGTCGATCCTGACGACGACTTTCACCGAGCCGGCCGACCGGCATGCGGCACTCGGCGTGTGGGGCGGCATCGCCGGCCTCGCGTCGGCTGCTGGCGTACTGCTCGGCGGGATTCTCACTGACGGCCCGGGTTGGCGATGGGTGCTGTTCGTCAACCCGCCGGCGGCGGTACTCGTGCTGTTCGGCATCTTCAGGCTGATCGACGACGACCGGCCCACCCGGCGTCCAAAGGGCTTCGACGTCTCCGGATCAATCCTCGCGACGGGCGCAATGCTGTTGCTCGTCTACGCGCTAGTAGAGGCACCCAACCGAGGCTGGTCGTCCGCTCGCACCGTGCTGGAGCTCGCAGCCGCGGGCTTGCTCGTGGTCGCGTTCGTCATCGTCGAAACGCGCTCACGCAATCCGGTGCTGCCGCTGTCGATCTTTCGCACCCGCGGCCTTGCTGCTGCCGACGTGACACAACTGATTGCGTTCGCTGGCTTCCTGGCGGTGTTCTTCTTTCTCACCCTCTACATGCAAAACGTCCTGGGCTTCTCACCGCTGCAGACCGGCGCCGCGTATCTGCCGTTATGCGTCGGCGTCGGTATCGCGGCCGGTATCAGCGGACAGCTCCTCGCGCGCATCGGAACTCCGCCGGTGATCGTGGCCGGTTGCCTGATCGCGGCGTCCGGCATTTATTACCTGTCGCGGCTACACGTTCACGGCCACTACCTGACCAACATCCTGCCCGGCACGCTGGTCATGTCGTTCGGGCTAGGTGCGGTGGTCGTCGGCGTCGCGACGGCTGCCAACGCAGGCGTGCCAAAACATCAGGCGGGGTCGGCCGCAGCACTGCTCAACGCATCTCAGCAAGTCGGGGGAGCACTCGGCTTGGCGATCTTCTCGGCGATCGCCACGGCCCGAACGACCCGCCTGCTGGCCGCACACGTAGCAACGCCGAACGCGCTGACGTCAGGGTTCCACCGCGCCCTGCTGGCCAGCAGCATCTTCGTACTCGCGGCCGCCCTATTCGCGGTCCGGGCCCCTAATACTCGAGGAGACAATGATGCGTCCGAACCCGCAAGGAGCGACGATGCCTGATCTGAGCACGGTCATCGACCATTTCGATATCGAACGGCTGATCTTCAGTGTTGGACGCTGCCTCGACGAGCGCGACTTCGATGGGCTGCGTGAGCTATTCACCGACAACGCATCGGTCAGCACACCCGGCGGCGAAGTTCGCGGACACGACGCGCTCGTTGCACAGGCGCGAGCACGGCACTCGAACGACGAAGGTATTCAGCACCTGATCACGAACTTGCTGATCGATCACGATGGCGATCTAGCGGCGGTGCGAGCAAACCTGCTCGTCACGTTCGCAAAGACTGGCGTCGGTGATCCGGCACCGTTCGTACTCGGCGAGGTCTACCGCTTCAACCTCGAGCGGACGTCGAGTGGCTGGCGAATCACGCGACTGACCAGCTCGCCGGTGTGGACGCTGAACCTGCCACCGCAGTTGGCGGCCGCGCTCTAACAGTCGACGCGGTCACGCGTCGACCAGCTGGGGAGCGGGCGCATCGGCGTCGCTGAGGCCGATGCGGTTGTGCAACCGCCGCAGTAACTTCGGTGCGTACCAGCTGTTCTCACCGAACGCCCGCATGAAGGCCGGCACCAGCACGCCACGCACGAGCGTCGCATCGATGAGGATCGCCAGGCCGGTACCGAGGCCGAAGAACTGGATGAAGCTGACCTTGCTGGTCGCAAAGGCGAAGAAGCTGACCGCGAGCAACGCAGCGGCGGTCGACACGATGCGGCCGGTGCGCGCGAGACCGTGGGTTACGGCATCGGCGTTGGATGCGCCGTGGTCGTGCAGCTCCTTGATGCGGCTCATCAGGAAGACCTCGTAGTCCATCGACAGCCCGAACGCTATGCAGAACAGCAGCACTGGCATCGAGGTGTTGGTGGGTGTCGGCGTGAAACCGAGCAGCTTGGAGAAGTGGCCATCCTGGAAGATCCAGACCATCGCGCCGAGCGTGGCTCCAAGAGTGAGCGCGTTGCCGAGTAGCGCCCGCACCGGCTGCACGATGCTGCCGGTGAACAAGAACAGCAGGATGAACGTGGTCACCACGATGATGCCGCCAGCGAGTAGCAGCCGCGAACTGATCGCCGTTTTGCCGTCGATCAGTGCGGCCGTGTCGCCACCGACGAGCACGTGCACACCAGCAGGTGCGGCAATACCGCGGACTTGCTTGACCATCGTCGCTGCTGCACTCGACGTGCTGTACAAGCCGGTCGTGATCGTGAGCCGTTGCGTGCCAGACACCGTGCCTGCGTCGACAACGTGCTGCACTCCGGGCACTGCGCTTAGCGCGCTCTCATACGTCGCCAACGCGGTCGGTACCAGTGGCGGAGAGATCACCACGTCGGTAGCGCTTGGCGCCGTGGCGAAGTCGTTCCGCAATGCGTCGCCGACTTGGTGGCTGGCCGCGCTGGTCGGGAGTGCCCGGTCGTCGGGCGCCGCAAAGGTCACCTTCAACAACGGCGTTGCCATGAACAGCAGCACCGCGACGACGGGCAATGCAGCGATGATCGGGCGACGCATGACGGTCTTGGCCAGCCGTCCCCAGAACGGAGTCTCCGCGCTGCGGACCGTCTTGATGCCCGGGATGCGGCCGGCGTTGACTCGGTGGCCGAGCACGGTCAGCAGCGCGGGCATCACGATCAATGCGCCCATGGCCGCGAACGCGGTCACGCCGACTCCTGCATACGCGAACGACTTCAGGAAGTAGACCGGGAACACGATCATCGCGGCCAACGCAGCGGCCACTGTCAACGCAGAGAAAGCGATCGTGCGACCCGCAGTTGCCGTCGTCCGCGCTACTGCTTCTGGCACGTCGACGCCGTTGGCGAGTTCTTCACGGAAGCGGCTCACCATCAACAGCGCGTAGTCGATACCCAGGCCGAGGCCAAGTGCGGTGGTCAGGTTGATAGCGAAGATGCTGACGCTCGTGACGTGAGTAAGCAGGCTGAGTTCTGCGAGGGTTCCAAAGATTGCGAGGACCGCGATGGACAGCGGCAGCAGTGCAGCGACCACGCTGCCGAACACGACCATCAGCAAGATCATGGTGAGCGGCACTGCGATGCTCTCGGCGACCGCGAGATCCTTCGTGACCTGACCGCCGATGCCAGTACCGAGTGCGCCGCCGATCCGCACAGTCGCGGCTGGAGTGTTCTCGTGCGCGTAGGCCGACAGCAGTTTGGTCGAGGTGGTGGCCGCCTGGTCGTCGTTGCCGACCACGCGGGTGAGGATCAGCGCGTCGGTGCCGTCCTTGGAGCGCAGGCTCGGTGAGTGCGTGGTCCAGTAAGACGTGACGCCGGTCAACCTTGGGTCGGCCGCAAGCTTGGCCGCGAGGGCCTCGCCGTTGCTTGTCGCCGCGGCGCCGTCGACCGTGCCGCTGGTCGCGTGGACCAGGAAGATCATGTCCGGGTCGCCGCCGAACTTCTGGTCGAGCAGCACCTTGGCCTTGCTCGAAGCGGACGCCGGGTTGTCGAAGCCGGCTGACAACAGGCGGCCGAAGACGCCGACGCCCAGAACGGCGAAGACCAGCAGCGCCGCGACACTGAGCGCCAAAACGAGCCTGGCGCGCCTGACGATGATCGATCCCAATGTGTAGAACACGACAGGCTCCCTGACTGGTGGATAGCGCGGGCTGCTCGATGTTGACACCGTGAACTTGCCATATGGATGTTCACGCTGTCAACATATTTCTCGTGACCACCCCCGCAACACCGCTCACCACACCCCCCGCGACGCGCCCCAAGGGCCACCCGTATCACCACGGAGACCTGCGCCACGCGCTGATCGAGGCCGCCGTCGAGCTGGCTCACGAGGGTGGCCCGGGCGCGATCGTCCTGCGCGAAGCGGCGCGGCGAGTTGGGGTGTCACCCAATGCGGCCTACCGGCACTTCGACTCGCTACCCGACCTCGTCGTCCAGGTCGCGCTGGTTGCGCTGCACCGGATGGCTCTGGTGATGCAATCTGAGCTCGAGCGATGCGTTGTGACCGACGACCCGGCAGTCGATGCGCAGGCGCGGATGGAGGCAGTAGGCCGGGGTTACGTTCGCTTCGCTCTTGAAGAGCCCGGCCTGTTCACGACCGCATTCACCTCGCCCGAGAAGACGAGCATGCACGAGCGCGCGAGCGCCGAAGACCTGCTGACGCCCGAGACGCTGCTTACCGACCGGCTCGACGAGCTGGTCGCTACGGGAGTGCTCAACCCCGACGAGTACGACGCGGCCGCCAAGACGGGTTGGGGTATTGCCCACGGCCTTTCGATGCTGCTACTCGGACCACTTTCTGCAGTTCCGCTGGACGAGCGCTCAGCACTCATCGATGCGTGCCTGCACATCGTCACCCGCGGAATTCGATCGAGTTAGGCCTTTGCGACCTGATCGAAAACCACGACGCTGTCGGTGTTCCACGCACGACCTTCGACGCTTGGCGCCGATCGCGGACCGACAGCTGCGGCGTCCGCATGTTCTTGCGAATCGAACACCACAATGCCGAATCCCTGCACGCCACCGGAAAGCCATTGCCCGCTGACGAACCCGGGCTGGCGAGTGGCCCACGGTGCAACGTCGTCACGAAAGTGCCGTTCGACTTCATCACTTCGGGCGGGGTCGAGCGTCATCGTGACCAGCATCGTGTTCATCTGCGAACCATAGCTCTTTTAGCGCGCCGCGGATCGCGCGTGACCGGCACGGAACGTGCGCCCGGCTCTTGTGACGCCGGTTAGCCTGTCCAGATGCGTAGACGTTTCGTGATCTCGCTGATCGCGGCCTCGATCACGCTCACCGGTTGCGGCGCCGCGGCGGGCAGCGGATCTAAGGCCGCTGACTCCGTCGACGTCGTTGGTCTCACGAACTACGCCATCAACGACCGGCATGCGGCGCCGGCGTTGAAGGGCAAGACGTTCGACGGCTCTGCGCTGTCATTGAGTTCAGTCGGACACGGAAAGGTCGTTGTCCTCAACGTCTGGGCGTCATGGTGCGGTCCGTGTCGTGCGGAGTCCCCGATGCTCGGTGCGGCGGCGAAGTCTTATGCGACCCAGGGAGTCGTGTTCGTGGGCATCGATGAGGCGGACACCACGTCAGCCGGGCGGGCGTTCGCCGCCTCCGCGGGGATGACCTATCCGAGCTTCGTTGATCCGCAGGGCGCGCTGCTCAGCAAGCTGAAAATGCTGCCGCAGATGGGCATCCCGAGCACCCTCGTGCTCGATACGCATGGGCGCATCGCGGCGCGCGTCATCGGGCCGACCACCGCCGCCGAGTTGAAGCAGGTGCTTGACGGTCTCGTTGCCGAGACGTGAGCCGGGGCCTACTCCTAGACGGCCGGAGCGAGCGGTCGCTGATCATCAGCCGCGTGCGGTCGGCGTCTCGCCCGCACGGATCGCCACCAGGTCACGACGGCGATGATCGCGAGCAGGTACCACTGGACAACGTAGATCGCGTTTTGCAGGTGGAACTCTTGGGGCGCGTGGTCGTCCGGGGGAGCGGATGGCACGGGCTGCAATGACAGCGGGTCGGGTGGCGATTGTGCGGTCCTGATGAGGTAGCCGGACGGTAGGGCCGACCGCGCGGCCGGGATCGTTCCAATAGTTAGAACGTCCCCGCTCTCGATCCGTCCCGTCACCGAAACCAGGGACGTTGGCGGAGTTGCGAGCGCGGTTTCACCTGCACCGATCCAACCGCGCACGACGAGCAACTGCATCTTGTCCGTCGTCACGAGTGGAGTCACTACCCACGAGACAGCCTGCCCGCTCAACGAGTGTCCTGCTACCAACTCTTGCGCCGACGCGACGTAGCTTCCCGAGACAGTGACTTGGCGCGCAAGCGCTGTCGCAGGGATCGCGGTGCCCGCTGGGACCAATGTTTCCAAGGAAATTGCAGCCGGTTCGGCTGAGTAGCCATCGACCGACCGGTACGTCCGCTGCCATTGCCAACGGCCGAGCATGACGAACGCGACCACCAGGAGCAGCAGGACCAGAGTCCACAGGGTCAAGTTCACCGCCGACCGTCTGGTGCGCATGCGGCTCAGGGTAACGCCACTAATCACAGCCCTCGGGTGCGCCCGCACGTCGATGCGGTGTCGTTGCTTATAGCCCTCGAACCTGACGATTACATGACGATGACCGTGCATCAACCATAGAAAACTCTCATCAAAAATAACGCCGCCGACAGCGTGCGTTGTCGACCCGAAGGTCATAAGGTGACGCGCACACCGGGTGGGATCGTGGCGCAAAAAAACCTGGTCAGCTGGCTCTCACCAGCCGAGAAAGGTGGCGACGCGTGGCCGCGGTATCCGCAGTCGCGTCTCCGGTCTGGCGATCACGCCTGACCATCGCCCGCGACTACTTCGCACTTACTAAGCCCCGCATCATTGAGTTGTTGATTGTCACGACCGTGCCGGCGCTAGTGCTCGCCGCTCGGGGTGTCCCCTCCTTTCGAGTGTTCAGCGCGACTTTGGTGTGCGGCGCACTCGCTGCGGGTTCCGCGAACGCGCTGAACTGCTACCTCGACCGCGACATTGATGCGCTCATGCACAGGACCGAACGGCGCCCGCTGTCCCGCGGTTCGATCAGCCCGACAGGTGCGTTGACCTTCGGTCTGACGCTCGGCGTCGTGGCGGTGGCCGGGCTCGCTGTCGCGACCAACCTGCTCGCGGCGGGCCTAACGGCGGTAGCAATCGCCTTCTACGTGCTCGTCTACACAGCCCTGCTCAAGAGGCGGACATCGCAGAACATCGTGTGGGGCGGGGCGGCCGGCTGTATGCCCGTCCTCATCGGCTGGGCAGCAGTGACTGGCTCGCTAGCCTGGACCCCCGTCGTCCTCTTCGGGGTTGTTTTCCTCTGGACGCCGCCGCACTTCTGGGCGCTCGCGTTCCGGTTCCGCAAGGACTACGAAGCCGCGAGCGTGCCCATGCTGCCGGTGGTGGCAAGCGCACCGGTCGTTGCCAGGCAGATCGTTCTGTACACCTGGGCCATGGTCGCGACGTCGTTGCTGCTTTTCCCCGTCGCGCACCTCAGTGTGGCGTTCCTCGCCGTGGACGTGGTGCTCGGAGCGGTGTTCATCCGCGAGGCGCACGCGCTCCGAACTCGCGTCTCTCGGGGCGACGACCCGAAGCCGCTGCGGCTGTTCCACTGGTCGATCACGTATTTGAGCTTGCTTTGTATCGCCGCGTCGCTCGATGTGCTCGTGCGGTCATGGCTATGACTCATGTGATGTGCGCGCTCCCGCCGACAGGAGGGTCGAGATGACCAGACCTATGCGCGCGACCGCAGTTGGGGTCGTGTTCGCCGTCTTCGTGGCGGGGGTGACCATGTTGTTCTTGTACTTCCTCCATTACCCGCCGACTGTTGCCGCGGCCGCGACGACCGGAAGCAACGGGCAGGAGGACATCCATCTGCAAACCGTCCCGGCCCTCGGTTACGGACCGCACCCCACCTTCGTGTCGTACCTTGCTGACATCGATGGCAAATGGGTGCACACGACGATGTTCAAGTTGAAGGCGAACACGCTCGTACACTTCACCATTGATCAGTACGACTCGGGCAGCACGCTGCGGAATTCCTTCATGGACCAGGTACAGGGCACTGTTGACGGCACCGAGGTTGTCAACGGCACAGCGCCGGCGCGCATCATCAACGACAACACCGACAACGGGATCGGGCACACCTTCGCGGTACCAACTCTCGGTATCTCCGTCCCAATGCCGGGCATCCCGTCCGCGGCCACCAACGTGTGCACGATCGCACCGTGTGATTCGTCGTTTGACCACAACACGATCACGTTCACGATTAAGACCCCGGCTGCCGGGCTTTACCCCTGGCAGTGCTTCGTGCCGTGCGGCCTTGGTTGGCCGTACGGCAACGGCGGCGGGATGTCCACGCTTGGGTACATGAGCGGTTTCCTGAAGGTCGTGGCCTGATGACAACAGAGGCTCCTCGTTCTGCTCCGCCTGATCGCACCGACCGACAGCACATGATGCGCATCGGGATCATGTGGGTGGTCGTGTCGGTGATAGGCATGGTGCTGGTGTATTTCGTGTGGGGCCCGCACATGCCACCAGGCACGGATTCCGATGCGGCGCGCGTCCAGCAGTTCGACAATCGGGTTCTGGGCACCGTCGCCGTCCCGGTTATCGCCTTCGTCTGGGTTTACGTCGGCTACGCGCTTACGAACTGGCGAGTGAAGTCGAGCACGCCCGTCGATGAGGTTGGCGACGGCCCGCCGCTGAAGGGCCACCGCGGATTTCAGGCAGCATGGCTCGCCATCACCACGGTGACCGTGGTTTCGCTTTTCATATTCGGAACCGTTGAACTCGACACCAACGCCGGCGCAGGGACAGGTTCGGGCCAGGTACCGATCTTTACGCCGACGGGTTACGACTCCAATGTGGCCCAGAGCAAACTCCTCGTCGTCCAGGTGATCGGGCAGCAGTGGCGATGGACGTTCCGCTACCCGCAATACGGCGGCCTCGAGACGGCGCAGATGGTCGTTCCCGCGGGCCAGGAGGTCCAGTACAGCGTCACCTCCCTCGACGTCATTCACTCCTTCTGGGCAGTGAACCTTGGTGTCAAGGCCGACGCGAACCCCGGCGTGAATAACGTCGCTTTCGCTACCGCCGACAAGATCGGCTCGGTCAACATCCGATGCGCCGAGTTGTGCGGTCTTTGGCATGGCGCAATGGTTACCACCGGTCAAGTGGTGAGTCCGGCCGACTTCAAGACGTGGGTGACAAACGCGCAAGCGACGTATCAACAGTTGATCCCGTTCCTGCCGCCCTACGCGGATATTTATCTGCCGCAGTCGGACGGTGGCTACTACGACCCAGGCCAGGATCCGCTACCAAGCGGACCACCGCCTGGTCCCGCCTCCCCCAGCGCGATTCCGTAGGAGGGCCGCGAGCTCATGGCAATGGATACGACGGCGCCCCCAGCGGTCGACAAGGCCGGCAATCCCGGCGGCCCACCTGCACCCCGGGCGGAACGGCCGTGGTGGCTCGCCCCGAACCTGCTACTCGCCTTTGTGGGTGCGGCGGCGGGCTACGCGCTCGGGCACATGGTCGGCAACTGGATCGCGCACACCTATCAGCAGGTGCAGGGCGAGGGCGACAACAACCACGCGCTCGTGCTCGGCTACCTGTTCGCGACGTTCGGCTGGCTCGCCGGGATCGGAGCGCTGAACTACCCGTTCCAGAAGCTGTTCGGTTACGCGCCGCCGACCGAAGCCGAAGGGGCGCACGAGCGGAAGCCAACTCTTCGGTCGTACTTCAGCTACACCCTCGACCACAAGGTTGTGGGCGTGCAGTACCTGGTCGGGATGCTCGTGTACTTTTTTGTCGCTGGCCTGTTCGCCATGGCGATCCGGTCTGAGTTGTTGTCGCCGACGCGCCATCTATTGGCTCCGGGGACCTACCTCGAGGTCGTTGGCGAGCACGGCACGATGATGATGATGATGATGACGTCGGTCATCCTCGGCCCTTTTGGCAACTATCTCGTGCCGTTGATGATTGGCTCACGCCGGATGGCTTACCCGCGTCTTGAGGCGCTGTCGTTTTGGATCACGCCCGCCTCCTTCATCATCTTGCTGTCGGGCATCATCGTCGGCGGCTTCCCGACCGGCTGGACCGGGTATGCGCCGCTGTCGATCGAAGCAGGCCAAGGCGAAGACGCCTATTTGGTCGCCTTCGGGCTAATGGCGTTATCGATGATCGTCGGTGGATTCAACATCATCTGTACCGTCATCAACTACCGAGCGCCGGGCATGACCTGGAGCCGCCTGCCGATCTTTGTCTGGTCGATGCTCGTGACGGCGATGCTCATGGTGCTCGCCGCGCCGGTATTGGTCGCGGCAACATACATGTCGCTGCTGGATCGGACTGTGCAGACGGCGCTCTTTGACGCGCAGCATGGTGGCAGCTCGTACCTGTGGGAGAACTTGTTCTGGTTCTTCGGGCACCCCGAGGTCTATATCCTCGCGCTTCCCGGCTTCGGCATTGCCTTGGAGTTGCTCACGGTTTTTGCGCGCAAGCCGCTGTTTGGCTACCGAACCGCGGTCGCCGGCATGGTCGGCGTCGGCACGCTGTCATTCTTCGTCTGGCAGCATCACCTGTTTGACAGCGGCATGAATCCCGACATGCGTCCCGTGGTGATGTTGACGACCGAGCTGATCTCGGTCCCGACAGGCATCATCTACCTCGTGGCGATCGGCACGTTGTGGCGTGCGCGATTGAGACTGGCCGTCCCGATCCTTTTCGTGCTTGGGGCGCTCTTCAACTTCTTGATCGGTGGTATCTCCGGCGTCTTCTTGTCAGACGTCCCCACCGACACCGTTGCGCACGGCAGCTTCTTCGTGATGGCGCACTTCCACTACACGATCATGGGTTCGCTGCTCTTCGCGTTCTTTGGCGGTATTTACTACTGGCTGCCGAAGATGACCGGTCGCCAACTCGATCAACGCCTCGGCAAGATTCACTTCTGGACGTTGTTCATCTTCTTCAACTCGACATTCCTCCCGCTGTTCGCGATCGGCGAGTTAGGCATGCCACGGCGTGTCTTCGAATATGAGAAGGCGTTGCAGAGCCTCAACGACTGGGTGTCGATCTCGGCATACCTGATCGGGTTGTCGATGCTCATCTTCGTCTACAACTTCGTGAAGACGATGTTCATCGATCCACGTCCGACCGAGCCGGTGGGCAACCCGTGGGGTTCGCGCGGCCTTGAGTGGATGACCTCCACTCCGCCGGTCGCTTACAACTTCGCCCACGTGCCGACCGTCGTCTCGTCGCCCTACGAGTACGGGACCGGTGCTAGACCGATGGCGTACATCGGTGGCGAGCCACCCGGCGTCCCGCCTCAGCACGAAGGAGTGAGTTGACGTGACGACAACTGCAGGCGGTATGGCGCCAGGTGAGGCAGAGAATCGCGCTCGCGACCTCAGCCTTGAGAGGACGTCGATTCGCGGGGCTTACTGGACCGGCTCGCGCTTATTCGTCGCGCTGTCAGCAATGTTGTTCGGGTCTGCCGTCTTCGCCTACTTCTACCTGCACTCCCTCGACAACGACACGTTGTGGCGGGCGCCCGGACAGCGAGAGTCTGCCTTCGTCAGCGTCTCGGTGTTGGCGATGGTGCTCGTAGGTGCGGCGCTGTTTTGGTTCTACACCTGGTCGTGGCAGTCGGGCAGGGCCCGCACGAACTCCGCTGACTGGCGGGTGGCTTGCGGGATCGCCGCGGTGCTCTTTCTCGTCGCGGCCATTACGCAACTCGCAAGCATGACGAACACGGGTTGGGCTCCGGGTTCATCTGGTTTCGCATCGGTCTACGTCGCCACGATGCCGCTGTTCGCCATCTATTGCCTCGCCGCTGCGTATTGGCTCGAGACGTTGCTGGCACGGTCGTTGCGGGTGCGATGGGTACTCTCGCCCGAGGGTCCGAACCGCGACGACCGTATTCAGGTGGCATTCGCGGGCTCGGCTCTAGGTGCGAAGGCGTTCGTGGTCTTTGTTGGGCTCGTTAATATCGTGCTGTTCATTCTCTTCTCCGTGCTGAACTGAGGGCTCGATGCATACCAGCGAGTTCATGACGTTCGTGTTTCCCGTCACGATGTTCGTGGCTGCCGTGGTGTGGGGATTCTTCCAACGCCGCGGAAACTAGCCGACCAAGACGCTCGACCGTACCTGGTCGAGACCGAAGTCGACGGGTGGTGTGTTGAGGGTTCCTGCTGTTTTGTTGAAGACCGATTGCGCATTCATGCCGGCGGTGCTGATTTCAGCCAAGCGGGCCTTCACGTCAGCCAGCGTCGCGGGGTCGCCGGGCGACGACACCAGGTGCTCGATGTCTTGGGCGACGTCGACCGCGGTCGGGAAGCACCATACGTACAGTTGCTGCGTGGCCACGCCGAGGCCGTAATTCGCCACCGACGACGGCGGTTGCAGGGTTCCGAGGTCATCGATGCGGCTGTTTCCCATGGGGGTGCAGTCGAGCGCCGCCTGGCTCGCGATCGCCTCCGCAGTCTGACGGTCGCGCACCACCCCGGCGGTGATCTGGTTGTAGGCGCTGAGCGTCTCCTCGACCTCGACGCTGCAGGACTGGAGGTCACCCCTTACCTGGACGGCGTAAGTAGCGAAGTCGGACCGCAGCTGTGCTGCGGTCGCGCGATGCGGCCAGTCGACGAGTGCGGCGAGACCGACCACGATGACAACCGTGGCCGCGATGCTGCTCTTACGATGACGCAGAACCCACAACCACCACGGCGGTGCGGGCACATCGGTCTGCGCGTCGGTTGGAGTCGACGCATCCGCCTGAGTGGGAGAGTCTGTCACCGCAGGAACACTACAACCAGTTCTCGCACGACTACCTAGAAGGGATGGCCGATCGCCGTGTTCGCGCACTGGTCCTTCGACCCGTTCATTCTGGTGATCGCCGTCGTTGCGGCGGTGCACGGCCGTGGTTTGCGCAAGCACCTCACCGCGATCGCCAAGTCGGGTCGGCCGACCCGCCCGTGGACCGGGCAAGCGCTCATCTTCTGGGGCGGCCTCATCGTCTTGGTGCTTGCAGTTGTATCGCCGATCGACTACTGGTCGGACACCTATCTGACCGCGCATGTTCTTCAGCACATCCTGCTGGCCTTCGTCGCGCCACCGCTGATCGTGCTAGGTGCCCCGTGGGTGCCGTTGTTACGCGGTCTGCCGCGCCCGGCCGCGCGCGTGTACGGCCAACTGCTGCGCCACACCCGTGCCCGCAGACCTGTTGCGGGCCGGCCGGGCTGGCATGCAGCCGCGGCAGTGCGGCGGTTAGCGGCGAAGCCGTACATCCCAGTGGTCGCGTTCAACGTCGACATGCTGATCTGGCACCTCCCCGGCCCGTTCGATCTCGGCGCAAGGAATCAAACCGTGCATATCTGGCTTGAGCACGGATCGTTCTTTGGCCTCGGCGTGTGCCTTTGGTTGCAGATTTTCGGCTCCTACCCGTTCCGTCCAGCACTGGCGCCAGTGGGTCGGGTTGCCGCGTTGATCGCATCGAACGTGACGATGGTCGTCATTGCGATGACGATGGTGATGTTCACTCATGACCTTTACCCGTGGTACGCCAGCCGCGGCTTGGCCGCCCAGGAGAGCGATCAGCAAATCGCAGGAGCGATCCTCTGGGTGTGCGGCGAGGTCACGTTCTTGCCGTCGATCCTCTACACCGTCACGAAATGGCTGGACGACGACACGAAGCGCGCGACGCCTCGCGCACTCGCCGTACCGGCTAGCTCAAAGATCTAGCCGGAAGAGCCGTACGGAATCGCCACCTGCACCGTCTGTCCTTTGACCCATTGCCCGTCGGTCAGCTGATAGTCGGTGAACGTGTCGGAACCGACGACAAGCGCATCGCTGCGGTTGCTCGAGATCGAAATGGCCGCGGTGCCAGCCGGCGGAGTGCCCAGCTGAGACCACGTGCCTCCCGGTCCGGCAATGGCTGCGGCGGTCAGTGCGCCCGTGCTGTCCTTCGTGAGCACCACAAAGCCAGCCCCTGTTGTCACACCGGTGGATATGAGTGCGCCACCGACCGGCTCCGGAGCCGACAGTGTCCACGTCGCCGAACCGGGCGTCGAATTCCAGGCCGCGATGTAGCTCGTCGCGGAACCGTCATGAACGCCGATGAGGGCCGCAACGCCTTGTTGGTACGGCGCGATGCGCAGCACTTGGATGACGTCCTGCGCGTCGGTGGCGGGCAACTCCACATCGGCCGACACGAACGTTGATCCGGTGCGTTGGAGCAATCCGACGACGCCCGCCTTCGAGCATGAAAGGCCGACGATGATGTCCGTGCCGGTGGTCATCACTGCCGTTACTTGTCGGACGCCACATGCGCGGCCGGCAGCCGACGCGGCTATTGCAGCGACTGTCGTCACCTGCTGCCACCCCGACAGGGTCGCCGCACTGGCTAACACCTGTGTGGTGGTCAACGCGGCCGCATCGCCACTTGGCGAAACGCTGAGCGCGTCGGGCACATTGGCCAGACCACCGGACAGCAGTCCCGGTGTGTAGGTGACACCGCCATCGTCGGTAGCTGCGAGGGGCGAGAAGCTGAGAAGCTCGCTCGGCCGAAAGCCCACGACTGCCCCCGCACTTGTAGGCGCTATGACGAGTCCACCGTTGTCGGCGACATCGGGCGGTGTGTGTTGCGCCCAGCGTTGCCCTCCGGTTGGCAACGTGAACAGTTCCCAGAACGTGTTGGTGGGATCGTCGAGGTGACCCATGGGGAACGTCGCCCAAGTGCCACTCGATGTGGCAACGGACGTCGTGAGCGGGACGCCAGGGTTGGCCGCAGCCGCCGAAGAACTGACGCTTGCGTGAGAACTGCAGCCCATCGTGATCGTCAAGGCCCCGATTACCAAACCCCCTGCGGTGTACGTGCCTTTCG
>DASYAG010000001.1:0-52743 GCA_036501485.1 Acidothermaceae bacterium | reverse complement strand
CAATCGCTCGATCAGAGGCGCGGCCGTCATCAGCTGGTGGAGCTCGAGATCGGTGAACCCTACGGAGAGCGCCTGCGCCAACTGTTCGGTGCGCGCCGTACGCCGAACTCTTAACGCCGCGACGCCTGCGTCCGTGATCGAGATCAGCACCCGGCGTCCGTCCGCCGGGTCTGCCTGTCGCTCCACCAAGCCGCGCGCCTCGAGCGCGCCGAGCGTCGCGCCCATCGACTGCGGGCTGATCTGCTCGATTTTGGCGAGCGCGCCCGGAGTCGTCGGGCCGCCGAGTTCCAGCAGGGAGAGTGCCGACGTCTCGGGCAGGGTGAGGTCGTGCTTGGCGTCGACCTGGGATTGACGCAGCTGCCGCCGCAACAGCCTGATGCTGAGCTGGAGCGCAGCGGCGACCTGCTCGATGTCAGGCTGAGGTGGCTGGTTAGAACCAGATGGGGGCACCCGCCAAGGCTAAAGTAGTAAGTCCAGACTTACAAGTTTGCCTTTACTAATGGGAGATTCGCCATGCGGAGACCACTTGAGGACACCGTTGCGCTGGTCACCGGGTCGAGCAGCGGCATCGGGGCAGCGACCGCGCGGCGCCTCGCGGCCGAGGGCGCAGCGGTGGCGTTGGTGGCACGTCGACGAGACCGACTCGACGACCTCGCGGCTGCCATCGAAGCGGACGGCGGGAGGGCGCTGCCCATCGAGGCCGACATCACCGACCAGCAACAGGCTGTCGACGCGGTCGGGCGCGCCGTCGCCGAATTTGGGCGGCTCGACATCGTGGTCAACAACGCCGGCGTGATGTTGCTCGGTCCTGCGCTGAGTACCTCGACGCAGGAGTGGGACCAGATGGTCGCCCTCAACGTGGGGGGCCTGATGTATGTCACCCACGCTGCACTGCCGCACTTGGTGCGGGCCGCGGGCGACTCCGCTCGCCGGGTAGCAGACCTGGTCAGCGTCAGCTCGACGGCCGGCCGCGTCGCCCGGCCTGGCAGCAGCGTCTACAACCTCACGAAGTTCGGTCTCGGGGCGTTTTCTGAATCGTTGCGCCAGGAGCTCGTCAAGAGCCGAGTCAGGGTCGCCGTGCTCGAGCCGGGGACGGTCGACACCGAACTCGTCTCTCACTTGCGGCCCGACATTCGTGAGGCCGCAGTCACCCAGGTGGCATCGATCGAGGCTTTACGGCCCGCGGACATCGCTGACGCGATCGCCTACATCGTGACGCGCGATCGCCGCATAGCGGTGAACGAGATGCTCGTGCGGGCTGGGGAGCAGGACTGGTAGGTCCGATTGGCAGACGGATCTTTGCCATCCGGAGGTACATCGCAGGCGTGGACTGCCGATACATGGACAAATGGCATCCATACCCACCCCCCGGGCCCATGGCCTGCGCCTGCGCACGGCTGCCCTGCTGGGCGCCCCGATGCTGCTCGGCGTCCTTGCTACACCGGCGCTTATGGCGGCTCCGGCGCTCGCGGCCGGCGACGGCACCGTCGCGCCGGCTCTCGTCCCGGCCCTCGCGCCGCCCGCCACCCTTGTTGACCGGATCGCGGGCGCCGACCGCTTCGCGACCGCCGTCGCTGCCTCGGTGTCGACGTTCCCGGCCGCCGCGAGTGCGTCGGTCGTCGTGTTGGCCAACGGCGACTCGTTCCCGGACGCCCTCGTCGGGGTCACGCTGACGGCAGCGAAGAACGCACCGCTGCTGCTGACGTCGGGCGCCACCTTGCCGTCGGCAACCAAGACCGAGATTGTTCGCGTGCTACCTGCGGGCGGCACCGTCTACTTGCTTGGCGGCACCGCGAGCGTGCCGACTTCCATCGCCACGCAGTTGAGCACGATGGGTTATCACACCACTCGCTACGCCGGAACTGACCGCTTCGGCACCGCCCTCGCCGTGGCTGCAGCACTTGGCAACCCGACCACGGTCATGTTGGTCGACGGCTCGACGTTCGCCGATGCGCTGGCAGCAGGTCCGGCCGCCGCATCCGTGCACGCGGCAGTGCTCCTGACGAATGGCTCGAGCTTGCCGGCCGCCGATGCGGCTTACCTCGCCGCGCACCACGGCACTGTCTACGGCATCGGAACCGCCGGCCACGCCGCGGACCCGGCCGCGATCCCGGTGTTCGGCGTCGGCTCGGCGAGCAGCACAAGTGCAGCCGTCGCCGCGAAATTCTTCCCGGCGCCGACCTCGGTCGGCGTTGCTGCGAGCACGTCCTTCCCTGACGCTCTCGCTGGCGGTGCACAAGTCGCCCACCTCGGCGGACCGTTGCTGCTGAACGCCCCTGGTGCCCTCGACAACCAAGTGGCCAGCTACCTCACAGCGCACGCACCGACCATCACCCTCACCCGCGTCTACGGCGGTACGGGTGGTGTCAGCGCCGCAGCATCAGACGCGGTGCGCTCTGCGCTTGGCCTTTCCAATCCGCTAGCCAACGCCGCCGACCTCGGCAACACCGCCACGCGCTGTTCCTACGTCGTCGGCTATCGGGTCAACGTCTCTGGTGTTGTTAACGGCTACGGATCGCCGGACCTGTTCGAACAACAGACCGTGCTCGCCGTCGTCCACGCCGCCGTTGCCGACCTGAGCTCGCGC
The DNA here is from genome assembly GCA_036501485.1 of Acidothermaceae bacterium. GTDB lineage: Bacteria > Actinomycetota > Actinomycetes > Acidothermales > Acidothermaceae > PALSA-607. The sequence goes on along the minus strand of DASYAG010000001.1, from coordinate 50,156 downwards.
ACCGGCCAGACCTACCGCTATGACGGCTTGACGTCCTTCGTCCCGACGCTGTCTAACTACAGTCAAGGTCCCGACGATTTGGTGATCACCGTCGTGTCGCCTACCAGCACCAACTTCTTCGCTTCGGCTCCGGCCGGCGAGCAGTACGGCGGCTACACCCGCTGGCAGCTCGATGGTTCAGGGACGAGCGTCGTGGCGATCTCCCCGGCGATGCTGGCGTTGCCGAACGGTCTGAACGACGCCGGGGGAGCGAGCCTGTATGCGATCGTCCAGCACGAACTCGGGCACTCCGTCGGGTTGCAGCACTCGCCGAGCGCGTCGGACGTCATGTACTTCCAGGCCAACCCCAAGACCCCAGCCGTCTATAGCGCTGCAGACACCGCCCTGCTCGCAAAGACGCTCTGCCGCTCGTAGTTCGTCGGTTCGTAGCGGTCGAGGGGTACCCACCGCCCAGTTTCGCGGGTAGTTTGTGATCGCTTTACCCGGGGGCGGGGTGCACACCTTCCTCGGCCATGCGCAGCTGCCAGGGGCGGGCAATGAGACTAACGCGGCTGATGACGGCGCTTGCCCTGGTGGGCGGGTGCGTCGCGGTCGGTGCTGGCACTCAGCTGCTCGCGCGGGCTGACCCTGCCGCGCCGCTGCCTGTCGGCACCTACTGCGAGGGCCTGCAGACGACGCAGCCGTCTAGTGGGCCTACACACGTTTTGGACATTGTGCTCGAGAACGAATCACCGGCGGCAATCGACAGCTCGCCTGACGCGACCTTTCAGCGAGGCACCCTCGACGCTCAATGCGGAACGTTCAGCGCGACGGCGATGCACAGTACCTCTCACCCGTCGGAGCCCAATTACATCGCGCTTGAATCAGGACTCAACCCGACCATCGACGCAGGCAACGACGCTCAAGCGAATTTCGCGATCTCGAACTGCCCGCCGAGCGCCACCAACACGCCACCCACCTCGAACTGCACGAACGGAAGGGGCCAGATCGCGGCGAGCACGCCCTCGCTGTATTCGCTGATCGAGCATCAGTACGGAGTAGGCGGCTGGAAGGACTACTCCGACGACATGCCGGGCAACTGTGCGGCCAACGACGGCAACCAGTACAACAACGTGAACGGCACGGTCTACAACCTCTACCTAGTGAGACATAACCCCGCGCCTTACTTCGCCGGCGCGTCGTGCTCGACGCAGAGCGTTCCATCCGGCGCGTGGCAGAACCAACAGGGTGCGCTGTACACCGACTTGATGTCGGGAAACATGCCCGCATACTCCTTCGTCCAGCCGAACACCATTGAGAGCGGCCACGATCCAATCAGCGCGACTGGGGGCACCAGTCAAGTCGGCAACATCGACAAGTACCTGGCTGCCTTCTTGCCGATCGTGCAGCAAAGCCCGCAGTACCAGGACGGCAGTCTCGTCGTCATGATCACGTTCGACGAAGGCATCGGTACAGGGCCGATAACGGGCGAGAACATGCCCGGGGAAGACTGTGCCGACCCCAACATCAGCGTGCAAGCAGTCTCGTGTCAGATCAAGACCTGGATCGTTGGCCGGTACGTGCCCAACGTCACCTTCTCGACCTACATGAACGAGTTCGGCTTGCTTGCAGCCAACCAACGCATCCTTGGGCTGCAGCCCCTGCTGGGTCATGCCGGAGATCCCTCGACGCCCGACATCGTGAACGGCACGGCCGCGAATCCGGATCCGTTCAACCTGGCCGCGGCGTACCTCACTGGTACGACTACGCCCATGGCGCCGGGTCCGCCGACGTCGGTGACCGCAACCGCTGGTGATGGCACAGCCTCCGTCGCGTTTGCGCCACCGTTCACGGTCGGTGCGTCGCCGGTCGCGAGTTACACCGTGACGTCCAACCCAGGAAACCTGACTGCCTCAGGTGCGTCGTCGCCGATCACGGTTCCGGGTCTCGCTGACAACACCGCGTACACGTTCACTGTCACGGCGACGAACAGTGCCGGCCCAGGCACGGCGTCTGCGCCGTCGAATTCAGTGACGCCGATTGCCGCCAATGCCCCTGGCATGCCGTCGAGCCTCGCTGCTGCGCCCGGCGACGGCCGCGTGAACCTCAACTGGGTTGCGCCGCCGGCGGTAAGTGGCGCACCGGTCACCGACTACACCGCGCAATACCGCCAAACAGGCACGAGTGCATGGACGCCGGTTGATGAAGGTTCGACCGCGACGACTGCTCTGATCACCGGGCTGACTGACGGCGTTAGCTACGACTTCACGGTGACCGCAGTCAACAGCGCAGGGCCTGGACCGCCCAGTGCGGTGACGACCACTACACCTACGGCTGCGCCGACTCAGCTACTTCCCGACCCAGGCTTCGAGGCTGGCAACGGTGGCTGGATCGCCTTCAAGGTCGGCACTCTTTCGCGGGTGACATCGCCCGTGCATGGCGGCAGTGACGCACTGCGGGTGGCCGCGCCGTCCACCTCTGCGAATCTTGTCGGCCTTACGCAGAACACCGTGATCAACAACTCAGTCGCCGGTCGTTCGTATACGGCGTCGTGCTACGTGCAGCCGACGAGCGGCAGCCTCAACGTGACGATCCGATGGTTGGAGTACACGCAGAACTTCGGCAGCGTGATCAATCTGCAAAGCAATCTGACAAACTCGCTGCCGCTGGCGAACTGGACGCTCGTTCAAGTGACCAGCACCGCAGTGAACTCCGGCGAGCGGATGATCCCGCAGATCTATTCAAGCAACGAAACGAGCGCCAACGGATCGATGTTGTACGACGACTGTTCGGTCACTGCCGCGTCGGGCACAACGTCGCCGGCCGCGCCGAGTGCACCAACTGGGGTAACTGCGACGGCCGGAGTCGGTAGCGCAGCGGTGTCATTCGTCGCTCCGAACGCGAACGGTTCGCCGATCACCGGATACACGGTGACGTCGAACCCTGGCAACTTCACGGGAAGCGGAACGAGTTCGCCCATCACCGTGCCGGGCCTGACCAACGGCACCGCGTACACCTTTGCTGTCACGGCGACCAACGCCATCGGCACGGGTGCAGCCTCGAGCCCCAGCAACTCGGTGACGCCAAGGACCACGCCGTCGGCACCGAGCTCAGTTGTGGCGACGGCGGGTGATGGCACCGCGTCTGTTGCGTTCAGTGCACCTACGTCGAACGGCGGCGCGGCGATTACGAACTACACCGTCTCGGCGACGCCAGGCACCGCGACCGGCACGGGAACCGCGAGCCCGGTCACCGTCACCGGCCTGACAAACGGCACTGCGTACACCTTCACCGTGACGGCGACGAACGCGGCGGGTACCGGACCAGCGTCGACGCCGAGCAGCAGCGTGACGCCCGTGCACACGACGACGACGCAGCTGCTCCCTGACCCCGGATTCGAGTCGGGCAACGGCGGCTGGATCGCCTTCAAGGTCGGCACCCTCACGAGGGTGAGCACGCCGGTTCATGGCGGTGCGTTCGCGCTCAAGGTGGCCGCGACCGGCACTGCGGCCAACCTGGTCGGCCTCACCCAGAACAGCGCGGTCAACAATTCGGTCGCCGGTCGGTCGTACACGGCGTCGTGCTACGTCGAGCCGACGTCGTCCGGCAGCCTCGACTCGACGATCAGGCTGCTCGAGTACACCCAGAACTTCAGCAGCGACACGCAACTGCAGAGCGTGACAGTCACCAACCTGCATCTCAATACGTGGACGCTGGTACAGGTCACCGGGGTGGCGGTGCGAGCCGGCGAGCGGATCATCCCGCAGATCTACTCGAGCAAGGAGACAACGGCCAACGGCAGCCTGGTCTACGACGACTGCTCGGTGACGTTGCAGTAGGGGCCCGGTATCTTGAGCGGCTGGGCGGGATAGCGGCTCGACGGGCGGTCGCCGAGTGTGGTTGCATGGCGGCCATGATGCGAATGCCCCTGTTGCTTGACCCGTTCTGGGTCGGCCGTCGCGCGCATCACTTTGACCAGCGCTGTCGCTGACCTCGGACAGCTGCTGAACCGGAGCTGTTGAACCGGTGACAGAGCGCCTGCGTGGAGCCACGCAACCCTTCCATTTAGTCCGATCCATTCGTATGCCTGTCTATTTGCTCGAGAGGATTCCCATGAGCGACGCCTGGAGTTTCGAGACCAAACAGATTCACGCCGGCCAGCAGCCCGACGCGGCGACCAACGCGCGGGCGCTGCCGATCTACCAAACGACCTCCTACACCTTCAGGGACACCGACCACGCGGCGGCGCTCTTCGGGCTTGCGGAGTTCGGCAACATCTACACGCGGATCATGAACCCCACGCAGGCCGTCGTGGAGGAGCGCGTCGCGGCGCTCGAAGGCGGCGTCGCCGCACTGCTGGTCGCCAGTGGCCAGTCGGCAGAGACATTGGCAATCCTGAACATTGCCAGCGCTGGAGACCACATCGTCTCGAGCCCGAGTTTGTACGGCGGTACCTACAACCTCTTCCACTACACGTTCCCGAAGCTCGGCATCGAGGTCTCGTTCGTCGAGAATCCCGATGACCCGCAGTCGTGGCGCGACGCGGTCCGGCCGAACACCAAGGCCTTCTTCGGTGAGTCGCTCGCCAACCCCAAGAGCGACTTCCTCGACATCGAAACCGTCGCCGCGATCGCGCACGAGAACGGCGTGCCGTTGATCATCGACAACACGGTGCCGACGCCGTATCTGCTGCGGCCGTTCGAGTGGGGCGCCGACATCATCGTGCACTCCGCAACGAAGTACCTGGGCGGTCACGGCACCGCGATTGCCGGACTCATCGTCGATGGTGGCCGCTTCGATTGGGCTGCGCACGCGGACAAGTTCCCTGGCCTGACGACGCCCGACCCGAGCTACCACGGGGTCGTCTACACCGAGGCGGTCGGCAATCTGGCCTACATCATCAAGGCGCGGGTGCAGTTGCTGCGCGACCTCGGCCCGGCGATTGCGCCGTTCAACGCGTTCCTCATCGCGCAGGGTCTGGAGACGCTGTCGCTGCGCATGGAGCGGCACGTCGCCAACGCGACGAAGGTCGCGCAGTGGCTCGAGCAGCGCGACGAGGTCGAGAAGGTCATCTACGCGGGCCTGCCGTCGTCGCCTTGGTACGAGCTCGGGCAGAAGTACTCACCCAGTGGTGCCGGCGCGATCGTCTCGTTCGAGATCAAGGGCGGCCTTGAAGCAGGCAAGCGATTCGTGAACGCACTCGAGTTGCACAGTCACGTGGCCAACATCGGCGATGTGCGGTCACTGGTGATCCACCCTGCGTCGACCACGCATTCGCAGCTAACTGCCGACGAGCAGTTGTCGACCGGCGTTACCCCTGGCTTGGTCAGGCTCGCGGTCGGTATCGAAGGGATCGATGACATTCTCGCCGACCTCGACCTCGGCTTCCGCGCCGCCAAGGAGGCCTGAGCCCGGTGCCAGACGGTGGTGATCTCATCCCCGCGTCGGGAGGTTGGCGCGAGGGAGATCACCCAGGTAACAGGCGCTTCGCCGAGCTCGGGTCATTCGACCTTGAGCTCGGCGGGCAACTGCCTGCGGTGCGCATCGCGTACGAGACGTGGGGCGAACTGAATGCCGACGCCTCGAACGCGGTGCTGCTGCTGCACGCCCTGACCGGCGATTCACATGTGGTCGGCCCGGCGGGCGCAGGGCATCGCACCGCCGGTTGGTGGGACGGCCTCATCGGCCCCGACGCACCCATCGACAGTCGCAAGTGGTTCGTGGTGGCGCCGAACGTGCTGGGCGGATGCCAGGGCAGCACTGGTCCCTCGTCGCTGCGCGACGGTCTTCGGGATAGCTCGCTGCGCGACGGTCTTCGGGATAGCTCGCTGCGCGACGGTCTTCGGGATAGCTCGCTGCGCGACGGTCTTCGGGATAGCTCGCTGCGCTCGGACGATGAGCGCCAATGGGGGTCGGCTTTTCCGCGCATCACGGTCCGCGATCAGGTGGCCGTCGAGGCGCGGCTCGCTGATCAGCTCGGTATCTCGACCTGGGCGTCGTTGGTCGGTGGATCGATGGGTGCGATGCGGGTGCTCGAGTGGCTCGTCACCTACCCAAGCCGCACGTCGTCCGCCCTCGTCCTTGCAGTCGGCGCGACCGCAACCGGCGACCAGATCGGCACGCAGAGCGCGCAGCTGCGAGCAATCACAAGTGACCCGAACTGGCGCGGCGGTGACTACTACGACGCGGCCGACGGAGAAGGACCGCACGAGGGGATGGGCCTTGCGCGTCGTATCGCACACCTGACCTATCGCAGTGCCGAGGAGCTTCAACTGCGATTCGGTAACGAGGCTCAGGATGGCGAAAACCCTTTGCAGGACGGCCGTTTTGCCGTGCAGTCGTACCTCGATCATCAAGCTAACAAGCTCGCCCGCCGCTTCGACGCTGGGACCTACGTCGCCCTAACCGATGCGATGAACACCCACGACGTCGGCCGCGGTCGTGGCGGCGTGGCGGCGGCGCTGGGCGCCATTACAGCACCGGTGATCGTCGCCGGCGTCGACTCCGATCGGCTCTACCCGCTGGTACTGCAGCGCGAACTGGCCGACTGGATTCCGACCACAGTCGGCGGTCTTCGGGTCGTTCATTCCGAGTTCGGTCACGATGGCTTCTTGATCGAGCGCGATGCTGTTGGTGCACTCGTGAGGGAAACCCTCGCGATCGCCGATCGAGTTAATGCGCGGTGCTGACTCGTGCGTCGAGTGCTTCGAACCGCCAGGCGGCTAGAGCGCGACGCAACTGGTTAACCCTCGTGGCGAGCATCGCCGGGGTCGTGGCGTCGAGTGAGAACAGCAGCCTTGCCACTCGAAGGCAGCTGCGCCGGGTTGCCGCCAGCGCGTCGTAACCGGCGCCCAGAGGGAGTGCGGCATCAAGCGGCAGAACACCATCGAGATCGGACGCCGGGGTGCTGGGCTCGGTGTCGGCACTCAGCGACGAAAGCACGTCGTCAGTCGCATTGAACGCATGCTCGAGCAGGGTGCTCGTGAGGTGCGGACCGCTTGCCGTTGCGGTCGTGCACGCGCGCAGCAACTCGGCCACCCGCCACCAGATCGCACTCGAGATGGCCTCGTCAGGATCCTTCAGCTGAATCACCTGAGCGATCACGGCGTCCGCCATCACTACTTGAGTTTCTTGCGTCGGTGCGGTCATCGAAGCTCCCTGTCGCTGCTTGCGTCTGCGTTGCTACGACTGCAGCCTCACTCTGGTCCCGGATACTGAAAGCCGTCTGGGCTGTCCCTGGGAACTTCCTGGCAGTTATGGCGGGTGTCGTGGCCGCCGCACACGGCGTCCAGCACGAATACAATGAAGATCGTCGAGTAGTGGAGTTGCGAGCACCGTGGCAGACCAGCAGGGCCAACCGGGTTTTGAACCTGGGCACGTTCCGGTGCAGGGCGTCTCGCGGCCGTACTTGTATGCGCCGGGCGAGTTGCCGGGCAGCCAGCCGCCGGTGCCGGTTCACACCAAGCGACGCCGCTGGGAGCGTGCCGGTGGCTCAGCGGCTGCGGGTGGTGGCGTGGCCGCGAAGGCCGGCCTCCTCACCAAGTTGGTTCTGGCGCTCAAGGCGAGCGTGGTGCTGGTCAAGTTCAAGTTCGCGCTCAGCATGGCCGTGTCTGTCATCGCCTACGCGTTCATCTTCGGCTGGTGGTACGCGGTCGGCTTCGTCGCGCTGATCGCCGTGCACGAACTCGGACACGTCGTGGCGCTGCGCTTCATGGGCATCAAGTCGTCGCTGCCGACGTTCATCCCGTTCATGGGCGCGTTCGTCACGATGAAGTCGAAGCCGAAATCCGTCGCGCATGAAGCCGTCAGCGCTCTTGCCGGCCCAGCTGTCGGGATGCTTGGAGCCTTGGCCGCGTTCGAGCTGTCGCACGTCTTCAACTCCCCACTCTTGCGTGCGCTGGCCTACACGGGCTTCTTCCTCAACCTGTTCAACCTGGTGCCCGCATTGCCCCTGGACGGCGGGCGGGTTGCGGGTGCGTTGCATCCCGCGCTGTGGATCGTCGGATTGGTCGCCGCGGGCGTGTTCGCGGTCCTGCACCCGAGCCCGGTGCTGATCTTCATTCTGGTTCTCGGCACCATCGAGCTGGTCAGGCGTTGGAGAACCCACAAGTGGATCGACGCTTCCTACTACGCGATCCCGCCGTCGACGCGGGTCGCCATCGGGTCCGCGTACGCTACGGTCGCCGTGATTTGCCTGTGGGGCATGAGCCTCGCCTACGTCCGCCGCTAGAGGAGTAAGCGTGACCGATCAGACCGATGCCAAGCAGCAGTTGCAGGCCGAGATTGACGAGATCGATCAGACTCTGCGCACCCTTCATGGTGAGCGCGGGACGCAGGTCGACGATGAGGGCGACCAATCCGACGGTGCCACCGACCTGACCAACTACGAAGAAGAGCAGGCACTGATCGAGAACCTCGAAGCACGGCGTCAGTCGCTGGTGGAAAAGCTCAGCGGCGCGTAGTTACGACGCGTTCGCAGGTGTGGAGTCGCGCCAGACCACTTGCGTCGGCAACACCACGTGGCGCTTGCCTGGCGGTGTGCCGTCGATCATGGCGAAGAGCATCTGCGCCGCCGTGTGCCCGATGTCTTGAAGCGGCATCCGTACGGTGGTGAGCGCGGGGTTCGTGTGCGACGCGAGGGACCGGTCGTCGAATCCGCTCACGGCCACATCGCCTGGCACGTCGAGACCTACGCTGCGCGCAGCGTCGATGCACCCCGAGGCGATCAGGTCGTTGCCGCCGATGATCGCGTCCGGGCGATCCTTCTTCGTGCTGAGGATCCGGGTGGCGGCCTCGACGGTGGCCTCGGTATCGAATGGCACCTCGAGTTCGTTCGCGGACTTCACCGCGGTGCCCGCTTCCTTGACGGCCTTCCAGAAGCCGCTGGCGCGCAGTCGGCAAGCCGAGATCGTCGATGGGCCGTTCAGGAGTGTCAGATGCTTTCGCCCCGAGTTGATCAGGGACTTCGTGATCTCGTGTGCCGCGACGTCATGTGAGGAGTCGACCCACCCGACGCCGTCTGCCCTCACGCGGTGCCCGATCACTACCACCGGCGTGCCGAGCGGCAGCAGTTTGCGCACGAGGGGGTCGTGCGCGCCTGACGCGGGCAGCACAACGCCGTCGACACGGCGGCGGCTGATGACATCGAGCAGCCGACCGACGTTCTCCGGAGACGAGACGTTCAACAGCATGACGTCGTATCCGGCGGCCTCGGCGGCATCGCCCAGCGCACCAAGGAGCAGCGGGTAGATCGGGTGCAACACCAGTTCTGAGGTGTGGAATGGGAAGACGATCCCGATCGATCGACTGCGCCCCGTCGAGAGCCATTGCGCGCTGGCGTTCGCCTGGAATCCCTCGCGAGCGATGATGCCCTCGACGCGCTCCCGCGTCTCGTCGCCGACCCCCGGTCGGCCGTTGAGCACCCTCGACACTGTGCCGGGCGACACTCCGGCTAGAGCGGCTATGTCGCGCATGGTCGGGCGATGGTTCGTTGGGGAACTGCGCGTCATCGAGGGCCTTTACTAAAGCGGTTGCGCGGAGCATACCAACTGCCCGCGCGTACGCCTGCCCTGAGCCAGCGCAGCCGTGACCAATCCGTTGTGGAGTTGCGTATTGCCAGCCGCAGTTCGACATGGCACAGTGTCGCGCAACCGGTTGCGTAAACCGGTTGCGGAAAGCGTTACCACCCCAAGCGCCCGCTCGCCGCGATGCGCGAGCCACCACCTGAAGGAGTTGCGTGTGAGCGAGCTTCGCCTTGGCATCGTCGGCCTGCACAACCACTACCACGCCTACCCATTTGCTGATCAGATCTGCAAGGGCATCGATGGTGTGCGGCTTGTCGCGGTTGCCGACGAACGGCCAGAGCTCGCGAAATCCTTTGGCGAGAAGTATTGCGACGGCGACTGGACCACCGACTACGCGCAGCTGATCCGGCGCGACGACATCGACGCGGTCATCATCACCTCGTACACGTCGGCGCACGCCGACCACGTCGAACTCGCGGCAGCCGCCGGCAAGCACGTGCTGCTCGACAAGCCGATTGCGACGACCCTGGCCGACGCGCAGCGGATCGTCGAGGCGGGAAAGAGCGTCAAGATCATGCTCGCCTATCTGTTGCGCTACCTCCCCGCATATCGCCAGGTGTTTGCGGCGGTGGAGGAAGGCGCGGTCGGTGACCTGGTGTCGGGTTTCTACTCGATTCGGTTCCCTGCCGGATTCATCAAGGACAATCCGGACGCCGACGACCAAGGCTGGTACCGCGACCCCATCAAGGGAGGCGGCGGCGGCTTTATCGACCACGGCGTGCACTTCACCGACTTTTTCCGATGGTTCTTCAAGAGCGAAGCGGCGACAGTCACCGCACACATCGGCTCACTCACCTACAAAGATCTCGGAGTCGAGGACTACGGGATCGCCACGTACACGTTGGAGAACGGCGCGATCGTCACGGTCGAGAGCACATGGCACGCGCCTGACTACTTCGGCCCGCTGTCGAGCCCAGACCACGCCTCGCTTTCTGGCACGCGCGGCGAGATCGAATTGCACTATCAGAAGAGCCCGCAGACCGAGATCCAAGGCGTTGACGAGCCGTGGGTCGGACGACGGTACTTCGACTTTGTCGGGGAAGATCGCTACGAACGCTGTTACCGCGACCTTGTTGTCGCCTTCGCCGAGGCCATCCGTGATGACCGCGAGCCTTCTCCGAACGCCGTCGACGGCTACAAGGCGCTGGAGTGGATTCTCGGCGCGTACGAGTCGCACCGCACCGGCCAACGGGTTACGTTCCCGCTCGCACCTTCGGGCGAAACGCTGTGAGCGACGACGTCAGAATCGGCCTGATCGGTGCTGGCCGAATCGCGCGAGTGCATGCGCAGGCCTACCGCGCAGTGAGCCGCGGCCGGATCGTCGCGTGCACGGACCCGGTTAAGTCGGTCGCCAGAAGCCTCGCTGCTGACTACGGGTTCGACACTGCCGAAGATTTCGACGCTCTGCTTTCCGACCCGGGCATCGACGCGGTCCTGATTGCGACCCCGAACGATCTGCACGCTGACCAGACGATTGCGGCATTGCGTGCGGGAAAGCACGTCTTCTGCCAGAAGCCGATCGCCTTGTCTTTGGCCGATGCGGATCGTGTGGTCCGCGAGGCGGAGGCATCTGATCGCATCGTGCAGTTCGGCTTCATGCTTCGCTTCACTCCGCCGTTGCCCGACCTTCAGAAAAGGATCGCTTCGGGCGAACTTGGCGATGCGATCGCGGCACGCGCGGCAGTCTTTGGTTGGGAGCCGTCCAACGACTGGTTCTACGACCCCAAGCATGGCGGCGGAGTCATCCTCGACACGCTCGTACATTTCGGCGACCTGGTGTTGTGGCTGTTCGGTCCGGCCGCGCAGGTCTACACGCAGGGCGGTGCCTATGTGCTTGACGGCGCCCGCCGCTACAACAGTCCCGACAACGCCACGGTGACGGTCACACACGCGAGCGGCGTTGTTTCCAGCATGTACGTGTCGTGGACCACGGGCTACGGGAACTTCTCGTTGGATGTCTTCGGCACCGCTGGCAGTTCTACTGTCGATCTACTGCATAGCCAAGGCTCGAAGGTCTTCCTGAAGCCAACTGCTGCGATGGCGGGCGCGAGCGGCTGGGGATTCCCCGACCTGGTGTGGACCTACGGATACACCGGCGAGCAGCAGTATTTCGTTGATCGCGTTGCCGGCCTCGAAGACGGTAAGCGGACGGCGGGGGCTGCTGGCGCGCGATCGGCGCTGGAGCTCGTGCTCGCTGCTCAGCACTCGTTGGATGAGAACCGCGTGGTCACCCTGCCATGAGTACAGCCAGTGTTGTGGCGAACAGGCCAATCGGCGTGGCGGTTGTCGGAGCCGGCTTTTGGGCGCGGGAGATGCATCTGCCGGCGTTCGCGCGAATCGCCGATGCCCGCGTGGTGAGCATCGTGGCGGCCACCGATGAATCCGCGCGGGGTGCCGCTGAGCAGTTCGGCGTCCCGGCATTCGGCGTTGATCTCGAAGCGGCCATTGCCGATCCTGCGGTCGACGTCGTCGACATCGTGGCGCCACCGGACGTGCACGCACGCGCCGTCCAATTTGCTGCTGCACACGGAAAGCATGCGATCTGCATCAAGCCGCTCGGGCGCAATCTCGAGGAGGCCGACGCGATGCTTCGCGACACCGCACGCGCCGGCACCCGGCTCTTCTACGCCGAGAACGTGCCATTCATACCGGCTGTGCAGGAGGCTCGGCGGCTCGTCGACCTCGGCCATATCGGCGAGGTCTACCGGGTCAAGGCATGCGAAGGAATCGGGCAGCCGCATTCACCGTGGTTCTACGACGTCGGCCGATCAGGCGGCGGCGCGATGATCGACATGGCGGTTCACAGTATGGAGTTCTGTCGATTCTTCGCAGGCGGGCAGGTGTCAACCGCGTACGCGGAGGTGGGCACCTTCGTGTGGGGAGCGCAGACCTCGGCGGAGGACACCGCGGTCATCACATTGCGCTTCGACAACGGCGTCATCGGTCAGTGCGAGGACAGCTGGAGTCTCGCCGGAGCGATGGACTCCCGATTCGAAGTCTTCGGCACTACCGGTCGAATCCTGATCGACAATCTGCATCGGCAGCCGCTGCAGGTGATCAGCACGACCGGGTCGGTGGCAGGGGCTCCCGGCTGGTCTTATCCGCTGCCTCTTCCGGGCTTGGTCGCGGACGGCCATCTCGACATGCTGACGCACTTCATCGGATGCATCAGGACCGGCGAGCCATCGCGCTCCGAGGGTTTGGTCGGTCGAAACGTCCTTGCGGTCGTCGACGCGGCTACGCGTTCGGCGATCAGCGGGCGTCGCGAAAACGTCAAGACGAATGCGGAGATCTCGTGACAACAAGGCAAGCCAGGATCGGCATGATCAGCTGGGCGCATGTGCACGCCGAGTTTCGGGCGCGTGCGCTGAGCGAGATTCCCGGAGCGCATGTTGTCGCTATAGCCGACGATGACGAGGCCCGCGGCAGATCAGCCGCGCAGCGATTCGGCGTTAGTGACTTCACAACCGACTGGCGCGAGCTCGTCGCGCGCGACGACATCGACATCGTCATGGTGCATTCGGAGAACAGCCGGCATGTCGAGCAGGTCATCGCCGCCGCGGGGGCGGGCAAGCACGTCTTCTGCGAGAAGCCGATCGCGACGAGTGTGGCCGATGCGACCGCTATGGCAGCTGCGGTGCGCGACGCGGGCGTCGATGGAACCGCTGCATTCGTGAGTCGTTTCAGCAAAGAAGCCGATCGCACGAAGGCGATCGTCGACACCGGCGTGCTCGGCGAAATCCTGCTCACTCGCAGCTTCATCGGGCTTGCCGGGATCGCTGAGATCGGCTGCCCGCCCGACATGGCGGCGTGGATGAACGACCCGGTGCTGGGCGGCGGCGGTGCATGGATCGACGAAGGCTCCCATGGCATCGACTTGTTGCGCTGGCTTGTCGGTGACATTGCCAAGATCTCGGCGTTCACCGCCAACCGTGCCAAGCCGGGGCTCGACGTCGAGGACATAGCGGCGGCCATCGTGACCTACGAGAACGGCGCGATCGGTGAGATCAGCACGGTGTGGAGCTTGAGCGTCGACATCGGTATGCGCAACAGCCTGGAGATCTATGGGACGCACGGCACGCTTGTCATGCGCGCGACTGACCCGTTTCCTCGCGTCGAGGTCTACCGCGCGAACGAAAACGAACTTTGGCGCGGCTGGACCACGCCACACATTGAACCCGCGGCCACCGAGCCTCACGACTACACCAGTTGGCCGCCGCACGTGCACCACTACAAGCGTGAGGTCGCGTCTTACATCAGCAGATATCTAGCTGATCAGCGACCTTTCGGCCCGACGCTCGACGACGGTCTGGCCTGTCTATCCGTGATCGAGGCGGGATATCGGTCAGCCGAACTTGGGGGAGCTTCAACAACTGTTCGGACCACCTCACTAGCGTGACACCTCGAGAGCAGGGAGCTCGCATGTACATTTCTCCAGTCCGACGCCGTAGGCAGTTGGGGCTCGCAGCACTCACGCTGTGTGTCACACCGGTCTTGCTCACGGCATGCAGTTCGTCGAGCTCGAAGGGCGCGGCGCCGTCGAGCGCCGGCACCTCGTCGTCGTCTGCGCCGACCGTGGCCGCATCATCGACCCCCGCGGCCCCAGCGACTTCCGCCGCCGCGAGCAGCGCGAGTAGCGCCACCAGCGCTGCTGCGAGCAGCCCCGCCAGCTCCTCAGGTGCACAGGCCGGAGCGCCGATCGGATCGTTTAGCGGCGCCAAGCTGGTTCTGTCGCGCTGGGCCGGTGACCCATGGACCAGTGAGCAGCAGCAAGCGGCGAGCGAGTGGGGGACCGACACCGGTGGCTCCGTCACCATCGACGCCGTTCCGTACGAGAACTTGCACGACAAGCAGGCGCTGGCGCTCTCTGGTGCCGGAGGCTACGACATCCTTTACGTGCACCCGAGCTGGTTCGGCGAGTTCGCCAAGGCCGGCTACCTGGCCCCCATCAGCTCGTACCTCTCGAACCCGGCGATGAACCCGGCCGGCGTCTCTGCGGCTTCGTACTTGCCAGGTGTTCTATCGCAGGGTGCGTACAACGGCACGCAGTACTGCCTGCCTGACTTTGTGTCGACGATCCTCGTCGCATACCGCACGGACATCTTCACGCAGAATAACCTGCAGCCGCCAAAGACGATCGATGATGTTCTCGCCGACGCAAAAGCACTGAACGGCAAGAACGGCATGGCCGGTATCGCGCTGCCGGGCAAGGCGACCGGCGCTGTCTCCGACGTCATGGCCTCGCTCCTTACTGCTCAGGGCAACTGGTGGTACGACTCCTCAGGCAAGACCAGCCTCGACATTGGCGCGGCGACCAAGGCGATCACGTTCTACGCACAGGTAGCGAAGTACGCGCCTTCCGGAGTGTTGAACTACGCAGTCGACGACGCGTCAACTGCCGGTGCTCAAGGGAAAGCGGCGATGGTCATCAGCACCACGCCGTCCATGTCGGCGCTTGAAGACTCGAGCAAGTCGACCACGGTCGGCAAGTGGGGCTACGCACCGATCGAAGTGACCTCAGGCAAGCCCGCCGGTGAGCTGATCTACTGGGATTGGTGCATCGCAGCGAAGTCGAGTAATAAGGCTGCGGCCTACTCGTTCCTGCAGTGGTACACGAGTGCCGGGCAGCAGGCCAAGATCGCCGTTCAGGCGGCGACTGCGGGTGCAACGAAGGACTTCTACACCGACACCGCGGTGACGTCGAAGCTCCCCTTCCTGCCGGCAATGAATCAAGCACTGACTGACACCAACCCGCAGCCCAGCCTCGCGTCGTGGCCGAAGATCCAGGACGAGATCGAAACGGCTGTGCAGCAAGCGATCCTCGGAAAGGCGACGCCAGCACAGGCGGCAGCCACCATGCACAAGGACCTTGTCGCAGGACTCGGCGGCTAGGGTCGGTCGACGACGAACAGGAGGGCCGGCGTGACGCTAGGGACCGCGGCGCGCCGGCCCTCACATGTAACAGAAAGGAAGGCGTTGAGTAACGGCCGCTCCCGAAGGAGAGGGATTGACGCGCCCGCCAGACGACTCGGGCTCGTCATGCTCACGCCGGCGATGGGTTTGCTCGGAGCGCTGATCCTGGTGCCGTTGGGCTACGCGATCTACCTGTCACTGCACACCTGGCAACTCACCGACATCAACGGTCCGAAACCGTTCTCCGGGCTGCACAGCTACGACCGCATGTTGCACGACCCGCTCGTTCGCGGCGCCCTTCGCAACACTGCCGTCTACGTCGTGTGCACCGTCTCGGCTGAGCTCGTGCTCGGCTTCATCATCGCTGCCGCGTTGTTCGAAATGACCAAGGGACGCCGACTCGCGAACTCACTGATCTTGCTGCCGATGATCGTTGCACCTGTCGTCACCGCGTTGTTGTGGCGCTACATGCTTGATCCGCAGTTCGGCGTCTTGAGCCAGTTTCTCGCGCTTTTCGGGGACCACAACGGCATCGATTGGTTCGGCAGTGAACAGCTGGCTTTACCGGGCCTGATGCTCGTTGATGTCTGGCAGTGGACACCGTTTGTCGTGCTGGTGCTACATGCCGGCATGCTGTCGATTCCGGAAGAGCGTTTCGAGGCTGCCACGGTTGATGGTGCTGGGCATCTGCGCGTGTTGCGGTCGATCGTGCTGCCGTCGATCGCACCACAAATCCTGCTCGTGCTCTTGTTCCGCACGATGGACACGTATCGGATCTTCGACACCGTCTACGTCATCACGAAGGGCGGGCCGGTGCATGCGACCCAAACGATCGGGCTTTACACGTACCAAACCGGATTCTCGTACTTCGACATGGGCTACGCGATGGCGCTGAGCATCTTCATTCTCGTCACCGTCGTGATTATCTCGGCGATCTATATCCGACTTCTCCGCAGACGGGACGTGTTCTAACCATGACCGCGCCCGTGCAGACGCCGGTGCAGGTGCCAAAGGCCCGGCGGCGACGACGTGCTGATCCGTGGCAGATCGCAAGCTACGTCGTGGTCGGCATCTTCTTGATCTGGGTACTCGTACCGATCCTGACCGTCGCGATCAACTCGCTGAAGACGCCGTCGGCCATCTTCACGGCAACGCCGCATCTCACGTTTCACCCGACGCTGAAGAACTACCACAAGGTGCTCGGAAGTCTGGATTTTCTGAAGTACCTCGTCAACAGCACGATCGTCGCGGCCGGCTCGACGACGTTGTCGCTCGTCGTGGGAGTGCCTGCTGCCTACGCGCTCGCACGGCTCCCAGTGCCGGGCCGCGAGTGGTGGGCGCGCGGCGTGTTGTTCACCCGCATGGTGCCGGCAGTAGCGCTGGTCGTCCCGATGTTTGTGGTCTTCGAGAAGCTCACCCTGCTTGGCACGTACTGGGCCTTGATTGCCGCGCACACGACCTTCTGCCTGCCGATCGTCATCTGGTTGATGCGGTCGTTCTTCGAGGATCTCCCGCGCGAACTCGAGGAGTCTGCGCTAGTCGACGGCAGCGGTCCGCTCGGAGCGTTCGCACGTATCTCGTTACCGCTCACCGCGCCAGGCCTTGGTGCGGCGGCGATCCTGTGCCTGATCTTCTCCTGGAACGAGTTCTTGTTCGCACTTGTACTGTCGGGGATTCACACCGAGACGGTGCCGATCGGAGTTGCCTCGTTTGTCGGATCGGTTTCTATCGACTGGGGTGGTAGCTCGGCAGCAGCGGTGTTGGCCATGGTGCCAATCTTCATTCTCGGTCTCCTCGCGCAGCGTTTCCTGGTCCGCGGGCTCACGCTCGGGGCAGTGAAGGGATGATTGCGGTCGGCGCGCAGTACTACCGACCGCCGAACCCGCCCAAAGAGGATTGGGGTCGCGACCTCGCTCGCATGCGGGCGAGCGGCATGAACACGGTAAAGTTCTGGGCCTGCTGGAGTTGGATGCAGCCCTCCAGCGACGAGATCGACTTCGACGACTTCGATGCGTTGATGGACCTCGCTGCGACCAACGGGCTGCGCGTCGTCATCAACACGATCCTCGAGAATGCTCCGTACTGGCTTGAGGACGCCGCGCCTGGTGCCAGGTATCACGATCACGAAGACCGGCCGATTGCACTCACGGCCGCGATGAACACACCTGGCGGTGGCTGGCCGGGTCTGTGCTTTCACAATGCGGAGGTCTGGACTGCCGCCGAGCGGTTTCTGATCACCGTCGTGCAGCGCTATCGCGAACACCCAGCGCTGCTCACATGGGATGTATGGAACGAACCGCACGTCGAGCCGGCGTCATACTTCCCCGATCGGTGGTACTGCTATTGCGCGGCGTCACGGGTTGAGTTCATTGCTTGGTTGCAACGCCGTTATTCCTCGTTGGGTGCGCTGAACGATGCGTGGTCGCGCAGATTCGGGAGCTGGGAGCACGTACAGCCTCCTCGACTCTTCGAGGCCGTGCCAGATGTCATTGACTGGCGGCAGTTCTGGTTCGACACCCTGAGCGAGTGGCTGGAGGCACGCGTCAACGCGGTCCGTTCGGTCGACGCAGGCCACCAGGTCATGACGCACGTCGCGTTGAGTGGCTTCACGGGACAACTGGCGACGCACACACTTGATGAGTTCTCGCTCACGCGCGATGTCGATGCGTTCGGCACCTCCAGCTTTCCAACGTGGCTCATGAACGACGATCACGTCGAGCAACTGTTCAACCTCGAAACTGCACGTGACGCGGCCGGTGGGAAGCCGTTCTGGCAAGCAGAACTTCAAGGAGGGCGCGGACGGCGGGATGGTTTGCGCAGCACGCCGCATCCCGCCGCAGACTCGGTAGAACTGTGGATGTGGAACGCCCTCGCTGCTGGTGCCAGCGGAGTCATGTTCTGGCAGTGGCGGCCAGAGTTGCTCGGGCCCGAAAGCCCTGGATACGGCTTGTGTGCGCCTGACGGCTCACTCACCGCACGCGTCGAGGCGGCCTCGCGCGGCGCGGCTGCATGCGAACTACCGGAGATGGAAGGTCGGGTCGTTGTATCGCCGACGGTCGCGCTCCTGCTCTCGCGACGATCTGCATTACACGCATGGGCCACGGACAGGCACATGGACGTCTACCGCGACGCCGTCATAGGCGCCTACCGCATCTTTGCCGATCTCGACGTACCGGTCACGGTGTTGCACGAGAACCAACTCGCGACCACGGGCGTACCCGAACACATTCGGACGCTCTATTGGCCGATGCCGACGGTCGTCGACGAACCGATGGCGGAAAGGCTGGCCGACTTCGTTCGCGCGGGCGGTCGCCTTGTCGCTGAGTGCGCGCCCGGCGAATACACCTCGCTCGGCCGTCGCCGTCCGGTCGTTCCTGGTCTCGGCCTTGCCGAGATCTTCGGTGCGCACGAGGTCGAGACCGATGCCGTCGACGAAGTCACTGTCGCGGTGGCTGGCGGCGCCTCGCTCATCGGCGCGTGGCAACGCGAGTCGTTGCGACTCGACACAGCGACTGCCATCGGCCATTTCCCTGACGGCTCCGTCGCGGTGTGCGAGGCGAGCTACGGTGCCGGCTCGGCGGTGTGGATCGCGACCTACCCGTCGATCGCGTACGGACGCCGACCCGATGCCGCGACGAGATCGGCAATCGAAGGCCTGTTAGCTCCGGCAGCCGTCGCACCCTGGGCATCGTGGACGGTGCCCGGACCAGGCCTGATCAGTCGCCAGTTCGTCTTAGCGGACGGGCGCCACGCGGTCATCGCGGTGAACTGGACGAGTTCGGATCAACAACTACATGCGACTACAGACGGGGAATACCTGCACGTGCCGGCTCGCAGCGGTCGCCTACTGGTCCTCGATAGGTCAGTCGCCCCCCCTAGTTGATGGGGAGTCGCCCTAGTTGCGTCGTGGCTTGAAGAAGGCGTTGCTCGTCTTTTGCATAAGAAGCACGACGATGCCGATGTCGAGCAATCCGCTGACGAGGCTGACCACACGGCTTGCGGCTGCGACGGTTTGGCCGAGCGAAGCGAGCGCGCTGATGATGCCGAGCCCGGTGATGACCCAGGTGACGACGCGCGCCCAGTTCTTGCCCTTGCGCACTTGCAGTGCCAGCAGAATGAAGAGAACCACGAAGATGATGCCGAACACGACCCCGGCGCCGATCGCGACGTTCACCGCGGTGTTGAGTTTTGCCGAGTCGAAATTGGGATTCTTCTTCGCGATGTCTGCGCGCAACGTGCTCTTGGTTGAGAACGCAACGATTAACGACACCAACCCCAGGGCAGCGGCAACGAACATCAGCCGTACTGCGGTGACCACCGACGACGGCGCCGGTCCGACGGCAACGGGCTGGCCGTACTCGGCTGGTGGCATCGCGCCATAGCCGCCGTACGCAGGGGCGGGCGGCATTGCCCCGTACCCCGGAGCGGGCGGCGGAGGCTGATATGTCGGCTGAATATTGGGGTCGGTCGGTTCGGACATGGGCTCCCCTGTGTCTTGAAGTGTTAGGCGCTGAAGTGTTAGGCGTCACGACGGTTCAAAAGCCAGGCCGCGAGGCCTAGCAGTAGTGCTGTCCACAGGCAGAAGACACCAAACCCTTGCCAGGGCGACAGCAGGTCGCCCTTGGCTTGGTGAGCCTGCGCGATCAAATGCCCAGCCTCTGACGGGAGGTAGGCGTGCACGTGCTTCCCGAGGCTGCCAGGTAACAGTTGGGCAAGTGGTGCGAGGACGAGGACGAACGCGATAACTCCCGTGATGGCTCCGGCCGTGTGGCGTACCAGTGCACCGATCGCCAGCGCGAACAGCCCGAGCACCGCAAGGTAGAGCCCGCCGCCAATCACTGCTCGAAACACTCCGGGATCGCTGAGCGAGACGACGACGTGGTTGTGCAGAATCTTTGCGCCGATCAGAAACGACGGGAACGCGACGAGTTCACCGAAGACGAAGACGAGAGCAGCGAAGACGGTGCATTTTGCCACGAGCATCGGCGTCCGTTTTGGCACCGCAAGCAGGCTCGATCGGATCGAACCCGTCGAATACTCACCGGCCATCACCAGGACGCCGAGTACGCAGATCGTCAGTTGGCCGAATGCGAAGCCGGTACCGAGGATGAAACTCGTTGGATCATCGGTGATGTTCGTGCGCTGCGAGGGATCGGCCTTGGCCCAGTTGTGCTCGTTTAGCCAGGTGAGAAGCGCGCTAAGACCCGGCGTGAGAATTACGAGCAGGAGCAGCGACCACAAGGTCGAACGCACGGTGACGAGCTTCGTCCATTCCGATCGCAGCAGGCGCGCGGCCTTGACCCCACTGGAAGGAGCGTCGCTGACGGCTGGCGGGGTTGCGATTGCGGTCGTCATGCGGCACTCGCCCCTGCTGACGATGGAGGTGCGGACGCCGGGATTGGCGCGCCGCCAATCGATCCCTCGTACTCGGCGCTGCCTCGGGTCAGTTCCATGAACGCCTCCTCGAGCGATGCTGCCTGGGGAGCGAGTTCATGGAGCTCGATGCCGGCGCTTGCGGCGAGATGCCCGATCCGAGGTGCAGCAAGATTGCGGACGGTCACCTCGTCGCCGTCCGCCTGCGCGATGACACCGCCATCGGCCGTGATGAGCTCAGCCAGCCGGGCCACGTCGGGAGACTTCACCAGCACCGACTTCTCGGAGCTTCGTTCGATGAACTCTTCCGTCGTGCAATCGGCCATCAGCTTGCCACGACCGATGACAATCAGGTGGTCGGCCGTAACGGCCATTTCGTTCATCAAGTGACTGGAGACGAAGACGGTTCGGCCCTCAGATGCGAGTCGCTTGAGCAGATTACGGATCCACAGGATCGCTTCCGGGTCGAGGCCGTTGACCGGCTCGTCGAGTATCAAGACGTCGGGGTTGCCGAGGAGTGCGGCCGCGATACCGAGCCGCTGACCCATGCCGAGCGAGAATCCCTTCACTCGCTTCTTGGCAACGCTGCCCAGGCCGACGAGCTCGATCACTTCGTCGACGCGCTTGCGCGGCAAGCCTTGGCTCTGCGCCAACACGAGCAGGTTGTTGTAAGCGGTTCGACCGCTGTGCACGGCCCGCGCCTCGAGCAGCGCGCCGACAACGCGCAGTGGCTCGGCGAGGTCGCGGTAGCGCCGACCGTCGATCGTTGCGCTGCCGGTGTCAGGACGGTCAAGTCCGAGAAGGAGCCGCATCGTCGTCGACTTGCCGGCGCCGTTTGGGCCAAGGAAACCGGTAACAGTGCCTGGCTGCACGGTGAACGACAGGTGATCGACCGCCAGCTTGTCGCCGTACCGCTTACTGAGATCGCGCGCCTCGATCACGCCTGCGTGCTCCTTAGCTCCGGTTAGCTGACCAACCCAAGGTATCGGCCGACGGGCCCGGAGCGCCTCAGACAAATGTCACGCGTCGGGCATGACCGGCAGCAGACCGGTAGGGTAGACGCCGCACGATCGGCGGTAGTGCAGATCGGGAGGGGTTCGGTGGCTGACGTAGAGACCGAACTCGGGCGCGAGCAGCAGTACGTCGATCGCCTGTACTCCAGGCTCGATGAGCTGCGCGACCGCACCGAACGTGAGCTGATCGCCGTCCGGGCTACTGCTCCTTCGGGGACCCATCAGAACCGGTCTGAGCGCGATTCATTCGCGGGCCTCTACGAGCAGCGCCTTTCGCAGCTGCGGGCGGTCGAGGATCGGCTGGTCTTCGGGCGGTTCGACACCGTTGAAGAGGGCCGCCGATATGTCGGCCGCATCGGGTTGTCCGACGAGGACCGTCACCAGCTGCTGATCGACTGGCGAGCGCCGGCCGCGAGGCTCTTCTACCAGGCAACCGCGGCGTCTCCCGGCGATGTCGTGCGCCGTCGTCACCTGACGACGCGCAACCGAGCAGTGACGGCGATCGAGGACGAGGTCCTCGATCTTGACGGGCTCGAGGCGAGCGATCTTTCGACGCTGTCGGGTGAGGGTGCGCTGCTTGCCGCGCTTAACGCGAAACGCACCGGCCGCATGGGCGACATCGTTGCCACGATCCAGGCCGAGCAGGACGACGTCATCAGGGCCGAACTACCTGGCGTGCTTGTCGTTCAGGGCGGTCCCGGTACCGGGAAGACCGCTGTGGCGCTGCACCGCGCTGCGTATCTCCTCTATACACACCGCGAGCGGCTGGCCCGAAGCGGCGTGCTGTTAGTCGGACCGAACCAGACTTTCTTGCGCTATATCGAGAAAGTGCTGCCGTCGCTGGGCGAAACGGGTGTCGTGATGGCGACGCCCGGCGAGTTGCTGCCCGGTGTCGTGGCAACCACAGATGATGTGGCTGAGGTCGTCGCGTTGAAGGGCGACGTCCGCATGGCGGACGTGATCGCCGCCGCAGTCGAGCAGCGGCAGCGGATTCCTGATGGCCCGCGGATGCTGAACGTCGAAGGCCACCAGTTGGTGCTGCGCCCGCACGTTGTTGCGGCGGCCCGCGCACACGCCCGTCGCAATCGCCGGCCGCACAACCTCGCGCGAGTGTCGTATGTCAAGGAGATTCTCGACGGGTTGGCGTCGCAGTACGCGCGCCTACTCGGCGTCCAACTCTCTGCTGACAACCGGATCGAGTTGCTCGCGGACCTGCGCGAATCACCAGACGTGCGACGCGAGGTCAACCTCACCTGGATGCCGATGACGCCGCAAAGCTTGCTCGAAGGTTTGTACGCCGAGCCATATCGCTTGGCGGCAGCAGCCCCTTATCTGGACGACGACCAGCGGGCGTTGTTGCGACGTGACCGCGGTGCGCTATGGACTGTTTCCGATGTGCCGTTGCTGGACGAGGCCGCCGAGCTCCTTGGCGACGACGACACCGGCGGCTATGAGTTGAAGCGGCAGGCAGCGCAGCAACGGGCGGCCGAAATCGAATATGCGAAGGGCGCCCTGCAGATTTCAGGGGGAGCTGGTGGTCTCGTCAGCGCGGAAGCGCTTGCCGGTCGATTCGCCGACGAAGGACCGATCCTGAGTGCTGCCGAGCGTGCTGCGGTGGATCGAACCTGGGCGTATGGGCACGTTGTCGTCGACGAGGCGCAGGAGTTGTCGCCGATGGCGTGGCGGTTGCTGATGCGGCGTTGTCCCGCGAAGTCAATGACGCTCGTCGGCGATATTGCACAGACCGGTTCGGCGGCGGGTGCTCACTCGTGGGGCGAGGTTTTGGATCCGTACGTCGGCGGTCGCTGGCGGCTCACCGAGTTGACCGTCAACTACCGCACGCCGGCCCAGGTCATGGTCCTGGCATCCGCGATGCTCGAGGCCGCCGGCGTGGCGGCGACCGCACCGCGTTCGGTGCGCGACGGCGACGTGCCGCCGACGGCGCACCTCATCGCGTCAGGTGACGTCGACGCAATCGTTGATGTGGTGCGTGCCGAGTTCGACACGCTTGGCGAGGGCAGGCTCGCGGTCATCGCACCCGCCGCGCAAGTGGGCTCGCTGCAGCTGGCACTGTCCACATCGTTGCCGCCGGGAGTAGTCGGGTCGGGCTCCGGTGCCCTCGACTCGCCCGTGGGGGTGCTCGTCGTCAGTCAGGCCAAGGGTCTGGAGTTCGACGCCGTCGTGCTTGTTGAGCCGGCTCGAATACTCGCCGCGTCGGCCCGCGGTGCGAACGACCTCTACGTCGCGCTGACCCGGCCCACCCAGCGCTTGCGGATCGTGCACAGCGAGCCGTTACCGGCGGGGCTGGACGCCATTCTTGAGATCTGATTCCTTCGACCTCAATGGTCTGCTGCGATACCTTTTGACAGCAGGCGTGGCAAGTTGAGCAACCGAAGGACGAGGGTCATGGGACGACCGATCATCGGCCTCACGACGTACCGTGAGAACGCGCGCTGGGGCGTGTGGGATCGGTTGGCCGACGTCCAGTCGACGCTGTACACCGACGCGATCGCTGCCAGCGGGGGTGCGGTTGTGTTGGTGCCGCCCGCGGCTTCGGGAGTGCTCGACGTGCTGCGCGCACTCGACGGTTTGGTGGTCAGCGGCGGTGCCGACGTCGACCCAACGACCTATGACGCGCAAGCGCATCCAGCTGCCGGACCGTTTCGGGCCGACCGCGACAACGCCGAGCTCGCGCTTGTCCGCGGGGCTGTCGAGGCAGGTGTGCCGGTGCTCGGTATCTGCCGTGGACTCCAGGTGCTCAACGTCGCACTCGGTGGGGATCTGATCCAGCATTTGCCTGAGATTGAAGGGGTTTTGCCGCACGCCGAGGGCAGCGGGATCTTCAGCACACGGGCGGTCACGCTCGACACCGACAGCTGGATCGGCCGCACCTTGGGCGCCGGCGTGCCGACGGCATGTCACCATCATCAGGCCGTCGACCGGGTGGCGCCGGGGCTTCGGATCGTCGGCCGAGCCGACGACGGGACGCCGGAAGCGCTTGAGGCCGATGATGGTCGGCCGGTGTTCGGTGTCCAATGGCATCCCGAACAACTCGACGACCGCCGGCTGTTCGAAGCGTTCATCGGTCTCGCAGCGAACCGCGCTGCCGCGTCGCCGTCAACGTTGGCGTAGCGACCGTACAACCGCGCGCCGCCGACGTCCCCGCCCTTTGTCTGGAAGTGGTGTCTGGAAGTGGTGTCTGGAAGTGCGAACGTTCGCGTTCTGCGTACCCCTTGCCGTGGGAACTAGGCGGGTCTATGGTCCGCTACCAGACCAATAAGCCACCCTCCCACCCGAGGAAGGAAGCGGGATGTCCGAGTTCACGGAGTCTCGTCCCACCAGTACGCCCGGCGTTGCCGTCCTGAATGCCGACGAGCAGCGTCTGCACGAGCTCGGCTACGCCCAAGAGCTGCACCGTGGCATGGGCTGGTTCTCCAACTTTGCCGTCTCGTTCACGATCATCTCGATCCTGTCCGGCGGCATCACGACGTACTACCTCGGGATGGTTGCTGGCGGCCCGCGCGTCATTGTTTGGGGCTGGCTCTTCGTGGGCGGCATGGTCATGCTCGTCGGCGCCGGCATGGCCGAGGTGTGCTCGAGCTTCCCGACCGCCGGCGGTCTGTACTACTGGGCAGCGAAGCTCGCGCCTGACGGCAGGGCGCCGGTCTGGAGTTGGTTCACCGGGTGGTTCAACCTGCTCGGCCAGGTCGCGGTCACTGCGTCCATCGACTTCGCCATGGCAACGTTCTGCGGCTTCTTCTTGAACCTCACGACCGGGTTCCAGGGAACTGCAAAGAGCCTCTTTGGGATCTACACGTTGGTGCTCATCGCACACGGAATTCTGAACTCCCTGGGCCTGAACATCATCTCCATGCTGAACAACATCAGCGTGTGGTGGCACCTCACCGGCGTCGTCGTGATCGTCGGCGCGTTGTTCATCCTGCCGGATGCGCATAAGCACCAGGCGATCTCGAGCGTGTTCACCAAGTACTACGACGGCCTCGGTTGGGGCTTCGGTGGCCATGCGATCTGGGTGGTTCTCGTCGGTCTCATGATGGCGCAGTACACGCTGACTGGGTATGACGCGTCCGCTCACATGACGGAAGAAACGCGCGACGCGGCAACGAGCGGGCCGCGCGGCATCATGACGTCGATCTGGGTGTCGGTCGTCGCCGGTCTTGTCCTGATGATCGGCCTCACCTACGCGATTCCTTACGCCATCGGCAGCGACGGCTACGTTGCTGCTGCGGGAGCAGGCATCAACGCACCTGGCGTCTTGTGGGTCGCGTCAATCGGTCGGCACGCTGCCGAGTTCCTGATCCTGATCTGCCTCGTCGCGCAGTTCTTCTGCGGCATGGCGTCGGTGACTGCCAACTCGCGCATGATCTACGCGTTTTCCCGTGACGGTGCGGTGCCTGGCTCGAAGCTCTGGCACAAGGTGAACAAGCGCACCCGCACCCCAACGAACTCCATTTGGTTCGCGGTTGTCGGCGCCTTCATCCTCGGCCTGCCGTCGCTGTACCAGAACAAGGGTTACTCGGTCGCATTCTTCGCGATCGTGTCCGTTGCGGTCGTCGGCCTCTACGTCTCCTACGTCATTCCGGTCTTGCTTCGCCGGATGCGTGGATCGGACTTCACGCCTGGTCCGTGGCAGCTTGGTAAGTGGAGCCCGATCATCGGGTGGACCGCTGTTGTGTGGGTGGTCATCATCTGCTTCCCGCTGATGCTGCCGCAGTTCCACCCGGCCGGCGTCAACAGCTGGAACTTCGCTCCAGTAGCTGTGGTTGCGGTCATCGGCTTCGCCGGCATCTACTGGCTGGTCTCCGCTCGCAAGTGGTTCACCGGCCCGAAGGTGCAGGGGACTGCGGAGGAACTCGCCGCGATCGAGGCGGAACTTTCGTCGCTCGGCTAGGGATGTCTGCCGGTCTTTCGGTGCTGGTGCTGGTGCTGGTGCGGGTGTCGGTGTGGGTGCGGGTGTCGGCGTGAAACGCTGGCACCCGCACCGCCCGGTGAGACGGCTTGGACTGCTTAGACGGCAAGTCGGGTATGAGGCGTCGATAAGTCAGGAGGTCCGCGGTGTCTGAACACACCCCGCGCCAAGGTTTGATCAGCGTCGAGCAACTGCGCATCGAGGTCGACGCCGGCACGATCGACACGGTCCTGATCGTGCTGCCAGACATGCAGGGCCGCCTGCAAGGCAAACGCCTGACCGGGCGGTTCTTCCTTGACGAGGTCGTCGAGCACGACACCGAAGGATGCAACTACCTGCTCGCAGTCGACGTCGAGATGAACACGGTCGACGGGTACGCGATGTCGTCCTGGGAGTCTGGCTATGGCGACTTCGTGATGAGGCCCGACCTTTCGACGCTGCGACGGGTGCCATGGCATGAGGGCACCGTGCTGCTGCTGTGCGATCTCCTTGACGTCGAGAGCGCGCCGGTTGTGGCTTCTCCTCGGGGCATCTTGCGATCCCAACTCGATCGGCTACAAGAACGTGGCTGGCGGGCGATGGTCGGCACTGAGTTGGAGTTCATCGTGTTTCGGGACAGCTTCGAGGACGCGTTCTCCCGCAAGTATCAAGATCTGGTCCCGGCCAACCAGTACAACGTCGACTACTCGATTCTTGGCACCAGCCGGGTCGAGCCGTTGCTACGGCGCATTCGCAACGGCATGGAAGGCGCCGGAATGCGCGTCGAGTCGGCGAAGGGCGAGTGCAACCTCGGGCAACATGAGATCGCGTTCCTCTACGACGAGGCGCTGGTCACCTGCGACAACCACAGCATCTACAAGACGGGTGCAAAGGAGATCGCGGCGCAGGAGGACATGAGCCTGACGTTCATGGCCAAGTACAACGAGCGCGAGGGTAACTCCTGCCACATTCACTTGTCGTTGCGTGATGCGGACGGCGGTGCGGTGTTCGCCGGCGACGGGCACGGGGACAGGCACGGGTTCTCGCCCATGTTCGAGCACTTTCTGGCAGGCCAGCTGTATGCGCTGCGCGAGCTCACGTTGTTCTACGCGCCGAACATCAACAGCTACAAACGCTATGTCGACGGCAGCTTCGCGCCGACCGCGATCGCTTGGGGTCGCGACAACCGGACCTGCGCGTTACGCATCGTCGGCCACTCCCCGTCGTCTCTTCGGTTGGAAAACCGAGTACCGGGTGCTGACACCAACCCCTATCTGTCGGTCGCCGCGATGATCGCCGCGGGCCTATACGGCATCGAGCACGAACTCGAGCTGCCGCCTGCATTCACCGGTAACGCGTACGTGGCGGACTTCCCTCGCTTGCCGACGACTCTTCGCGGCGCGCTCGAGCTGTGGGAGAAGAGCGAGCTGGCGATGTCGGCGTTCGGCTCCGAAGTGGTCTCGCACTACGCGAACAATGCGCGCGTCGAGCTCGCGGCGTTCGAGCGGTCGGTGACTGACTGGGAGCGCGTCAGGGGATTCGAGCGACTGTGACGACTGCTGCGCCGGAGCTTGCAATCGAACACGACGTAATCAACCCTGCGACGGCGCAGCTGGTGACGACGGTTCAACTGGTAGGTCTGCACGAGACAGATGCCGCAATCGACCATGCCGCTGCTGCCTTCGAGTCGTGGCGCGAGGTGGCGCCGGCGGATCGCGGTCGGTTGCTGCGCCGATTTGCTGAAGCAGTCGAGGGCGCGCTCGAAGAGTTGGCGCAGCTCGAGGTCGCGAACTCAGGGCACACGATCGGTAATGCTCGGTGGGAAGCCGGCAACGTCCGAGACGTGCTGACCTATTACTCGGCTGCACCCGAGCGGATGTTCGGGCGGCAGATCCCGGTGGCGGGTGGCATCGACGTCACGTTTCGCGAGCCACTCGGTGTGGTCGGCGTCATCGTGCCGTGGAACTTTCCGATGCCCATCGCCGGTTGGGGGTTCGCACCCGCGCTCGCAGCTGGAAACACCGTCGTTCTGAAGCCCGCAGAGTTGACGCCATTGACGGCGATTCGGCTCGGTGAACTCGCGCTGGAAGCAGGCATCCCCGAGGGTGTGTTCACCGTGCTGCCCGGTCGTGGATCCGTTGTCGGGCAACGGTTTGTCACGCATCGCGCCGTACGCAAGGTCTGCTTTACCGGCTCGACTGCCGTTGGCAAGGCGATCATGGCTGGCTGCGCAGACCAGGTGAAACGCGTGACGTTAGAGCTCGGCGGCAAGAGTGCGAATATCGTGTTTGACGACGCGGACCTTGCGGAAGCTGCGGCGACCGCGCCCTATGCGGTGTTCGACAACGCAGGTCAGGACTGTTGCGCGCGCTCGCGAATTCTTGTGCAGCGCAGTGTCTTCGATCGCTTTCTGGAGTTATTCGAGCCAGCGGTCATGGGCGTGCAAGTGCGTGACCCACGCGACGAAGCGAGTGAGATGGGTCCGCTGATCAGTGCCGAGCAGCGGGCGATGGTGGCCGGCTACGTCGACGACGCCGAGGTCGCGTTTCGCGGCTCCGCGCCTGATGGTCCGGGCTTCTGGTACCCACCGACTGTGGTTCTCCCGAAAGACCATACGGCCCCGGTATTTCGTGACGAGGTGTTCGGCCCTGTGGTCGCAGTCGTTCCGTTCGACGACGAAGCCGAGGCGATCCGAATCGCGAATGACACCGACTACGGTCTGTCCGGATCGATCTGGTCACAAAACATAGGTCGTGCGCTGCGCGTTGCTCGCGGCGTCGAGTCGGGGAATCTCTCGATCAACTCACATTCGTCGGTGCGTTACAGCACTCCGTTCGGCGGCTTCAAGCAGTCGGGACTTGGTCGCGAACTCGGCCCGGACGCCCTCGATTCCTTCACTGATCTCAAGAACGTGTTCATCTCGACGAAGGAGCCGAAGTGACAGGTCGTCTGCAGGACAAGGTCGCCGTGATCACCGGTGCCGGCAGTGGCATCGGGCTCGCGTCGGCTCGTCGCTTCGCCTCCGAAGGCGCGAAGGTGATCTGCGTCGACATTGACGATCTCGCGGGCAAGGCAGCGGCGGACGACGTCGATGGCATCTTTGTGCATGCCGACGTGACGTCCGACGCCGATGTACAGGCGATGTACGCGACGGCGGTCGAAACCTTCGGTGGCCTCGACATTGCATTCAACAATGCCGGCATCTCACCCCCCGACGACGACTCGATCCTCACGACCGAGATCGACGCGTGGCGGCGAGTACAGGAAGTGAACTTGACGAGCGTTTACCTGTGCTGCAAGTACGCGATTCCGCACATGCAGGTTCGTGGCGGCGGGTCGATCATCAATACGGCTTCCTTTGTCGCGGTGATGGGTTCAGCGACCTCGCAGATCAGCTACACGGCGTCGAAGGGTGGCGTATTGGCAATGAGCCGCGAACTCGGCGTGCAGTTCGCGCGTGAAGGGATCCGGGTGAACGCATTGTGCCCAGGCCCGGTGAACACGCCACTGCTGCAGGAGCTGTTCGCAAAGGACCCCGAGCGGGCGGCGCGGCGGTTGGTGCACATCCCGGTCGGTCGCTTCGCCGAGCCCGAGGAGATCGCCGCAGCTGTCGCGTTCCTTGCCAGCGACGACTCCTCTTTCATCACCGCATCGTCGTTCCTCGTCGATGGTGGCATTAGCGGCGCCTACGTAACGCCGCTCTAGGATGCGACGGTGAGCCTGTCGCGCAGGGCCGCAGCGTCGGCGGCTCTCGACGTCTCGCCGCTTGCGACAGATGTGCCGGCTATCGACGCTGCACGCTCGGAAGTTCCGGTTCCGGATACTAGTTCCTTGCCCGAGCCATCGCTGTTCGCGCCGGTGCTTCGGCCGATTCGCAGCGGCAACGCGTTCGAGGAAACCGTCGAGCGCCTGCTGCACACCATCAAGCTCGGCGTGGTGCGCCCCGGTGAGCGGCTACCGGCAGAGCGTGATCTGGCGAACCGGCTGCGGGTGAGCCGGGAGACCTTGCGGGAGGCAATCGGGTCATTGCGCGAGGCCGGGTATCTAGAGTCTCGACGCGGACGCAGCGGCGGCACGTTCGTCGTCACGGATTCGGTGCCAGACACCCGGAGTCGGCGCCTCAAGCCATCAGCCGCAGCTCGCAACGACCTCGAAGATGCGCTCGCGTTCCGGCTCGCCGTCGAGTCGGGCGCCGCCCAAAGTGCCGCGCGGCGAAGTCTTCGGGCGGGGGAGCGAGCCCGATTGTTACGCTTGCAGACCGCTTGTTTCGAGGCTCCGCTCGCCAGTTACCGGCCGGCTGACTCGCGGCTGCATCTGGCAATCGCCGAGTTGTCTGGCTCGCCGTCGTTGGCGTCAGCTGTGGCTGACGCGCGGGTGCGAGTGAATGATCTGCTCGATGCGATTCCGCTGCTGCCACGCAACATCCTGCACTCAAACCAGCAGCACGCCACGATTGTGCAAGCTGTTCTCGCGGGTGATCCGAAGGCCGCGCGCGACGCGATGGCGGAGCATCTCGACGGCACCGCCGCACTACTGCGAGCATTCCTCGCCTAGTGATCGACAGGTACGCGCGCAGGAATCAGCGCGGCACCGAGTGGACTCACGTGATGCGGTGGTCTGGCCGTACGCAACGGGCGATCGTCCCGCCCAACGACTTCACTCGAGTTGGGGTGGTGGGTCGGAGCCGAATCGGCGGCCGCAGGGTGACGTCCATAGACAACTGCCGTCGGGTTGGAGGGCGACGGTCCAGCCGCCGAAGGTTTTCAACCGGTGGTGTCGCCGGCACAGGCAGCAGCAGTTCTTGGCGGAGGTGTCGCCGCGTGGGGCGGGGATGTTGTGGTCGATGTCGCACACGGTCGCCCGGGTGTTGCAGCCGGGGAACCGGCAGCGCCGGTCGCGGGCCATCACATAGTCGGCGAGTTCGGCGGGTGGCCGGTAGATCACGGTGCCGTAGTCGAGCAAGAAGCCGGTGACCGGTTCGACGACCAGCCGCACCCAATCCGCTACCGCGGCCCGGTCTCGCACCAGTGCGGAGGGGATCGGGCCGTAGCCGACCAGCTCAGCGGGGTTGTCGGCCAGGCCGAGCAGCGACGGCAGGTCGGTGATGAACTGGACTTGTTGGCGGCGCCCCGTGCCGCCTGGGTGCGTTCGGGTCGGCCAGTGCATTGTTCGCCCAGGCGACCACGGCATCAGATCGGTAGGCGTCGATGCCCTCATCGGCCAGCCCGGCGGTTTTGGCGGCAGCCTGCAGTTGCATCGCGGTGGCATCCATGGCCAGCCACACCGTTTGCGCGTCGACAGCGGACATCTTGATCTGTAGTTGGCTCATCACGGTGTCGTGGAAGTCCACCTTCCACCCACCGGTGCTTCATCGCGGTCATGTGCTCCGCCAACACCAGATCCGGGTTCGCTGCGAGCACCGCCTGGCGAAGCGTACGGCGAAACGCGGGCCAGCTTTGACCCTTAATCCGCGACGCGACTCGCGCGTCAACCGCGGCGATACCGACCTGACCAAGCCCGGCGTCGTTGACCGCCTCGGCGAGTAGCTGCACCTGCCGACACCCCATGAAGCCGGCCGCCATCATCGATTGGCAATGCGGCAAGGACTCGGTGATCTTGCGCGCCACAGCGGCGCGGGCCTCCGCGCCCGCGGTGGTCATCCCCAACGTCGCGGCGACCAGGTTCACCCCGCCGTCGATGCTGTCGCGGCCAAACGGATCCCGGCTACCAGCATCTGGTGGTGGAGTTGGGCCGGCGACCCGGGCGGTCAGTCGCACCGCCAGTTCGGCGAGCCATGCTTGTTGGCGTTCCACCAACGTCAGCGCCACCGACGCCGACTCCTCGTCGAGGCTGTCGACATCCAGCAACGACAAGTGGCCGACCATAAAACGACCCGGCTCGAACTCCAGCAGCTCCTCGTTCGACCACGCCGGACGAGCATCCGGCAACAACGACATGACGACCGCGCGATCAGACTCGTCGACAAACTCATCGACAAACTCATCGACAAACTCATCGACAAACTCATCGACAAACTCATCGACAAACTCATCGACATCGACTTCGGCGATCAACATGAAACGAAGCTATCCGTGGGTACTGACACTTTCCGCACGCACGTTCGAACATCGAAATCTGTGCACGAATCAGCTCGTTGTGCACAACCACGTCTGAACCGAGGCTGAATTTCTTCGCTGGCTTTCATGTTTGTCACAGGAAACCTCCAGCTTCCGCGGGCACCTTAGGTCGTAGCGGTCGCCGCTCTGTTCTCGCGGCGACATTGAAATCGGTGACGAATGCGAGGAGCGGACGTGGATTCCAGCGACGAGATCAGGCCCGACAGCGAGCGCGACGAAACGGCCGAGCAGCCGGCGACTCCTTTCGCGCCGTTCGCACCAGGTGCGCCCACCCCTCCGAGCCCGGTCACGCCGACCCCAGCGACCCCGGCCGCCGGGCCCGTTCCGCCGAGTCTTCCGGCAGGCATAACTCCGCCGTGGTGGTCGCGCATGGATGAGGCACCCGAGCCTCAAACACCTCCGCAGGTCCAAGCCGAAGAAACCGTGGCTCCGGGCACCACCGCGGCCGCTGATGAGCCGGCATATGACACCGCGGCGTTTGGTGCCCCGTCCTACGCGAACGCGCCTGCCGACGTCATCGCTGGCGGGGGCGGAACCGATAACCCGACCAA
This sequence comes from Acidothermaceae bacterium, assembly GCA_036501485.1. Classification (GTDB taxonomy): domain Bacteria; phylum Actinomycetota; class Actinomycetes; order Acidothermales; family Acidothermaceae; genus PALSA-607. The sequence continues at coordinate 16,697 of DASYAG010000001.1, read as the reverse complement.
CGACGCAGGAACAGCGGACGGCGCGAAGCCACGCCGCGGTGTCCGCGCAGCCGCTGCAGTTGTTGTCGCAGCGGTCGTCGTCTCCGCCGCTGTCAGCGGGACCGTCGTCCATCTCGTTGATGACCACTCCGGCAACAACAACACGACGTCGACAGCATCCGCACAGACTGCCGCGACCAGTACGTTGCCACCGGCCGCATCGGTTACCGCTGACGTGAAGACTGCGCTCGCCCGCATTGAGCCGTCGGTTGTCCTTATCAACGACACGATCACTTCGTCCGGAGCTGGCGGTCAAGGCGGCGGCTTCGGTGGGTTTGGCGGCTTCCAGGAAAGCGGCGCCGGCACCGGCATCATCATCACTGCGGACGGTGAGATCGTGACGAACGCGCATGTCGTCAACGGCGCGACAGCAATCACGGTGACGCTCCCGAATAACGGCGGGACGCACCCGGCGTCCATCGTCGGCATCGACACCACACAAGACCTTGCAGTCATCAAGATCTCGGGTGTCACGGACCTGAAGCCCGCGACGTTCGCCAACTCCGACACTGCTGCGGTGGGCGACAGTGTTCTGGCGGTCGGCAACGCGCTCGGTTACGGTGGCGCGCCGACGGTGACCGAGGGCATCTTGTCCGCGAAGGGCCGCACCCTCACGGGCACTGACGACAACCTGTCGAATCTGCTACAGACCGACGCCGCGATCAACCCCGGCAACAGTGGTGGACCGCTGGTCGACACCACGGGCCAGGTCATCGGCATCAACGTCGCGGTCGCATCAGGCACGACCAGTGAGCCTGCGCAGAACATCGGCTTCACCATCCCGAGCAACACCGTTGTAGCGGACCTTCCGTCGCTGAAGGCAGGCAAGGGGGCCAGCAGCCAAGGTCAAAGTGGGACGACCCAGAGCGGCACCTTCCTCGGGGTATCAGTGGCCGACGCAACCGGCGGCGCACTTGTGCAAGCCGTCGAAGCGGGCAGTCCTGCTGCCGCCGCCGGAATCCAGGTCGGCGACCTCATCACCTCCGTCGACGGCAAGACGATCGCCGACGGAACCGCGCTACAGCAGGCGATCCGGTCGGAGAAGTCCGGGACGACGGTCACGATCGGCATCACCCGCAACGGATCGCCGACCACGGTGAAGGCGACACTGGGTACAACGCAACTCAGTTCATAGCCCCACCCCTGCAACACCCCAGGGCGGACGGCGGCACTGTCGAGCAGGCAGCGCCGCCGTCCGTTTGTGCGGGCCCCCGTATGACAGGACCCGGTGCGACAAGATGACGGTTATGGACAGCGGCCCGCAGGAGGCTCATGCCAGTGACCTCGTCACTGTCGCGTCAACGTCCACCGAAGCCATGTCGCCCGATGAACTCGCCGAAGCGATCCAGCGCCTCACCGCACACGAGCAACGGCGAGCGAGCGACATCCGTCTCGAGCGGCCTCGGCGTTCATTCGTCGTGGGCCGACTCCTGTTGCGGTCAACGGTGGCGCGCATCGCCGGCGTCCGCCCCGAAGAGGTTGTTATCGAGGTCGAACCCAGCGGTCGACCCGTACTCACCGGTGCTCTTAGTCGCTACTTCGTGAGCATCGCCCACAGTGGCGCGCACGTTGTCGTCGCTGTCGCGAACGAGCAAATCGGGGTGGACGTCGAGGAGTTGCGGCAATCAGCTCCCTCGCCCCAGTTGATGGCGCGGGTGTGCTCGCCCGACGAACTGCGCCTCCTCGAGCACATGAACGAAGACGACCGAGCCGCCGGCTTCATGAAGGTGTGGACGCGCAAGGAGGCCTACGGCAAAGCGATCGGCGTCGGCATCGGCTTCGGGTTGCAGTCCGTCACGGTAGGCGTGAGTGGACCGACGACTGTGCATGGCAGCGGTGATTGGCAGGTCGCCGACATCGATATCGACGCGGCGTGCGCGGCCGCCGTCGTCGCGAGTGGGCCGTACTGGCGAGTACAACTCGACCGGGCGGACCGTCGAAATCTCTAGCCGTCGAGGTTGACCGCGGCGAAATCGGCGTGTCTAGGGTGGGCGATGAGGAAATGGGTAAGCGTGCTTGCCGCGCTCGCGTTGGGTGCACCACTCATAGCCGTCTCGTCGAGTGTGCCAATAGCTGTCGGTGCCACTGGTCTCACCGTCACGCGGGCAGCTGGCGCTGATCGCTACGCCACTGCCGCGGCTGTCGCCGACGCAGGCTGGCCGAATGCGCTCCCCGCCAACAGCACCTTGCTGCTCGCCACGGGATCCACGTTTCCCGATGCGGTGGCCGGTTCGGCAGCAGCCGGACACCTCGGCGTCCCGCTGCTACTTACCGCGAGCGATTCACTCTCGTCGTCCGCGGCTGCAGAGATTGATCGCCTGAAGCCTGCCCAGGTCGCACTCCTCGGCGGCACGTCGGCGTTGAGTGCTGCGGTCGCTCAACAGGTTGCGACGCATGGTGCAACCGTCGTGCGCTGGCAGGGCGCGGACCGTTACGCGACTGCCGTCGCAATCTCGCAGGCGACGTATCCGAATGGTGCGACGACGGTGTATCTCGCCACCGGTACCAACTTCCCCGATGCACTTGCCGGTTCTGCGCTCGCGGCTGTCGCGGGTGGTCCATTGTTGCTGACCGATCCCAACACAATGCCCGCCGAGACGGCGAACGAGATCATCAGGCTGCATCCGTCGGCGATCGTCGTGCTTGGTGGGACGACGGCAGTCAGCGCACAGGTTGCAGCGACTGCAGTGTCAGCCGCTCACGGAGCGACACTGTCGCGCCTGCAAGGGGCCGACCGCTACCAGACCGCCGACGCAGTTGCGTCAGTGCTCGTAGCAGTCAAGGGCGGGACGACGGCGAGCAACGGCGTGCTCCTGGCGACCGGCCTCGATTTCCCTGACGCCCTTGCCGGAGCCGCATGGGCCGGTGAAAGTGATCGGCCGCTGCTACTAGCGCCGTCGTCCTACATCACGCCGCAGACCTGGCAGACGATCCAGTCACTTGCCGCGCCCAGTGCTGTCGTGCTCGGCGGCACGAGTGCGATCACGGCTGCAGTCGCGTCGGGCCTCAGTTCGGGCAACCCGCCGACCTCGCCACCGGCGCCTGTCGTCGGCGGTGTCACCGACTGGCCGACCTATCACCACGATGCGCAACGCACCGGCGCTACAACGGCGACGCCGGCATTCGGCAGCTTCTCTGCTGGTTGGAAAGCGTCGCTAGACGGCGCGGTGTACGGCCAACCAATCGTGCTCGGCACAACGGTCGTCGCCGCAACCGAGGGCGGCTCGTTGTACGGGTTGTCGTTGTCGACCGGCGCGGAGTTGTGGCGAGCGCACATTGCTGATCCGATCGCGCAATCGCTGCTTCCGTGCGGTGATATCGATCCGCTCGGCATCACCGGCACTCCTGCGTACGACCCGAGCGACGGGCTCGTATTAGCGGTAGCCGAAACCGCAGGCGGTCACCACACACTCGCCGGGGTGAGCCTCGCCACCGGCGCCATCGTCTTTCATCGCACGCTCGACCCGTTGTCGGGAACCGCGATCGCCAGCCAGCAACGCGGCGCGATCCTGGTCGCGAACGGCCGCGTGTATGTCGCGTACGGCGGCCTCGCCGGTGACTGTGCGAGCTACATCGGCCAGGTCGTGTCAGTGGCAAGCAACGGCAGCGGGACGCCGATTGGCTGGGCGGTGCCGACCACTCGCGAGGGCGGCATCTGGGCGCCAGCCGGACCGGTCGAGGACACCGACGGCACGATCCTCGTGGCGGCCGGTAACGGCGCATCGGACACGACGTACGACGGGTCGGATTCGGTGACCCGGCTCTCGCCGACGCTCAGCCGCCTCGACTACTTCGCCCCCAGTACGTGGGCGAACGACAACGACAATGACCTCGATCTTGGCTCGATGTCGCCTGTCCTCGTCGGGGGCAAGGTGTTCATCGCCGGCAAGCGCGGTACCGGCTACTTGCTCGACGCCAGCCATTTCGGTGGTGTGGGCGGCCAGGTAACGCAGATCGGCCCCTTCTGCAAGCCCTTCGGTGGCGCTGCGGTCTCGGGCAGCACGGCCTATCTGCCTTGCAACGACGGCATTCGTGCGGTTGCCGTTTCGGGCGGCACCATGACCGTCGGATGGCATGCGGCGTCCAACCTGACCGGACCGCCGGTGATCGCGTCGGGCACGCTGTACACCACCGACGGCTCGGGGACTGTTGTCGCGCTCAACGCGGCGTCCGGGGTGCAGGTAGGCCAGATTCCCGTCGGGTCGCTACCCCATTTCGCCTCACCCAGCCTGTCAGGCACCACTGTGCTGATCGGTACCCTGAGCGGCGTTACCGCTGTTCGGATGTGACCGCTGTTCGGATGTGACCGCTGTTCGAATGTGACCAAACCAGGGAGCACGTCTTGACGTACCACGCCGCCGATTCCCGCTACGACCAGATGACCTACCGCCGATGTGGGCGCAGTGGCATCGACTTGCCCGCGGTATCCCTTGGCCTGTGGCACAACTTCGGCGACGACAAGCCGCTGGAAACCCAGCGGGCGATCCTGCACAGGGCGTTCGATCTAGGGATCACTCACTTCGACCTCGCGAACAACTATGGACCGCCCTACGGCGGCGCAGAGACGAACTTCGGCCACCTGTTCGCCCAGGATTTCAAGCCGTACCGCGACGAGCTCATCATCTCGAGCAAGGCCGGTTGGGACATGTGGCCAGGCCCGTACGGCGACCGGGGCTCACGCAAGTATCTGCTAGCAAGCCTCGACCAGAGTCTGTCGCGGCTCGGCCTCGACTACGTCGACATCTTCTACCACCACAGGTTCGACCCGGACACTCCGATGGAGGAGTCTCTCGGCGCGCTCGACACCGCCGTCCGTCAAGGAAAAGCCTTGTATGTAGGGATTTCCTCGTATTCCGGCCGCCGCACAGATGAGGCCATCGCGATCCTGCGCGCGCTCGGTACGCCGCTGCTCATCCATCAGCCGTCGTACTCGATGCTCAACCGCTGGATCGAGGAGGACCTGCTCGACGTGCTGGGCCGGGGCGGCGTGGGTTGCATCGCTTTCTCGCCGCTTGCGCAGGGCATGTTGACCGATCGCTACCTGAATGGCGTCCCCGCAGACTCGCGCGCCGCGCAGAACAAGTCGCTCGACACGTCGTTGCTGTCCGAGCAGAACATGACGCATGTCAGGGCGCTGAACAAGCTGGCCGAACGCCGCGGGCAGACGCTGGCTCAACTCGCGCTCGCCTGGGCGTTGCGCGACCAGCGAGTCACCTCCGTGCTGATCGGCGCGAGCAGCGTCGCCCAGCTCGAGCAGAACGTGGGCGCGCTCGACAATTTGGCCTTCAGCGCCGATGAGCTCGCGGAGATCGACCGCTACGCGATCGAGGGCGGCATCAACCTGTGGGCAGGCCCCAGCACCTCCTAACTGGACCTAGCCACACCCCACGGCGCGAACGTACTGACGAATTCTTGCAATAACTTGCAGCGCTTGCGTTAACTTATGCAGGTGGCAAAACGACTAGCGGACGTCGCGGCGAAGGTCGGCGTGAGCGAGGCGACCGTCAGCCGGGTGCTGAACGGGAAGGCAGGCGTCTCCCCGGCGACTCGTGACGCGGTTCTGACCGCACTCGACGTCTTGGGGTACGAGCGGCCAACGCTGCTGCGCGGCGATCGGGTCAGGCTGGTCGGGCTCGTCCTGCCCGAACTCTCCAACCCGATCTTTCCGGCACTTGCCGAGGTCGTGGGCGGCGGTTTGGCGCAGCGCGGGCTCACGCCGGTGCTGTGCACCAGCTCAGCGGGTGGGATGTCTGAGGCCGAATACGTCCGGATGCTCCTCGAGCAGCAGGTGTCGGGTGTCGTCTTCGGTGGCGGCGCCGCAGCCGAGGCGGATGCGTCGCACGAGCACTTCATGCAGCTCCACGAGCGCGGTGTTCCCGTCGTCCTGGTCAATGCGGCTGTCGAGCACCTGGGTTTCCCCACCGTGTCGACCGACGACGCCGTCGCCGTGGAGCAGGCTTTCGGGCACCTCTTGGCGCTTGGGCACGAGCGGATCGGGGTGGTGCTCGGGCCACCCGACCACATCCCTTCCAAGCGCAAGCTCGACGCATTCACCACGATGGCGACGGCGGCCGGGATCCCGATCAAGGACGCCGTCGAGCGGGCGATGTTCTCGATCGAGGGCGGCCAGGCGGCCGGCACCCGGCTGCTGCAGCGGGGCCTGACCGGGATCATCTGCGCAAGCGACCCGCTCGCGCTCGGCGTGATTCGGGCCATCCGGCGGGCTCGGCTTCAGGTGCCCGGTGACGTCTCGGTGGTTGGTTTCGACGATTCGGCCTTCATGAACTGCACTGATCCGCCGCTCACCACCGTGCGGCAACCCATCGATGCGATGGGCCGGGCCGTTGTCACCCTGCTCGCCAATCAGATCGACGGCGCAGAGGCGTCTGAGGAAGAACTGCTTTTCGAGCCCGAGCTCGTGGTGCGCAGCAGCACCGGACCCGCTCGCCGCTCGTCCGTGGTCGGCTCAGTCCGGGCCGGCGCGGCCCCGGATTAGCAGTTCGTCGACTTCCTTCGTCATCCCGTCGATATCTTGCGACGAATAGCTGACGCGTGCCATCGTGGCGCACCATGGCCGCCACCTCGACTCCCCGACCGACACGCGGTGAGCAGGCTGGGCGCCCGCGGCGCCTGATTGCGGTGGTTGCGGTGCTGTCGATCGTGATCGCGGCCCTCGCAGTGACCGCCGTCGTGACGCACGCCCATACCAAGCACGCTGGCCACCCCGCCGTCCCGACCGTTGCTGGATCGGCGCCGGCGCTGACGGCTGGCCGCGGCGCGCCGGTGCCGTTCGTCGAGCAGGAGGCGGCGAACGCAACGACCAACGGCGTGGTGCTGGCGGAGAACCGCAACTGGGATACCCTCGCAGGCGAGGCTGTCGGGCGTTCCGCCGTGACCCTGACGGGCAAAGGGAAGTACGTCGAGTTCACCACGTCGCAACCGACCAACTCACTCGACGTCCGGTACAGCATTCCGGACCGACCCGATGGCTCCGCGTACAACGCGACGCTGTCGGTGTACGTCAACGGTCACAAGAACCGTGAACTGACGCTGACGAACAAGTACAGCTGGTACTACGGCGCGTACCCGTTCACCAACACAGCGAGCAGCGGGAACCCACACCATTTCTACGACGAAGTGCATGCACTGCTGGGAGCGGAGTTCCCGGCCGGCGCACGCATCAGGCTGCAAGTCGATGCCGACGATACTGCTGCCTCTTACACGATCGACCTCGTCGACTTCGAAGACGCACCGCCGGCACGGACACAACCGCCCGGCTCGCTGTCGGCAGCAACTTTCGGCGCCGACGCCACCGGAGTGCGCGATTCGTCGGCCGCTTTCCGCGCCGCACTTGCTGCGGGCGCGGCGCAAGGGCGCGCCGTCTGGATCCCACCCGGAACGTTTCAGGTGAACAAGCACCTCGTCGTTGCGAGCAACACCACCCTTACGGGCGCGGGTGAGTGGTACAGCGTCTTGACCGGCGACGGCATCGGCATTTACGGCAACACGGCACCCAACCCCAGCACCAACGTGTCGCTCTCGTATTTCGCAATCGAGGGAACTGTGAACGTGCGTGACGACGCCGCGCAGGTCAACGGCATCGGCGGCGCCATGGGTGGAGGTTCGACGATCTCCAACCTGTGGATCGAGCACACCAAGGTCGGCATCTGGCTCGACGGCCCGTTCGACGGGCTGACGATCGATTACACCCGAATCGATGACACGACCGCCGACGGTATCAACCTGCACGACGGCATCACGAACGCGACCGTCACCGACAACTTCATCCGCAACACCGGTGATGACGGGATCGCCGCGTGGTCGGAGAACGACGCAGACACCAACGACGTCATCAGCTTCAACACGGTCGAAGTCCCGATACTCGCGAATAACATCGCGATCTACGGCGGTGCCGACAACGAAGTAACCGACGACGTGGTGTCAGATACCCAGACACAGGGCGGCGGGATTCATCTGGCGAACCGGTTCAACGCGGTGGCGATGTCGGGCACCACGACTGTGGCCCGCGATACAGCGCTGCGAACGGGAGTCCTCGATCCCAATTGGCACTACGGCGTAGGCGCTTTGTGGTTCTGGGCAAGCGATTCGGCGATGGCGGGCGCGGTCAGAGTGAGCGACGTCAACCTCATCGACAGCTCATACGAAGGGATCCAGTTCACCGGATCGTCGGTGACAAACGTCGACTTCACCAACGTCGCCATCGCTGGGGCGGGAACCTTCGCGCTGCAGTTGGAGTCGCATGGTTCCGCCAGTTTCAAGAACGTTGTCGCGACAAACATCGGCGCCCCCGCCGGGATCTACAACTGCCTCTACACCGGGAGTTCGGAGCAGGCATTCACCGTTACGAATCAGGGCGGCGACACCGGCTGGGACAAGACGTTCTGCGGCCCTTGGCCAACCCCCGTGCATAGCTACGTGTATCCGCCGAGTACAGCGCCAGACGCCTTCTCCGTCGGCCTCGCGTCGACTGCTGGGTCGGTGCCTCCTGGCGGCTCGACGACGACCTCGGTGACCTCAGCCGTAGCGACTGGTTCGGCGCAACTGCTGCACCTCGTCGCCACCGGGCTTCCCGCGGGCGTCACCGCGAGCTTTGACGCGCCAGCTATGAGCGCGGGCGGCAGCCGCATCATGACGGTGAGTGCCGCGTCGTCGGTCGCGCCCGGCAAGTACCCCATCACGGTGACGGCGAGCGGCGCGAGCGCGTCGAAATCCGCCGTCTACACCTTGATCGTGGGCCGAGTTGGTGCCGGGCCGCTCACCGTTGACCACGCCGCGTTGTCGTTTGCAACGCAAAGCGAGGGGACGGCGAGTGGTGCCCAAGTAGTGCACCTGAAAAACACCGGGGTGGCCGGCATCAGCCTCGCCTCGATCGCGACGACGGGCGACTTCGGGCAGCAAAACGACTGCGGACCAACCATCGCCGCAGGGCAAGCGTGCGAGATCAACGTGACGATGGATCCAACAGGCGCTGGCAGCCGGGTTGGCACCCTCACAGTCTCAGGCGATGCGTTGCCGGTCGTCGTCCAACTGCAGGGCACCGCGACGGCGAGCTCGAATCTCGCCCTCAACACCACACCGACCGCGAGCGGCTCGCAGGATGGTTACCCACCGATCAACGCGACCGACGGCAATACCGGCAGTTACTGGGAGAGCACGAACCATGCGTTCCCGCAGTCGATCACCATCGACCTCGGCAGCACGCAGTCGATCAGCCGACTCGTGCTCACGTTGCCGCCTGACGCAGCGTGGACAACGCGCACGCAGACCATCACCGTGCTCGCGAGCACCGACGGGACGGCCTACACCGGCGTGCTGCCGAGCACCGGCTACACCTTCGACCCGACCACCAAGAACACCGTCACGGTGCCGCTGGGGTCTGCGCCCGTGCGTGCCCGCTATGTGCGGCTGACGGTCAGTGACAACACCGGCTGGCCGGCTGCCCAGTTCTCCGAGATCGAGGTCTTCCCGTAGGGCGGTCGCGAGGGAACGAGACCAAGTCCGCCGAAATGCCAGTTTGGGCGACTTCAGATGATTCTGCGTCCAGCATTCATACGAACGTCACGATTTTGCAACAGTCAGTCAATCTATTGCTCGTAGGCGTCAGCATCTGTACCTTCGGTGCAACTCAGCTGGCACGGACGGTGTGCACCCGTCCGTGCGAGCCGAGTGCGAACGCCAGGTCGCCGTCGCCGTCGATGTCGTTATCGGAGCCGGTGTTGACCTGCGTGACTGCCGCGGCGAGCGACGCCCCGGACCGACTTTCCAGGAGGAACGTTCGATGAAGCACCAGAGATTGATGGCGCTGCTCGCAGTCGCGGCAGTTGTCACCGTGGCCGGCTGCTCAAGCAGCAAGTCCAAAGCGAGTGCGCCAAGCAGCTCGGCACCCAGCGCAGCTGCCAGCACCTCCGCGTCTGCCCCTGCAGCCACCACCAGTGCACCCGCAGTGGCGGCGAGCACGCCCGCCAGCCCTGCGCCTGCCAGCTCCGCCGCGGCGAATGACGTCAGCGCTCCGACCACCATCACCGTCAACTGCGAGCCGCCGACCACCGCTGCTTCACAGCGCACGCAGTGGCTCGACGACGTCGCATCGTTTGAGAAGCTGCACCCGAACATCACGATCAACAGCAAGGACGAAGCTCCCTGCGACGACCCGAACACCTTCTCGGCGAAGCTCGCGAGTGGCCAGGAGGAGAACGTCTTCTACCTCTACCTGACCGACACGCAGCAGGCGATTGACTCGGGTCAGGTGCTCGACATCCAGCAGTACGCCTCGACCATTCCTGGCCTCTCCGACATCCAGACGTCGGTATTGGACGTGTTCAAGAAGGGTGGCGCTGACAGCGGCGACCTGTACGGCTTGCCGAAGACGAACTACACCCTCGGCCTCGTCTACAACCGGGCGCTGTTCACCGCAGCAGGCCTTGACCCGAACAGCCCGCCCACCACGTGGACTGACGTTCAGGCCGACGCGAAGAAGATCGCAGCCCTCGGCAATGGCGACGTCGGGTACGCCGACTACAGCGCTGGCAACACCGGTGGCTGGCACTTTACGGCGGAGATGTACTCCCAGGGTGGCGACGTCGTCGACTCGACAGGCAAGAAGGCCGACTTCGACAATGCCAAGGGCCTCGCGCTCATCAACAACCTCAAGCAGATGCGCTGGACCGACAACGACATGGGTTCCAAGCAGCTGCTGCAGTACCAGGACACCATCAACATGATGGCGGCCGGCCACCTCGGTATGACGATCGGTGCGCCCGACTACCTGACCAACATGCAGCAGACCGACAAGGCCGACCTCACCAACTTCGGAATGGGCGCGATGCCCGCTGGTGCGAGCGGCAGCGGCACCTTGCTCGGTGGCGACGGCTACATGTTCAACAAGAGCGACACGCCCGACCAGGTGAAGGCCGGCTTGTTGTGGCTTGAGTACGAGAACCTGACCCCAGGTACCGGTCAGTTCAACTACGCCCGCGCGAAGTCGCTTGGCAACCCGGTTGGTCTGCCGGAGCCCGACCTGTTCCAGGGTGCGACTGCGACCACTGACGCAGCTGACAAGGCGGCATCGGCGAACCTGCCGTTGGCCAACTACCAGCCTTACGTCACGGTCACGCCGAACCTCAAGGGCAACGTCGAGCCTCCGGACGCACAAGCGATCTACAAGGTGCTGGACGGCCTCATGTCGGCCGTACTCACCAACAAGAGTGCGGATCCGCAGAAGCTGCTGGACCAGTACTCGGCACAGGTGAACCAGGTTCTATCGCAGAGCAGCTGAAATACAGGGCTAGCTAGCTAGAACCCTGGAGCACGCGGCCGCCCCCGGCCACAGCTCCTTCCGAGCGTAGGGACTGCGCTCGGAAGGAGCTGGCGCTCCGGCTGAAATCCCTTTGGTCCCAGGCAGTTTCGCCCCGATCCGCTTTCGCCCAACACAAAATGGAGTTTGTTCCGTTGGCAGCCATCAGTGTCCCGGCCGCATCGACCGCGCCTGCGGGGTCGGGGCGGACGGCGTCGTCGAAGAGGCGGACGCGGCGCAAGGTGCCGCTGCGGGTGCGTGTTCGCGACAACCTCACCGGCTACCTATTCTTGCTCGGCGCGGTCATTTGTTTCGCGTACTTCTCGTGGTATCCGATCGGCCGCGAGATCGTGATGAGTTTTCAGAAGACCAATTTCGCCGGTAATACGAAGTGGGTTGGCACGGCGAACTTCACCCGCATCAAGAACGATCCAGAGTTCTGGACGGCGTGGCGTTCGACTGTCGAGTTCACGTTGTTCGCACTCGTGTTCGGGTACGCGGTTCCGTTCGTCGTCGCGGTGGTGATCAACGAACTGCGGCACGCGCGGTCGTACTTTCGGCTGCTGGTCTACCTACCGGTGATGATGCCGCCGGCGGCGGCGGCCTTCTTGTGGAAGTGGTTCTACGACCCGGGCGACGGGGTGTTCAACACAGTCCTGCGAGATCTACATCTGCCGACGTCGCAGTGGTTGCAATCGACGTCCACGGCGCTTATCTCGTTGGTCTTCTTCTCGACCTGGATCAACATGGGCACCGGAACGCTCATCTACCTCGCGTCACTGCAGAGCATTCCGGGTGAGTTGTACGAGGCCGCCGAAGTCGAGGGGGCGGGCGTGTTCCGGCGGATCTGGCACGTCACCATCCCGCAGACGCGGCTGATTCTCTCGCTACTGCTGATGCTGCAGATCGTGGCCACCATGCAGGTCTTTCTCGAGCCGTTCATTCTCAGCGGCGGTGGCCCGGAAGGTAAGACGACGACCGTCGTCTATCTCATCTATGAGTACGCGTTCCACTTCAACAACTACGGGAGCGCGGCCGCTCTCGGACTGATCTTGCTGGTGGTGCTGGCGATCTTCGGCGGCGCATACCTCTTCATCAGCAGCCGTGCAGAGAAGGCCTGACGATGGCAACCGCAGAGCGCTACCAAACGAGAACGCTGATCTCCCAAGCGCAGCTTCAGCGCCGGAAGGGCAAGATCATCTACTGGACCGTGCTTGCGGTCTTCGTGCCGTTGTTCGCCGTGATCTTCGTCTTCCCGCTGTATTGGATGGTGACCGGCGGCTTCAAATCCGCCCAGGAAATTATCCAAGACCCGCCCACGTGGTTCCCGCACGCGTTCCACTGGCACAACTACGTCGAAGCCTGGCAACAGCTACGGCTGAGCAGGCTGCTGATCAACACCACGATCTATGCAGTCGGCGCGCTCGCGTTTCAGCTGGTGTTCGGCGTCGCGGCGGCTTACGCGCTGTCGAAGTTGCGTCCGCGGTTCGGTAACGTGATCTTGTTCATGATGCTGGCGACGTTGATGATCCCGGCGACGGTGCTGGCGTTGCCGACGTTCTTGACGGCGTTTCACATGCCGATCATCGGCGTCAACCTGACGAACTCGCCGTGGGTTATCTGGCTGCCGTCGGTGGCCAACGGCTTCAATATCTTCTTGCTCAAGCGATTCTTTGATTCGATCCCTGACGAGCTCTTGATGGCGGCTTCGATCGACGGAGCCGGGCCGATCCGCTCGCTGTGGTCAGTGGTGCTGCCGATCTCGCGGCCTATCCTTGGGGTGGTCTCGATCTTCGCGGTGGTCGCAGTCTGGAAAGACTTCCTGTGGCCGTTGCTCGTTCTCACCGACCCGACCAAGCAAACCGTCAATGTCGGCCTCTACCAGCTCAGCACGGGCGCTGCGCAGAACCTCTTCACGGCCGCTCTGGTCATCGCCTCACTGCCGATGATCATCTTCTTCCTGATTTTCCAACGCAACATCATGTCGGGACTCACCGCGGGTGGCGTCAAGGGGTGATGTCGGGTAGGTCCGCCTGCCGCCTAGATGCTCCGTCATGAAAGTCGAACGAATGAAGGGATTGCCACGGTGTCCGAGCTCCACCCGCCTGCAGTGGACCGACCGCGGTTACAGGCGCAGAGATGGTGGCCTGGCGCTGCCATCTATCAGGTCTACATACGCAGCTTCGCCGATGGTGACGGTGACGGGACGGGCGACATCGCGGGTGTGCGATCGCGGTTGCCGTACCTCGCCGATCTCGGCATCGACGCCATCTGGTTCAACCCCTGGTACCTGTCTCCGATGGCCGACGCCGGTTACGACATCGCCGACTACCGCAAGATCGAGCCGTTGTTCGGCACGCTGGCCGAAGCTGAGGCACTTATCGCCGAGGCGCATGCGCTGAACATCCGCGTCATCATCGACGTCGTTCCCAATCATGGTTCTGATGCGCACGTGTGGTTTCAGGCTGCACTTGCGGCAGGTCCTGGGTCGCCCGAGCGCGACTTGTTCTGGTTTCGGCCCGGTCGCGGTGAGCACGGCGAACTGCCCCCCAACGACTGGAACTCGATATTCGGTGGGCCGGGCTGGACCAGGATCGCCGAAGCTGACGGCAGCCCGGGGGAGTGGTACCTGCACCTGTTCGCGCCCGAACAGCCCGACTTCAACTGGGGAAACCCTGCAGTACACGCGGAATTCCTCGACGTGTTGCGCTTCTGGCTCGACCGTGGTGCCGACGGTGTCCGCATCGACTCCGCTGCGCTGCTCGCGAAGGATCCGGAGTTGCGCGAGGTCCCTCCCGAGGGTTCGGGGAAGCAACACCCGTTCGTCGACCTCGACGAAGTGCATGAGGTCTACCGCGAATGGCGGCGCCTGACCGACAGCTATTCCGGCGATCGAATCCTGATCGGTGAAGTGTGGTTGCCCGACCGCGAACGCTTCACCCGCTACCTTCGCCCAGACGAGCTGCACACCGCGTTCAACTTCGATTTCCTCGGCTGCGCCTGGGAAGCAGAACGCATCCGCACGGTGATCGACGAGACGCTCGCCGACCACGCGCCAGTGGGCGCGCCCCCGACGTGGGTGTTGTCGAACCACGACGTCGTACGTCACGTCACTCGGTACGGCCGTCGAGACACGTCGTTCTCGATGGACAACCGTCGTCTCGGCGAGTTCAGCGATCTCGAACTCGGAACGCGTCGTGCGCGCGCCGCCGTGTTGGTGACGATGGCGTTGCCAGGCGCGGTCTACATCTACCAGGGCGAAGAGCTCGGGCTCTGGGAGGTCGAAGACCTGCCCACCGCACTGCTGCAAGACCCGATCTGGTCGCGCAGTGGTTACACCGATCGCGGCCGTGACGGTTGTCGGGTGCCGATCCCGTGGGACGGCGATGCGTCGCCGTTCGGATTCGGACCAGCGGGTAGCGATCCATGGCTGCCACAGCCGGCGGGGTGGAAAACCCTTACGGTAGCGGCGGAAACGGGCGATCCGGAATCGATGCTCGAGCTCTACCGCGCGGCTTTGCACATTCGCCGAGCGATTCCCGCGCTCGGGCCCGGTCTGCTGTCGTGGTTGGCGTCGGCCCCGGGAGTGGTGACGTTCGCGCGGGGCGACGACTTCGTATGCATCGCCAACACGTCGCAAGTGCCCGTCGCGCTCCCGAAGCACGACGCGGTATTGCTGGCGAGCGCGCCCATCGAGAATTCCCTGTTGCCGGCCGACGCAGCTGCGTGGTTGCGTGTGAGTGACCTGCGTCAGTGAGTCTCGAGGTGAACGTGTCCGATACACCGGAGCCACTGAAACGCGTGCTGGTTACCGGCGCCGGTGGTCGGCTCGGTCGCCATGTGCTGGCGGTCTGCGCGGGCGCGGGTATCGCCACGAAGGCACTCGCGCTGGAGCGAGACGCGACGCCGGCAATTGAGGCTGATGAGGTCTTCATCGGTGATGCGCGCGATGTGCAACTGGTCAGCAAGGCCGTCGCGGACGTTGATGCCGTCGTGCACCTGGCGGCCATTCCGTCCCCCGACGGTGGCACTGCCGAGGAGGTGTTTGGCGGTAACGCCGTCGCGACCTTTACGGTCCTCGAGCAGGCGGCCCGCGCGGGGGTCCGCCGGGCGGTCATCGCCGGCAGCCACTCCGCAACCGGGATGCCGTTCGCGCCGACGAAACGGGTGCCTGCCTACCTCCCGATCGACGAGCAGCTCCCGCTTCAGGTAGAAGATCCCTATGCGCTTTCGAAGCAGGTCGACGAACTGACCGCCGCGATGATGTGGTGGCGGCACAACCTCAGCGTGGTCGCCGTCCGTTTTCCTTTCTTGGGTGACGTCGACGACCGGCTGCCGCGACGGGCGGCGCAGTTCACCGCCGATCCCGCGGCAGGCACAGCCGACTTGTGGGGCTACCTCGATTACCGCGACGCGGCTGCAGTTTGCATCGCAGCCCTAACCCCTCGTCGTCCCGGCTGTCATGTTGTGACTGTCGCCGCGCCAACGACGCTCGTCCCTTATCCGACCGAGCAGTTGCTCGACGCTTATCTGCCGCATGTCCCGAGGCGTACGCGGTTTCCCGGCCGCACCGCACCCTTTGACGTCTCCCGCGCTCGCGAACTTTTCGGCTTTGAACCTCGCCACATCTGGCCGGTCGGCGACCGCGACCTCGACCAGGCGTCGGCATGACCCCAGCCCTGAACCAGGCGCCATGGGTTGACCGCGACGACCTTCGCATCACCGCCGTCCGTGCCGTCGTTACGGCGCCCGAGGGCATCCCGCTGGTCGTGGTGAAAGTCGAGACGTCGGACGACGGTTTGTATGGGCTTGGTTGCGCGACCTTCACGCAGCGTTGGCAAGCGGTGGTCGCTGCGGTCGACCAAGGTGTCGCGCCGATGGCGATCGGCCGGCATCCGGCTGACATCGAAGATCTCACCCGAGCCGTGCATTACTCGTCGTACTGGCGAAACGGTCCGGTGCTGAACAACGCACTGTCGGGGCTCGACATGGCGTTGTGGGACATCGCGGGCAAGCGTCACGGCGTGCCGGTCTACGAGTTGCTCGGTGGTCGAGTGCGCGCCGCAGCGCAGACCTATTTACACGCCGCTGGCGCAACCGTGCACGACACCATCGAGCACGCCGCCGCGATCGTCGCGCAAGGTTGGACGCACGTTCGGCTGCAGACCGGCCAGCCCGGACTCGGCACCTACGGCGCGCCCGGTTCGCGGAACGCGTATGCGAACGCGCCGTATCCCGACGGCTGGAACGTCGAGCATTACCTGCGTACGACGCCGGAGCTGTTCGCGCAGGCCCGCAGCGAGCTGGGTGAAGACGTCGAACTCCTGCATGACGTCCATAGCCG